>NZ_JBHTLI010000001.1:1147502-2197135 GCF_042678405.1 Salegentibacter chungangensis | reverse complement strand
CCATCAATGGTATAGGTTCCCTGGTTTGAATAGGAAAGCGGATCAGTGGTTGTACCGTTGATGCTTCCGTTACAGTTATCGGTAGCGGTTGGTACATTGCTCACTGTTGCGTTACACTGCCCTGTTACTGTCGGCAGGCTTGCTGCATCGGCCACCGGCGCAGTAGTATCATCTATAATTACGGTCTGGTTCTGTGTGGAAGAATTTCCTTCACTGTCGGTAAAGGTCCATACAATAGTATAGGTTCCCTGTTCGGAATAGGTTAACGGATCGGTAGTAGTACCGTTGATGCTTCCGTTACAGTTATCGGTAGCGGTAGGTACATTGCTCACCGTTGCGCTACATTGTCCTGTTACTGTCGGCAGGCTTGCTGCATCAGGCACAGGAGCTGTGTTGTCCTCAATAGTTATGGTCTGACTATCATGAACACTGTTTCCACAGGCATCATTAACTGTAAAGACTCTTGTTACCAGAACAGGAAAAGATGCATTGTTGGAATCCTGGTAGGTAATAGAGGCAATAGTTCCATTATCAGAAATGCTACCACCAATATTTTCAAATTCTTGTACGCTGATTTCTGTTGCGGTCTCTGAATAAGGCAAACTTGTTATGTCAGAAACATCACAACCTTCCACGGTATCATCCGCAGGAGGGGTGAGTACAGGAGCCTCGGTATCTGAGGCCTCTACATTTACATCGCCTGAAACAAAGGCACATCCGTTTGCATCTTTTGCAGTGATATTATAGATCCCTGGTGAAAGCGCGGTAAAGGTTCCGTCGGGCTGAAAATCTGTTCCATTAATACTATATTCAAAAGGTTCGGTTCCTGTTCCGTTCACACCACTGGCCTGAGCCGTGATAGAGCCATCGGCACTTGTATTGCAACTGGCATCCTGAACATTTGTAATTTGAACGTCTAAAGCGCTAACTGTTATATTAAAGGAACAGGTCTTGGTCTTTGTCGATCCATCGGGAGCAGTGTAAGTAGCTTTGTATACCAGGTCGTGTGAACCTACAGGATAGAATCCCTGGCTTGGTCCTGTAACTGTAAAGTCTACCCCGCCACTACAACCATCATCATAAAGAATACCGTCTACCGCAATAACAGTGTCTCCTGTATTGGCATTAGAAGGTTTGGCACCTGTGTAATCAAAGACATATTTTATTCGATAAACACCTACAGATCCTGTAGGTAATTGGGTGGTAAACTCATAAACGGTGGTATTTCCATTTACCGGAGTGGGCCCTCCGCTTGGATATTCATTGCCTGCTTCATCAACTAAAAATAATTGTACGGTATAGTTGCCGTTGTCGTAATTTAATTCTATAGAAGTTTCAGAGCCGTTATTTAATATCAGGTATGGGGTGGTGATAATAGATTGCTCGGTGCCAAGTTGATCGTTACTCGAGAATAGTTTTACATAACCTCCTTGGGTTCCTACCCTTTGTATATAATTGAAGTCCCAACAATCCTGAGAAAGAAGTTCTTCGTTCAGCTCGAATAACATCTGGAAATTGCCTTCACTTCCGGTACCGGTACAGGTTTGGGTGCTCACAGCAGTATCCCAGGTAACCTCGGCTCCCAGGAGTCCCTCATCGTTATAGGAATCTGCACAAACAGTCTGATCTGCCGGGCAGCTAATAAATTCAATACAATCGTCTCCAACAATAATATTGTTGGTTTCTTCACCGGGGTTATTTCCGTTCTGCGCCTGCATCCCTAAAGAAACCATCATCATCAAACCGATTAATTTCAGACCGGTCTGCTTAACGCTTCCCCAAAATAAGCATTTGGCTGCCTCTATCATAGAGGTGTTAAAAAAGGGAAACATTTTAGCAATAGTAGTTTTCCAAATCATAGTCGTAATGTTTAGAATTACAATAATCCATTAAAATCACCATCAGCATTTTTTCATTAAAACACTTGAAAGCATAAGCAGGCTTTTGTCCGTAACAATTTATTAGGGAAATCAATTATTATTCTCTTGGGGAGAGAATTACTTTAAAATCATAAAATGTGGGGTGATAACATCTGGTAAAAATTGGGGGGATTTACCTATAGAGAAGTGTGGGGGTGACTCTATTATAATGTTATTATGATGTAAAATTACCACAAATAAACCTCTAAAAAAGTTATTTGAGTTTTTTTAGATGTAATTACATTTTTATTCGTTCAAATGCACAAGATCTTAAGTTTAAATGGGGGGAAATCCCTCATTTACTAATTGTTACAAGTGTTCGGACAACTACGTATAAATAAAAATCAATAGGGGGAAACCGGTAAAATTCAGAAGAAAACAGTGCCCGATTTCGGGGTTAAAAACATAGCCTTTACAAGGGGAGCTTTACCTAACTAATATCGAAAATAAAGTCGATAAAAAACTTTTATTCTCAGATAAAATATTTTCCCGCTTCTGCTTAAAACTCGTAAATTGCAGCAAAGCCCAAGATTATGCAAAAAGACCTTCAGGATTATAGAAAGTCTTACGAGCAGAGTGAATTGCTTGAAGACAGAATACCAAATCACCCAACAGCACTTTTCGCGGCCTGGTTTGAGGAGGCCGAAAGCCATCCCGGGATAGCAGAGGTAAATGCTATGACCTTATCTACTGTTGGGGAAGATAACTTTCCTCAGGCGCGGATAGTCCTTCTTAAATCTTTTGATAAAGAAGGCTTTGTTTTTTATACCAACTATAATTCGGAAAAAGCAAGGGCTATAGAAAAGCACAAAGAGGTCTGTCTTACGTTTTTCTGGCCCAGCCTGGAGCGACAGGTGATAATCAAGGGGAAAGCAACAAAGAATTCAGAAGAAGAGGCAACAGATTACTTTAAGACCAGGCCGCGCGGCAGTCAGTTGGGTGCCTGGGCCTCTAATCAAAGTAGTCCCGTGGCTTCAAGAGCTGAGATCGAAGAGCGCCTGAAGTATTTCGAGGATAAATTTGAAGGTCAGGAAGTACCCAAGCCTGCGCATTGGGGAGGCTATAGGGTGAAGGCCAAAAGCTTTGAATTCTGGCAGGGCAGGGTAAATCGCCTGCACGACCGGATCCTTTATGAAGTGGAGAGTGAAAAGAACTGGAATGTTAAACGATTAGCACCTTAGGTTATGAAACAATTGGTACTGGTAAGACACGGTAAATCTTCCTGGGAGAATGATCTTCCGGATAATAAACGTCCCCTGAAGAAAAGAGCTATTAATGATGCCAAACACGTAATTTCGGCATTCGAGAAATTCTATATGCCACCGGCAACCTTCTGGACAAGCCCGGCAGTAAGAGCACACGAAACAGCTAAAATGTTCAAAGAAGGACTAAAGGTGGCAGATGAAAATTTTGAAGTTAAAAATGAACTATACACCTTTGATGATTCAGCCCTGCTTCGAAAAATACGGTCCTGTCCTGACTCTATAGATAAACTGGTGGTTTTTGGTCATAATCCTGCAATGACTTCCCTGGTGAACCGGCTTGGAGATAAGCCTCTTGATAATTTACCAACCACAGGTCTTTGTGTGATCGATTTTGAAGTAGATCACTGGAAGGAAATAGAGCAGGGGAGAACTTTAGTAACTCTTTTGCCTAAGAATCTAAGGTAATATATGCAGGATAAGAAATATATTAACAGGGAGATCAGTTGGTTACAATTTAATGCAAGGGTGCTTCAGGAAGCCGAGGATGAAACCGTTCCCCTCATCGAAAGACTTCGTTTTCTCGGGATCTTCTCGAATAACCTCGATGAGTTCTTCAAGGTTCGGTATGCCACAGTAAAAAGGATAGACCTTGCCGGGAAGGCCGGTAAGCGGGTGCTTGGTGGAATTAAAGCCAGTAAGCTGCTGGAAGAGATCACCAAGATCGTGATCCAACAGCAGGCAGACAGTCTTTCCATCCTTGAAGATATACAGACCCGTCTTCAGAATCACGATATTTACATTATTAATGAGGAGCAGGTAAGTGACTCTCAGAAGGATTTTTTAAAGAATTATTTCCTGTCGATAGTGAGTCCTGCCCTTGTAACCATCATCCTGAATGATCTGCCCGAAATCCCTTCCCTTAAAGACAGTGCGGCATATCTTGCAGTAAAGATGGTAATGAAGGAGGAGCAACCTGAAAAGGATATTCACAAGGTTTTGGAAAGTCCTGTTCAGGAAAAGAAATATGTGCTTATTGAAATCCCCAGAAGTATAGACCGCTTTGTGGTTCTGCCCGAAGAAAATGGGAAGAAATATATAATCCTTCTGGATGATCTTATCCGATTCAATCTTCAGACGATCTTCAATATTTTTGAATATGAGAGCATCACAGCTCATATGATCAAGATCACCAGGGATGCCGAACTGGATATAGACAGTGATCTTAGTAAAAGCTTTATTGAAAAGATTTCCTCCAGTGTAAGAGACCGGATTAAAGGAGATCCGGTTCGTTTTGTTTATGATATGAATATAGACGAAGACACCCTTTCTTATTTAATGAATAAGATGGGTATAGACTCTTCAGACAGCATTATCCCCGGAGGACGTTATCATAACCGAAGGGATTATATGAACTTCCCCAGTCTTGGGAAAGATAGTCTGCTTTATGAAAGGAAAGAAGCTCTGCCGATTCCGGGCCTTATCCTGCAAACCAGCTTATTTAGCGGAATAGCAAAAAAAGACTTTCTCTTACATGCTCCTTACCAGACTTTTGCATATACCGTTAAGTTTTTGCGGGAAGCGGCATTAGATCCTAAGGTAAGAACCATAAAGATCACCATCTACAGGTTGGCAAAGATCTCGCATATAGCCAGCTCGCTTATTAATGCAGTGAAGAACGGGAAGAGGGTTACCGTTCAGATCGAATTAAGAGCCAGGTTCGATGAAGTTGCCAATATCCGTTATGCTGAACAGATGCAGGAGGAAGGCGTAAAGCTTATCTTTGGTGTTCCCGGTTTAAAGGTGCATTGTAAAACCTGTGTTGTAGAAAGAGAAGAGGAAGGGAAACTTAAGCGTTACGGCTTTATAAGTACCGGAAACTTCAATGAGGCTACCTCTAAAGTGTATACAGATTACACGCTTTTCACATCAGATCCTGAAATACTCAAGGAAGTTAACAAGGTTTTCGATTTCTTCGAGATCAATTACAAGGTGAGCAAGTATAAACATTTACTGGTTTCGCCTCATTATACAAGAACTGGTCTTTTAAAACTCATCCAGCAGGAAATAGACAATGCCAAAGCCGGTAAGCCCGCAAGTATAAAACTAAAGCTGAACAGTCTTTCAGATTATCCTATGATAGATAAGCTTTACCAGGCCAGTAGTGCCGGGGTGAAAATTCAGCTTATTATTCGCGGAATTTGTTGCCTTGTACCGGGAGTGAAAGGGCTGAGTGAAAATATAGAAGCCATAAGTATCGTGGATAAATATCTGGAGCATCCACGAGTATTTATATTCGGGAATGACGGGAATCCTAAGGTCTATATATCTTCAGCCGATCTTATGACCAGAAACCTCGACCTGAGAGTGGAGATATCCTGTCCTATTTATGACCCTGGGCTCAAGGACGAAATAATGGATAATTTTGAGATCAGTTGGAAAGATAACGTAAAAGCCCGGGTGTTTTCTCCGGATAAAGTAAATGCTTACAGAGAAAATAAGGGTCCAAGGATTCGTTCTCAAATTGCACTTTACGATTACTATTTAGATAAAATTAAAAATTAAAGATTTGATCACTCAAAAGAATTATGCTGCAATAGATATTGGTTCTAACGCTGTGAGGCTTCTTGTAATGACCATTACAGAACAGGCGGGAAAAGAGACTGACTTCAGGAAAACATCCCTTGTTCGTGTCCCCATAAGGCTTGGGGAAGATGTGTTCTTAAGAGAATATATATCAGAAAAGAATATAGACCGGATGGTCGATACTATGCAGGCCTTCGGGCTTCTGATGAAAGCCCACGGTATTGAAAGGTACAAGGCTTGCGCAACTTCGGCTATGCGAGAAGCAAAGAACGGGAAAGATGTGGCTAAACTGGTAAAAAAGAAGAGTGGCGTTGAGATCGAAATAATAGATGGAACTCATGAGGCGGCGATTATTGCAGCAACAGATCTTCACGAACTTGTTCAGAATGATCATAATTACCTGTATGTTGATGTTGGTGGGGGGAGTACCGAATATACCGTTTACAGCAACGGGAATACCATAGCTTCAAAATCTTTTAAAGTAGGGACTGTTAGATTGCTTAACGACCTTGTAGAGCATAAGACCTGGGAAACTATGGAGCAGTGGGTAAAAGAAAATACAGCCGGATATAAAGAAATATGCCTGATAGGTTCCGGTGGAAACATCAATAATATCTTTAAGACCAGTGGAAAAAAGGAGGGAAAGCCATTAAGTCTTTCCTATATCAAGAAGTATTATGAATTGCTGAATTCCTATTCTTACGAAGAGCGTATTACCGAACTAAAACTTAAGAATGACAGGGCAGACGTTATTATTCCGGCTTCAAGGATATATCTTTCAGCTATGAAATGGGCTAAAGCTCATAAAGTCTATGTTCCCAAGATTGGTCTGGCCGATGGAATAATTAAATCTTTATATAATGAAGATAAGAAAAAGGACTAGCCGTGTATGCTTTCTTTTTTACCCAAGTCTTTCATTACTTCGGCTTCATATTCCAATAAGTCCTGCCATTTCTTGTCAACCACTTCGCGGTCTTCTCCAAACTTTCTTGCAAACTTCAGGAACATGGTGTAATGGTTAGCCTCGCTGACCATCAGGTTCCTGTAAAATTCAGCAAGTTCCTGATCCTCGAGCTTTTCGGATAATAACCTGAAACGTTCACAACTCCGGGCTTCGATCAAGCCAGCTATCAGCAGGCGATGTACCAGTTGTGTAGGACGGCTGCCTCCTTTAGGGAAAAACTTCAGAAGTTTTAACACATACTCATCCTTACGGTCCCAGCCCAGGGTATAACCTCTTTCCAGAATCTTGTCGTGAACCATCTTGAAATGACTCATTTCCTCTTTGGCAAGAGCGGTCATAGCCGTTACTAATTCTGAATATTCAGGATAGGTCACTATAAGGGAAATAGCCGTAGATGCAGCCTTCTGCTCGCAGTAAGCGTGATCTATAAGAATCTCTTCAATATTCTTTTCAGCAATATCTGCCCAACGCGGGTCAGTAGGAAGTTTTAAACCAAGCATAATCTATACGTCTAAATCGAATGTTTTTCTAAGTTCGTCCAGTAAAGGATTCTTTTCTTTCAGTTTATTATATTTTTCGATAGGGGTAAAGGCAAACTTCTTTGCCGTAGTCTCATTTACCGAAATATGCAGCGAGATCTGCGTGTTTTGAAGCCTGTTCTTGAGGAAGCCCATAAGTTTATTCTGATGGCGCTCAAGGTCCAGCTTCATCGTTTCATTAGGCAATTCCAGATGTATCTCTTTCCCTTTTAAAGTAGGAAGATCGGTTTCCAGAATGGAGGCAAGGATCTTTTCTCCTTTATTCTTTACCCTGTGTACATAATCGTCCCAGGCAGCCTGAAGCTGATTTTCATTGAACTCCCCGTTTAATTCAATTGATTTGGAAGGTGCTCTCTCCTGTTGTTTTGCCTCTAGTTCCTTTTTCTTACTGATGCTCTTAAGCGAAAGCCCGGAAACTTTTGTCTTTTTCACTTCAGGAGAAACTGCAGGAGTCTCTTCCTGTGTGGTTTTCTTTGCTTCTTCTGTAGTTTCCTCCTTTATTTCAGGAGTGTCTTGCTGAAGGCTGTTTTCCTGAACGGTTTCTTCGGCAGGCTTTTCCTGAATAGCAGGTTCCTGGTTTTGCTTTGCTGAAGTTTCTTCCTGATCATCCTTTTCAGGGGTGTTCAAGGGAATTTCAGGTTCCGATACTTCTGCTGCAGGACTGGCTTCAGAATGATACTGGCCATTTTCGGCCGGAGGAAGATTAGTCGTGGCAGAATTGTTATTTTCATCTGAAGGGAGCTGTGCCTCTTTTGGCGGATTCTGGTTTCCCTGCCCATTTTCGTTGGTTCTTACAAGCTTTTTCTCTTCAGAACTAAGCTTAACCGATTTTTTCTCAAAGTTTTCAGCCGGGATTATTGCCGGCTCAGAGTTTTTTTTTTCAGCACCCTGAGTAATGGAGGCCAGTTGCATCAGGCAAAGCTCTACAAGCAATCTCTGGTTATGGCTGCTTTTATATTTAAGATCACAATCATTAGCCAGGTCGAGCGCTTTCAGCAGAAACTGATGTGGAGTTTTTTGTGACTGTTCAAAGTACTTGGTCTTGGTCTGTTCCCCAACTTCAAGCAGGGCTATGGTTTTCTGATCTTTGCACACAAGAAGGTCCCTGAAATGCGAAGCCAGTCCTGCGATAAAATGGTGTCCGTCAAAACCGCTGGAAAGAATTTCGTTATAGGCAATCAGTAGGCCCGGGATATTGTTGTCCAGGATGAGCTCTGTAACCTTCATATAGGTGTCATAATCCAGCACGTTCAGGTTTTCGGTTACCGCCTGCCTGGTTAGATCTTTGCCGCTGAAGCTGACCACCCTGTCATAGATGGAAAGCGCATCCCTCATTGCCCCATCGGCTTTTTGTGCAATAATATTAAGTGCATCTTCATCGGCATTTACTCCTTCCTGTTCTGCGATATAAGAAAGGTAGTTCTTGGCGTCGGTCACCGTGATCCTCTTAAAATCGAAGATCTGGCAACGGGAAAGGATGGTTGGGATGATCTTATGCTTTTCGGTAGTAGCCAGTATAAATATCGCGTGTTTTGGAGGTTCCTCTAGCGTCTTTAAAAAGGCATTAAAGGCCGATTGAGAGAGCATATGCACCTCATCTATAATATAGACCTTGTATTGGCCAACCTGAGGGGGAATGCGAACCTGGTCTATCAGGTTACGAATATCGTCTACAGAGTTGTTGGAAGCCGCATCGAGTTCAAAGATGTTAAAAGCAAAATCTTCATCAGGACTTTGAGTGCCGTCCTGATTGATCATTTTGGCCAGGATCCTGGCGCAGGTAGTTTTTCCTACTCCACGAGGACCGGTAAAGAGCAAAGCCTGGGCCAGATGATTGTGTTCAATGGCATTTTTAAGGGTATTGGTGATCGCCTGCTGGCCTACAACATCTTTAAAGGTTTGCGGTCTGTACTTACGCGCTGATACTACGAAATGCTCCATTGAATTTTATTGAACAACAAATATAAAAATAGCAGGCTTAAGAAGGAAGCCATCCCGGTTTATTTTTAAACAAATGCACTGAAGAAATTAACAATGCCCTGACCAAAAAAATTGATGTACATTTGCCGGGAAGCAGGCCGCCTTATCGCTGTGGTTTAGGGTTCGCCCTAACCGTGGAGGAAAGTCCGGACACCGTAGGGCAGCATAGTGGGTAACACCCATCGGTCGTGAGATCAGGACCAGTGCAACAGAAAGAATGTACAGGTAACGCTGTAGTGAAATCAGGTAAACTCTATGCGGTGCAATGCCATGTATACCGGCATTTAAGGATCGCCCGTCCGTTGCCGGAGGGTAGGCAGCTAAAGGCCTTTGGTAACAAAGTCCGTAGATAAATGATTAAGGATCCCGGTGGGAGACAGAATCCGGCTTACAGGCCTGCTTTTTTTAATTGTTTATGAGTTTGTTTGCCCAGACTTTAGCCTCGTCCAGGGAGTTGAAAAAATCGTATGGCACCGGTGAAAAATTACCTTCAAAATTGGCGGTGATAAGGCTTGAGCCGCTCTTGCTCACAAAAGCTATCCCCTGAAGCCCTTTATTGTGCTTTATATTTAAGTAGATCATAGGGTTTACAGTATAGCTGTTCTTTCTATGGGAAATATATACGAAGGGTCTGTCTTTAAAATAATCATTACATATTTCTACAAGATCTTTAAGATAATAAAGATCAAAAATGATGTCCGGTTTTATTTCAGAGACTACAAAATCCGGATAGAATCTGAGGCTGGCGTAGTCCAGCTCAAGGATCTTTTCAACTTTAAACATAATTCAATATAGGAAATTAAAACTATTCAAAGAAACTAAAAACAGAGCCGCCATAGCGACGAGCCTCAATGAATTTAGGATGTTTGGAAAGGTCAGTGTGCTTGGAATGCTCAATAATAAGCTGCCCTATATGGGTGAGAAGCTCATTCTTAAAAACGATATTGGCTATTTCCTCAAATTTTTCAGTTTCGAAATCATAAGGGGGGTCCGCAAAGATGATATCGGCCTTTAAAGGAGTTTTTTCAAGGTACTTGTACACATCGCTTTTTATTACACTAATATTGAAGCCAAGTTCCTCTGAAGTCTTCTTGATGAATTTTACACATTCAAAATTACCATCTACTGCTGTGATGTTTTCTGCGCCCCGGGATGCGAATTCGTAGGAGATATTCCCGGTTCCTGCAAAAAGGTCCAGCACACTCAAGCCTGAAAAATGATAATGATTGTTCAGGATGTTGAATAAAGCTTCCTTGGCCATATCTGTAGTGGGCCTTACGGGTAGCTTTTTTGGTGCTGTAATTTTCTTTCCTTTTGAGGATCCCGATATAATTCTCATTCAGTTAAAGTGATTTAAAAAGAACAAAGTCCTTGGTTTCATCCAGGCTATAAGAAAGGTCTTCTGAAGTTTCGATTTGGAAGTCGGCTTCATAAAAACTGATATTCTTAATGTACCTGTAGGCGATCTTGTAAATTTCAGAATCCTTATAGATCTCACCAAGCAATTGCAGGTCCATATTGGATGGATCAAGATTTAACTGCTCTGCGGTGAAAAGAATGTAATAAAGGAAATCCTCTTTGGTGTCATAAGAAAATGTGTTGCAAAGCAGCAACTCTCCGTTTTCGATAACCACAAGATCATATTCCTTTTCTTTATTATATAAATACAGTGTCGCTTTTTTCTGCTTCGGCAGCTTTAACAATGCTTCCAGTAAAACCGAGCTGCTGTGTTTGTATTCGAACTCTCCGTACTTTTCAAAAAAGTAATTGATGATATTCGTGTAGGGGATATAAACGTTAACCATATCCTGACTATTAATCTCTTCGTGAGCAATAAAGTCGGTTCGAAGGATCTTGGTGTTGAATTTCAAATAATTTGAAGCATCTTCTTCCCTGAAATATGCTGAAGGCACAAGGGCGTATAGCTGATTGCTGAAGATAAGGTTAACCTCATCCATATTGCGGTGAAGTTCCTTTTCTTCTTCATACTGAAGCTCGATTTCAGCAAGGATTCTGATGGGATCCAGTTGCTCTCTGAAGTCTGTTTTTTTGAAAAAAACGACCTCCCTGGTATTTTTGTTTAGAACACAAAAAGAAAGTCCATTCAGGCTAACCTGAATGGACAGTTTAAATAAGGTGTTTTCTATTTTATTCGTCGCCATACACTTTTGGCCAGTTCCCTTTAGTATTAACTTCATTCATAGAACCAACTTTAATATAACGACCGTTTACCTGCTCTACAGAAACAACTTCGTTTTCCTGTAGGATAAGGTCTTTATCCTGATCAGAAAGAACTACACTTTTTGCCACTTTAGCTTCGAATACAGGGATATCAGACTCTCCTTTTTTCACTGTTCCGGCTTTAAGTTCAAATTTGGCATCCACTCCTTCAACAGGTACGTTCATCATAGTTGTGTAACGCTCGCGGTTTCCTTGAAATAAAGAGTCTTTTACAGGTACAAATCCTAAAGTGTCAATTACAACGCTTTCTACGTATCTGTCAACTCCATAGTTCTTACGATATTCTTCGTCAAGGAAGGTAGTGTCACGACGCTGAGTAATAGCAAATTCAGCGGTATCGATAAAAGCAACAAGACTGTCCCAGTTATCCTGAAATTTTCCGATCACCTCTTTATGGGCAAGCTCTGCCTGACGGATGTCTTTAAGGTTTTCAATTACTTTAGCGTAACGTTTCTCTTTAACTTTGTTAAATTGGATTGGCTGGTATACGGCATCAAAAGTAAGGTATGCCAGAAAAATAATTACCACCCAAAGAAGTAACTGAATTGCAAGTCTCATGCTTTCTTAATTTTATTTTAAAATTTACTAGTGTTCCACGACAAATCTACAATTTTTTTTTATTCGTAAAAGTTTCTTCCCTAAAAATCCCTTCTTATCTTTGATAATTGATGACAATGCTATGGAAAAACTGAATGTCTCTGCATTCTACAAGTTACTTTTAAAGGATCTCGGGTTTCCCGCTAAAGCCAAACAGGATATAGCCTTACAGCAACTTTCAAAGTTTGCGGTAGAAGGAAATAAGGATTCACTTTATGTTTTAAAAGGCTTTGCCGGTACAGGGAAAACCACCATTATTAGTTCGTTTGTTAAAAATCTCTGGAAAATAAAGAAATCGGGTATTTTAATGGCCCCTACCGGTAGAGCGGCCAAGGTGATTTCTAACTATTCGAAACAGGAGGCTTTTACCATCCATAAGAAGATATATTTCCCTAAAAAATCGGGGGGCTCCGGGGTGAAATTCGTTTTACAACCCAATAAACATAAGAACAGCATTTTTATAGTGGATGAGGCTTCAATGATCTCAGACGCCAGTACAGATACAAAGCTTTTTGAGAATGGCTCTTTGCTGGACGATCTTATCCAGTATGTCTATTCGGGGCACAACTGCCAGCTGATCCTGATAGGTGATACTGCCCAGCTTCCGCCGGTGAAGATGGATATGAGCCCGGCCCTGGAAGAGCAGAAGCTTGAGTTTGCCTATAATAAGGAGGTATCACACATTCAGCTGGATGAAGTTGTAAGACAGAGCGAGGAAAGTGATATTTTACTGAATGCGACGCGTATCAGGGAATGTCTGCAGGATGAGTTTTACGAAAGTTTTCAGTTTGAACTTACACCAAAAGCCGATGTGGTAAGGCTTACCGATGGCTATGATATAATGGAAGCCATCCAGGATTCCTATGAAAACCTCGGGAATGAAGACACCAGTATCATTGTTCGTTCCAATAAAAGAGCAAACCTGTACAACCAACAGATCAGGCAGCGTATTCTTTTCCAGGAAGAGGAAATTTCTGCCGGAGATTACCTGATGGTGGTTAAGAACAATTATTTCTGGATCAAGCCAAGTTCTGAAGCCGGATTTATTGCTAATGGGGATATTATAAAAGTACTGGAGATCTTTGCAATAAAAGAACTCTACGGTTTCCGCTTCGCCGAAGTGCAGGTGCAAATGGTAGATTACCCCAGGATGCGTCCCTTTGAAACTGTAGTAATGCTTGATACACTTACTTCAAATACGCCATCCCTTTCATATGAGGAATCCAATAACCTTTACCAGGAGGTGATGAAAGACTATGCCGAGGAAACTTCAAAATATAAGAAGTTTATGAAGGTGAAGAATAATAAATACTTTAACGCCCTTCAGATCAAGTTTTCCTATGCTATGACCTGTCATAAATCCCAGGGTGGCCAATGGCATACCATATTTATAGAACAGCCTTACCTGCCTGAAGGGGTGGGGAAGGAGTATCTTAGATGGCTGTATACTGCTGTGACCCGTGCAACCGATAAATTATACCTGATCGGGTTTAAGGATGATTTTTTCCTTCAGGAATAAAGCCGATCTATTTTGGCTAAATTTGTGCAACCAAAACATTATATTTTGAATACGACTCCTTTAAAAATTATTGCGATGATCCCGGCCAGGTATGAAGCCAGCAGGTTTCCGGGGAAATTACTGAAAGACCTCGAAGGGAAAACAGTAATAAGAAGGACCTATGAAGCCGCTAAAAACACCGGGCTCTTTCAGCAGGTCTATGTGGTTACCGACAGTGATAAGATCTTCGAGGAGGTCACCGGCTTTGGCGGGAAGGCCATTAAAAGCAAGGAAGAGCACGAATGCGGGAGTGACAGGATTG
Organism: Salegentibacter chungangensis; assembly: GCF_042678405.1. Classification (NCBI taxonomy): domain Bacteria; kingdom Pseudomonadati; phylum Bacteroidota; class Flavobacteriia; order Flavobacteriales; family Flavobacteriaceae; genus Salegentibacter; species Salegentibacter chungangensis. The sequence continues at coordinate 2,183,287 of NZ_JBHTLI010000001.1, read as the reverse complement.
CCGAGGCTGTGCAGGATATGGATGTGGATATAGTGGTGAACGTTCAGGGGGATGAACCTTTTATCGATAAGGCCAGCCTTGAAAAATTGCTGGATGTATTCCAGCAGGATGATGCTGCGGCCATAGACCTTGCTTCCCTGAAATGTGCATTGACTGAAAGCGATGAGATCACCAATCCTAATAATGTGAAGGTGATCACCAATAAGAATGATTTCGCGCTTTATTTTTCAAGATTTCCTATTCCGTACCCAAGAAACACCGAAGCTCATATTACGTATTACAAGCATATAGGAATTTATGCCTTCCGGAAACAGGCTCTTATTGATTTTTATAACCTGCCTATGTTGCCATTGGAAGAGACCGAAAAGATAGAATGTATCAGGTACCTTGAATATGGTAAGAACATCAAAATGGTTGAAACTTCTATGCAAACCATAGGAATAGATACCCCTGAAGATCTTGAAAAAGCGAAAAAGCTGCTTAGGTCCTAATTACTGACCGCGGCCTTATAAGTTTCCAGGGCCCGTTCCCTTGCTTCCTTATGATTTACCATCTTATCGGGATAGTCTTCAGTGCCGAATTCTTTTACCCACTCTTTGATATACTTATGGTCCTTGTCAAATTTTTCGATCTGTGTGGTAGGATTAAAGATCCTGAAATAGGGCGCAGCGTCAACGCCGCTCCCCGCTACCCATTGCCAGTTTCCAACATTCGAGGCCATTTCATAATCCAGTAATTTTTCGGCGAAATAAGCTTCTCCCCAGCGCCAGTCGATCAATAAGTGCTTGCAGAGAAAACTACCCACCAGCATTCTTACGCGGTTGTGCATATAGCCAGTTTGGTTAAGCTGTCTCATTCCTGCGTCTACTAAGGGATAACCGGTTTTACCTGCTTTCCATTTTTCAAACTCTTCCTTATTATTCCTCCAGCCGATGTTGTCATATTTCTTTTTAAAAGACTCGGTCACTGTTTTGGGATAATGGTAAAGTACTTGCATAAAGAACTCTCTCCAGATAAGTTCTTCCAGGAAGGTTTTGTTTTGTTCCGCGTTTGCTTTTTTTACCATTTTTCGAACGCTTACCGTGCCGAACCTTAAATGAGGCCCCAATCTCGAGGTACCGTCCTTTTCCGGAATATTGCGGGTATTCTCGTAATTGCTGATGAGACCTGGAGTCACATCATAATCGGGAACCTTGATCTCTGAAGTTCTAAAACCTATATCCGAAAGGCTTAAATTAGGGAGCCGTTTGTTTTTTATGAGATTATCCAGGTATTGACTGGTGTAATGGATCTTTAAATCCGTATTTCTGAACTTTTCTTTCCAGGATTTCATATAGGGCGTGTATACCACATACGGGCCACCATCATTCTTGGTGATCTCATCTTTTTCGAAGATCACCTGGTCTTTAAAGCTTTTAAATTCAATATTTTCGTGAGAGAGCAGTTTTTTGATAGCGCTATCTCGTTCCCGGGCATAAGGCTCATAATCGTGATTGGTAAATACTTTGGAAACAGTAAACTCTTTAAGGACCTGTTTAAAAACCGAACCTGGCCTCCCGTGGTAGATTGCAAGAGAGCTTTTGTATTTCTCTTGCAGTTCTTTTCTCATTTCCTGGAGTTTTTCAAAGATGAAACTTACGCGGGCATCATCCTCCGACAGACTATCAAGGATCTCGGTATCAAAAATGAAAATTGGAAGGACCGGAAGCTCACCCTTCAAGGCCTCCAGGAAGCCTACATTATCATCGAGCCTTAAGTCTCTTCGGAACCAGAATATATTTACTTCCTGTGGCATTAAGATAAGTTAAGGGTTGAAAGTCCGCCATCTACGCCAAATACCTGGCCGGTGATCCAGCTGCTGTCTTCACTTAGCAGAAAGACAGCCGCCCTGGCTATATCCCTGGCTTCTCCGACTCTTTTTAGCGGATGACGCTCATTCATTTTTTCCTTTTTAGAATCATTGGACAGCAGTTTTTCAGCAAGCGGTGTATCGGTTAGGGAAGGGGCAATAACGTTCACTCTGAAACTCGGGGCATATTCTGCTGCAAGCGATTTGGCAAATCCCTCTATGGCTCCTTTTGCTGCTGCAATGCTGGTATGATATGGCATACCCACCTTAACTGCTACAGTACTGAAAAATAACAGACTTGGTTTTTCGGCATTCTTAAGTTTAGGCAATAATGCCTGTACCACTTTTACAAGACTTAAGAAATTGAGGTTCATTTCTTCCTCGAAATCTTTCGGTTTTAGCATCTTAAAAGGCTTAAGATTGATGCTTCCGGGGCAATAGACCAATCCGTGTATGGATTCCGGAAGGTCTAGCGCAGCAGCATCATCTTTAGTGACATCAAATTCAAGATGTGTGATGCCATCCTTTTCAAGGTCTCCTGAATTTCGGGAAGCTATAATTACATTGTGATTTTCATTAAGCTCACCGGCAATTTCACGACCTATTCCTGTTGAGCCTCCAATAAGTACAATATTCTTTTTCATTGTTTTATTTTATTGATTCAGGACGCTTTTGTGAGTTTTATATCTTTTTCCTGTTTTTCTTCAAACTCGCCAAAAAGCTCTTTCAGTTTTTCTTTTCTGTAACTAAAAATCTCCTTCAGTTTTGGAGCGACCAGAAAGGGGTGAGCTAATCTTCCTAATATCCCGAATGGTAATTTATAATCTACGATATCTTCCATTTCTATACCGCCTTCAATCTCCTTAATAAAATGCTTGTGATGCCAGAGAGTATAAGGCCCAAATCGCTGTTCATCCACAAAATACTCCGGTTCCCGTACGTGGGTGATCTCGGTGACCCATTTGGTTTTGATCCCGGCAATTGGGGTTACCACATATTGTATGATCTGTCCGGGATACATTGTTTCAGCGTTATTTGAAATAATATCAAATCCCATATAGTCTGGGGTAATGGTTTTCAGGTTCTCGGGACTGGATAAAAAATTCCAGGCCTCTTCAACACTAATGGGAAGTTTTTGACGGGTATGCAGGGTGTAGATCTTCATATCTATGCTTTTGGTAAAATTAATCATCCGAATGTTTAAAATAAAATATAATAAGTTAAACAAAATGTAAATTGTATTTTCCTGAAGACAAACTAAATTAAAACAAGCTTATAGTTCTTAATTCTTATATTTGGTTAACACTAAAACCAAAATATTATGAAGAAATTTTTATTAGGCCTTTGCTTTGTTGTTGCCGGATTTACCGTAAATGCACAGGTTCAGGCTCCACAGCCAAGTCCTTATGCGAAAGTTGAACAAAAGGTTGGACTAACCGATGTAAGCCTTGAATATTCCCGACCCGGGATGAAGGACAGGCAGATCTTTGGAGGTCTTGTTCCGTACAATGAAATGTGGCGGACAGGAGCTAATGCCAATACAAAGATCAGTTTTTCAGATGATGTGATAATCAACGGAGAGACCTTATCCAAAGGTACTTATGCATTATTTACCATTCCGAAGAAGGACAGCTGGGATGTGATTTTCTATAAGGATTCAAACAATTGGGGCACCCCTCAGGAGTGGGAGGAATCTAAAGTTGCCTTAAAAACACAGGCTGAAGTTACCGAACTGCCCTGGGAGATGGAAACCTTCACCATTATGATAGATGACCTTACCAACAATTCAGCTGCACTTAATTTTCTTTGGGAAAAGACAATGGCCAGCCTGACATTCGAGGTGCCTACCGATGCCAAAACAATGGCCAGTATAGAGAAGGTGATGAACGGTCCTACCGCGGGAGACTATTTTGCCTCTGCTGTTTACTTTCACGATACCGAAAAGGACCTTGAGCAGGCTTATGAGTGGATTAAAAAGGCAGTGGATATGGCAGATCCCAATGCCTACTGGATGCTGCGCAGAAAATCGCTTATAGAGGCCGAGCTCGGAAAAAAAGAAGAGGCTATTAAGACAGCAAAGAAATCGCTTGCAGCGGCCGAGAAAGCCGGGGACAAGACTTATGTGAAGATGAATAAAGAATCGCTTGAAGAGTGGGGAGCTGAATAAGCTTAACTTAACTCATAAAAAAAGGCCTTCAACAATATGGAAGGCCTTTTTTATTTTACTAATAATCAAGGTCTATCTTATTCCTTATCATATCTAAATGCCGGATCAGGCTCAGGCTTTTTTCAAAGGTCATTTCCGTGCTTTCCTTTCTGCCTTCCCTGAGCATTCTTTCTACGTGTTCTGCTTCAAAATTGTAACCGTTTCCAGAGGTTTCAAACTCCTTTATTTCTTCTCCTTCTGCTGTGGAAATAGTTACTGAAGTTGGTTCGTGAAACCTGGAATTAAGGGTTATCGTGGCTTTTTCTAATACTATTTTGGCCGCAGTATCGGTTTTCTTTACAATACTGCTTTGGAGTTTTGCTTCTGTTCCTCCCGGATATTCAAAGATGATATCACAGTGTTGATCTATCCCGGTCTTTGAGAATTCCGCTTTCGCCTGAAATTTTTCGGGCTCTCCAAGCAGGCTCAGAGCCATAAATACCGGATAGATCCCGATATCCAGAAGGCTTCCGCCTCCAAGAGCTTTATTATAAAGCCTTTTGTTGTAGTCTACGGGCGCTTCAAACCCGAAATTGGCTTTCAGGTTCCTGATTTTTCCATACTTTCCTGACTCTATTACTTGTTTCACAAATTTGAAATGAGGAAGAAATTGTGTCCACATAGCTTCCATCAGGAATAAATCTTTGTTTTTTGCCATAGTGATCATTTCTTCAACCTGGGAAGTATTAAGGGCAAAAGGTTTTTCGCATAACACGGCTTTGTCATGTTTCAGGCTAAGTAAACTGTGCTCCAGATGAAATACGTGGGGCGTGGCTATATAGATCACATCAATATTTTCATCTTTCAGCATTTCCTCATAGCTTCCGTAAGGTCTTGCTTCAGGGAATTCCCTTGCAAATTCTTTTGCTTTTGAAATTGACCGGCTGGCAACGGCATATAATTCGGAACCATCTATGTGCTCAAGGCCACGGGCAAACTTTCCGGCTATCTTACCAAGCCCCAGGATTCCCCATTTTATTTTTTCATTCTTCATACTTCAGCGGCATTTTGATCGGTTTTAATGAATCTTTCTAGCAATAGAGCGATACTTATCACCAAAGCACAACCAATTAGGTTTAGCCATAAATAAGGTACTCCGTCCAGCATCCAGATTCCAATGATAATCACCTGGGTGATTATGGCTGCTATGAACACGGCGTTGCTTTTTACATATTTTATAAAAAAGGCGAGCAGGAATACCCCCAGTACATTACCATAAAATATGGAACCTATAATATTTACCAGTTGAATAAGGTTGTCAAAAAGGTCTGCAACACTGGCGAACCCAATGGCAATTAGACCCCAGAGAAGGGTAAACCACTTTGAAGCTTTAAGGAAGTGCTCATCGCTCTTTTCGGTTTTTAGGTTTCTCTTATAAATATCTATCGCGGTTGTGGAGGCCAGTGCGTTAAGTTCGGAGGCGGTTGAAGACATCGCGGCAGAAAGGATCACCGCCAGTAAAAGTCCTATAAGCCCGCGTGGCAGGTTATTCAGGATGAAGTGGATAAATACATAATCCTTGTCATTGCTTTCGGCTTCCTCATCGGCAGCTTCAATGAAAATCCTTGCCTTGTCCCGGGTTGAGAGTTCGGCCTGGTTTACCATATTTAGCTTTTCTTCGAACTCCTGTCTTTGGTATGAAGATACATTTTCCCCCAATTCCGCATAATTGAGAGTAAGTTCCTGTTTTCGCTCCTGAAGCTTTTCGTGCTCCAGCATCAGGTCCTGATATTGTTCAGAATAATCTGAGTTCAGCACCGTTTCTGTAGCTGCAGGATTAAAGTTAAGCGGGGCGGAGTTAAATTGATAGAAGACGAATACCATCACTCCAACCAACAGGATAAAGAACTGTAACGGCACTTTGAGTAAACCATTGAAGATCATCCCTAATTGACTTTCCCGCACAGATTTCCCGGTTAAATAGCGTTGCACCTGGCTTTGATCTGTTCCGAAGTAGGAGAGTGCAAGGAAAGATCCCCCTATCAATCCGCTCCATACCGTATATCGGTTTTCGAGATCTATGGAAAAATCCAGAACGTCCATTTTACCGCTGGAGCCTGCAATCTCCAGGGCCTTGGTAAAGTTGATGTTTTCAGGAAGAAAGCTTAGAATAATAAAAAAAGTTGCGATCATCCCGGTAAGGATCACCGCCATTTGTTGTTTATGGGTAACGCTTACGGCTCTGGTTCCTCCTGAAACCGTATAGATTATAACGAGTACTCCAATAAGCACCGTGAGCCCCGTTAGATTCCAGCCTAAAACGGCAGAAAGGATTATGGCGGGAGCAAAGATGGTAAGGCCGGCTGCAAGTCCTCTTTGTATTAGGAACAGCAGTGCAGTTAGAACGCGTGTCTTTCTGTCGAATCTTGACTCCAGGTATTCATAGGCAGTATAGACCTTAAGCCGGTGATAAATAGGAATAAAGACCATGCAAATGATCACCATTGCAATGGGGAGACCAAAGTAGAACTGTACAAAGCCCATTCCGTCATGAAATGCCTGTCCCGGGGTGGAAAGAAAGGTGATCGCACTGGCCTGAGTGGCCATTACTGATAAACCAATAGTCCACCAATGAGAATTATTTCCACCTTTTATATACTCTTGTACGTTCTTGCTGCCTCTGGATCTGTATACCCCGTAAAGTACAATAAAGCCAATGGTTCCAATAAGTACCAACCAATCTATTAACTGCATATCAGGCGAAAATTGTCATTACAAAATAAAACAAAACTATATACAGTGCATTGGCTATAAGTACCAGGCTGTAACTCTTTTTCCAGATATATTTTTCCGGTTTTTCTTCCATTATTTTCCTATTGAGATCATATTAGCAAATAAGCGGTAGGCTCCCGGAACTCCCGCCGGAAATTCCCTGAAGAAGCTAAGCCCTGTATAAATGTAATAACCCTTTCCGTATTTGGCTACAAGCAGACTTCCCTGTTTAGGGCTTTCACCCTGATCGTGCATAGACAGAATGGGGGTGAATTCTTCGCTCCACTCATCGGGAAAGTAAAGACCGCGCTCCTGGACCCATCCATCAAAATCCTTTTTTGTGATCTTATTTGGGTAATTTAGAAGGGGATGTTGCGGAGCAAGAAACGTCACTTCCGCATTTTCTTCGGTTACCCTGTCCCTGGAAAGCTTAAGTTCAAAAGGGGAGAGCCTATCTGTAACCAGGCCCCGGCTGGTGTTATACTGTGTGATGAGCGTACCTCCATTTTCTACATAGCTGAACAATTCTGACTGTTTGAACTTTAACTCTTCAACTGTGTTATAGGCCCTGATCCCTATTACTACTGCATCGAATTTTGAAAGGATCTCGGCAGTGATATCCTGAGGGCTTAATTTTGTGACATTATATCCTATTTGTTCCAGGCTTTCAGGAACTATATCGCCGGCACCTTCTATATAACCTATTTGTTCTCCGTGCTTCTCTATATCGAGCTTAGCCATTTTCAGGCCGGAAGGCATTACCAGGGTTTGAGTTGGGAAGTGGGGGTATTCTATTCTTACCAGCTTATCTGAATAGGATTTCTCTCCTATCATTACTTCCGGTTTTAAGGTAACCTCGCTTTGCCTAGAAGGAGGAGTGATGAGAAACTGAAGGCTGGCCGCACCTCCTTTTTTTGGAATATTAAACTTTGTACTTAGAGGCTCAATTTTCCAGTTTCCTTCAGCTTTTAGAGAGAGCGTCCCTTCAATGCTGTCTTTAGCAGAAATCACCTTAACCGAAACTGTTTTAGGATCTTCATTGTCAAAGATCAGCATGTCTTCAGTGAACTCAACTGAGACGGCCGGTACGATCTCGAAAGGCTGATAGGTTTCCCCTTTTACCGGGTCGGTATATTTATGAACTATGCGTTTTTCGAAAGGGATCTCCGTTTCGTTTATTTTCAGCCTGAAAGTGGCTCTTGTATATTCCGGGGTTTCTGCCTGGCTAATAAGGCTATTATCTTCTACCTGATACATTCCAATACTATGCTCTTTCTTGAGCCAGTAAGGGGAGGTGAATAAACTGTTTTTCGGAATTTTAAGTGTAATTGCATTAGCCCAGCCAATATTGTTTTTCAGGCTAACATTTGGTTCTATATGAGAATCGTTAGGACTAAGCTGAATCTCCAGTAAGCGGATATCGGCATCACTACGGTTAATGGCTTCCAGTTGTACCGGAATAAGTGCTCCCGGAGTGGCATAGCTTGTTTCGGCTACTGCTTCAAGATAAAGGCCTGCACAAGCCTGGATTATAGACTTTATTTCTTTGGTTTTGATGGATCTCCAGTGGTCATTGTCAAGATCCTTGATTAGCTGATAGGCTACTGTTAATTTCGGAATACTTGCCTGCGGATCGGTAAAGTCGAAGTCCTTTTCAACCTCCGCAAGGATCTTTCCAATTTTTTCACCTCCTTTTACGCGGCTCCAGCTGGTATCTATACCCGCGAATATACCTTCATCAGTTTGCGGCATATTTCCATTAATAAGCTCCAGGTATTCCATCTGGCTTCCCCGGCTGCCGCTGCTGCCAAAACCTTGCGATCTGTGCTGGCTTCGGCTTATCGAGGCGATCTCCGGATTTGATAGTCCTTTAAGCGGAAAATACACCCCGGTATCGAATTCCATAAAATTAGACTTGTCGGCCTGGTCGAATGCTTCCTGCCCTCCATAGAACCAGGGAGAGGTGTTGAAAAACAGTCTTTCCGGTTGCCAGGTTTGCGTGGTGGTGAGCTGCTCCTTAAAGGCGTTCTTATTGCCTGCCAGGTCAAATGCCTCAACGCTAAGTATTGCCGAAGAGGTGTGATGGCCGTGAGTTGTTCCGGGGGTTCGGTGATCAAAACGGTTAATAATAACATCGGGTCTGAACTTCCTGATGACCCGCACCACATCACTTAACACTTTATCTTTGTTCCAGATCCTGAGGGTTTCTGAAGGGGTTTTAGAATAGCCAAAATCATTGGCTCTGGTAAAGAATTGTTCTCCGCCATCTATCTTTCTTGCCGCCAGTAACTCCTGGGTTCTTATAATCCCAAGTTGTTCCCGTATTTCAGGACCTATTAAATTTTGTCCTCCATCACCACGGGTGATCGAGAGATAGCCTGTTCTGGCATTGACCTCATTAGAGAAATAGGAGATGAGCCTTGTGTTCTCATCATCGGGATGAGCAGCGATATAAAGCACAGTTCCCAGGAAATTCAATTTTTTAATCTTCTGGTATATATCAGAAGAGCTTAATTTTTCCGGAGCCTGGGCGTTCAGACTTATAGAGAATAGTAAAGCAAGAAAAAATGAAAGCTTACGCATTAGGCGGTTTTTAAAAGGAATAGAACCAAATATAAAAATTTAACCGCTTTTGCGTCTCTTTTCTTCGGCTTTTATAAAGAGTCTTTGCCTTCATCGGCATAGACGTCCTTTTCTATAAGAGAGACTGCTTTTTGAAGAACAAGGTTGTTTGGGTATGTGATCAGTTCTCCATCTATGGTTCTTAAGTGTAAGTGAAAAGCCTTGATATCCTCTATAATTGCTTCAATAGGACTTTCTTTGTCGTGGATCTTTATCTTATCCCCAATTTTATATGGAAAGGAAAAGAAAAGAATTATTCCTGATGTAATATTGCTTAGTATAGACCAGATTGCGAACAGGGCAACTCCCAGCACCGCGAATACCGAAGAAAAGACCAGGGAGAGCTCAGTAAGGCCTACGCCCCAGGCAAGGGATAACAGGAAAACTGCAATTAAAACAATAAGGATATTGATGTATTTGAACATTAGCCTGGTCCTGGTAATGTTGATCTCACTGCGTTTTCCCACCCTGTGAGCCGTTTTTCTCAGGAGGAATTGCATTATGAATAAAAAAACGATGGTAGCTACCGTGTAGCCAAGTTCTGTGCGGTAAGTAGATAGCAATTCGTACATTAGTCTAAGCCTAGTTTTTTACGCAAATATATGTCTTTATTCCTGTTCTTTTTCCAGTATGCAGTCTTTAAAGATTTCATTTTTTCTGTCCGCGTGGTGATTGTTTCGGTATTATCCCCAAACCCGCTTTTTACTGTTTCTTCCCATTTCTCTATGGTATAAGGGAAGTCTTTGCTGAAATATACTTTCAGTTTTCTGTCCAAATCGGGATAGTTTATAGTGTATATTCTTAGGGAATCTTTGGTGTCCAGATTTAAATTAACGCGATAGGGCTTAAGCGGTTTATGCTGAAGTCTTAAATACTCAAAAGATGGGATCATTTCTGTTTCCCCCTGCGGAAGGCTGGAAGGGTCTATCCTGATAATATTCCAGATCTCGTTCTCCAGGTTGGTTTGCGGGGCCGTAAAATTTTTATCGGCTTCTCCCTCAAAATAGGAATGGCTTATAATCTCAAATTGTTCCCTGTTATTAAGCTGCATATAGACCTGCCCACACCATTCCTGCACTGAAGCAGAAACTTTTAACGCGTGCCTGTTGTTATGAACGGGGTAAAAGCTGCTCTCCATAATGCTGTAAGGATAAATCCCCGTGATGAATTTCTTAGTGGAGTTGAGTTTTAATACAGGGATGTTTTTCTCATCCTGATGGTTTGCTTTTACCTGTATGCGGGGAAGAAAGTCTTCTGTCACATAAACCAGTACCGCCGTGCCTTCTCTTACTTCTCCATATCTGGCCTGTTCCAGTTTATAGCTGGTGATTTCGGCTTTTCCCGAAAACCAGTATTTCTTAAATTCTTCCGATAACTCCTTCTTTTCTCTTTTAGGTTCAGCATAATCCTTACACGCCGTAAAAGCTAAAGCAACCAGAATGTATATAACTGACCGGAGCATTTTTTGTTGTTTTGAATAAAAATACAAAAATTAAAATCGACCAATTTCCAGGAGGCAGTCATAAACCAAATGTGTAGGGAGTCCCACAACGTTAAAATAGCTCCCCTCAATATGTGTGATCCCAATAAGGCCTATCCATTCCTGGATGGCATATCCGCCTGCCTTATCTGAAGTTTTGTAGTGCTTGATGTAATATTCTATCTCCTCTTTAGTGAGATCCTTAAAAGTGACATTGGTCCTGCAATTTACCGTTATCTGTTTTTTGGGAGTTGTAAAACAAACCGAGGTGATTACCTGATGGGTTTTGCCGGAGAGGGAGGAGATCATTTCGAAGGCCTCATTATCGCTTGCCGGTTTCCCCATAGCATTTCCCTCATTACAGACAATGGTGTCACTGGTGATCAGGATCTGATTCTCTGCAAGCTCTCCCTGGAAGGCTTCTGCTTTAAGCTCAGCAAGAAAATCGGTTATGGCCTCATCCTTCAGGTAATGGGGGTACTCTTCTTTTACCGGGCGCACATCTACCCTGAAGGGTATTTCGAGTTCTTCAAAGAAATTCTGTCTTCTTGGTGAGCCTGAAGCAAGGATGATCTCTTTGTCTTTTAGAAAGTCTTTCAGCATAATTTTAAATTATATATTGATGTAATCCGATCGAGATTAAGCCAAAAAATAGCACAAGTTTAAGAACAATGCTCAATCTGGTGAATTCTTTTTTCCTGCTGGCCGTGGGAATGTAGGCCAGAAAATAGAAAAGTGGTCCCAGGATGAGAATGAGTGTATATAACACCGCAGCAATATTTTCAAACAGGTAACTATATACATAATATATGATTATTCCTGCAGTAAATAAGCCTAGTCCAAAGATCACCTTATTTGTTCGCTGCACTCCATATACGATGGGGAGGGTTGTAATTCCGGCATTGTAATCCCCGTTAATATCTTCCTGGTCCTTTACCATCTCCCTTAAAAGGTTTAGAAGAAAAGCGAATAGGGTATAGTCCAGTAAGATGGAGAAGATAAGGGATTGATTTTGCTTATTAAATTCATTTGTGGCTGGGAACAGGTCTATAAGCCCCGGCAGGAGAACAACTCCTGCAACCAGGATGCTTATCAGGATATTTCCGGCGAGGATTACCTGTTGCAAATAGGAAGCATAGAGGTAGAGCAGGGCAGAGGAAAATACGAATATTGCCGTAAATCCCGGTTTATCAACCAGGTTGGCGAGGTAGAACCCTATGCCTACACCAATAATGCTTAATAGGAAAAAAAAGCGGGTGGCGGTCTTTTCAGAGATCTTTTTTCCAACGATCATTTTTTCAGGCTTATTAATCTTGTCGGAAGCCACATCATAGATGTCATTAATGATATATCCTGAAGCGGCCAGACAGATATTAGCGAAGATCATCAAGGAATAACCAAAATCGCTGAGCACGGTATCCGCATCCATCAGGTTAAACAGACTATACTTTATGAGCAATTGGGTAAGGGCAATAAAGATGAGGTTCTTGTACCTGATGAGTTTTAGGAATGAATACATTACGGAAAATTAGTTAGTGACAAATTTTAATCCCACCAGAGAAATGATAAGAGTACTCAGAAAAAAGATGCGCCAGAAGTGTACAGGTTCTTTGAAGACCAGGATTCCCAGAATTACCGTGCCCACGGCACCAATACCTGTCCATACCGCATAGGCTGTTCCAATAGGCAGGCTTTGGCTTGCTTTGTAAAGTAAGATCATACTAAGGCATAAAGAAAGGATGAAACCGGCAAACCAAAATGCTGCAGTATTTCCGGCACTTACTTTTACCTTACCAAGACAAAAGGCGAACCCCACTTCAAACAAGCCTGCTATAACCAGTAAAAGCCAGTTCATCCGATTATTTTTCTATCCATTTTCCCTGTACCTTCAACACCTGTTCTATAACATCGCGAACGCAGCCTTTTCCACCTTTTCTGTGAGAAACATATTTTGAAAGCTCTTTGATCTCAGGGGCCGCATCTTGTGGGCAACAGGGCAATCCCACAAGCTTCATAGGGTGGTAATCCGGGATGTCGTCTCCCATATACAGCACTTCATCTGGCTTAATAGAGTAAATATCGAAGAATTCATCCATCTGTTCCACTTTGTCGTGAACACCAAGGTAGATATCGGTAATGCCCAGGCCACGCAGGCGCTTTCTTACCCCTTCATTTTTTCCGCCGGAAATGATGCAAACGGTATAACCTGCCTCTACGGCAGCTTTCATAGCGTACCCGTCTTTCATATTCATAGTCCTTAATAATTCTCCGTGGGTGCTAACCTGAATGGTACCATCGGTTAGAACGCCGTCTACGTCAAAAACAAAGGTGTTAATCTGGTTAAGGTATTCTTTATAACTTTTTTCCATAGGTTTTTTGAATGGATGAGGTTAGGGTTTTATATATTTTTTGCTGGTCTTCATTCAGAAGATCAAGGTGTGTTTGTATTGTATGCTGGTCGTTGCGGATTGCCGGTCCTGTTTGGGCTTCTTTAGGTGATAAGCTTTCTATTTTTGAAGCGGTCTCCCGGATAAGGGGTTTCAGAATATCAAACTCAATTCCGTTCTCTTCACAAATTTCGGAGGAAAGTTCGTAAAGATGATTGGTGAAGTTATTGGCAAAAACAGCAGCCACGTGCATTCGCCTGCGGCTCTCTGAATCTATTTCGTAAATATTGTCTGAAATATTAACAGCAAGCTTTCTCACCCTACCCAAAACTTTAGGGGAGCTGGCTTCCAGGCATATGGGGATTTCCCTGAAGTTCAGGTTCCTGTTTTTTGAGAAAGTCTGTAGCGGATAAAATACTCCGTGTTCCTGAAAGCGGGAAAGCAACTTCATATCTTTTCCGCCTGAAGTGTGTAATACAACTCCAGATTCAATATGGAGCCCTTCTGCAACTTCATTTATAGCGTCATCTTTAAGAGCAAGCACATAGAAATCGGCTGTTTTCAGCTTGGAAAGGTCGGTAGTGGTCGCAACTTCCCTTTGAAAATCTTTAAGTTTACCAGCCTTGTGGTTATAAACCTGGATAAGATTTACATTTTTACATTCCCGGAAAGCCCTAAATAAGTGGGTTGCGACATTGCCGGCTCCTAAAAGGATCACATTTATCATCGTGGCTAAATTACCAAAAAATTAAAGGCTGGTAAAATTAACATTTACAGCCGATATTGAGTGTTTTTATCGATGCTAAAAAGTTAAAAATCCTTAAATTTGCAGCCATTTATAAAACTACATCCTCAATGCAAAATAAAATAGCCTCCGTTATTTTCTCTACCCGAATAATGGCCGTTTTGTTTATAGTCTTTGCCACATCAATGGCACTGGGAACCCTTATCGAAAGTTGGTACAGTATAGAAACAGCAAGAGTCCTTATTTATAATACCTGGTGGTTTGAGGGGATTATGCTGTTCTTTGTGGTCAACTTTATCGGAAATATTAAAAGATATCAGCTTTACAAGCGGGAAAAGTGGTCTTCTTTGTTACTTCACCTTTCCTTCATCCTTATACTTACAGGAGCTTTTGTGACCAGGTATATAAGTTATGAGGGAGTGATGCCGATAAGAGAAGGCGAGACCACTAACACCTATCTTTCCGAAAAAACTTACCTGACCACGTTTATTGATGGTGAGATTAACGGGCAGCCGCGGAGAAGGGTTCTTGAGGAACCGGTGCTTTTTGCGCCTGAAACAGAGAACGATTATGTACTTAATACCGATTATAATGGGCAACCCGTGAGAATTGAGGTTACCAATTTTATTTACGGAGCTGAAGAAACTTTGGTCCCCGACGAAGACGGGAAGCAATATCTGAAAATTGTTGAAGCAGGTGGGGGAGAACGCCACGATCATTATCTGGAAGCAGGACAGGTTAGTAATATTCACAATACCTTGTTCACGTTTAATAAACCAACCGATGGTGCGGTAAATATTCAGCTGAACGAAGATGGGAAATACACCATTAACTCTCCCTTTGAAGCCAGCTATATGCGTATGGCCGATCAGAAGAAAGGGGACCTGGTTAAGGATTCTACGCAAACTTTAATGCTAAGGTCCCTTTACAATATGGGAAATATTCAGTTTGTGATCCCCGAACCTGCAATGAAGGGTAGATATGATGTGGTAAAGACGGAAGAAAAGCTGGATACCCAACCCGATGCGTTAAGCCTTAAAGTAAGCTCACAGGGTGAATCTAAAACGGTAACACTTCTTGGAGGGAAAGGGCTTGTTAGCGAGCCGGAAAAAGTGAACCTTGCGGGACTTGAGTTCTATTTTAATTATGGCTCTAAGGAGATGGAGCTGCCATTTGCCCTTAAACTGAATGATTTTATAGCCGAAAGATACCCCGGAACGGAGAAAAGTTATTCCTCTTTTAAAAGTAAGGTCGAGATCGTCGAAGAAGGAAAGGAGAATGTTCCTTATGATATTTATATGAACCACGTTTTGGATCACAAAGGTTATAGGTTCTTTCAGTCAAGTTTTCAACCCGATGAAAAAGGTACCGTGCTTTCTGTTAATCACGATTTCTGGGGAACCTGGATCACTTACATAGGCTATTTTCTCCTTTATTTCGGGCTAATGTGGGTGTTGTTTGCTAAAGGTTCAAGGTTTGGTCATTTAAAAGAAATGCTCGATAAAGTGAAGGTAAAAAAGAATAAACTCGGTCTCGTTGCGGCTTTAATGATGCTCTCTTTTTCAGGGTTTGCTCAAACTTCTGAAGATCACACTCATATAGAGAGCAGGAAAAAGCAGGTGGATTCAATAATCATTAAGAATGCCGTTAGCAAGGAACACGCTGCAAATTTTGGCCGACTGGTAATTCAGGACGCAGGAGGCAGAATGAAACCTGCTAACACCTATTCATCTGAACTACTAAGAAAACTGAGCAAGAAAGATCATTATGAAGGGCTTTCTTCAGATCAGGTGCTTATCTCTATGACAGAGAACCCTGTGATGTGGTATAATGTTCCACTTATCTATGTGAAAAGGCATAATGACAGTATCAGGCACCTGGTTGGCGCCAGTGAAGATCAGGAATATCTTGCCCTTACTGACTTTTTTGACAATACCGGTTCTTATAAACTTAGTCCATACCTGGAAGAGGCCTATCGGGCTTCAGTTCCCAATCAGTTTCAGAAAGATTTTAAGGAGACCGATAAAAAGGTTAACCTGCTTTATCAGGCACTTGAGGGAAAAGTCCTTAAAATATTCCCTATCCCGGGGAATGAGAATAATAAATGGGTTTCCTATCCCGAAGCACCGGAGGCTAATTTTAAGGGGATGGATTCGGTTTATACAAGGCAAATTCTTCCGATATATATCAATAGCCTGAAAGATGCCAGGGAAACCGGAGATTACTCCAAGCCTAATGAGTACTTAGGCAGTATTAAAAGCTTTCAGAAGAAATTTGGTTCTGAAGTGATTCCATCCAAAAATAAAATAGAGGCAGAGATCACTTATAATAAGTATGATATTTTCAGGAATCTTTTCTGGATGTATATGCTGGCAGGATTGCTGATGCTGGTCTTTGTGATCTTCCAGATATTTAAAGACAATAAGGTTGTTCGGGGACTTATTAAGACCAGTGCCGGCGTGATCATTATTCTATTTGTACTGCACACGCTTGGTCTTATTGCCAGATGGTATATTTCAGGCCACGCGCCCTGGAGTGATGCCTACGAATCTATGATCTATATAGCCTGGGCCACGATGTTCTTCGGGCTTGCCTTTGGGCGAAAAAGTACGCTTACGGTTGCTTCAACGGCATTTGTAACATCTATGATCCTTATGATCGCTCACTGGAACTGGATGGATCCGGCTATTGCGAACCTGCAACCTGTACTGAATTCTTATTGGTTAATGATACATGTTTCTGTTATTGTTGGGAGTTATGGTCCCTTTACTCTGGGAATGATCCTTGGTATCGTTGCTTTAATCCTGATGATCCTAACCAATGAGGATAATAAGAAAAAGATGGAGCTTAACATTAAAGAGATCAGCATCATTAATGAAATGGCACTTACCGTTGGTTTGGTAATGCTTACCATAGGAAACTTCCTTGGAGGACAGTGGGCCAATGAAAGCTGGGGAAGATACTGGGGCTGGGACCCTAAGGAAACCTGGGCGCTGATCAGTATTATGGTATATGCTTTTGTGATACATATGAGGCTTGTACCAGGCTTAAGGAGCCGCTGGTTCTTCAATTTTATGTCTGTGGTTGCTTTTGCGAGTATCCTGATGACGTATTTCGGGGTGAACTTCTACCTTGTAGGCCTGCATTCCTATGCCAGCGGAGATAAGGTGATAACACCAGACTTTGTATACTATTCTATCGCTGGTGTTGCAGTTCTGGGAGCGGTTTCCTATTGGAGATTCAGGAAGTATTTCTCCAAAGGCGCGAAAAAGAAAAACACTTAAGTTTTGAATAAAAAAGAAATAAAAAAACCTGCAGATTGCAGGTTTTTTTATGGAATTAAAATAAAGTTTCGACTTACTTAAGTCCGCCAACCATATCTTTAGGTTGTACCCATTCATCGAATTCTTCGGTGGTAAGGTATCCTAAATTAACGGCCTCTTCTTTTAAAGTTGTTCCGTTTTTATGTGCGGTATTGGCGATCTCTGCCGCTTTGTAATAACCTATTTTGGTGTTTAGTGCTGTAACCAGCATCAGGGAATTGTTCAGGTGTTCCTGAATTCTCTGGTGGTTGGGCTCGATTCCTGAAACACAGTGTTTATCGAAAGAAACACAGGCATCCCCAAGAAGGCGTGCACTTTGCAGGAGATTGGAAGCCATAACAGGTTTAAAGACGTTCAGTTCGAACTGTCCCTGCATACCACCAACACTCATCGCTACATCATTTCCCATAACCTGGGCACATACCATTGTAAGTGCTTCACACTGGGTAGGGTTTACTTTACCCGGCATAATAGAAGATCCTGGTTCGTTGGCAGGAATAGTGATTTCTCCTATTCCGCATCGCGGACCCGAAGAAAGCATTCTGATGTCGTTTCCTATTTTATTAAGGGAAACCGCAAGTTGTTTCAATGCTCCGTGAGTTTCCACTAAGGCATCGTGTGCAGCAAGGGCTTCAAATTTGTTTCCTGCGGAAGTGAAAGGCAGTTCAGTGAATTTTGCAATAAATTCAGCTACCCTTTTTGAATAGCCTTTAGGGGTATTAAGCCCGGTTCCCACGGCTGTGCCTCCCAGAGCCAGCTCGGCAAGATGAGGAAGTGTGCTTTCCAGGGCTTTGATGCCATAATCCAGCTGGGCTACATACCCGCTAAACTCCTGTCCTAAAGTTAGGGGAGTGGCATCCATAAAATGCGTCCTTCCAATTTTTACCACATCCTTGAATTCTTCAGCTTTCCTTTTTAAGGAATTTCTCAGTTGTTTTACCCCCGGTAAGGTAACCTGGGTCACCTTCTTATAAGCGGCAATATGCATTCCGGTAGGAAAGGTGTCGTTAGAAGACTGAGACTTATTCACATCGTCGTTTGGCTGAAGGGTCTTTTCTCCTTCGCCTATATTTTTTCCGGCCAGTTGGTGTGCACGGTTGGCAATAACCTCATTCACGTTCATATTGCTCTGGGTACCACTTCCGGTTTGCCAGATCACCAGTGGAAACTGGTCATCGTGCTTCCCTTCCAATATCTCGTCGCAAACTTTAGCGATATAGTCTCTTTTTTCAACAGGAAGCGCACCAAGTTCGCAATTAGTGTAAGCCGCGGCTTTTTTAAGGTAGGCAAAACCGTAAATGATTTCGAGCGGCATTGAGGCAGCCGGACCTATCTTGAAATTGTTTCTGGAACGTTCGGTCTGGGCTCCCCATAGTTTATCTGAAGGAACTTTTACTTCCCCCATAGTATCTTTTTCTATTCTATATTCCATAATTATAATATTAGGTTGGATACAAATTTACATTTTAGCGAACTTTTTACGCTTAAAATTCCTGAAAATTATCCTTTTGGTTCCCTGCCGTATGAGGTGTAGGGAGGCTTTTTTGCCGATTGTTTTAATAAATTATTAAGTTTTATTTGTGATAAGCCGCGCAGAGTTTATATCTTTGGAACAGATTCAAAATTATTGGAAGTTATGTTCGAATTCGATCAGTATCTGGGTTTCTTGGCTTTCCTCGTTATTTTAACAATGGGTTTCTGGCTCATGATATTCTTAATGGCGATTCTTCCTTACTGGATAGGAGGTTCTGTTACGGAGCTGCTTAAAGAGAAAAAGGAAGCAAGGAAAAAAGCTAAAGAACAAAAAGCATAAAAAAAGGGACTAGATAAGTCCCTTTTTTTATTGTTGATTGTTTGCTTCCGGAAATTAGAATCCTTCCCCGTCCATCATACCATCCTCATTATCTCCTCTTCCGTTTCTTCTTTCCTTTTGCTGGTTGAACCTGTAAATAAACGATAGATTTACCGATTGCCCTTGTCTCCACTGGAACTCTGTATATCGCTCATAGGTCATAGTTTCGGTGAAGGACTCTCTTTTCCTGGAATTGAGCAGATCTCTCACATTTAATGAAACTGTGGCATTATCATTAAGGATATCTTTGCTGAATGCAAGATCAAGAGAAAGGTATCCTTCCCTGGTTCCTTGTACTTCTTCTGCAGCACCCCTGTAAAACGCGTTGGTTTGCCAGTCTATTTTCGCCGGAAGGCTGACTTTAGAACTGAACCTTGCAAACCAGCTGGTATTCTCTGCGCTATAATCCACACCATCGAACTCTCCTGAGGTCTTAAACTGGAAAAAGTTGAAACTCCCGTTTAGTCTTAACCATTTCGCCGGATTATATAATACGCCCAGTTCAGCTCCCGTACGATCGTTGCTGCTAAGGTTAACCGGAATAGTCCTGATGATATTGGTTCCCGGAACATTTTCCTGGATTCTTTCAAACGAATCATCTTCGTGCTGATAATAAACTGAAGAAGTGAAGGTGATCTTTTTCCATTTTTTGAGGTATCCAAGGTCAAAGGCATTCGAATAAGCCGGTTTTAAGTTCGGGTTTCCCTGGAATACGTTATTATTACTGCTTCTTGAAGGAAAAGGATTAATGAACCAGCCTCTTGGCCTGTTGATCCTCCTGTTATAGCCGAAGGTGATATTCTCCTTTTTACCTAATTCGTAAGTAATGTTAAGAGTAGGGAACAGGCCAAGGTAATTGTTATCGAAATTGGTGTCTATTGGAAAACCGAAAACTTCTTCGATCTCTTCGTCGGTTAACCTGGAGTCTATTTTTCCCTTAAGCTGGGTGTTCTCCAATCTTAAACCAAGAAGAAAGGATAAGTTGCCCAATTTGGATCCGTATTGTGAATATAATGCGTTTACGTTCTCGGTATAATCGAAAATATTCGATAAATTCTCATTAAGCACCAGCTCACCGGACTCTGTATCTTCCTGTCTTAACCTGTAATCTGTGATCTCATTTTCAAAATTCCCGCGATACCCGGCTTCAAACTGTGAATCTTCCCCAAAAGGTAACACATAATCGGCCTGGATAAGATATTCGTTCTGTTTTTCGGTAGTAGTTATACGTTCATCAAAAAAGTCGGGTGCATAATCAATATTGTTGTATTCCTCTACTTCATTGATTCTTCCAATTTCCGTTTCCCGGTCATTTTCATACTGGAAATCGGCAGTAAGCTTATGTCCTTTATCGTTGAAATTGTTTATATAATTGAAGGCGACCTGGAAGCTGTTGTCTTCTTCAGACTCCTTTTCAATTCTCCTGGTTCCGAAGGCTTCAGAACTATTCAGAAAATAATCGGTAATATTCGTGGTAACATCCTCATCTTCCCCGTAGCGGTAGAAGATACTACCCGTAAGAGAAGATTTGTCTGTAAGGAAGTATTCTACTCCAAAGTTGGTGTTGAAATTTCGGTTGAGCCTTGCCATATCACGATCTTCTATGATACGGTCAAAATCATTTTCACTGGCATCCTTATAGCGGGTATCAAAATATACGTAACCCGGGGCATCAAAATATCGAAATCCAGTGGTATTGAAAATATTGAATTTTCTGGTGCGATAGTTAAGGTTGGACTGAATTCCTGCATTTGCCGGGATGCCCCCGTTCAAATTAAGAGAGCCGTTGAAACCTAAGGTCTTTTCCTTTCTCAGAATGATATTCAGGATCCCTGCGGTTCCTTCAGCATCATATCTGGCTGATGGGGAGGTGATCACCTCTACACGTTCAATGGCTTCTGCCGGAAGCTGATTCAGGATATCGGTAGACCCAAAACCTGCCATAGCTGAAGGTTTTCCATTAATCAGGATTCTAACATTCTCGTTTCCCCTAAGTGCGATACCTCCGTCTATATCTACGGTGACCGATGGGACATTGTTAAGGGCGTCACTAACGGTGCCGCCACCTGTAGTAAGATCTTTTCCAATATTATAGATCTTTTTGTCCAGGCGTATGTCCACCTGGGTGGTTTCTGCTCTTACCACGACCTCATCAAGGTTACTGGAGCTTATGCCCAGCGGTACGTTACCCAGGTTGAGATCAGAATTGATCTCACGGTCGTTATAGCGCTTAGGTTCGTAAGAGATGAATTCGATTATGATGTCGTAGGTTCCCTCAGGCACATCTATAGAGAAATTTCCTTTCCTGTCGGTAACCCCGCCGGTAAGGTCCTGCCGGTCGCTGGTATTTACTACAGAAATGGTCGCATATTCCAGAGGAACTTCAAGATCATTGTCGATCACTTTTCCGGTTATGGTATGCACTTCCGGTGACCCCTGTTGGGCCTGCATTGAAAAATTAAAACAGAGCAATAGCAGCGGAACCGCCGCTATAGATAATAACTTTTTGGTGGTCATAGAATCTTTTTGTGTTTTGACTCCAAAAAGTGCGAATGGTTTAAAAAGGGATCGGGGAATTTTAAGAAAACAGGGGAGTTGTATAAGATCGAAATCAGGCTTAGCCGGAATTCAACAACTAAGCCTTCTGGGTGATCTCCTTATTCAATTGGGTATAGTCTTCAAATTGCTCTTCAGACAAGAACTTCTTTAAGGCCTTGTGTTCAGAACGCTGAACCGCCTGTAACTTTCTGACCATACTATCCTCATTAATCGGAGAATTTATGATCTCATTCTTCCTGATGGTATATTCAATTATTACATTTTCCAGCAGTTCGGTCTGAACCGCTGTAAGTGCCAGTTTATCCTTCCAGGTTAGTGCAAGCTCCTGCGCGATCTCTTCCAGTTCCTGCCTGCTGCGTTGATGTATATAGATCTGGGAATACACAAATCCGGCAACCATTAGTCCGGCCAAACTTATAAGAGCTATCCTGTGCTGAATTTTCATAAGTTGAGTGTATTATTAATTATTTAAAGTACTTTGTCAATATTGTCTGCCGGTCTGCCAATAACGGCTTCCCGGTCATTTTCTACTATAGGTCGTTCAATTAGTTTTGGATTCCTGGTCATTACCGTGATAAGTTCCTTATCGCTAAGATCTTTATCTTTGTACTCCTCTTTCCATATCTTTTCATTCTTCCTTACCAACTGGATGGGAGAGATGTTCATCTTATCAATAAGCTCTGCCAGCTCCTCTTCACTAAGAGGCTCCTTAAGGTACTCCCTTATTTTATATTCTTTACCTGAATTCTTTACAATCTCAAGTCCTTCGCGGGATTTCTTACATCTCGCGTTGTGATATATAGTGATCATCTTTTTCTAAATTTTTTCAGTTTTAAAATAAGCAATAATTATTTAAAAATAAAATGACTTTCGTTAGTCTTTAATCTTCTTCCCGTTGTCCCATCATCATAAGATAGGCCTTCAGGAACCGGTCAATCCCGCCATCCATAACATCGTCTACATTCCCGGTCTCTTCACCCGTTCTTACATCCTTTACAAGTTTGTAGGGGTGCATTACATAATTCCTTATTTGCGATCCCCATTCGATCTTCATCTTGGAATCCTCGATCTCCCGTTTCTGAGCCTGTTGCTTCTGAAGCTCGATCTCATAAAGCTGACTTTTAAGCAACTGCATTGCTTTATTCTTATTTTCCAGCTGGGAACGGGTTTCTGAATTCTCGACAACGATACCGGTAGGGGCGTGGCGCAAACGCACGGCGGTCTCCACCTTGTTCACATTTTGCCCTCCGGCTCCCGAAGCCCGCATAGTCTCCCAGGAGATCTCTGAAGGATTGATCTCTATTTCTATGCTTTCATCTGCCAGCGGATATACGTATACCGAAGCAAAAGAAGTATGTCTTTTCGCATTGCTGTCAAAAGGCGAAATACGAACCAGGCGATGCACGCCGTTCTCACCTTTAAGCCAGCCAAAGGAATATTCTCCTTCAATTTCAAGGGTTACGGTTTTGATTCCCGCAACTTCTCCGGCCTGATAATTGAGCTCCCTGATCTTATAACCGTTTTTCTCGGCCCACATTAGGTACATCCGCATCAGCATTTCAGCCCAGTCACAGCTTTCTGTACCTCCGGCACCGGCAGTGATCTGGAGTACCGCGCTCAGATTGTCACCTTCTTCAGAAAGCATATTCTTGAATTCCAGCTTCTCGATAAGGTCTAAAGCCTTGTCATTCCTGTCTTCCACATCTTCAACTGAAGCTTCGTCTTCTTTGTAAAACTCGTAGATCACCTCCAGGTCATCGACGAAAGTTTCAGCTTTTTCGTAATCCTCAACCCATTTTTTCTCGGCATTCACTTCTTTCATTATAAGCTCAGCCTTTTTAGGGTCATCCCAGAAATCGGGGGCAAAGGTTTTCTCTTCGAGATTGGTGATTTCTATTTTCTTGGCATCAATGTCAAAGATACCTCCTTAACGCACCCAGGCGCTCTCTAAGATCCTTGATCTGCTCGGTTGTGATCATTTTCTGTGATTTTTGAATGTAAAAATAGAATTTACCTGGCCTCTCCGAAAGTATTTAACGATTATTTTATAGTTTTAGACTTCTGAAGAATTACAGTGAAAACGGCCGACCGGTCTAGGGGTTTGAAAACCAGTGAATCTAAGGTGGAGTCCCGATTTTTACACTGAACCAATAAAATTTAAAATTGAATGAAAGAAATAGATCTTAGAAGCGATACGGTTACAAGACCAACCAAAGGAATGTTGCAGGCAATTATGGGAGCTGAAGTTGGCGACGATGTCTATAAGGAAGATCCCACGGTAAATGAACTGGAGCAAAAGCTTGCCAGGATGTTCGGGAAAGATGAAGCGCTTTTCTTTCCTACAGGGAGTATGGCCAACCAGGCAGCGATAAAACTTCATACCCAACCGGCCGAGCAGTTAATTTGTGATAAATGGGCCCACGTTTATAATTATGAAGGGGGGGGAGTTTCCTTTAATAGCGGGGTATCCTGTAAACTTGTAGACGGGGATCGCGGAATGATCACCTGCGAACAGGTGGAGGAGAGCATTAATCCTCCCGATTTCTACCATAGTCCCTTAACCAGCCTCGTATGTTTGGAAAATACCACCAACAAAGGAGGAGGAGCCTGCTACGATATGAATGAGGTCAAAAAGATAAGAAAGCTGTGTAATAAGCACGGACTAGGACTTCACCTGGATGGGGCAAGATTATTTAACGCTCTTGTTGCTAAAAATGAGGACCCTAAGGATTATGGAAAACTCTTTGATACCATTTCTGTGTGTTTGTCTAAAGGCCTTGGGACTCCTATGGGATCTGTATTGATTGGAAATAAAGATCTAATGCAGAATGCCATAAGAGTGCGCAAGGTACTGGGCGGCGGAATGCGTCAGATCGGGTTTATGGCCGCCGCCGGAGTTTATGCTTTAGATAATCATGTAGAACGTCTTAGTATAGACCATAAAAGAGCTTCAGAAATAGGAGAGACCCTGGCTGATCAGGCTTATGTAGAGGAAGTAGAGCCTGTAGAGACCAACATCATTATCTTTTATTTGAAGAAGGCTTCAGATGAAGCAGGTTTTATGAAACAGCTGGAAAAGAATAATATCAGGATAAGCAATATGGGCCAGGGGAAACTGAGGATCGTGACCCATCTGGATTATTCAGAAGAAATGCACCAGAGATTCCTCGATGTTCTGGATAATATTAAACTCTGAATCCTGTAATGTTTAAAAAAAGAAACCCGGCAGATCGATCTGCCGGGTTTCTTTGTATGGTTTTACGGATGTTATTTGAACATATCCAGCCCGGGAATATCAGGCATCCCGTCCTTGGCAACAGCACCAAGTTCAGCTTCGTTTACTTCCGTGGCTCTTGCAATGGCCTTATTGAGCGTGAGAACAAGGTAATCTTCCAGTTGTTCCTTATCTTCCATCAATTCATCGGCTACCGAAATATTCTTGATCTCGCGGGTAGCGGTAATGGTAACTTTTAAAAGACCATCGTTTGATTCTTCATCGATTAAAACCCCTTTAAGGCGTTCTTTGGTCGCTTCTACTTTTTCCTGGGTTTCCTTGATTTTATTCATCATACCCATCATATCTCCAAACATAGTATTCTTTTTTAATGACTAAAAGGCAAATTTACTAAATTACAGCATTAAACCAGCCGATATGAAGTATCTAATATTTATTATTCTATTTGGAAACTTTACCTTTGCCCTTGCTCAAAAACAGAACGATTTGAAAAAAGAGATTTTACCTCCAAAAGCGAAAAAAATTGAGAAGAAACTGGAGATCCACGGGGATGTTCGGGTTGATAATTATTACTGGATGAATGAAAGAGAGAATCCGGAGGTGACTAATTATCTGAATGAGGAGAATGAATATAATGAGCAGATGACGGCTCATACCAAGCAACTTCAGGAGGAACTGTTTAATGAAATGAAAGGCAGGATAAAGGAAGATGATAAGTCTGTGCCTTATAAACTGAACGGATACTGGTATCTTACCCGTTTCGAAAAAGGTAAGGATTATCCTATATACTCAAGAAAGAAAAGGGATCTCCAGGCCGGTGAAGAAGTGCTCTTCAATGTAAATGAAATGGCTGAAGGCTTCGACTATTACAGTCTTGGTGGCCTTAACGTAAGTCCGGATAACAAACTCGTAGCTTTTGGCGTGGATACCCTAAGCCGTCGTAAATACACCATCCAGGTTAAGAATCTTGAGACAGGAGAGATCTATGATGAGAAGATAGAGAATACCACCGGGGGCTCTACCTGGGCAGCTGATAACAAAACCCTGTTTTACTCCAAGAAAGATGAGACCACGCTGCGGCCTTATAGGATTTATAAGCACGTATTGGGTACCGACCCGGCCAAAGATGAACTGGTGTTTGAAGAAACCGACGAAACCTTCGGCACTTATGTCTATAAATCGAAGTCCAGGGAATATATTATCATAGGTTCAGGGAGTACTCTAACCACTGAATACCGGATATTAAAGGCCGATAATCCTGAAGGAGAATTCAAGGTATTCCAACCCAGGGAACGGGGACTGGAGTATAGTATTTCGCATTACGGGGACCATTTTTATGTGCTTACCAATAAGGATAAGGCGGTGAACTTTAAACTGATGAAAACCCCACTAGATAAGACTGAAAAAGAGCATTGGGTAGATGTGATCCCTCACAGGGAAGATTACCTGCTTGAAGATATCGATATCTTCAAGAAGTATCTGGTGGTGAGCGAAAGGAACAACGGGCTTAACAAGATCAGGATCATCAGGTGGGATAATAGCGGGGAACATTATATTCCGTTCGATAATGAGACCTATACTGCATATACTTCAATAAACCCCGCCTTCGATACGGATATACTTAGATATACCTATAACTCCCTGACCACGCCCACTTCGGTTGTAGATTATAATATGGAGACCAAAGAAAAGACCGTATTAAAGGAGCAGGAAGTGTTGGGAGGAAAATTCAATAAAGAGAATTATACTTCAGAAAGGATTTGGGCAACGGCCGAAGACGGCACGAAGATACCGGTGAGCCTTGTATACCGAAAAGGCATCAAACTGGATGGAACCAATCCGTTGCTGCAGTACGCTTATGGTTCTTACGGTTCTACTATAGACCCTTATTTTTCAACTGTAAGGTTGAGTCTGTTGGATCGTGGGTTCATTTATGCAATTGCTCATATCAGGGGAGGGGAGTACCTGGGTCGTAACTGGTATGAGGATGGAAAGCTATTCAGTAAATGCAATACATTTACCGATTATATTGATGTTTCAAAATATCTGATCGAGCAGAAATATACTTCGCCAGATCATCTTTACGCAATGGGTGGATCAGCAGGGGGATTGCTTATGGGTGCTGTGGTAAATATGGCTCCGGAGCTTTATAACGGCGTGATAGCAGCGGTTCCCTTTGTAGATGTTGTGACTACGATGCTTGATGATAGTATCCCGCTAACTACGGGAGAATATGACGAATGGGGAAATCCCAACAACAAGGAATATTATGATTACATGATGAGTTATTCTCCTTACGATAATGTGGTAGCCCAGGATTATCCGAATATGCTGGTAACTACGGGACTACACGATTCGCAGGTGCAATACTGGGAGCCGGCCAAATGGGTCGCTAAATTAAGAGAGCTGAAAACCGATAATAATATCCTTTTATTTCATACCAATATGGAGGCAGGACACGGTGGGGCTTCAGGAAGATTTGAAGCCTTGAGGGAAGTTGCCGAAGAGTATGCCTTTTTGCTCGATTTGGAAGGGATTAGGGAATAATTAAAATATTTGCCTTAACTTTGAGCGGTTTTTGCAGTAAACTTTATGGCCTAAGCCCGAAAGTATGTAAACCTAATTTTGTAAAGAACTTCATTTTATGAAAGAAGAGTTGCAAGTGTATGACAACGTATTACAACTTATAGGGAATACGCCCCTCATACAGCTTAACAAAATCACAGAAGGCCTGAAAGGTGAGTATTTCGCCAAAGTAGAAGCCTTCAATCCCGGTCACTCTGCTAAAGATCGGATCGCCCTTTATATCATTGAAGAGGCTGAGAGAAAAGGAATCCTTAAACCAGGTAACACTATTATCGAAACTACCTCCGGCAATACGGGCTTTAGTATCGCCATGGTGAGTGTGATCAAGGGTTATGACTGCATCCTGGCGGTAAGTTCCAAAGCTTCAAATGATAAGATAGATATGCTGAAAACTATGGGAGCCAAGGTTTATGTTTGCCCTGCCCACGTTTCAGCCGATGACCCGAGATCCTACTACCAGGTAGCTAAACGTCTTCACGAGGAGACCAAAGGTTCTGTTTATATCAACCAGTACTTCAATGAGCTGAATATCGATGCTCATTTTAACAGTACCGGTCCTGAAATATGGAAACAGACCAATGGGGAGATTACCCATTTAATAGCCTGCAGTGGGACAGGAGGTACAATTTCGGGGACCGCAAGGTATCTGAAAGAACAAAATCCGAATATTAAGATCATCGGTATCGATGCTTACGGATCGGTTTTGAAAAAATATCACGAAACCAAAGAATTCGATTCTGCGGAAATTTATCCCTACCGGATCGAAGGCCTTGGGAAGAATTTAATACCAACTGCCACCGATTTCGATATTATTGATAAATTCGTGAAGGTGAGCGATGAAGACAGTGCTCATACCGCACGTGAACTTGCTAAGACCGAAGGTCTTTTTGTTGGCTATACCAGTGGAGCAGCCACGCAGGGCTTAAAACAGCTCGCTGAAGAAGGTGAATTTGACCAGAACAGCAAAGTGGTGGTAATATTTCCGGATCACGGTTCCCGTTATATGGGTAAAATATACAGTGATGACTGGATGAATCAGCAGGGTTTTTTCGACACAAAGAACGAGGCCGAAGCAGAAACCATACAGATTATAAAGTAAAAGCTTAATGAATTCTGAAAATAAATAAAGAAGCATCCTTGGTTTTAAGGATGCTTCTTTATTTATTAGCAACTTGGTGTTTTTAAAATAACTTTGTACAATTGAGTCATTTTTAAGTATTTTTGCGGCTCTTATAAAAAACCATCGATGAGAGATTTATTTGATAAAATATATAAGGATAAGGGACCCTTGGGAAAATGGGCTGAACAGGCAGAAGGATATTTTGTATTTCCAAAGCTGGAAGGACCTATTTCTAACCGAATGAAATTCAGAGGTAAAGAAGTGATCACCTGGAGTGTGAACGATTACCTGGGGCTTGCCAATAACCCGGAAGTGCGCAAAGTGGATGCCGAAGCAGCAGCAGAATACGGTTCAGCTTATCCTATGGGAGCGAGAATGATGAGTGGTCATACGGACCTTCACGAGAAATTGCAGGACGAGCTGGCTTCTTTTGTACACAAACAATCTGCTTATTTATTGAATTTCGGTTACCAGGGAATGGTTTCCACTATTGATGCTTTGGTTTCCAAGGCCGATGTTATTGTTTATGATGTAGACGCACACGCCTGCATTATTGACGGGGTAAGATTACACCTTGGTCAGCGTTTTACCTACAAGCATAACGATATGGAAAGTATCGAGAAGAATCTTAAGCGTGCCACCAAGATCGCTGAACAGACCGGAGGAGGAATCCTTCTTATTTCTGAAGGAGTTTTCGGAATGCGCGGTGAGCAGGGAAAACTGAAAGAGATCGTTGAGCTTAAGAAAAAATACAACTTCAGGTTATTCGTAGACGATGCTCACGGATTTGGAACTCTTGGAAAAACAGGAGCCGGAGCAGGTGAGGAGCAGGGCGTTCAGGATGAGATTGACGTTTATTTCGCCACTTTTGCGAAGTCTATGGCCAGTACCGGTGCATTTATAGCATCAGATAAAGAGATCATAGATTACCTAAAATATAACCTGCGTTCACAGATGTTCGCCAAATCTCTGCAAATGCAGTTGGTGGTTGGTGCCCGTAAGCGTCTTGAAATGCTTAGAACTATGCCAGAGCTTAAGAACAAGCTTTGGGAGAATGTGAATGCGCTTCAGAATGGTCTTAAGGATCGTGGATTTGACATAGGAACCACGCAGAGTTGTGTTACCCCGGTTTATCTGAAAGGAAGCATTCCTGAGGCTATGGCTTTGGTTAAAGACCTTAGGGAAAACCACGGAGTGTTCTGCTCGATAGTTGTTTATCCTGTAATTCCTAAAGGACTTATTCTGTTGAGAATGATTCCTACAGCAACTCATACCCTTCAGGATGTGGAAGAAACCCTTGATGCCTTTTCAGCTATCAGGGAAAGACTGGAGAATGGAACCTATAAAAGGCTTTCGGCTTCTGTAGAGGCTTCAATGAACGAGAAAGCTTAGTTATAAGTCTAAATCAAACATAAAAAA
Source organism: Salegentibacter chungangensis (assembly GCF_042678405.1). Lineage (NCBI taxonomy): Bacteria > Pseudomonadati > Bacteroidota > Flavobacteriia > Flavobacteriales > Flavobacteriaceae > Salegentibacter > Salegentibacter chungangensis. Next base: position 2,153,192 of record NZ_JBHTLI010000001.1, on the reverse strand, counting down.
AGCCCGGAATTTTATTCCGGGCTTTTTTGTTAATTCTTATTTTTCCTTCTAAAGAATCCCCTTTTTTCAGATCTCGAACGTCTTCTTTTTTCAGATTGAGTAGCCTCTCCGCTATATTCCTGCTCTTCGTGAAAATCGAGCCTGTAAGATAATCCGCCGGCTACCTGCCAGCGTTCAGGAGTATCTTTAAAGTTGACCAGACCAGAAACATCTACCTGCAGATTTTTAGTTAACAGGTAAGCCATTCCCGCCCTTGCAAGATCATCGGCATACAGGTCGCTGATTATCGTCTGGAACTCCCCGAAAACAGCAAATCTAGGCGTTACAGCGTGGGTTAGGGTCGCAATTCCCTGGTAGGTTGAGTATTCTTCGGTGAACTTGTCAGCAATAAAATTGAGCACCAGTACCCAGCGCCCCCAGTTGTTCTGGGTTATAATTGCAGCTTTCGGGCTAATGGAGCCTTCTCCTTCCGGTGTGTAAGGGTTATCCCAGAAGTTAAGATTGGCACCTCCGTAAACCGAGATAGCAGGGATGAGTTTCTTCCACTTAAATCGCTGATTGGCTTTCCAGCTGTATAAATTAGGTTTGTCTTCTGCATTTTTATAGGGATCATACAATAAGGCCTTTGCACCAATCACCGTGGTAGGAAAGTTACTTCTCTTGTATTCTTCATCAAACCCGCCAACTCTCAGAGTTGTGGTTTCTGCCTGGTAGGATCCCATAAAGTTAAGTTCGAGGATATCGGTAAGCACTCCGACTCTCAGGGAGTAATCTGCCCCGTAAATATCGGTATTGGTCTTGTATAATGCGTGTTTGTCGTTTCCGTAGAAACCTCCGGCTTCCAGCTGATAAACCCCGGTACCTACAGCGAAGGCGCCCTGGGATTCTCCGGGGCGGTTAGAGTTTAGGGTTTCGGTATATTGAGCGTTTATGGTGTAGCTTGTGCCAAGAATCAGCAATACAAGTACTTGTAATTTTCGCATAGTCTGGTGAGTTTTGTATCTCAAAGATAGGAGAATTATTATTTTTTTAGGAGCGAATAAACTTCGAAACTCCCTGTTGTTTTTTATTTTTGCAAAAAGGAAAAACATGTACGAAGCATCATTTTCCGGAGTAATTAAAACGATTCTTATCGTTCTGTTAGTATACTTCGGTTTTAAAATATTAATCCGCTGGTTCGGGCCACTTCTGCTGAAGTATTTTATGAGGAAGATGGGAAGGAAGTTTGAGCAGCAATTCAAGCAACAGGCAGGTCAGTACCAGTCCGGAAAAAAAGAAGGTGATATTAGCATTGATAAGAAACCCAAGAATAAGCGAAATTCCAATAAAAATGTAGGGGAGTATATCGATTACGAAGAAATTGATTAATTTCGGTCGTAATAAAATCCTTTTTAATGGCTAAATACAGGCATTTACTTCCCCATTTATTTGTTTTAGCGGGCTTCATAATTATTTCCTTATTCTATTTCAGCCCTGTACTTCAGGGTAAAAAGATCTTCCAAAGCGATATTGTACAGTATATCGGGATGGCTAAGCAACAGAATGATTTCCGGGAGCAAACCGGGAAAGAGACCTTCTGGACCGATGCAGCCTTCGGGGGAATGCCTACCTACCAGCTTGGTGCTCATTACCCTCATAATTATGTGAACAAACTGGATAAGGTCCTTAGGTTCCTGCCACGTCCTGCAGATTATCTGTTCCTTTATTTTATTGGATTTTATATCTTATTAATGTGCCTAAAGCTGGATTACAGGCTTGCTTTCCTGGGAGCTTTGGCCTTCGGGTTTTCAACCTATCTCATAATAATTCTCGGGGTTGGGCATAATTCCAAGGCCCACGCCATAGCTTATATGCCAATGGTTCTTGGAGGTATTATCCTGACATTTCGCCAGAAATATTGGGGCGGGTTTTTACTGCTTGCCTTTTCGATGGCCCTAGAGATAGGAGCGAACCATTTTCAAATGACCTATTATCTGCTGTTGCTGGTTATAGTACTTGGAATTGCATATCTGGTGGACGCTTACCGAAGGAAAACCATACCGGAATACTTCAAGGCCTTGGGTATTATGGTGGTGGCAGTTATACTTGCTATAGGCGCCAATGCGACTAACTTACTGGCAACACAGGAATATGCAGCACATAGTACCAGAGGAGATACCGGGCTTACCATCACCCCTGAAGGTTCAGATAAACCTGATAGCGGACTTACTTATAAATACATCACCGAATACAGTTACGGGATCGCTGAAACCTTTAATTTACTTATTCCCCGTTTTATGGGTGGCTCAAGTTCTGAAGATGTTGGAGAGGATTCTGAGGTTTATAAAGAGCTGCTTAATCTTGGAGCATCTCCAGTACAGGCAAAAAACTTTGCTGAAGGCGCGCCTACCTATTGGGGAGATCAACCATACGTTGGAGCACCTGCATACATTGGAGCTGCGGTGATCTTTTTATTTGTTTTCGCCCTGTTCCTTGTCCGCGGGAGATTGAAATGGTGGATCATTGGCGGAAGCATTCTGGCTTTATTGCTTTCCTGGGGAAGGAATTTCGGGTTTTTGACGGAGTTTTTTATCGATTATGTGCCTCTATACAATAAGTTCCGGGCCGTTTCTTCCATACAGATCATTATTGAATTATGTGTTCCGCTTATGGCCGTATTTGGTTTGTCTAAATTATTCAATCCTAAGGTCGATCTTAAAGCAAAACAATACGCTCTCCGGTATTCGGCAATAATTACGGGCGGTTTATTGATGATATTCCTGCTTTTTAAATCGGTTTTATTCGATTTCAGCGGGGCTTCAGACTCTAATTTGATACAACAACTGGGTATCGATTTTGTGAGAGCCCTTAAGGAAGACAGAAAGGCGATTTTTACTGCAGATACCATAAGGTCGCTGGTTTTTGTAATCCTTTCTGTTGCGCTTATCTGGGTGTATTTGCAAAAATTCATTTCGAAGAAATTGGTGATACTCGGCTTTGCCGTTTTGTTTGTAGTAGATCTGGTTGGAGTGGACAAAAGATATGTGAATAACGACGATTTTGTAAAGGCAAGAGAAATGGAGAAACCATTTCAGATGAACGAGGCTGATGCCCAGATCCTGCAGGATACCACAAGATATCGTGTTTTTGACGTTTCCGGAAGTCCGTTCAATACCGGAAGAACCTCTTATTTCCATAATTCCATTGGTGGATATCACGCTGCCAAACCTGGAAGAATTCAGGACCTGTATGACTTTTACATTTCCAGGAATAATATGAAAATACTAAGTATGCTTAACACCAAGTATTTTGTTGTTCCGGGAGAAGAAGGAGTGCAGGCCCAGGTTAATCCCAATGCATACGGTAATGCGTGGTTTGTTAAAGATGTTAAGTGGGTGCCTTCAGCTAACCAGGAAATTCTGGAGCTCAAGGAGACAGATCTTAAAAACATTGCAGTTATAGATGAAAGGTTCCGGGAAAACTTTTCCGGAGATTTCAATTATGATCATTCGGCAAGTATTGAGCTTATTAGTCATCAGCCGAATGAGTTGGTTTATAGAACATCGGCAGATGCACCACAATTCGCCGTATTTTCAGAAACTTATTACCAGCCCGGATGGCAGGCTTATATTGACGGAGAGCCCGTAGATCACCTTAGAGCCAATTATGTATTACGGGCTATGAATATACCGGCAGGAGAGCACCATATAAGTTTCAGGTTTGAACCCGAAGTGGTGAATACCGGAAGTGCAATTGCTCTTGCCAGCAGTATAATTCTTGTTTTGGCGATGCTGGGCGGTATATTTTATGGTTTTAAGAAGGATTAATATCCTGATAAGCCGGAATAACAATCAATGAAAAAAGTCCTGATCATAACATATTACTGGCCTCCTGCGGGTGGCCCGGGAGTTCAGCGCTGGCTGAAATTCGTTAAATACCTCAGGGATTTTGGAGTTGAACCGGTTTTATATATCCCAGAGAACCCCAGTTACCCGATTACCGATAAAAGCTTTCTGAATGAAGTCCCGCAAGATATCAGGCTTATAAAAAAACCTATTTTTGAGCCTTATGCTTTAGCCAGTATATTTTCCCGAAAACAGACCAGAACCATTAGCTCGGGTATCATCGCCAAAGAAGAGAAGCAGAACTTTGTGCAGCGGCTTATGCTTTATGTTAGGGGGAATTTCTTTATTCCCGATGCCCGGAAATTCTGGGTCAGGCCTTCGGTTAAATTCTTAACAGAATTTCTGAACACGGAAAATATTGATACTGTGATTACAACGGGTCCGCCGCATAGCCTTCACCTTATAGGACTTAAACTGAAACGGAAACTTGATGTAAAATGGATAGCTGACTTCAGGGATCCCTGGACCAATATTGGTTATCATAAAAAACTGAAACTTTCACAGGCTTCCCAAAAGAAGCATATCAAGCTTGAAAAAGAGGTGCTGAATGAAGCCGACAGGATAATCACGACTAGCTTTACCACTAAAGAAGAATTTCAATCCAAGACAGACAAACCGGTAACAGTTATCACTAACGGCTATGATATTACTTCAGGGGAGGATCTATCTGAATCAGGTAAAAAATTCAGTCTTGCGCATATTGGTTCTCTATTGTCTGAAAGGAATCCAAAAAATTTGTGGGAAGCCCTATCGGAACTTGTTCAGGAAAATAAAGACTTCTCCAGGGATCTGCAACTGGATCTTGCAGGAACGGTAAGTGAAGAGGTGATTGAAAGTATAAACAAATACAGGCTGGATAATCATCTTAAATTGCACGGGTATTTAAGTCACCGTGAAGCATTGAAAATGCAAAGAAGCAGTATAATTCTGCTGCTTATTGAGATAGACAGTGAAGAAACCAAGGGAATTATTCCCGGGAAAATATTCGAATACCTGGCAGCCAAAAGACCTGTAATAGCTATTGGGCCACCTAACTGGGATGCAGGAATCATCCTTAAGGAAACTGAAGCTGGGAAGGTGTTTGGTTATGAAGAGAAGAAATCCTTAAAAGAAGAAATTTTAGGTTCTTATAAGTTGTTTAAAGAAGGACAATTGCAGTGCGACTCTAAGAATATAGAAAAATACAGCAGAAAACAACTCACAGGTAAATTAGCTAAACTTATAAGCGAGGTCTAAAAGATGGGGATAGTCATAAAGCAGTCGTTTAAAAATCTTGTCACAACCTATTTTGGATTTGGGATTGGTGCGATCAATACGCTGTTCCTGTTCACTTATTTTTTAGAACAGCAATACTATGGGCTCGTTAGCTTTCTGCTCTCTGCAGCTAACCTGATCTGGCCCTTTATGGCCTTCGGGGTGAACTCTACCCTGGTGAAGTTCTATACTTCCTATAAAACAAGGGGAGAACGGGATAAGCTGTTGAATATGATACTTTTTCTGCCACTTATCGTTTCGGGGATTCTGGGACTTATTGGCTTTTTAAGTTATGACCTTCTTCTGAAGTATTTTTCTGATGAAAACCAATTGGTGCAGCCCTATATCTGGCTCATCTTCGTTATTGCAACCGCAACCGCCTATTTTGAAGTGTTCTTCTCCTGGACCAAGGTGTTTTATAAAAGCGTACTGGGGAACTTTATGAAAGAAGTTTTTCACAGGTTCTGTGTCAGTGTGCTGCTCGTGGCTGTTTATCTTGACCTGATTAGTATTCCGCAGTTTATTTATGGGGTTGCCTCCGTCTTTGTTTTCAGGACTCTTGTGATGGGGGCCTATGCATTTATGCTTTACACCCCAAGAATACGTTTTAGATTTCCTGAGAATTATAAGGTGGTACTTAAATATACTTCCCTTATCCTTATTGCGGCATCTGTGGCTATGGTATTGTTAGACCTGGATAAGGTGATGATAGAATATTATCTTCCTATAGAAAACGTTGCCGTTTACGGAATTGCTGTTTATATCGCTACGGTGATTTCGGTGCCTTCTAAGGCGATGCAGCAAATCACCAATCCTATGACGGCGGGTTATTTAAATAATGGGGACAGGGAAAGCCTTAAAGACCTTTACACGAAGAGCTCTTTAAATTTGTTAGTTGTTAGCGGGGTCATTTTCACCCTTATCATAACCAACCTGGAACAGCTCTATGAAATGATCCCTGATGAGTATGAAATTAGTGTCCTTGTGGTCTTGCTAATCTCTTTGATAAAACTCTACGATAATCTTTTGGGTAATAATAATAGTATTCTTTTCAACTCAGATTATTACCGGATTGTTCTGGCAATTGGGGTATTACTGGCTATTACGGCTTTTCTTCTCAACCTGGTATTTATTCCCTGGCTTGGGATCATAGGGGCCTCAATAGCTACTTTTATAGCCTTTTGCTCATATAATACTTTTAAGGTCTTTCTGGTTTACCGTAAGTTCAGGCTGCATCCATTTACCAGCAAGACCTGGCAAATTCTTCTAAGCATAGCTGTTTTTTGTATTGGATTTTACTTTTGGGATTTCCCGTTTCACCCCATTTTGAATATTGCTTTGAAGTCGGCTATGATTTGTGCCGGATTTATTTTCCTTGCTTATAAATTTAGGTTTTCTGAAGAGGTAAGTGTTATTGTAGGACGTTTTCTAAAGTAGACCAGGACATTCCTAAAAACGGGAAACCCCCGGCCATCTCTCGATGTCCAAGGGGTTTCCAACTAACCAACCAAAAAATTAAATTATGATATCTTTTATCCTCTATGTCTCATATTTCGTGCCGAACTTCGTTTTCCTGAAGAAGAATTTGATCTAATTTTGCGGGCTTTCGAAGCACTTTGTCTTCTTGAAGAGGTGCGGCTTTGAGCCTGAACCTTTCTCGGAGTTCTGTTGCTCGAGCTTCGGGCTGTTTGCCTTCTGCTGTTTCCGGAGCTTCTGCTTATCTGTATTTTTCTAACCGATGCCTTTTCTCTCGAAATTCGGCTTCTGGTTCTTACATTTTTATTTTGTGACCTGGATTGACGGGTACTTTTAATTTGTCGCGGCTGTCTTGTCCTGTTTACAGCTGTACCTCTCTTTTTATGAGACGATTGCTTTACAGACCTGCCGCGGGAGTTCGTATTGCTTTCCTTTCTGCTGGAGATGCTTCTGCTTCTTCGCTGAATGGTTCTTGCATCATCTTGAGCGGAATACTTAGGGGAGCGACCTCTTCTAACATCATCTCTTTGGTTTACACGGCTATTTCTGTTTCCTGCAACATTTGAGGAGCTCCTGTGATGGCTGACTTTCCTGATATCTCTTTTATGTGACACCCTTCGCCCACGGTTGTAAGATCTTACCTTTTGATTAGGACGGTAGAAATCACGATGTTTCCTGTGCTTATAATAAGTATTGTAATTGGTCACATAGGTATTATAATTTATCCTCTGAGGTTGATAATAGGCTCTGTAAGGACGGTTGAATACAATGCTTACATTTACATTCGGCCTTGAATAATAGCGGTGCCAGGGTCTGTGAATATATCTACGGTTATAGCGGTTAATGAAGCCGTTATAGTGGCTTATATGATGATGCCTGTTATAGTGAACATACAGGTTCCCGATCCTCGATATTCTACCGAAATGATTGTATTCTATGAATACATCTCCGGCCTGGACTATTCTTCCGTAGTAATCATAATATACGGGAACGGTTTCAATTTGGATCACCGCCCCATAATCGTCATACTGAACAAAGGTCTCATAATTGTAACCTGAGTTATAACTGATATTCACATTTGGAGTAGATATGTTTACCACACTTCTTCTTCTGAAGTCGGGGTTATAGTAAAAGTCAAATTCTCCGTTAGGATATATTGCGAATTCCACTCCGTCTTCTACAAAAATAAAGGAGTCTCCATAGGAATTTCTGGGGTTTACAGGAAGTTCTGTTGCACTTGCTGCTACTCCGGCGAATAGAAAGGCAAGTAAAATGGATAAATTTTTCATTGTATATATTTTAGGTTCTGGGGGGACTTTTGGAAAGTCATCTAAAATAATACAAAGGCTGTGCCAAAAAACTATATCATCCTGTTTCCTGAGGGTAGAAGGGCTTTCCGGGGCATATTAAGTTTTTGAATAGCAAGGGTTTAGATTCAGTGTAGTTTTTCTTTGAGGTATTTGGCTGTATAAGAATGTTCATCATTGGCAACCTCTTCAGGGGTACCTGCAGCCACAAGATTCCCTCCTTTTTCACCTCCTTCACGCCCAAGGTCGATCACGTGATCTGCGCATTTCACCAGATCCATATTATGTTCAATAACCACAACCGAATGTCCTTTCTCAATTAACGCGTTGAAAGATTTCAGCAGTTTATTGATATCGTGAAAATGAAGTCCGGTAGTAGGTTCATCAAAAATGAAAAGCGCTTTTTCTTTAGTATTTCCCTTTACAAGAAAGGAAGCGAGTTTTATGCGCTGAGCCTCCCCGCCGGAAAGAGTGGAAGAGCTTTGCCCCAATTTAACGTACCCAAGACCTACATCTCTTAAGGGTTTAAGTTTACTTACTATTTTCTTTTCCTCGTGTTTGCTGAAGAAATCTGTGGCATCATCGATGGTCATATTCAACACATCATCGATGTTCATATCTTCAAAAGTAACTTCCAGCACTTCTTTCTTGAACCTTTTACCGTTACAGGCCTCGCATTCCAGGTGCACATCAGCCATAAACTGCATTTCTATGGTCACTTCACCCTCACCTTTACATACTTCGCATCGGCCACCATCAACATTGAAGGAAAAGTGTTTTGCTTTGTAGCCTCTTATTTTAGCCAGTTTCTGGTTAGCAAATAAATTACGTATATCATCATAGGCCTTGATGTAAGTAACTGGGTTTGAGCGTGAGGAACGGCCAATAGGGTTTTGGTCCACGAACTCTACTGTTCCAAGCCCGTTAAGTGAGCCTTGAATTTTGGTAAATTGCCCGGCCTTTTCTCCGTAACCTCCAATCTCCTTTTGAATTGCAGGGTAGAGGATCTTCTTGACCAGGGTGCTTTTACCACTTCCGGAAACACCGGTAATTGCTGTAAAGACACCTAAAGGGAAGCTCACATCTATATTCTTCAGGTTGTTTTCCCGCGCTCCGATAACGGTAACTTCTTTTTTAGATTTTCTTCGCTTTTCAGGAACTTTTATTTCCATATTCCCATTCAGGTACTTTGCGGTCAGGGATTCTGATTTGAGGATTTGCTTCAAGGTTCCGGTTGCAACTACCTCACCACCATTGGTTCCGGCTTCAGGTCCAATATCAATTATTTCATCGGCGGCGTTCATAATATCCTCATCGTGTTCCACCACAATTACTGTATTTCCAAGATCCCGAAGATGCTTAAGAACACCTATCAGCCTTTCGGTATCTTTTGGATGGAGCCCAATAGAGGGTTCATCCAGGATGTACATAGATCCCACTAGGCTGCTCCCTAAAGAGGTGGCAAGGTTAATCCGCTGCGATTCCCCTCCGGAAAGACTATTGCTTTTTCTGTTCAGGTTTAGATAATCCAGGCCTACATTAGATAAGAATTCCAGCCTGTTATTGATCTCGGTGAGCAGGCGTTTGGCTATTTTCGCATCATATTCATTAAGTTCTAAAGAATGAAAGAACTCCCGAACCTTGTCCAGTGGCTTTTCTACAAGATCAGTAATACTTAATCCGTTAATTTTTACGTATTCGGCTTCAGGTCTTAGCCTTTTTCCTTTGCAGGCAGAACAGCGTGTCTTTCCTCTGTAGCGGGACAGCATAACCCTGTTCTGGATCTTATAAGCCTTGCTTTCGAGAAATTCGAAAAACTGGTTGATTCCTTCAAAATATTGATTCCCGTTCCAAACCAGGTTTTTTTGCTCCTCGCTAAGTTCAAAATAGGGTTTGTGAATAGGAAAATCGAATTTATGCGAATTGTTGACCAGCTGATCTCTGTACCAGCTCATACTTTCTCCTCTCCAGGGAAATATGGCATTTTCATAAATGGAAAGGCCTGTATTCGGGATCACAAGATCTTCATCTATCCCTATCACATCGCCATAACCCTCGCATTTGGGACAGGCACCGTAGGGATTATTAAAACTGAATAAGTGTACGTTAGGCTCCAGAAAGTTTATACCGTCTAATTCAAACTTATTGCTGAAGTGACGCTGCTCATTATCTGAGAGCTTTTCGATATATAGTTCGCCTTTCCCCTCAAAGAAAGCCGCTTCAACGGCATCAGCAAGACGGTTATAAAAGTCCTCTTCGTCTTTGGTGATGATCCGGTCCACCACGAGGGAAGTGTCTTTAGCCTTTACTTTTTTTAGATCGGCTTCATCAATTCTTAATACTTCATCCTTAACTTTTATCCGGCTATAACCCTGTTGGGCAAGTACTTTTATTTTTTCAGATAAGGAACGGCCTTTTTCAAGATGGATAGGAGCGAGGAGCAATAGTTTTTCGCGCTCAGGAAAGTTCTTTATAAACTTTATCACATCGGTAACCGTGTCTTTTTTAACCTCATTACCTGATACTGGAGAATAGGTTTTTCCGATCCTTGCAAAAAGAAGTTTCAGGTAATCATAGATCTCTGTTGATGTACCTACTGTAGACCTGGGATTGGTAGAATTCACCTTCTGTTCTATGGCAATGGCAGGAGCTATTCCTTTTATAGAGTCTACCTTAGGCTTATTTAACCGGCCAAGGAATTGGCGGGCATAAGAAGAGAGACTTTCAACATAGCGTCGCTGCCCTTCGGCATAAAGAGTATCGAAGGCAAGACTGGATTTACCGGAACCGGAGAGCCCCGTAATAACCACAAGCTTGTTCCTGGGGATTATGACATCTATATTTTTAAGATTGTGCAGTTTTGCACCTTGTATGATTATATTTTCCTTTGGATTTGCCTTTGCAAGCTCAGTGTTCATGCTCATTATTCTTCAGTAAGGATGCAAAGGTACTTAATATGAAGCAGTGTATAAAGCGGAAAAAATCTTATAGTATTGTTAAAATCTTAAGGTTTTATTTGTAATAGTCAAATTTATCTTGCTATATTTGAAGCCAATAACGACCACTAAATTCACTTGCCTATAGCATACAGTTACTTTTAAACTAAAAAACCTAACCCTCAGGTTGCCCTATCATCCTGAACAAAAGTAACTGATATGAAGAACGTTAAAGTTAATGACGATGCTATTCTCGTACGGGAATATATCCACGGCGATGAGCAGGCGCTTTCCCAATTAATCAATCGCCACCAACACCGCATTTACAGTTTTATTTATTCCAAAGTCTTTGATAAGGACGTAGCCGAAGATGTTTTCCAGGACACCTTTATTAAAGTGATAAGAAACCTTAAGCGAGGCAAATATAATGAAGAGGGTAAATTTCTTCCTTGGGTGATGCGTATTGCGCATAACCTGGTGATAGACCACTTCAGGAAAAACAAACGGATGCCGAAATTCGAGAATAACGGTGACTTCAATATTTTTTCGGTGCTTAGCGATTCAGACCTTAACGCCGAAAAGCAGATCATTAAAGATCAGATAGAGAACGATGTAAAAGAATTGATCAAGGAATTGCCTGAGGATCAACTGGAAGTATTGGTGATGCGTATCTATAAGGATATGAGTTTTAAAGAAATTTCAGAGCGTACAGGAGTGAGTATTAATACCGCTTTAGGGCGTATGAGATATGCACTTATCAACCTTAGAAAGATCATAGAAAAGCATAATTTGGTTTTAACCAACTAGTTTACAATATCCTCCAAATTTTTGCGTTATACTTCCAAACCAAACGCAAAAAATTAAATAATGGGGAAACTTTACGTTAAAAAACCTTCGAAAGAAGAAAATTTGAATGAATTGAAGCCAAGTAAAGAAACAGTGCAGTTTCTTTTAGATTATTCTAAAGCTTTGAGTGTTATTGACTGTAAAAGTTTGAAGATCGAAATGCTTCTAAACTAGAATTGACCGAAAAAGACCTGTTTTTATTAGCCTGCAGGTCTTTTTTTATTTCTTGTTTTTATAGTATTCTTTGATAACACTCTTTCTGCCAATCGTATTTGTGATAATGTCTTTTTCGAGATTCCAGCCCCTGGCAGGAGAATATTGTCTGCCATACCAGATGATCTGAAGATGAAGTTTGTTCCAAAGATCTTCTGGGAAAAGTCTCTTAGCGTCTTTTTCGGTCTGAGTAACGTTCTTCCCGTTACTTAAATTCCAGCGGTACATTAAACGGTGGATATGAGTATCTACAGGAAAAGCAGGAACATTAAAGGCCTGGGCCATTACCACGCTTGCAGTTTTATGGCCTACAGCGGGTAGTTCTTCAAGAGCATCTATATCGGCAGGGACTTCACCATTGTATTTCTCAAGCAAGATTTCAGACAAACCGTGTATACCCTTGGATTTCATTGGTGAAAGCCCAACAGGTTTAATAATCTCCCTTATCTCTTCAATACTTAGTTTGACCATTTTTTCCGGAGTGTCGGCAATTTCAAATAGAATGGGAGTGATCTGGTTTACCTTTACGTCTGTACTCTGTGCAGAGAGCAGTACCGCAATCAATAAAGTGTAAGGATCTTTATGGTCCAGCGGAATTGGAATTTCGGGATATATCTCATTTAACGTATCAATAACGAACTGAACCTTTTCCTGTTTCTTCATATTGTGTAAATTTATGGCAAAAGTAAGAATTATGACGACATTAGAAGCGGGCGATAAGGCCCCGGATTTTTCTGTAGAAGATCAGGACGGAAATACGGTTAAGTTAGAAGATTTTAAAGGAAAGAAGCTCGTACTTTTTTTCTACCCAAAGGCCAGTACGCCCGGATGTACGGCTGAAGCCTGTAACCTGAGGGATAACTGGAAAATGTTTCAGGAAAAAGGATACGCTATTCTTGGTGTAAGCGCCGACTCAAAGAAGCGCCAGCAGAATTTCAAGAATAAATATGAACTGCCCTTCCCGCTTTTAGCCGATGAAGAGAAAGAGGTGATTAATGCCTATGGCGTTTGGGGACCTAAAAAGTTTATGGGTAAAGAGTATGAAGGTATTCATCGAACCACCTTTGTTATAGATGAAGAAGGGAAGATTGAAGATGTGATCAAAAAGGTGAAAACTAAAGAACACACGGCCCAGATTCTATAAATACCATAGTAGTATTTAAATAAAAAAGGAGGCTTTTTAAAAAGCCTCCTTTTTTATTATGTATGAGCCGTGTTCATTTATTCTTTAAAACCTGCTTTCAGGAGTGTTGCTATGGAATCGCAATTTTCAATTTGTAATTCCAGTAACTTTTCTTCTGCCTTTCCGGATACCACAAAGATCCCGCAAGGCTCTTTTTGAGTTTTGCTCTTATCGAAATCTACGTCTCCTTCTTCAAGAATATAGGAAACTGCGGAAGTATCGATTGCGTTCTTGCTGAAAAAACTAAGGGATTCATCGGTCCATTTTCTTTCCTTGATCCTTATATTCTTAAGGACCCTGTCGTTTGGTAAATAGTCACAAGAGGTTTTCTTCCCTGAAAGAAAAAAGATGAGAATAATAATACCGAAAAATAACCCGAGGGAGTAATATCCGATACGGTGAATTAACTTCATATACTTTAAAAAATAAGCAGATTGATGTCTCGGTAAGAAAGATCAAACCAGTCTGCGATAGATTTATTGGTCAAAATTCCGTGGTAAAAGTACAAACCATTTCGTAAACCTTTGTCAAATCTCAGGGTATTTTCAAGTCCGCCTTCTTCGCCAATATGAAGCAAATAAGGTGTGAAAATATTACTTATTGAAAGAGAGGAAGTTCGTGCATACCTGGATGGAATATTAGGTACGCAATAATGAATAATATCGTGTTTGGTGAAAATAGGCTTATCATGTGTGGTGATCTCACTGGTCTCCACGCAGCCGCCCATATCTATACTTACATCTATAACCACAGCCCCTCGTTTCATAGTAGCGACCATATCTTCGGTAATCAATACCGGAGAGCGGTTCTTACCCCTTACTGCGCCAATTAAAACATCACAACGCTTAATGGCCTTGCTTAAATTCTTAGGTTGAATGGTAGAGGTGTAGAAGGTTTTCCCTACACTGGCCTGTATATTTCTGAGCCTTGTTAAGGAACTGTCGAATACCTTTACATTAGCTCCCAGGCCTATTGCCGATCTGGTGGCGAACTCTCCAACGGTACCGGCTCCAAGGATTACCACTTCAATAGGAGGGACCCCGCTTATGTTACCAAACATAAGACCGTTTCCTTCAGCGTGATTACTCATAATTTCTGAAGCGATCAAAACCGAAGCGGTTCCTGCAATTTCACTTAATGCCCTTACAATGGGGTAACTTCCGTCATCATCGGTAATATATTCAAAAGCCAGGGCTGTAACTCTTTTTACGGCGAGTTTTTGAAAATATTCCTTGCACTGGGTCTTTAGCTGAAGGGCCGAAATAAGAATAGTCTGTGGGTTGATCATTTCCAGCTCTTCCAGGGAAGGGGGCTCTACTTTTAGAATAATAGGGCAGGAGAAGACCTTTTGAGTGTCTTTCGTGATCTCTGCACCGGCATTGGAATAATCTTTATCGCTGAATCTAGCATAATTACCGGCCCCTGATTCTATTAAAACCCTGTGGCCGTGGGCTGTAATGGCAGCTACAGCATCCGGGCTAAGGCAAATTCGCTTTTCCTGGTAAGAGGTTTCCTTAGGAATGCCTATAAAAAGCTGCCCCTTGTTTTTATAGATCTCAAGAGTTTCTTCCTGCGGAATTAATTGTTCTTTGGTGAAAGGCGAAACCTGTTTTCCCATAGTTGCGATATACTTTTAAAGAATTAAAGTACAACTATTTTTAGGAATATTAAACAAAGCCTAAAGTTTGCGGTAATAGTCCTCATCTGCCATACTAAGTTCAGGTTCCTGATCCTGGAAGCCTTTTACTTCACTCATATCTTTGTCAGATATTGGTGAGAAGACCGACACCTCGGTCTCTTCGAGTTCACTGAGATCAATGCCATAAATACGGTCGAAAATTTTTATTCTGATCAGGTATACAATTGAAAGGATAATTATAAAAAAAGGCGCTAGGTAAATTAACTGGTCGGTATCTAATACATTGGATTCAATATATACATCTTCATAAAAAGCTATAACAAGCTGAAAAGCATACATGGTAATAGGTACAAGAATAACGTGGTACCACCAATGTTTACAAGTGAAGAACCAGATAAATAGAAGAAAAAGAGGAGTGATCTTACCCAGGTAGGTCCAGGCGGCTGTCATCACATCTTTGTAGTAGTTACTCTCATAGGTAAAAAACGAATTTTCCCAAACACGGTTGTTTGGGAAAATTTCATATAAATAAAATATATAAGGTGAAAATGCTATAGATAGTGCTATTAAACTACCCAGCAGCAGGAATCCTGATCTTTGATTTTTCAACAGCTTGTTTCTTGATTGGATCATTATTGGTATCGTTATCTGAAGTTGAAGTTACAAAAAAGCTTGCTCCAAAAATTGCTGCTGCGAATAATACTGCTTTAAGTTTCATAGTGATATAGTTTTAGGTTGTTGTTTCGTTTTGTTTACTGAAGCAAACCTATAGAAATATAAAACACTATAAATAAATACATTATCCGTACTTTTGCACCTTTTTTCGCGGCAAAAATCGGGCTATTTTCAAGTCGGAAAACTTTACATAAGTAAGTTAAAAGAAAGCTTTTTCCCGTTCACTTATCCTATATCTTTTTTACGGCTTGTTTGATTCAATTCTTTTGTACTTTTATTCTTACAATTTAATTTTGATGATAATTTTATAAAATCAGATTTTTTTAACAAATATTTAACACTCTTGTTTTTTCATCAATGACCTCTATATCCAAAATTTGGGTGTTTTCACCCAGCAAATTATGGACCTTTTCGGGCCATTCAATAAAAATCCAGGTATCCTGAGCCAGATAATCTTCAATTCCCATATCCAATGCCTCCGATTCATCTTCAATTCTATAAAAATCGAAATGATAGATCGGGCCTTCAGGAGTTTCATATTCATTAACCAATGAAAATGTAGGACTGGAAACAATATCTTTTGCTCCTAACTCCTTTACCAAAGATTTAATTAGTGTGGTTTTTCCTGCCCCCATTTCCCCATTAAAGAGAAGCGTCTTGCTTTTAGAGTGATCGAGTATGTGCCTTACGGCCATATCAATTTGCGATAAAGTGTAGGTGACAGACATATTTATTTCAGACTTTAGGCGGTATAAAGATAAATAAAATTTACTAAAAGCATTTAGTAGTCTGAAAAACAACTGCTTAACGAAGCGAAATAAAGAGGTTAAAATCCCGATTCTCAGGATTTTAACCTCTGATAATATGCTATTTAGGATTCAGCACACTAAAAGGAATAATCATTTCCTCCAGGGAAACTCCCCCGTGCTGATAGGTGTTCCGGTAATAGCTTACATAATGGTTGTAGTTGTTAGGATAAGCAAAAAACAAATCTCCCTTTGCAAATATGAATGAGCTGCTCATATTAATACTTGGTAAATGTATTGACTTTGGGTCTTTAGCCGCAAGTACATCCTTTTCCTCATAAGTAAGACTTTTTCCGGTCTTGTATCTTAAATTAAGACTTGTATTCTTATCACCTATTACCTTAGAAGGATGCTTTACATTAATAGTTCCGTGGTCGGTGGTGATAATGAGTTTAAACCCTAGTTGTTGTGCCTGCTGTATGATCTCCAGCAAAGGAGAGTTCTTAAACCAGCTGTGTGTAAGAGAACGGTAAGACTTATCGTTGGAGGCAAGTTCTTTAATCACTTCCATTTCTGTCTTCGAGTGGGAGAGCATATCCACAAAATTATAAACCACTACCGTGAGATCATTGTCTTTTTGTGTTTTGAAGTTTTCAACAAGCTTTTTTCCGGCTTTAAGGCTGCTTATTTTATGGTAGTCATATTTAATATTCAAGCCAAGCCTGTTCAATTGCTCTCTTAAAAAATCTGCTTCATAATTGTTCTTACCACCTTCGTCGGTATCATTTTTCCAGTATTTCGGGAATAACTTCTCCATATCGCTTGGCATAAGGCCTGAAAATATAGCATTACGGGCATACTGCGTGGCGGTTGGCAGAATACTATAATAAGGTGACTCCTTTTCCTTTTTATAATAAGGAGCGATTACCGGTTCAAAAGCCTTCCACTGGTCATAACGTAAATTATCTATCACTACAAGAAGTGTTGGCTGATCTTTGTTTATTTCCGGCACCACTTTTTCTTTAAAGAGGGTGTGGGACATTACCGGCGCATCGGCATTCTTCTCGAACCAGGACGGATAGTTCTTATCTATGAATTTACAGAACTGTGTATTGGCTTCCAGTTTCTGAGATTCCAGAATCTCAAACATCCCGCTGTCCTCAATGGTCTCCAGCTGAAGCTCCCAGTAAATCAATCGCTGATAAAGCTCGGCCCACTCTTCATAGGAGTTTACCTGCGACATTTCCATTGCTATCTTTCGGAATTCCTGCTGATAGTTGGAAGTAGTCTTTTCTGAAATCAGTCTTGAATGATCCAGGTTCTTTTTAAGGCTTAGGAGGATCTGGTTCGGGTTTACCGGTTTTATAAGGTAGTCGGCTATTTTAGAACCAATAGCTTCCTCCATAATATATTCTTCCTCACTCTTGGTGATCATTACCACCGGGACGTTCTCCCTTTTTTCCTTTATTTCTGAAAGGGTCTCCAGGCCGGTGAGTCCGGGCATATTTTCATCAAGGAATACGATGTCAAAATTATCTTCCTCAATTTGCTCCAGAGCCTCGGTTCCGCTTTTGGCGGTAGTCACTTCATAATTCTTAGATTCAAGGAAAAGGATGTGGGGCTTAAGCAAATCTATTTCATCATCTACCCATAGTATTTTGATGTTATTCATATATGTATCTTTGTTATAAATTTATAAGAAATAATAAGCTTGACTTCAAATAAGAAACTTAAAATCCTAAACGATCCAATTTACGGATTTATTACCATACCGAGCCAACGGATCTTCAATATCATTGAGCATCCTTACTTTCAAAGATTGCGCCGAATTTCCCAGATGGGGCTTTCATATCTTGTATATCCCGGAGCTCATCATACCCGTTTTCATCACGCCATAGGATGCGTTCATTTAATGCAGAAAGCCGTGCAGGTGCTTAGGCATAAAGGGGTTGAGATCTCTCCTGCCGAAGAAGAGGCGCTTCAGTTCGCGATTTTAATGCACGATATTGGTCACGGACCTTTCTCTCACGCGATGGAACACAGTATTGTAGAAGGGGTGGATCACGAGAGTATTTCCCTGCTTTTTATGGAGGAAATGAACCGAAACTTTAACCAAAGTTTAACTCTGGCCATTGAGATCTTCAAGGGTACCTATGAACGAAAATTCCTGAATCAGCTTATATCCAGCCAGATGGATATGGACAGGCTGGACTATCTTAAACGGGATTCCTTCTATACCGGGGCTGTTGAAGGTAACATAAACAGTGAACGGCTTATCACCATGTTGAATGTTGTGAATGATGAGCTGGTAGTAGAAGAAAAAGGGATCTATTCCGTAGAAAAATTTCTTGTTGCCCGCAGATTAATGTACTGGCAGGTATATCTGCACAAGACCAGTCTTGTGGCCGAACAGCTTTTGATAAGGGTGCTCAAACGCGCAAAAGAGCTGATAGATGAAGGTAAGGAAGTTAAAGCCAGTGAGGCTCTAAGTTACTTTCTTCACAATAAGATCACCAAAGAGTCATTTGACAGGGATACACTCGAAATATTTTCCAAACTTGATGACTACGATATCGTTTCAGCGATGAAAGAGTGGGAGAATTGTGAGGATTTTGTGCTGAGCAATTTGTGTTCTATGATCATAAACAGAGACCTCTTAAAGGTCAAGATCAAAAAGAAAAGGCCTTCAGATCAAAAAATGGAGAAACGAAAGTCGGCGCTTCAGGAGAAATACGGGATTTCAGATAAGGAAGCTTCTTACTTCGTTTTCCGGGGTGAGATCGCCAACCTTGCCTATAAGAGTGAGAACAACAATATTAATATCCTGCATAAAAACGGGAAGATTAGCGATGTAGCCAAGGTTTCAGATCAGTTAAACCTGAAAGCCCTTTCCAAAACCGTGGTGAAGCATTATATATGCTATCCGAAGTCTAAACATTAACACATTTTTTTTACTTTTGCCAGAATGAAGTTTACAGCAGCACAAATCGCAGAGATTTTAGAAGGGGAAATAGAGGGGAACCCCGAAGCCGAAGTTTCTGAACTGGCTAAGATAGAAGAAGGCTCTGAAGGCTCCCTGACGTTTTTGAGCAATCCAAAATATACCTCCTATTTATATACCACAGGTGCGTCTATTACCATTGTAAATAAAGATTTTGAGGTAGAACAGCCGGTAAACACTACTCTTATAAAAGTAAAGGACGCCTATAAGGCATTTTCAACTTTACTTGAATATTACAATCAGATTAAACTCAATAAAAGTGGAATAGAGCAACCAAGCTATATTTCAGATTCCGTGAAACACGAGGAGGGGCTTTACCTTGGTGCCTTTGCATATATTGGAGAGAATGTGAAATTAGGTAAAAACGTGAAGGTTTATCCTAATGCCTATATCGGTGATAATGTAACCATAGGTAATGATGTTACTATTTTTGCGGGGGTGAAGATCTATTCTGAAACCATTATCGGGAACAACTGTGTGATCCATAGTGGAGCTATTGTAGGTGCGGACGGATTCGGATTTAGTCCCGATGAAAAAGGAGAGTACAGCAAAGTGCCTCAAATAGGTAATGTTATTATAGAAGATAACGTTGATGTTGGAGCAGCAACCACAATAGACCGCGCCACACTTGGGTCGACCATAATCCGAAAAGGAGTGAAGCTGGATAACCAGATTCAGATTGCCCATAATGTAGAGATCGGAGAAAATACGGCTATTGCAGCACAAACGGGAATTGCAGGGTCTACCAAGATCGGAAAGAATTGTCTTATTGGCGGTCAGGTAGGGATTGTTGGTCACCTTAGTATTGGCGACAGGGTTAAAATCCAGGCACAGTCCGGGATAGGCAGAAATGTGAAAGATGATGAGATTTTGCAGGGATCACCCGCCTTCGGATACAATGACTTTAATAAGTCTTTTATTCATTTTAAAAATTTGCCGAAAATCGTAAATAATATATACCAACTGGAAAAAAAATTAGGAGAAAATGGCTGAAAATATGGCAAAACAACAAACCATAAAGAATGAAGTTTCCCTGGAAGGAGTTGGACTTCACACCGGAAAAGAGGTAAAGCTTACCTTTAAACCGGCCGCCGAAAATACCGGCTATGTCTTCAGAAGAACAGATCTTGAAGGGTCTCCGGAGATTGAAGCTGATGTAACCTATGTGGTAGAGACCCAACGCGGAACCAACCTTGAAAAGAAGGGGGTGAAGATCCAGACCTCAGAGCACGTTCTTGCTGCCTGTGTAGGCCTTGAGATCGATAATATCATTATTGAGCTTAATGCTTCAGAACCTCCAATTATGGACGGGTCTTCCAAGTTCTTTGTGGAAGCCCTTGAAAAGGCAGAAGTAGTTGAGCAGGACGCTGAAAGGGAGGAGTTTGTTGTGAACGAAGTGATAAGTTATCACGATGAGAATTCTGGAAGCGAGATTATCGTTATGCCCGCAGATGAATACCAGGTGACTACTATGGTTGATTTCGGGACAAAAGTTCTTGGGACTCAGAACGCTTCCATCCAGCACCTTTCAGAATTCAAGAAAGAGATCTCTGATGCCAGAACCTTCAGTTTTCTGCACGAACTGGAATCTCTTTTAGATCACGGCCTTATAAAGGGAGGGGATCTTAATAACGCGATTGTATATGTAGATAAGGAGATAGGAGAAGAAACCCTTCAGAAATTACGCGGAGTATTCCATAAGGATGATATTTCAGTAAAACCCAATGGGATTTTAGATAACTTAACCCTTCATTATCCTAATGAAGCGGCTCGTCACAAATTGCTTGATGTGCTTGGCGATCTTGCCTTGGTCGGTACCAGAATTCGGGGTAAAGTGATCGCGAATAAGCCGGGGCATTATGTGAACACCCAGTTTGCTAAAAAACTGGCCAAGATCATAAAAGCTGAAAAAAGAAGTAATGTTCCAAAAGTGGATCTCGATCAGAAGCCATTGATGGACGTGAACGATATTATGAATATTCTGCCTCACCGCCCACCGTTCTTACTGGTAGACAAGATCTACGAATGTACCGATACCTGTGTGGTGGGAGTAAAGAATGTTACTATGAACGAACCTTTCTTTGTAGGCCATTTTCCAGGTAAACCGGTTATGCCGGGAGTGCTTCAGGTTGAGGCTATGGCTCAGACGGGTGGAATACTTGCATTAAAATCTGTTCCGGATCCTGAGAATTATCTTACTTATTTTATGAAGATAGATAACGTAAGGTTCAAACAACAGGTAGTGCCCGGAGATACTTTAATTTTTAAATTAGAATTACTTGCGCCAATCAGACGCGGAATTTGCCAGATGCAGGCTTATGCCTATGCGAATGGGAAATTGGCAACTGAAGCGATCCTGATGGCCCAAATCGTTAAATCAAAATAAATAATATGAACCAACCTTTAGCATATGTGCATCCCGGTGCCAAGATTGCCAAAAATGTGGTAATAGAACCTTTTACAACAATTCATAATAATGTTGTAATTGGGGAGGGAACCTGGATTGGTTCTAATGTGACAATAATGGAAGGCGCTCGTATCGGGAAGAACTGTAGCATTTTTCCCGGTGCCGTGATCTCTGCGATCCCGCAGGATAAGAAATTTAATGAAGAGGATACGCTAACCGAAATTGGGGATAACACCACCATCAGGGAATGTGTTACTATTAACCGTGGAACTTCAGACAGGATGAAAACCGTTATTGGCAAGAACTGCTGGATTATGGCTTATTGCCATATTGCCCACGATTGTATTGTTGGCGATAACTGTATTTTCTCTAACAACAGTACCCTTGCCGGTCATATTAATGTAGGGGACTACGTTGTGCTTGCGGGAATGGCTGCCATTCAGCAGTTCTGCAGTATTGGTAATCACGCCTTTGTTACCGGGGGATCCCTGGTAAGAAAAGATGTGCCGCCATTCGTTAAAGCCGGAAGAGAGCCTCTGTCTTATGTAGGTATAAATTCCATCGGGCTCAGAAGAAGAGGTTTTTCAACTGAAAAGATCAGGGAAATACAGGATATTTACCGGATATTATATCAAAGAAACTATAACAACTCTCAGGCAGTTGCCATAATAGAAGCCGAAATGCAGGCAACAGCCGAAAGGGATGAGATTCTTGAATTCATTAAAAACTCACAACGAGGTATCATGAAAGGATACTTCAGTTCAAATTAAATTATATTCAAATGGCAAATACCAGTGATATCAGAAATGGTTTATGCATTCGCTATAACCACGATATTTATAAGATTGTTGAATTCCTTCACGTAAAACCGGGGAAAGGTCCCGCTTTTGTGCGTACCAAGCTTAAAAGTGTAACCACCGGAAAAGTGATCGAGAATACTTTTTCTGCAGGGCATAAAATTGATGATGTGCGTGTGGAAACTCACAAGTATCAGTTCTTATATCAGGACGGGGAATTCTATCACTTTATGAATGTGGAAGACTATACCCAGATAAGGCTTGTGGAAAGTGCCTTGGATCAGCCTAAACTTTTAAAGGAAGGCGAAGTGGTGACCATCATTATCAATACCGAAGATAATATGCCGCTTTCTGTAGAGATGCCGGCAAGCGTGGTGCTTGAGGTGACTCATACCGAACCTGGTGTAAAAGGTAACACGGCTACCAATGCTACTAAACCCGCAACGGTAGAGACCGGAGCTGAAGTGAACGTTCCTTTGTTCATTAACGAGGGCGATAAGATTAGGGTAGAGACCGATAAGGGTACGTATAAAGAGCGTATCAAAGAATAATTACAGAATATAAAAAAAGGATTGGAGCATATCAGTTTCAATCCTTTTTTCTTTAAATTTTCCTGAATGAAATTTCCTCAGAAACACAGCCTTAAGCAGATAGCCGGATTGTTGTCCTGCAAGTTTGTAGGGGACCCTGATTTTCCGGTATACGGAATGAATGAAATTCACGTGGTTACCCCTGGTGATATCGTGTTCGTAGACCACCCGAAGTATTACGATAAGGCCTTGAATTCTGCCGCGACCGTGATCCTTATCAATAAGGAAGTGGAATGCCCTGAAGGAAAAGCCCTGCTGGTTTCAGAAGATCCCTTCAGCGATTTTAATAAACTCACCGAGTATTTCAGACCGTTCCAGAAGTCTGAAAAGATGATATCAGATTCGGCTAAGATCGGGGCGGGGACAATAATCCAGCCGAATGCATTTATTGGGAATAATGTGGAAATAGGGGAGAACTGCCTTATCCATCCTAATGTCACTATTTATGACAATGCCGTGATTGGCAATAACGTGACCGTACATTCAGGAACCGTGCTTGGCGGCGATGCTTTCTATTATAAAAACAGGCCCGAAGGCTTTGATAAGCTAAAATCTGGCGGCAGGGTGGTTATTGAAGATAATGTGGATATTGGTGCCAATTGCACCATAGATAAGGGTGTTACCGGGGATACTACCATTAAAGAGGGAACCAAACTGGATAATCTTATTCAGATAGGACATGATACCGTGATCGGTAAAAAATGCCTGATCGCATCTCAGGTAGGGATTGCCGGCTGCGTGATCATAGAAGATGAAGTTACCGTTTGGGGACAGGTTGGGATGAGAAGCGGGATCACCGTTGGCAAAGGTGCTGTTCTTATGGGACAGGCCGGGATCACCAAATCTGCAAAAGCAAATACCATTTATAGCGGAAATCCGGCGATGGAATCCAGAGCTAAATTAAAAGAGTTGGCTCTTTTACGACAATTGCCTAAATTGATCGAAAAATTAAAATAAAGTATATGAGTTCAAAAGGGAAGGAAATCGTTGAAAATTTTTACGAGTCTTTTTATTCCGATTCTAAAGTCTTAGAAAAATATCTTCATCCTGAAGCATCTTTGTGCTGGCATTCCAGTATTGGATACCGGGAGATGGATTTTTCCCAAATATCGGGACTCACAAAGGAGATGGCTGAAAACTATGATGACCTTAGAATTGAAGTGGCCTCTTTAATTCAGGAAGACGGTCAGGTGGCCATACACTTCACGTATCACGTCAAAACCATAGAGAATCCGGAGGAAGAAATGCCCTTGGCGCACTTTATGGCAACCTGGGAACTCAAAGACAATAAGCTCTATAAAGGCTACCAGATCAGCCAACTGGCTGAATAATAAATTCCAGTTTTTATACTTCTATCTGGCCGGTTTCATCAAAATCTGTCAGATTTTTTGTTTTTTAACAATTCTACAAGTGTAGAATTAAATGTTATGTTCTACATTTGTAGAGTTAGTTCTAATCAAATAGAAAATGCAGCTCTCAAAGTCAGAAGAACAATTAATGCAGCTCTTATGGAGGCAGGAGAAAGCTTTTATGAAAGATCTTATAAATGCCTATCCCGATCCCAAACCTGCACAAACGACCGTGGCGACTTTACTCAAAAGAATGCAGGATAAGGGCTTTGTAGATTATGTGCAGGTAGGTCGTTCCCGGGAATACCTTCCGCTGGTAAAGAAGAAGGACTATTTTTCGAAACAGGTGAAAGGGCTTATCCGCAATTTCTTCAACGATTCTGCCACGCAGTTTGCTTCCTTTTTCACTAAAGAATCAGATTTAAGTAAAAGTGAGCTGGAAGATTTGAAAAAGCTGATAGATGAACAGATTAAAAGGAAAAAGTGATGATAGAGTATCTAATAAAATCCACCTTATGTCTTTTAGTGCTTTTTGTTTTTTATAAGCTGGCACTGGAAGGTGAGCATATGCACAAGTTCAAAAGGTTCTATCTTTTAGGAAGCCTGGTGCTATCACTTGTATTACCGATTATTGGATTCACATATCATACCGGGGCAGTTACTGCCGAAGCTGACACTGGATCTCAGGTTGTTAAAAGCGGAAGCCTTGTTGCTGAAAACCTGGTGGAAACCACCCAGTTTTCAGATTTAATGCCTTATCTCATCGGAATAATTTATTTAGCAGGACTGATCTTTTTCGGTATTCGGTTTTTCAGGAATTTGAGGGAGATCTTTCTGAGGGTGAAACTGAACAAACAAATCAGGATGCCTCATTATACGAACGTGCTTTTAAAGGAAAGACTTAGCCCGCATTCTTTTTTGAAATATATCTTTTTAAATAAAACGTCCTATGAAAGAAGAGAAATAGAGCAGGAGGTCCTTAAGCACGAAGAGGCTCACGTAAGACAGAGACACTCATTAGACATATTAATAATAGAAGGGCTACAGGTGATTTTTTGGTTTAACCCGCTTTATATCTTGTATAAAAGCGCAATGCAGATGAACCACGAATTCCTGGCAGATAAGGCTGTTGTGGAAAGCAGTGGACATACGTTAGATTACAGCAAATTATTATTCAATTATTCCGCAGGTCGGCATCAGGGCCTGACGAGTTCATTTAATCATTCATTAATCAAAAAACGAATACTTATGATTTCAAAACCATTTTCAAAAAAGAGACTGGCAACAAGACTGAGCCTGTTATTGCCGGTATTGGCGGTTTGCATTTTGCTTTTCAATAACGGAATTACCGCAAAACCCCTGGACAATACTCCTGTGACCGCTGGAATTCACGTAGATCAGCAGGAGCCAAAGGAGTTGACAATAAAGATTGCCGGAGAGCAAATTTGGGTGAACCAAGAAAAGGTTGCTCTTGAAGATTTCAGCAGGGCAATAAACCGGGCAACAAAAGGTATGACCGAAGAAGAACTAAGGGAGTTGAAACTGAACTTTAATGTTCAGCTGAAAGAAGGGGAAGAAGGTCGCAGTTTTCTTCAAAAATTTAACCGGGAATTCCTTGAAACCAGACTTTCGAAGGTACTGGGACAGGATCTTTTTCCACCGGCACCACCAGCTCCACCAATACCAGAAGAAGCCAATGTTCCTGCACCCCCGGCACCGCCTGCACCGGCTCCGAAAGTAAAGGATGTTCCCAGAGCATCAGAAGTGAAGGTTACAAGAAGGATCGAGGTCATTAAGGAATCCGAGGAGAACGGAGCAAAGGAAATGACCGTCGTTAAAATGGGTGAAAATGAAGATGGAGCTTCATTTAAGTCCATCGGGGATGCAAACTTTTACTTTAACGGAGAAAAAGTAAGCAGGCAGGAGGCTGAACGCCTTATGAAAGGTAAGAAGGATATCCGCATAGAGGTGAAGAAAATCGATGACAAAAAAGCGGAAGTGCAAATTCACTCTGACGATTAGTGAACCAAATACAATTACAAAAATCTACCGGAGCGCGTCAGCTTCGGTTTTTTTATGTTTTGGATAGGGGTATGTAATTGCCGAAAGAAGGCTTAATATAGTTCAAAAACACTATAAATTCAGGTTAAATACTGCAATAAACTTCTAAAAAGACTTTAAGTTTTATTTTTAAAAACATACTTTTGTAACGCAAAATTTCAATTAAAATCTATGAGCGTTTTAGTCAATAAAGATTCGAAAATAATCGTGCAGGGTTTTACCGGTAGTGAAGGTACTTTCCATGCAGAGCAAATGATAGAATACGGTACTAATGTTGTGGGTGGAGTTACTCCGGGAAAAGGAGGTTCAAAACACCTAGACAGGCCGGTATTCAACACAGTTTCTGATGCTGTGGAACAGACCGGAGCCGATGTTACTATAATTTTTGTGCCGCCGGCTTTTGCTGCCGATGCAATTATGGAAGCTGCCGATGCCGGAATTAAAGTTATTATTACTATTACTGAAGGTATTCCTGTTGCCGATATGGTAAAGGCTTCAGATTATATAAAAGACAGAGACTGCAGGCTTATCGGGCCAAACTGTCCTGGTGTGATCACTCCCGGAGAGGCTAAAGTTGGTATTATGCCTGGCTTCGTTTTCAAAAAGGGAAAAGTAGGAATCGTTTCTAAGTCTGGAACCCTTACTTATGAAGCGGCCGACCAGGTGGTGAAGCAGGGGCTTGGTATTACTACCGCTATAGGGATTGGTGGTGACCCGATTATTGGAACCACTACCAAAGACGCTGTAGAGCTTTTAATGAACGACGATGAAACCGAATGTATCGTGATGATCGGTGAAATTGGAGGACAACTTGAGGCTGATGCAGCGAAATGGATCAAGGAGAACGGAAACAAGAAACCGGTGGTAGGATTTATTGCTGGTGAAACTGCTCCCGCCGGAAGAACAATGGGCCACGCAGGTGCTATTGTAGGTGGAAGTGAGGATACCGCTCAGGCTAAAAAAGCGATTTTAAAAGAAAATGGAATCACTGTTGTTGATTCTCCTGCAGAAATTGGAAAAACTGTTGCTGAAGTGCTTAAAGCTTTAGTATAAAGAAAATATATTCTTATTAGATCCTTCTGCGATTGTTCTCTTCAGAACAATTTCAGGAGGATTTTTTATTTAGTGCCTTTCAGGGGTTTTGTTATATTTGAATCTGTATAAAAACTAAGTCAATCGAAATATGAAATTATTAGAAGGAAAAAATGCGATTATAACTGGTGGTAGCCGTGGTATCGGGAAGGGTATTGCAAAAGTATTTGCCGAGCAGGGAGCTAATGTAGCTTTCACTTATAATTCTTCAGCTGAAGCTGCTCAGGAGCTGGAAAAGGAATTAAGCGCTCTTGGGGTTAAAGCCAAAGGATATAAGTCTAATGCTGCCGATTTTGAGGAAGCCCAGGAGCTTATAAAAAATGTAGCTGAAGATTTTGGCGCTATCGATATCCTGATAAATAATGCCGGTATCACCAAAGACAACCTTCTGATGAGAATGAGCGAGGAAGATTTCGATAAGGTGATAGAAGTTAACCTGAAATCGATCTTTAATATGACCAAAGCCGTGCAACGTACAATGCTTAAGCAACGTCACGGCAGTATCATTAATATGAGCTCTGTAGTGGGCGTTAAGGGTAACGCCGGTCAGGCTAATTATGCGGCTTCTAAGGCCGGGATAATAGGTTTCTCCAAGTCTATGGCTCTAGAACTGGGATCAAGAAATATCAGGACCAACGTGATCGCTCCTGGTTTTATCGAAACCGAAATGACTGAAAAACTTGACGAAAAAACGGTTGAAGGATGGAGAAATGCCATTCCGCTTAAAAGAGGGGGGAAACCGGAAGATATTGCAAATGCCTGTGTTTTCCTGGGTAGTGATCTTAGCGATTATATTACCGGGCAGGTGATACACGTAGACGGCGGAATGCATACATAATTTCAGACTTCGGAATCTGTTCGAAAAAGTCATAGAAATTTTTCTAACTTTATAGAACTGGTTCTAATCATTTTTGATGTCTGCAATAACAATTTTATATATAGCCCTGGCAGCAATCTTTGCGCTGGGGTTTTCTTTTTTTCAATACCTGTTTAAAATTAAAGGTAAAGGAAGGGATGGCTTTATTCTTTTCTTTCTCCGGTCAGCATCGGTTTTCATCCTTCTTTTGTTGCTCATCAATCCAAAGATAACATCCAGAAGTTTTGAGGTTGAAAAGCCTAATCTTGTGCTTGCAGTAGATAATTCAGCTTCTGTTGCTCACCTCGGGCAGGCTGACAGCCTTTTGAAATATGCTGAAAGGTTAAGGAGTTCGGAGGAGCTCCAGGAGCGATTTAATATCACGAGCATTAATTTTGGGCAGAAGGTTTCTGCCGAAACCAACCCGGAATTCAATGAACCTCAAACCGATATAAATTCTGCACTGGAAAATATAGGGGAGCTTTTTAAGCGGAAGAGTACAGCAGTAATTCTTATGACAGACGGGAATCAGAGCCTGGGCAGGGATTATTCTTACTTTCAAAAGGAACAGAATCAGAGAATATTACCCTTGGTGATCGGGGACACTACCCGGTATGCCGATCTGTACCTCTCAAACCTTAACGTGAACCGTTATGCTTTTCTGAATAATCGCTTTCCTGTAGAAGCTATCGTTAATTATACGGGAGATGAGCCGGTAACTACAAAATTTCAGGTTAAAGCCGGAGAAAGCGTCCTGTACTCGAGAAACCTTGAATTAAGCAAAGAGAATAATTCAGTACTTATAGAAACCACCTTGCCGGCCACAGGATTAGGAGTGCGGACATACCAGGCAGTTTTGACACCCGGAAATTCTGAAAAGAACCTTATTAATAATGCTGAAAAGTTTGCCGTAGAGGTCATAGATGAGCGTACAAATATACTGCTCTTAAGTTCCATAACTCATCCGGATCTGGGTGCTATAAAACAAGCTGTAGAAAGCAATAAGCAGCGTAATCTTGAAATTCGTTATTTAGACAATAAAAAAATTGAACTGAAAGATTATCAATTGGTTGTGATGTATCAACCGAACTTAAACTTTAAGTCTGTTTTAGAACAACTTGAGTCAGATGGGGGCAATGTTTTGCTGGTCACAGGTACACAAACCAACTGGAACTTCGTGAATAACAACTTTGGTATCATTCAGAAAAATTATTCTTCTCAGCCTCAGGAGATCTTTGCTGTAATGAATCCTAATTTCGGGCAATTTCAGTTTGAAGATATTGGCTTTTCCGGTTTTCCGCCACTTGTAGATAAATTTGGGAACTTAAGTGTTAACTCGAATTCTCTTAACAGTTTACTATATCAAAAAATTGAGGGGATGGAAACTCGGCAACCTTTAATTGCTATTGCGGAGAACGGAAACAGGAAAACGGGCTTTTTGTTCGGTGAGAATATCTGGAGGTGGAGGGCTGCTTCCTATTTGGAAACAAAGTCTTTTGAAGAATTTGATGATTTCTTCGGAAAAATTATTCAAAATCTGTCTTCTCAAAAAAAGAGGGAAAGATTAAGCCTGGATTATAAATCCTTCTATTATGGCAATGAAGAAGTAGAACTTACCGCGCAGTATTTCGATGAGAATTATAATTTTGATCCCGGTGCTTCCCTGAGCATCCGTTTTAAAGCTAAGGAATCAGAAGAATATACCGAAGCTCCATTCCTTTTAAGAGAAAACTATTATGAGCTGAAGCCGGGTAACCTTCCCGAAGGGGGTTATGAGTTCACTGTGAGTGTGGAAGGGTCTAATATAAAGCGTTCCGGAACTTTCAGCATCATAGATTTTGACGTAGAGCAACAATTTAATTCGGCAAATCTTCAAAAATTAAAGTTGTTGGCTAACAACAATGAGGAACAGGTATATTACCCGGATAAATTAAATGGTTTGATAACTGAGCTGGTAAATGATGAACACTTTACTCCGGTGCAGAAAAGCCGCGAAAAAAGTGTACCTTTGATCGACTGGTATTATCTGCTATTCCTGCTTGCAGCATTCCTTGCTGCCGAGTGGTTCTTCAGAAAATACAAAGGTTTAATTTAAACTCTAATTATATAATGGATAAATTACCAAAGATTGGACTACCAATACTTATTGTAGTCGTTATTTTAATAATTTTTATTGCTAAATCCACGGTGACTATAAACTCCGGTGAGGCCGGGGTCTTATACAAGACATTTGGCGGAGGGGTTGTTACAGATGAACCTCCTTTAAGTGAAGGTTTTCACCTGGTAGCTCCCTGGAACAGGGTGTTTGTTTACGAGGTCAGACAGCAGTCTATAGACGAAGAAATGAGGGTGCTATCCTCTAACGGTCTGGAGATTAAACTGGATGCTTCGGTATGGTTTCAGCCCTCTTACGAGGACCTTGGAAAACTTCATAAGGAAAAAGGAGATGAGTACATTCGGCGTTTGTTGCAACCGGCAGTAAGGTCGGCGGCAAGAGCCGTAGTTGGCCGATACAATCCGGAACAACTGTACGCCAGTAAAAGAGAAGCGATTCAGAATGAAATTTTTGAAGAAACCCAGATCTTGCTTGAAGAACAATATGTTCAGGTAAACGAGGTACTGGTAAGAGATGTTTCTCTTCCTTCCACAATTAAAGATGCTATCGAAAGGAAACTCAGGCAGGAACAGGAATCCCTGGAATATGAGTTCCGTTTGACCAAAGCCGAACAGGAAGCCGAGCGTCAGCGCATCGATGCTGAAGGTAAGGCGAGAGCTAACAGGATCCTTAGCGAATCTTTGACCGATAAAGTGTTAAAGGAAAAAGGTATCCAGGCAACTGTGGAACTTGCTAAATCGCCCAATGCTAAAACCGTTATAATTGGCTCCGGAGATGCAGGTATGCCAATTATTCTGGGCAATAATTAATTTGACAAATCTTAAATTATTCTAAACCCGTTTTTCAGTTTAAATAATATACTTAGATTTGCCTTTACAAATGAGAACAATTCAATTACATCATCACCATCATATTACTTCCACGCTCAGGCGAGGTAAATGAGGTATGCAGTAATTTTATCATAACTTATTTAAACCCGTTTGAGCTATTCAAACGGGTTTTTTGTTTTTAAGCACCAGGTAAAAAAGAATTTTTTCGGCTAACTTTAAGAAGGTCGACCAAAAAAATAAAAAGATGAAAAAAGAAAAACTGAGGATCGCTATTCAGAAATCGGGGAGATTGAACGAAGATTCTCTGAAGATCCTAAAAGATGCAGGGATTTCTATAGACAATGGTAAGGAACAGCTGAAGGCTACGGCAAGAAATTTTCCGCTGGAGGTGATGTACCTGAGAAATGGGGATATTCCGCAGTATTTAAGAGACGGAGTGGTAGATGTTGCCATTATTGGCGAAAATGTACTTATAGAAAAAGGAAAGGATATCATACAGGGTCAAAAACTGGGTTTCTCTAAATGTCGGGTATCCCTGGCGGTACCAAAATCGGTAAAATATAACGGGATCCGGGACCTTGATGGGAAAAAAATTGCGACATCTTACCCGAATACCGTAAATGAGTTTCTGGAGAAAAAAGGGATCTCTGCTGAACTTCACATCATTAACGGTTCGGTGGAAATAGCTCCTAATATCGGTCTTGCTGACGGTATCTGTGATATAGTGTCCAGCGGCAGCACCCTATTTAAGAACAACCTGAAAGAAGTGGAAGTGATGCTGAAGAGCGAGGCTATTTTGGCGATTTCCCCTAAGATAACCGGGGAACGCCAGGCTATCCTTGACAAATTGCAGTTCAGGATAAAATCGGTCCTGAATGCCCGCACTTCAAAATATATTTTGCTGAATTCTCCCAATGACAAGCTTGAAAAGATCATTGCATTGTTGCCGGGGATGCGAAGCCCAACCGTACTGCCTCTTGCCGAAGAAGGCTGGAGTTCAGTACATACGGTCATCAATGAAGAGCGCTTCTGGGAAGTTATAGATGAGCTCAAGGAAAATGGAGCCGAAGGCATACTGGTAGCTCCTATTGAAAAAATGGTAATTTAAGAATCAGTTCGAGAAAAAAGTTTTAAGATGAAAAAGATATTTAACCCGACAGCATCTGAATGGCCCGAGATTCTGAAAAGACCCACTCAAACAATAGAGGACATTGAAGAGACCGTAACCCAGATCTTTTCTGAAGTAAAGCAGAAAGGGGATGCTGCAGTCGCAAAATATACCGAGTTATTTGATGGGGTGAAACCCATAAATGCCCGGGTAAGTATGGGAGAAGTGGACAACGCGGCCCTGGAAGTAAGCGCTGATCTGAAAAAGGCCATCAAACTGGCCAAGACCAATATCGAAAAGTTTCACGCGGCCCAGAGAACTGCCCGGGTTGAAGTCACAACCTCGAAGGGAGTGAAGTGCTGGCAGGAGAAAAGGCCTATCCAGAAGATAGGATTGTATATTCCCGGAGGAAGTGCTCCTTTATTTTCAACTATCCTTATGCTGGCGGCACCTGCGGCTTTAGCCGGATGTAAGGAGATCGTGCTGTGTACGCCACCGGACAAGGAAGGGAACGTTCATCCCGCAATTTTATATACCGCCCAGCTGTGCGGGATCACAAGTATTTTTAAGATTGGGGGGATCCAGGCCATAGCTGCGATGACCTTCGGGACCGAAAGCGTTCCTAAAGTCTATAAGATCTTCGGCCCCGGGAACCAGTTCGTAACCGTAGCCAAACAACTTGCCACAAGGTTTAGTGTAGCTATAGATATGCCTGCCGGGCCTTCAGAGTTGCTTGTGGTTGCCGATGATTCTGCCAATGCATCTTTTGTCGCTTCTGATCTTCTAAGCCAGGCCGAGCACGGGGCAGACAGTCAGGTGATCCTGGTTTCCGCTTCCAGGGGATTGATGGATGAAGTGGAGAAGGAAATAGAAATTCAGCTTGAAGAGCTTCCGAGAAAGGAAATTGCGAAAAAAGCCATCGCTAATTCAAAGCTTATATACCTCGAAGATCAGGAGGCTGCCCTGGAACTGATAAACGAGTATGCGCCGGAACACTTTATAATTGCCGCGGAAAACGAACAATTTTATTCAGAAGGGATTTACAATGCCGGTTCGGTGTTCATAGGGAATTATACCCCAGAGAGTGCCGGAGATTATGCATCGGGAACCAATCACACTTTGCCTACCAATGCATACGCCAGGCAGTATAGTGGTGTGAACCTGGATAGTTTTATGACGGCTATCACTTTTCAGAAAATAAGCGAAGAGGGGATCAGAGAAATTGGGCCTTCTATAGAGCTTATGGCTGAAGCCGAAGGGCTGCAGGCTCATAAGAATGCCGTTAGCCTTAGGCTTGAAAAACTGAAGCGGAATAAATAAGGGAAAAGAAAAGCTCAAAAATGAATAATTTCGATATAAATAAACTGGTTCGTGAGAACATTGCAGGCCT
Organism: Salegentibacter chungangensis; assembly: GCF_042678405.1. NCBI lineage: Bacteria > Pseudomonadati > Bacteroidota > Flavobacteriia > Flavobacteriales > Flavobacteriaceae > Salegentibacter > Salegentibacter chungangensis. The sequence continues at coordinate 2,119,436 of NZ_JBHTLI010000001.1, read as the reverse complement.
GAAGCCTTATTCATCGGCAAGGGATGAGTACCAGTCCAATGGTTCTGAAATGGTCTTTCTGGATGCCAATGAAAATCCGTTTCAGACCGATGTGAACCGTTATCCAGATCCGCAACAGCGCACTCTAAAGGCCGAGTTGGCTAATTTAAAGGCTGTGAAGCCTGAAAAACTGCTTCTGGGGAATGGTAGTGATGAAGTACTGGATCTGCTCTTCAGAGCTTTTTGTGAGCCTAAAAAAGATAACATCATTACGCTGCCCCCAACCTACGGGATGTACAAGGTGCTGGCTAACATTAACGATATTGAAAATCGAGAAGTTCTGCTGAATCAGGATTTTGAACCTGATGTTGACGAAATTCTAAGTACAGCAGATAAAAAAACCAAGCTTATCTTTTTGTGCTCTCCCAACAATCCTACGGGAAATTCTTTCGATGCAGACAGGGTGAGGAAGCTGCTTCAGGACTTTAAGGGAATCGTTGTGATTGATGAAGCCTATATTGACTTTTCAGAGAAGGAAAGCTGGCTGAAAAAGATGGAGGAGTATCCAAACCTGGTGGTGACCCAAACCTTATCAAAGGCTTATGGAATGGCCGGGATCAGGTTGGGAGCCTGCTATGCTTCTGAAGAGATCATCAGAATTCTGAACCGGATTAAACCGCCTTATAACGTAAACGAACTAACTCAGCTCAGGGCTCTTAAAAGGGTTCTCGATAAGGATAATGTAAATTTAGAAGTGTCTGATATACTGAATGAAAGAGATTCGTTGTTTAAAGTTTTACTTGAGGTTAAGTTTGTTAAGAAAGTTTATCCGTCAGATGCCAATTTCATCCTTGTAAAGGTTGATGACGCCAACAGGAGATATGAGGAATTATTGAAAGAAGGGATCGTGATCAGGAACAGGACCACTCAGCCGCTTTGTGAGAACACCCTCCGGTTCACCGTAGGAACCCCTGAAGAAAATAAAAGATTAATAGCTTCGCTAAAAAGCATTGAATAGTATGAAAAAAGTATTGTTTATAGACCGTGACGGGACCCTTATTCACGAGCCAGAAGATTACCAGGTAGACAGTCTTGATAAACTGGAATTTTATCCGGAAGCACTCTTTTACCTTAAAAAGATCGCTGAAGAACTGGATTATGAATTCGTGATGGTAACCAATCAGGATGGTTTAGGGACAAAGGCCTATCTCGAGGAAAGCTTCTGGCCTGTTCAGAATTTTATCCTGCGAACTTTCAAAAATGAGGGGGTGGAATTCTCTGATATATTGATGGACCGGAGTTTCCCGGAGGAGAATAGTCCAAACAGGAAACCAAATACCGGACTGCTTGAAGGCAGGTTCCTGAATAATGAGGAGTATGATCTGAAAAATTCCTTTATGATAGGGGACAGGCTTACAGATATTGAATTCGCATACAATTTTGGGGGGAAAGGGATCTTTATAGATACCCACGAGGCTTTAGGAGAAGACGAGATTGAGAATCATAAGAATAAGGTAGAGGAGGCCATTGCATTGAAGACTGACAGCTGGAAGAGGATCTATGAATTCCTGAAGCTCGAGGACCGAACCGCCGAAATTAGCCGTAAAACCAACGAGACCGATATTCATATAGAACTTAACCTCGATGGCACGGGAAGATCAGATATCTCCACGGGTATCAAATTTTTCGACCATATGCTGGACCAGATCGCAAGGCACGGGCAAATGGATCTTGTGGTGCAGGTGAAGGGAGATCTGGAGGTAGATGAACACCACACCATAGAAGATACCGCTATTGCACTTGGAGAGGTGTTCAGTAAAGCTCTAGGGAACAAACTGGGTATCGAGCGTTACGGGTTCTGTCTTCCAATGGATGATTCCCTGGCACAGGTAGCCATCGATTTTGGCGGAAGGAACTGGCTGGTGTGGGAAGCAAGCTTTACCCGGGAAATGGTTGGAAAGATGCCTACAGAGATGTTCTCTCATTTCTTTAAATCTTTTACTGACGGTGCCAGGGCCAATCTGAATATTAAAGCTGAAGGTACTAACGAGCACCATAAGATCGAGGCGATCTTTAAAGCCTTTGCAAAAGCTATCAAGATGGCCGTAAAAAGAGATGCAGAAAAGATGATCCTGCCATCCACAAAAGGAGTGCTGTAGAACAATAAAAGGTTTAGAATGAAAATAGTGATCATTGATTACGGAGCCGGTAATATACAGAGTATAAAATTCGCTATAAAAAGGCTGGGTTATGAGGCTGTTTTAAGCAGTGACCCTGAAGAAATTAGAGCCGCAGATAAGGTGATCTTTCCGGGAGTGGGAGAAGCCAGCAGTGCAATGAAAATGTTGAGGGCTACCTCGCTGGATAGAATTATTCCTGAACTAAAACAACCTGTACTGGGAATATGCCTCGGGATGCAATTGATGTGTGAGCATTCCGAAGAAGGTGATACTACCGGGTTGGGAATTTTTGATGCCCGGGTGGTCAGGTTCGATAATTCGGTCAAGGTACCTCAGATTGGCTGGAACCAGATCTATGATCTGGAATCGGAATTATTCGAAGGCATTCGGGAAAAGGAGTATATATACCTGGTGCACAGCTATTATGTGAAAGAATGTGAAGAGACCATAGCTTCTACTGAGTACGGAGTGGAATATACTTCAGCCATTAAGAAAAATAATTTCTACGGGGTTCAGTTTCACCCCGAGAAAAGCAGTGACGCCGGTGAACGAATATTGGAAAACTTTCTGAAATTATAGAAGCTAAAGAAAAAAGATAAATGAGAATAATACCAGCCATAGATATCATAGAAGGAAAGTGCGTAAGACTTTCAAAGGGCGATTATAATACCAAAAAGATCTATAATGAAAATCCGCTGGAAGTCGCCAGGAGATTTCAGGATCACGGAATAGAACACCTTCATTTGGTTGATCTTGACGGTGCTAAATCCAGGCATATAGTTAATCACGGAATCCTGGAGGAGATCGCGTCAAAGACCGATCTTAAGGTGGATTTTGGTGGCGGGTTGAAATCTGATAAGGATCTCGAGATCGCTTTCGAATGTGGGGCGAGCCAGATCACCGGCGGCAGCATTGCTGTTAAGGATCCCGAAAGGTTTACCTCCTGGATACAGAAATTTGGAGCGGAAAAGATCATCCTTGGTGCCGATGCCAATAATGAAAAGATCGCGGTTAGCGGCTGGCAGGAAGAATCGGAAAAGGAGTTAATTCCTTTCATTAAAGAATACCGGGAAAAAGGCATTGATTATGTGATCTGTACCGATATCTCCAAGGACGGGATGCTTCAGGGACCTGCTTTCGATCTATATAAAAGGATCCTTGAGGAAACAGAAGGCTCTGTGAAGCTAATTGCTTCCGGCGGGATCTCCGAATTCGGGGAATTACCTAAGCTTTCCGAGCTGGGATGCGAAGGAACTATTATCGGGAAAGCCATTTACGAAGGCAGAATTCAGCTCAAAGAGCTGGAGGCTTTTATTCTGAATAACTAAACGAATAAGAATGTTAACAAAACGAATCATACCCTGCCTGGATATTAAGAACGGAAGGACGGTAAAAGGAGTGAATTTTGTAGACCTTCGGGATGCCGGAGACCCGGTAGAACTTGCAGCCAAGTATGCCAGATCCGGTGCTGATGAGCTGGTATTCCTCGATATTTCGGCCACCGAAGAAAGAAGAAAGACCCTGGCCGATCTTGTATTGAGGGTGGCTGAAAAGGTAAATATTCCCTTTACCGTTGGAGGGGGGATCTCTTCTATAGAGGATGTAGACATACTTTTGCAGAACGGTGCAGATAAGGTTTCGGTAAATTCTTCTGCAGTAAAGAATCCGCAACTGATCAATGAGCTTACCCAAAAGTTTGGGAGTCAGTGCATTACAGTGGCCATAGATGCCAAACAGGTAAATGGAAAATGGCTGGTGCATCTTGTGGGTGGTAAGATCCCAACAAAACTCGATCTTTTCGAATGGGCTAAGGAAGTGGAAGAAAGAGGCGCCGGTGAAATTCTTTTTACCTCGATGAATAATGACGGAACCAAAGACGGCTTCGCAAATCTTGCCCTGGCAAAACTTTCGGAAGAGCTGAATATCCCGATAATCGCATCGGGAGGGGCGGGGAATGTTCAGCATTTTGTAGATGCATTTACCGAAGGAAAAGCTGATGCCGCTCTTGCAGCCAGTATTTTTCACTTTAAGGAGATAGAGATCCCGGATCTGAAAGTGGAATTGAAAAAACAGGGAATCCCGGTAAGACTTTAGGCTAAAAAACAAAAAGAAGACATGAATATAGATTTTAATAAAAATAACGACGGACTGGTGCCTGCCATTATTCAGGATGCTGATACTAAAAATGTGCTGATGCTGGGCTATATGAATGAAGAGGCATTCTTAAAGACCAACGAAACGAAAAAGGTTACTTTTTATAGTAGAAGTAAAAAAAGGCTCTGGACTAAAGGTGAGGAAAGCGGTAATTTCCTTCACCTTGTAAATATTAAGAACGATTGTGATAATGATAGCCTGCTGGTAAGTGTAAGGCCACAGGGGCCTGTGTGTCATAAGGGAACCGATACTTGCTGGGCAGAAGATAATGAGCCCAGTTTTGGTTTTCTATCTAACCTGGAAGGAATTATTGCCAAGCGTAAAAGAATGAGCGAGGTGGAGCCCGAATTGCGTGAGGACAAAAAAAGCTACGTGGTGTCCCTGTTCGATGAGGGTATTAATAAAATCGCGCAGAAAGTAGGCGAGGAGGCCGTGGAAACCGTGATCGAGGCCAAGGACGATAATGAAGAACTCTTCCTGAACGAAAGCGCCGATCTCTTATTCCATTACCTGATACTGTTGAAGGCTAAAGGCTATGCGCTTAAGGATGTGGTAAAGGTCCTGGAAGGAAGACATTAAGTTATTCTTCCCAGGACCCAAGTTTTCCTGCTTCGTAATCTATATATGCCTGGTTGATCTCCTCCATAGAATTCATAACAAAAGGACCCCGGGCAACCACGGGTTCTTTGAATGGCTTCGCGTGGCCGAAGATTAAAGTGCTGTCTTCCACGGCTTCTATTTCCAGGTTTTCATCATCATTATCGAATTCTATAAGGTGCCTGTACATTGCCTGTTCCCCATTTACCTTAAGTTCCCCAGATACCACATAGAAGAAAATATTCTCCTCGCCGGAAACCTGAAGTTTCAGGTGGGAACCTTTTTTAAAACGGATGGTCGTGAGATGAATATCAGTAAGGGTATCAAATGCGCCCTTGGTTCCTTTAAATTCTCCCGAAATTACCTGCGCCGTGATATTTCCGGAATCAAGTGTTACCACAGGAATATCCTTTTCCTGCAGACCCTTGTAGCGGGGCTCGGTCATCTTGAACTTTGCAGGCAGGTTGATCCACAGCTGGAGTATTTCAAGGTCTCCACCATCGTTTTTGAACTCTTCTGAAGATACCTCAGCGTGAATGAGTCCGCTTCCGGCAGTCATCCACTGAACACCGCCACGATCTATAACGCTTTTATGTCCTCCTGAATCTTTATGAGCGATATCTCCCTCCAGAATAAAGGTAACGGTTTCCATCCCGCGGTGAGGATGCGGCCCAAAGGGCAGTCCATTATTATTTGGCGGGTACTTCTGTGGCCCGTGATGGTTAAGGAATATAAACGGGTCTATCATCTGCAGGCTTGCAGTGGGCATAGGGGAGTAGGTGATGAGGTCGGCTATGGGGCGATAATCAGCCTGGTGGATTTTCTTTATGGTTCTCATCGCTTTTTGATTATTTTTTATCCTTAATATTTCTGACGTATATCAGTTTAAATTTGGAGTTTTGGTTGGTTCTGGATTCGATCTCAAATTTCCCGATGGAATCGATCATTGGGGTTAATTTTTCAAAACCGTAGTTCCTGGAATCGAAATTAGGCTGCTTCTTCTGAAGTAAGCTCCCCACATCCCCAAGAAATGCCCAGCCGTCTTCATCGGCGACATCAGAAATGGTATGCGCAATAAGCCTGACAACTTTCGGGGTAATTCTGTCCACACTGCTTTTTTTAGGGCTTTTTCCTTTTTTGGAAGCAGCTTCAGTATCCTTATCGTTGTCTTTAAGAATTTCAATATATATAAACCTATCGCAGGCTACTATAAACGGGTCAGGAGTCTTCTTTTCCCCAAGACCAATAACCTTCATTCCGGCTTCCCGGAGTCTTGTGGCCAGTCTTGTGAAATCGCTGTCACTGGACACAATACAGAATCCATCTACCTTGTTTGAATACAGAATATCCATAGCATCGATGATCATAGCCGAGTCGGTAGCGTTCTTCCCCTGGGTGTAACCGTATTGTTGAATAGGATTAATAGCGTTTTCAAGCAGGACATTTTTCCATTTAGCCAGATGTGGCTTGGTCCAGTCTCCATAGATCCTCTTAATGGTAGGGTTCCCATGTTTAGCGATCTCTTCCATCATTTCTTTGATGTAGGCTGAAGGTATATTGTCTCCGTCTATTAATACTGCAAGATTTGTATCCATAAATTGTATTTGGTTGTATGCTATAAAGATAGTTTTTTAAATGCAAAAGGCGGCATCGTGCCGCCTTAAAGGAATATTTCTGATAGGATTAAATTAATAATTGTAACGCAGCAGGGCGTTCATCTTAGAACTTTTTTCCGGCATAAATGCGGAATCCAGCAAGTATACGTTTCCGCCCTGTTGTATGACTTTAGCTGCTGCCCAGTTCATAAGTGAAGTATTGGCTTCATTTTGATGGTCGTCAACATTCACGGCCATTTTATCTTCGTCATAAGACCCCCAGATCTCTTCCCGGTTCTCGAGGAACAGGGTATCTACTTTTCCTTCGTGAATAGCAGGCAGGATCTCGCTCACTGCAGCCGCAGTTTTATTAGTCTGATTAAATTCATTGAATTTGTTGATCTTTGAGCGTTCTTCCTGCTTAAGTATGGGTTCCAGTTGTTCGAGTGCTTTTTGATGCAGTCCAAACATATCAGAATCAGAAGGATTTCCTGAAACCGACTTATCTACAAGATGCTTGTAGGTATTAGCCTGTTTATAAATTGGAAACAGGTAATCCTGACAGGCAACTACAAGGGGAACATTCTCCGCATGAAGAATACTATGCAGGCCTTTATCTATAGCTCTGAAAAACTGGCTTATCTCTTCCTTATGATCCCTTTCACTGCCACCGTGACCGTGAAACTGAGCCTTACCCTGTCCTACCTGCTGGGTTCTGAACTGCAGGTTCTTTTCTTTATAATCGTATCCTACACTGTCCTCCAGCCTGGAAGGAGTAAGGTCTTCTACATAAACTTCCCCAATACTGTACTTAGTGGCTTCATAAAGGGCTACATCGTCCAGCTGTACCGTAAGTAAATAAAACCTCGCATCTTCGGCAAATACCGGAATTAGAGGTTTTATATAGAATTCACGGGAAATATAATGATGGGTTTCAAATTTTACCGGTACGGTATATTTTTCAAAAAAGCTTTCAGAAGTATATACTGCAAGTCCGTCTGACTGGTGTCTCCAGAATTCTTTATCATTTACAAGTTCCAGAACAGGTTTGCCAAGTTTTTCGATCTTTTCAGCAGCTACTCCTTTATTTTCCAGCTCTTGTTTCACCTCTTTCCATTTAGACTTTAGGTGTGTACTGTTCTTTCCTTCTAACACTTCCTTTCCCGCTCTTTCAGTGGGAATAAAGATAGAGACACATAGCTCATTTCTAGCTTGTGATAATTCTTTAAATTCTTCCTGACTTATCAATGCCATAATATTAGTTTTTTGGATTTACATTCGAGATTTTCGGGAGGTGAATCTCGAATTTGAGATTGGTTAATACTGTAGATAAGATAAGCCGATTTGCTCTGAAATCAAAGGGATTTACTCAAGTGTAGTGCTAAATCTTTCTTAATAATTTTAAAGAAGAATAGGGGTGTCAAAGCTCATCGTTTGGCTCGACGTGAATGTGCACATCCACGATCTCCGGGAAATGGTTCAGCAGCTCATCTTTTACCCGGTGGGCGATATCGTGCCCTTTTTTAACACTTAATTCAGGATCTACGCCAATATGAAGATCTACGTGGTAGCTCATCCCCATCTTGCGTACATAGCATTTTTCAGTGTCAGTAACCCCATCAACACCTTCACTGATCTTTCTGATCTCTTTGATCATTTCGTCATACATATGCTCATCCATTACTTCCCCAAGGGCAGGTCTTAGAATAAGATAGGCATTATAAATAATAAAACCGGAAGCCAGTAAAGCAGCCCAGTCGTCGGCTGTTTCATAGCCTTTCCCCATAAAAAGCGCAATAGAGATCCCTATGAATGCCATAAGGGAAGTGATGGCATCGCTGCGGTGGTGCCAGGCGTCTGCCTTTAAGGAAGAACTCTTGGTCTCGTCACTTTTATTAGAGATCTTTCGGTAAAATATCTCTTTGGTAATTATGATCACGGCCAGGACGATAAGCGTATACGGTTTCGGAACCTTGTGAGGGGTCTGTATGTTTTGAATACTTTCATAGGCAATTACCGTAGCTGAGACTACCAGGAACCCCACCACCAGAAAGGTGATTAGGGCTTCGGCCTTTCCGTGGCCATAAGGATGATTCTTATCCGGCGGTTTTGAGGAGTATTTTAATCCGAATAAGACCAGTAAGGAGGCAAAAACATCGGTAGTAGATTCTATAGCGTCAGCAATCAGGGCATAGGAGTTGCCAAAAAATCCCGTAAGGCCCTTTATTATGGCAAGCAGGGCATTACCAAAAATGCTGAAATATGAGGCTTTGATGGCTTCCCGGTTATTCTGATTCATTCGGATTACAGGATTTAGAGCTTGTAAAGTTAATGGGAAAAACCAAGAATCCCAGAAAAACTGAAGCTCTGATTGGTTAAAAGCAGAACCTGCTAATAATCAAAGCAATTCTTTAAGCATTTATGGTATATACAGTAAGTTGGTGTCGCTCCGGGCTTTTACATCAGGTTTAATTCACCAATATTATATTTTTAAAAATTATTCATTACAGATCATTACCACCAGACCACGAATAAACGTTCATATTCTTCATCACCTTTTTTCATCCATACCAGTGGAGCTTTTTTATACTCAAAAAGATCTTTGATCTGTTCTTTTATCTCTTTATAGGAAAACCATTCCCTACCTGAATCCGGGTTTACAGGCCAGTCCTTTTTAACAGGAGTGAAATACTCAAAATCTCCATAATTCTCTTCGCTGAAATCTGAAAACGAGATCCAGTACCCGGCGATACACTGGTTGTTTATGAGCGGGAACTCCAGGCCTGCCAGGTGTTTTGGCACAAATAGATTTGCCTTGAAACATACTTCCTGGCGGATATCAGAGGTATCCAGGTCCATCGCTTTGAGGGCTTCTTTGGTTTCAGGCTTGTAAAGTAAAGGCAGCTGCTTTTGCTTTAACTTCTCGGTTTTCTGAAGCAGGCTGTCCCTTCGGTTAGGGCCTATCCAACGGGCAAGCTCCTCAGGAAAAGTAGGATCATAAACATAGAATTTATAAACAAGCTCTATATGTGAAACTCTTTCCTCTTTTTTATCCCTTACGAGGAAATCGATCTCTCCCAGGGTAATCTTTTCACGACTAATTTGCAGGTTCGCGGTAATGATTTCAAGATCTTCCTGTTGTTGCAGCCCGACCTCAAAAAAACGCTCCACGCGTTTCCCCAGAACACTTCCGGAAATCTTTTCTGAATTAATAGCTGAATAAAACGCCTCCCGGAAGTCTAATACAGGTAAATTGAATTGGCGCAGGCCAAAAAGCCGATCTTCTTTCCAGAGGGAAGGGGTTTTCCAGAAACCCTCAAAACGCTGATGATCTTGGAACATATTCAGATTGTTTTTTATTGATCCTGCTTACTGAGCAGAAATGAGAAAGGGCTCAACACAGGAATATGCATAAATATAACATTAATGATACCCAGAACAGGAATTGCCAGGATCATTCCCATAATTCCCCAGACCATATTTCCCAGGATAACCGCCAGGATTATAAAGAAAGGATGTATATCTACTTTATCTCCCACCACGTAAGGCTCAAGGATATAGCTTTCTATAAACTGAACAAGGCTAAAGGTGATCACTATTCCGATAAGAATGTTAGTATCTCCCTGGGTAAGATAACCTATGCTCATTGCCATTAGAAGCCCAACCAGGTTACCAATAAAGGGGATAAGGCTTAGAAATGCCGAAATAAGGCTGATGATAATGAAGTTTTTGACTCCGGATATTCCCAGGCCTATGCTGTAAAGAACGGCAAGAAAAAGAATAAGGACCAGCCGGCCTTGCAAATAACCCTGGGCCACTTTAGCGGTTTTGGTAATGATATTTTCAACCTTCGAATGGTGATCGTCTGGAAAAAGCCTGAGTATGAATTCCCGGAACATTCTCCGGTAATTAAGCAGGAAGAAGATATATATGAAGGTGAGCAGGTAATTGCTAAAGAAGCTCATTACCTGGTTAATAAGGCTAAGGGCCTGTTTGCCGGTATTGGTCTTTTTGGCTGTTTTATCTGCCAGTTTTTTTCCGCTTTCATAAGACTCCACTTTCTGGCGGGTTAGAGGAGTGTTTTCCGCAATATATTTTTCAGCTTTTTCGATCTTTGGCTTCATTGTGTTCTGGATCTTTTCCCAGTCATCAACAAAACTTTTGACCTGGAAGCCCACTAATCCTGCAAAAACAAGGGAAAGTAAGAACACCAGAAAAGTGCTTAACAGAGAGGCGATGATCCTTTTCATCTTCCATTGTTCCATTTTAGAACAAACAGGTATCATTAAAAGGGCAAGAATCACGGCCATTACAAGAGGAGCAAGGAAAGCCTTTGCTTCAACAAGGCCCATAAATAAAAAGTAAACTCCAATAATTATTGCTGTTACAGGAAAGAGCAGTCTTTTAATTTGATTCATAAATTCGGGATTAGAAAGTTAAGGTATAAAAACTTTGGAAAGGTCCCGAAATTTAGACTATTCTTTAATTTCCTCTTAACAAATAAAGAAGAATGGCTTAAAAATATTTGTGCTTGGGATCTGGTCCCCATTTATTGCTTCCCGCAACACCTTCGGTTAAGGTTAAAATCAGGAACCAAAAACCACCAATTATGGGAATGAGGTTGATAAGACACATCCATCCGCTGTTATCTGTGTCGTGCAATCTTCTTGAGGCAACTGCCAGGCTCGGAATAATGCTGGCTATTGTGTAAACCAGGAACAAGGTTCCAAAGAACCCAGTATAATGAGCTATTATCATATCGAAGGCTATGGCAAGAAGTGTGAAAATGAAATTATAAAAGATAAACATCCAGTATTCCATCCTCCTGGCTCTTCCATTAAAGACTGAATAATTGTTCAATACGTGTAAATACCATTTCATATTGAAAGATGATTTAAAAACTTAACCGGACCCCGGGTTTAGTATTTCCGTGGTCCGGTTAGTAATTTATTGTGCCACTATATTTCCCTGCTCTTCCTTCTCAGCTTTCTTTTCGAACTGAATTCGCAGAGCATCGTAGTTGTCGGCTCTTACGCCAACCAACCCATAAATAGTTTCACCGGGCTTTATTACTTTTCCTGTTATGTCATATTGCATAAGCTCCTTTTTGAAGTTTTTGTTGGCCATAGACGCCCCTAGCAAATTACCGCCTGCAAGTCCGGGTCCAACTATAAGTCCGGCAGGGAAACTATTGGAGGTCACCGTAGAGTTTGTTGTACTTGTAGAAGTCACCTGCATTGGGGTTAGCAATAAGTACAACAGATAATAGACAGGCTGTTGTTTTAACTTGCTAAAAACTTTCTTTGTTTCCATTTGTACAATTTTACTTCCGTTCTCATAGGCTATATTCATATCGCTTCCGAAACGAAGGTCTTCTTTTCCGTTATTGGTGATCTTCACAGCTATGAGTCTTATATCTTTCTTATCTTCCTTTTTGGCATATTTTTTTTCCAATAGATCGTATTTGTACTCCATTGTCACGCCATTTTCAAGATGGTTTGAATTATAGCTCAAAGATTCGGGTTTTATCTTTTGATAGCTGGAAGCGCAACTGCTTAAAAGGATTCCACTTAAAATGGCTAGTGTAAATTTGAATTTTCTCATTTAGATGTTGTTAGGTGTTAAATTAAAATTAGGCCTTCAGTCTTTCCTATTATACGGTGTTGTATCTCTTTTTAAATTTTTCAGACTTAATATTGATGTATACCCCGTAACCGAGTGTTCCAATAATGGCTAGCTTCATAATGAATCCCGAGGCCAGGGTCTCAGGGTCTATAAGAGCATTCAGCAAATAGACCAAAAGGAGTAAAATCAAGGGGATTATGGTGAATACCACCGGGCTTTTTGGGATCAGAAATCCGAAGATCAAAAAGGCAAGTCCGAGAATAAAATTAAGGATGATGTCTATCACCATAAATTGGGGATCGCTCACATTAATAAGAATGAAAAGCATATTTAAACCGGCTAAAACAAAAAGAATATTCCGGCTTCTCTTTATCGCGGTTTCTGAAGTATCAATAATAGATTTTCTGGAAATGAACTTTCCTATATGAAGGGATCGCTCTTCTTCGGTTCCTTTAAAAGGATACTCGCAATTTCCGCAGGTGTCTCTCGTTTCAATTTGTGTGGCCTTACAAGCCGGGCAGATGTTGTTTTCCATAATTCCGGTTTTTAAAATTCTTTTTCTTCTGTCTGGATCTCTACAGCTATTCCGCCGGTATAATCGGCCACGAGATTGTATATCAGGCATCCTATACTCACCATTATAAAACTGATAAGAGCGTAAATAAAGGGAGCGATAAAGAAGAATATACCGCCGGCAAAAGGGAAAAATGGCAGGTCGTGACCACCAAACCCGCCTGCTACCAGGGAAATGATCCCGATGGGAATCATAAAGATTGCCATTACCAAGAAGTAGATAAGAGAAACTGTTTTCGCGGTTTGGATCACGCCGAAGCGTTTTATTTTTTTCATAATTTTAGTTTTAGCTTGGTTACTTTCTTCTTCCGAAGATTCTTAGGAGAAACAGGAATAGGTTGATAAAGTCCAGGTAAAGGCTTAAAGCTCCCAGAACGGCACTTTTCTGTTCCTGTTCTTCAGCTTCAAAACCGGCTTCCCCAATTCTTTTGATCTTTTGCGTGTCGTAGGCTACCAACCCAACAAAGATCAATACCCCTACATAAGTGACTATCCAGTAAAGCATTTCACTTTTTAGAAAGAAGTTGACTATGGAGGCTATGATCAGGCCTATAAGTGCCATAAAAGCCAGGTTTCCAAGCCGGGTAAGGTCGGTTTTGGTGGTGTAGCCATAAATGCTCATAATGGTAAATGTCCCCGCGCATATAAAGAAGGTGGTGGCTATGGATCCTGCCGTATACGCAAGAAAGATCACTGACAGCGTAAGGCCGTTCAGGGCCGAATACAGGAGGAATAGGAGAATAGCCGTTTGCGAGCTTAGTTTGTTAATGGCTCCGCTTATATATCCTACCAAAAGCACCTCGGCGATAAGCAATCCAAAAAATAGGATTTGGTTGCTGACAATGGCATATGCCATTTCCGGGGTGGAGGCAACGGTCCAGGCTACCAGCCCCGTAATGAGCAGGGCCAAAGCCATCCAGTTGTACACTTTGTTAATAAATCCGGCAACATCAGCCTTTATGCTTTCTGAAATTAGAGGTTTTGATTCCATATTGAACGAATTGGGTTAGTCTTATTTTATTTCCCTTTGAATTCTATATCCAACTCCGAAACCTTGTTCTTTCCGTAGTAAAGCTCCAGTACAGGCTCTTTCGCTGAAATTATTACTGAGTATTCCATATCTGCCGTAAATCGGTTTAGCTCGGTAGGGCTATAATAGATCAGGCTTAATTCTGCCTTGTCAGATAATGGTTTTCCTGCAAAATGACCGTGAACCACTTTGGTGAAGTTTACAGGAATCTGGATATTGGTGTATCCTTCAAAATTATAATCCTCAAAACTATCATAGACCTCAGGATCATAATCAGGCAGCCCGTATACAGGTTTCCCGTTTTTGTTAAGGATCTCAGTCTTTAAATAGGATTTCGCAACACCCGTTCTGAAGACCATCAAATTTTTATAGTCATGATAAGAGATCATCCTGTACCGGACCTTGTTGACGGTATCCAGCACCGAAAAGGCGTTGACATCAAAAGGCTGATCGTTCAGGGGATCCACCTTGCAGCGAACAAAGATCTTTGTCAATTGATCACTTTTAAGCTTTGTGGTGCTTCTTAGATTAAAGGTGTCAGACATATCCTTTGCCTTTTTCAGCTTTATACTCAGGCTGTCATTTAGCATCACCTGTGCACTTACAGGCGATGAAGCCAGGAGTATTGAAATCAGTAAGCCTAAGGCCCAACCGGAAATAAGTTTAGATTTTGGTGTGATAATGGTCTCGAACATTTTCTTTGAATTTATTTTGAAACAGCCCGGAGAAAGCTTAGTTCTGAGTTTCTTGATTTTCGGTATTCAAGCCTTGCAGCCAGTCACCAAAAGCCTCGGTTTTTTCTGAGTTTTCATTCAACCATTCCGGAGATTTATCGTTAACCGAAAGACTGATGTAATAGCAGTAAGTTTCCAAATGTTCAGACTTGGCCAGGTCGTGGAAGAAAGGAATATAGAAGTCCCAGTAAAGGCCTGAATTTTCATTATCATCTTTTAATTCTCCTAAGATCTTGAAGACACTTTCGGTATTACTGATAAATAATTCCATTTCAGATTTGCCTTCTTTCTTTTCAATCATGTTGGTTGCTCCAAGCATAGAAAGCATCATGTTGGCCGGCCCGAATTCACCTGAAGACTGCTCCGGATCCAATGAAATATTGATCTGGTTCTCTTTTTCTTCATCCTGGCTGACATTTGCCCCGTACTTGTTTAAAAGCATATTGAATGCGGTAACCGAGCGGTCAGTATTGGGTTCGAGAAACAGAAAGTAGTGAAGGTTCAGTACGCTTTCAGCATTGCGGTTAAGAAGACTCATTATTTCCCCAAGAAGAAAATGGCTGCTGGAATGGTCCGGGTTACTGGCAATTCCCCTTTTCAGGATCGGAATCGCTTTTTCGTACTCTTCCTGTTCGTAGTAGGTGTAGGCAAGATTATATAAAAGAAGGAAATGATCCCCGAATTTTTCTATGCCTTCCTGAAATAAAGAAATGGCTTCATCAGGTTTTCCCAAATAGTCCAGAGAAGAAGCTTTGGTGATATAGGCGGGAAGCAAATGATCCCCGTTCTGTTCAAATACAAGATCGGAATGCTTAATTGCATTTTCATAGTCCTGGTTGTACATATAGGTCATTGCCAGTTCGGTGTGCACAAGGCTGGAATTCGGTTCAATCTCCAGGGCCTTCTTGTAGGTTTCGATCGCTGATTGATAATCTCCCGTGTCGTGAAATTCAATTCCCTTGTTAACAATGCTATCTACTGTTGTTTGGCCAAAAGCCACGGAAATGGCCAGAATGAAGGCCAGGTTTAAAAACTGCTGTTTCATCAGAATAAAGGGGCTTAGACTTCTAAAGACCCGTAGGGAGGAATTCGAGAAGACTGATGTCTAATTTTAATAAGGTAGGGAGATGCTAAAATATAAACTTATTATGATTTAATTAAGAAAAACCAATTAACTTTTTAACATAAAGCTGTTGAAAAGGTCAGTTTATTGCGGATTTTTAATTCTTTTTTAAGAAAATCTAATGCCTGAAATAACTTAGGTTGTTCACAGTCAATTCTTAACTTTGCCCTTAAACTGAAACTCTTGCAGCGCAAACGCTATTTCTACCTGATTAAGATTCAATACCTGGGCTACCGTTTACACGGGTGGCAGAAACAACCGGATGTAAAAACCGTTGAAGGGCTTATCACTAAAACCTTTCGTTGGGTGATGCCCGATGCCAAGATCAAGATCCTGGGGACCAGCCGTACCGATGCAATGGTATCTGCTCAGGAATCTGCCTTCGAACTTTTTAAGGATCACGAACCTCTGGAAGATCCGGAGGAATTCCTTAAAACCTTCAACCTTAATCTGCCCCAGGACATCAGGGCAACCTCTATTCAGGAAGTGGACGCCGCGTTCAATATTATTCAGCATCCAAAGGTTAAGGAGTATGCCTATCTTTTTTCTTATGGAGAAAAGAACCATCCTTTTTGCGCGCCGATGATGGCTAATTTTATGTTCGATCTGGATATCGAAAAAATGAAGGAAGCCGCCAAACTCTTTGAAGGCAGCCACAATTTCATTAATTACTGCGTACGGGTATCTGATAAAAGTAAATTCGAAAGGGAGATCGCAAAATCTGAGATCATTGAAAATACTGAGATAACGGCCAGTTTTTTCCCGGAGAAAAGCTATGTCTTTCACGTACACGGCGAAGGCTTCTTAAGGCACCAGGTAAGACTGATGATGGGAGCGCTTATTCAGGTAGGAAAAGGCGAGTTAAGCCTTAAGGATATCGAAAAAAGCCTGAATCCCGAAAACCGGGAATACCAGATGGATTATATAGTGCCTGCCTCAGGCCTGATCCTTAACAAACTGGGACTTCAGGATTTATAAATTTTAAGCTTCTTTTTTCTCCAGGATCTTAAGAGCAAGTTTTATGGTCTGATAATCTATTGCTTCCTCAAAATGTAGATAATAAGTTTTTAATGATCCCGGTTCATTTAGTTCGGCTTTGGCGTTTTTTACCGCTTGCAGATCTGAGTCTGGCACGAACTTACTGAGATCTATATCTTCCCCGTCATCGTAGAGTTTTACCAGGTGAGAGAAAATTGTGGTGGGTGCGAGTTTGCGTTTTACAGATATTTCTTCCACACTTAGCCCTTCCTTGTACAGCTCACCCGTAACTTTATAGGTCTTTCCTTTTTTAGCCCCTTTCTTTTCCCTTTTCTCCTTACTGAATGCAATGATCTCCTTGATAAAGCGATAGCCGTAATCCTGCATTTTTTGCCGGCCCACCCCGTTTACCTGCATAAATTCCTCATCGCTCATTGGCCGTTCTTTTTCCATTTCTTTAAGCGTGGCGTCATTAAAGATGAGATAAGCCGGAATATCTTCTTCCCGGGCGATCTTCAGCCTTAACTGACGAAGTTTTTCGAACAGGGAGCTGTTGGTCCTGGCGGCTTTCTTTTCAGCCTGTTCCTGGATAGCCTTACGGTCAGGGACATTGGCAAGCTGTACCTTTTCACCTTCAAAAAGTACATTTTTTGCAAGGGGAGTAAGCTGAAGATGGTTCTTTTTATGAAAAGCTATTTCCACATAGCCAAGATTGATAAGCTGAATGATATACTGCTGCCAGTTATGCCACGAAATATCACTACCCACAGCATAGGTTTTCAGGTTCTGATAGTTCCTGCTCAGGACGGCTTCGTTATGAGAACCGCGCAGCACATCGATCACCGTGGTGATAGGTTCAGCGCCTTTTAACCTGTAAATGCAGGAAAGGGCTTTTTGAGCGATGGTGGTTCCGTTGAAGAACTTAGGCGGATTTTTACAGATATCACAGTTCCCGCAGTCTTCCTGTTTTAATTCCCCGAAATAGTTCAAAAGGATCTTTCTCCGGCAGGATAAAGCTTCAGAGTATTGCTTCATCCGGTCAAGTTTTGCCAGCTGCACCTCTTCATTGGCGGCATTTGAAGCAAATTTCTGCAGCTGAACCACATCGGCATAACTGTGAAACAACAGGGTGTCAGAAGGTAGCCCGTCTCTTCCCGCACGCCCTATTTCCTGGTAATACCCCTCCATATTCTTGGGCATATTATAATGGATCACCCAGCGGATATTCGATTTATCGATTCCCATCCCAAAGGCAATGGTAGCGCAAATAATATGGCTATGGTCGTTTATAAAATCGTCCTGAATCCTGATACGTTCATCGTGGCTTAACCCGGCGTGATAGGCCTCAGCTTTAAAGGATTTAGCCTTCAGTTTTGCCGCGAGTTCTTCGGTGGTCTTTCGGCTTAGGCAATAAATGATGCCGCTTTCATTTTTTCGCTGGCCAACGAAATTCGCGATCTGCTCGAACCTTTTGATGCCCGGCCGTACTTCCAGGCTAAGGTTCTTTCGGTCAAAAGAAGCGATGTGTTTCTCCGCTTTTGGAATATTGAGCTGTTTCAGAATATCGGTCCTGGTCGCTTTATCTGCCGTAGCCGTTAAGGCGATCATTGGAGTGGAAGGGAAGCGGTTCTTCAAATAGCCTAGCTGGGTATAGGCCGGACGAAAATCGTGACCCCAGTTGGAAATGCAGTGCGCTTCATCTATCGCAATAAGGCTCACCAGGCCATCGCTAAGAAACCTGTCGATAACCTGCAGGCTTTCAGGAGCTACATATAGAAGTTTAAGTTCGTTCTTTTCGATCTTCTGAAATATGGCTTCCTGATCTGCTACTGCCTGGCTGCTGTTAAGGTATGCCGCCGGGACACCGTTAGCGGTAAGGCCGTCTACCTGGTCTTTCATTAAAGCGATAAGCGGAGAGATCACCAGGGTGACCTGTGGAAGAAGGATAGCCGGAAGCTGATAGCAGATAGATTTACCTCCACCGGTAGGCATAATTACGAGATTGTCTCTGCCTTCAAAAACAGAATTTATGATCTTCTGCTGAAGAGGTCTGAACTTATCGTAACCAAAATATTCCTTAAGGGTGCTTAAAACTTTCGCTTCTTCCATAGCGGCAAAAATAGGGTTTAGAATAGAGAATCTGAAGCCCGCGGAAGTATTAGAAAAAGAAACCCGGCAAATCTCCCGCAGTTAACTTTATAAGCCGCATTTGAGTTACGTTTAACGATAATTATTACTTTTATAAAAATTTCACTCTATGGCGAAACGCAAAAGGTATTCCCGAAAAAGGGCAAAATCTGCCAAAGCCCTCAATCAGGCTCCGGGAACCGTGACTTATGTAGGCCACAAGGAAGCCAGCGAAACCAAGCTGGAGGTAATAGATTATAATGCGGAGAATTATGAGCATTATACCTCAAAAAGCCCTGAAGATGCCTTTAGATTTGAAGAGGAAAATAATATCACCTGGGTCAATATTGACGGACTTTCCAATACTTCGGAAATCGAGAAACTGGGGCAATATTATGAATTGCATCCGCTTATCCTGGAAGACATTGTAAATACCAACCAGCGACCTAAAATTGATGAATACCAGGACTATCTTTTTATAGTAGCCAAAATGCTTTACCATAAAAATAACGGGGAGCTGGAGAATGAACATATAAGCCTGGTCCTTGGAAAAGATTATGTGCTCACCTTCCAGGAATCTGATGGCGATGTGTTTAACGGGGTCAGGGAACGTATCGCGAGGGGTAAAGGGAGGATAAGGACCAATGGTGCAGATTACCTGATGTATGCCTTACTGGATGCCATAATAGATAATTATTTTCTTGTGATCGATGAGATAAGCGATAAGATAGAGCTCCTGGAAGAACAGCTTTTTACCTCGCAGCCAGATGATGATATCACCTTTGAGATCCAGGAACTTAAGCGTACGATATTAAGGATAAGAAGAGCGGTATTCCCATTAAGGGAAGTGGTGAACCGTTTGGATAAGATGGAGCATCCGCTGGTACAGGAAAGGACCAACAGTTATATTCGTGACCTTTACGATCATATAATTCAGATCTCTGAAAATATTGATGTCTATAGGGAAATGATCTGGGGGCTTATGGATATGTATATGACCACCATCAGCAATAAGATGAATGAGGTGATGAAAGTACTTACGATTATGGCTTCCATTTTTATTCCGTTAACTTTTATTGCGGGAATCTACGGGATGAATTTTGAGTACATTCCTGAATTGCAATGGAGATACAGTTACTTTGTGCTTTGGGGTGTTATGATCATCATATTCCTTCTAATGTTATACTATTTTAAACGAAAGAAGTGGCTCTAAATTTATTTCAACAAAAACCTTTAAATGAAATTTCCTAAACTCAGCATTTCAATAATTGGCGCCCTTGTTCTAAGCAGCATTGTTTCCTGTGGCCAGAAAACAAAAAGATCAGAATCAGGAAAAGAAATTGGGACAAAGGCGGTCTATATTGGCACCTATACTAAGAAAGAAGGCCACGTAGACGGAAAGGCAGAAGGAATTTACCTGATGCAGCAAAATTCTGAAACCGGGGCCCTTAAAATTCTGCGAACGGTGGCGGAAGTTGTTAATCCCTCATTTGTAAAAGTCTCACCTGATAATAAGAACCTGTATGCAGTGAGTGAATTAGGTCCGGGAGATGCTGAAAGCGGATTTATTTATTCATTTAGCATTGCCGAAGATAATTCGCTTAAGGAACTCAGTAAACTTCCCACAGGTGCCTTTGCGCCCTGCCATATAGGAATAGATAAAACCGGAAAATATATTTTTGTTTCCAATTATGTTGGGGGAGTGGTAATGATGTATGAAAGAAAGGATGATGGCAGCCTCAAAACACTGCAAAAGATAAGCCTTGAAGGAGATAATTCACACGCACATTCGGTAAGTGTTTCCTCCAATAACAAGCAGGCTTATGTCGCAGACCTTGGGAGTGATAAGATCTGGATCTTTGATCTGGATGAAAAAAAAAATAAACTGGTGCCACACAAGCAGAAATTCGTTGAACTGGAAGAAGGAGCCGGGCCAAGGCACTTCAGCTTTGGTAAGAATAATGAGTATGCCTATTCCATAAATGAGCTGAATAATTCGGTTACGGTTTATAAGATCAGGGAAAATGGAGGGCTTGAAATTATCCAGAACATCTCTTCTTTACCCGCAGATTTTTCCGGAGAAAGCGCAGCGGCCGACATTCATTTACATCCCTCAGGGAAATATCTTTATGTTTCTAACAGGGGGCATAACAGTATAGCTTCTTTTTCGGTTGAAAAGAATTCAGGTAAATTAAGGGCTCTGGAGTATAATTCAACAAAAGGAAAAGCACCAAGAAACTTTGCAATTTCACCTGACGGGAATTATTTATATGCCGCAAACCAGGATTCCGGAAATATTACGACTTATAAAATCGATAATTCCAATGGTACATTAAGGGTACTAGATGAACCTGTAAAAGTCAAAACACCGGTGTGTATAGAATTTGAATAAAAAAAGGGAGCAATTGCTCCCTTTTTTATTTATGATCCTGCTTCTACTTCTTTAATGACGAAAAAACCATCATTGCCCTGTGACTGATACAGGGGCATAAATATTCTGGCATTCCATCTGCTTCGAAGCTCTTCGCCATTCTGCATCGCCAGCAGCTCTCCTTTTTTGATCTCCTGGAAATTCTGGAACCCGGGCTCCATTTTAAATTCACCATTGTCCTTAAGTCCGTGACGGTACTCTATCTCAAAAGTGCGTTGTGTTGGCGCGTTCTTTTCAGAAAACCGGGTCACACATTCAGGATAGGTAGAGAGCTGTTCAATATCCAGGCCTAAACCTTCCTTTAGGGCAAGCCAGATCACTCCTTCGTGGTTTTCTACCGAGCTTTCGCTCTCGTGTTGCCCTGCTTCAAATACAAAACCTGTCATCCCGATGCGGCTAAGGTAATGATCGCAATCTCCGGTAATTATATCACTGAATCCCCGAACAATATAAGTAGGGAAGCGGTGTGCCCATTTATCATTATCATTCACCTCCTGAACCGAAACGTAAGGCAGACTGTCTGAAGAAGTAGTGTGGCAATCTATAAAATACCGCTTCGTGAAGTCTTCTTCGGAATATTCTTTAAGCACCTCAATTATTTCCCACATCTCCTTTTGCTCGTGGGTTTCGGATTTCTTTTGCTTTATGTTCTCTTCGGTCCAGGTTCGGTTAAGGTCTTCATCTATATAGCGAACATTCCTATTCAGGGCTTCCTTATTTCCGGAAACTCCCAGGATAGTACCATTTATTTCAGGTTTGGTTCTCTCAAGTTCAGAAAACACCCTTTCAAGAGCTTTGAGACCGCTTGGCTCATTTCCGTGGATTCCCGCGGTAACAAAGAGTAATGGGCCCTTATTTCCACTGGTATATTTACCAATGATTCTCGGTATCTGTTTATCTGTCTGATTGCTCATAACTAAAAATTTTAGTCCATTGTTGCAAGAACACGATTGGACAACTGCCCGCCGTATTCATTCTTATATTCAACTTTTCTTTCGATTGCCTTTATTACCGTGGAGGTAAAATCAGGCAGACCTATATCTTTAAAATGTTCCATCCCGCCCGGACTTAAAACATTTATTTCGATAAGCTTATCTTTCACGATATCCAGACCAACAAAGAAAAGGCCGTCACGGATCAACTTAGGGGCTGTGAGATCTACGATACGTTGCATTTCCGGAGTTAATTCACTGCTGTCTGCAGTGGCTCCCAATGCAAAATTACTTCTGAATTCGCCCTCACCACTAACTCTTCGGATAATGGCTTGTTTGCCGTCTTTTTCCATAATACGTCCGTTCATTAGCAGAACTCTCACATCACCATCTTTCACGGCAGGCAAAAATTCCTGTGCGATCACATAACCCTTAGAGCTAATGGTCTCAATGATCTGGTTCACATTCTTTTCGTGTTCGTCGATAAGGAATACATCCTGACCTCCAGATCCTTCAAGCGGTTTCAAAACCATTTTCTTATCCATCTTTTCCCAGAACTCAAGGATGTCTTCCTTACTTCTGGTAATTATGGAGTCGGGTTTAATAGATTGCGGCAACTCCTCAAAATAAAGCTTATCGATAAATGCGTGCGACAGGGCATAGGCATCATTCAATACGAGTACTCCCTGTTGCTGCATCATTCGGCCAAAGGCAACTCCGGCTTGTTCTGCCCACTGCCTGCCCGAAGCTTCTTCGGTTGGGTTATTTCTGATAAACAGAACATCCAGACTGGTGGCTTCTATTTTCTTTTTTCTTGCTTTGCTTCCCTGTAATGCTTCAAGGAATTTTTTAGGAGATTTGGTTTTTGTCGATTTTGGAACCCGTGTACTGTTAATGCTAATAGGAGCATCGTGATGAAAATTAAAATCTCCAACGCTCATTACAAAAACTTCGTGACCCCGCGCGTGTGCGGTGGTCATTAAGGCTACTGAGGTTCCGGCCTTTTCTATGGCTATATCATTTAATACAAAACATATTTTCATTGGCGTATCATTTTTGAAAGGGGTAAGCCTTCCCTGATTAGGTTTAATTTATTGGTTACGTTTTCGGTTAATAAATAGCTGGGCCTTAAAGCCCCTGTTTTTAATACTTTTCTATCGGTAAGTTCCCGGATGATCCCTGTGTGCTGTAATGCAAATTTCCCGGCAAGGAGCGGTTCATATTCGCCACCTTCCATAAGATATTCCCTAAGCTGAACAAGACCTTTTAAATAGATAATGTCCTTAAGAAATCCGCCGCCCTGCATAATTCTGGAGGTGATATTGAAAGCACGTTCAGGAGAAAAACCGTATTCAATGCTCAACAACCTGAATATTTGCTGAAAATCGCCACCTTCCATAAGAGCGTGACCGGCGATGACCCTTCCTGCAAGGGTTCTTAACCTGTTCGCAGTAAGTCCGCCTACAAGGTATTCAGACATTACGGCAAGGCCTTCCTGGAGAGGGTCATAATCTGCAAGTCCAACTTTTAACTGGGTAAGCGGTTGCTGACTTCCATTATAGTAGGTGAGCACGTGTGTTCCTACTTCGTGTTGAATAAGCGCTTCAGCTTCGGTCTTATTCATTTTATAGTCTTCAGGAATAAAAAGCTCTCCATTGGAGACCATCATTATATTCACATCCTTTCGGATATGAACCTTGCATTTAAAATTTTCATCCTGTTCCCTGAAATAATCGAACTCCCGCCGTGCCATGCTACTAAAGGCCTTGGAATCTATAAGTTCAGCAGGATTGCTCTCATCTTCCTCCGGAATTTCGCTTAATATATTATCGGCTGCCTCACATAAAGGTTTTTCCACCCCTTTATAAAGCCGCATACTGTTGTAAAAGAAGTTACGCGACCCGCGTTCACTTAGCATGGTGATCTGCTGATCCAGTTCCTCTCGCTTTTCCCTGAATAAATGAGACATTGCAGGATCATCTATTTCTTCGATCTTGAGATTGAAAAGTCGGCGTTTGAGCACATCGGGGTCAATGGGTAACAGACGGTAGTGATAATCCAGTAATTTCTGGTATTTACTTTCCAGGAAAGTGGTTTTCATCTCGTAGATATTGGCCGGGGAGACCAGCCATAGAAAGGAATAAGAACTTTCTATATCTGATAGTTCCTTATCGATCTCGAACACCTTATCCTTTAGGTATTTTCTGCCCAGAGCATGATAACTGGCAACACCGGCAGAGGTCTGTACCCTTATAAAATCGTATAATGATTTATGGATCACACGAATTAGATAATCTCTGAAGCTTCTGAAAAACACTGGATAGAGTTGTCCGGTATCGTCACGGAATATTGGCGGTATTTCCAAACCAACAACCACGGCACCCGATTGTTTCGCTTGTTCAACTTCCATTAAAGCTTTTTCCCCTTCTTTTTGACGGTTTGGGGTGTCTTTGATGTCTGCTTTTAGATAAAGCCCGGAAAAAATCTGGTTTATGTTGTTCAGCTCTTCTTTGAGTATGTTAAAGGTGGTAGGGAGCTTAGATGCCGGCCCCTTAATCCAGAAGGTATCGCTGTTCTCATCTCCGGCATATAACTCCAACAACATGTAGGACTTATATTCGGTAGACAGATGGTCAGCCAGGGCAAAGACAAGTTTTTTATAGCCCTCAAAATCCTTATCTCCAATTACAAGATAGGAGGCTTCACTTATTACCAGCCTTGCGGTGCCGCGATCATTATCCCTGCGGCGGTACAGAACAAGGTAAGGCAGGTTCTTTTCTATATGTAACATCCCTCCGCCGGGCAGACTGCTGCTTACCTCTTTATTTTCTTCAAGGTTTGTTAAGATTTGCTTAATCGATTTTTCAGATAATTCCGATAACTCCAGCATTCTTCTTGAACTTCTGTTTGTCTTTGTTATAAAATTTTAAGGGATCAGTACTGAGAACCAGTGAATTTGAGGTTCTTTATAGCAACTGATATAACTTAAAGTTAGAAAGAAAAGGGAGGCAGAGGGAAGATTCGGACTACTTTGACTTTTATTTAAGAAAGCCGGTCCAACAATTAATAATGTTTTAGGTAATGTGGTGTAAGTCCCGAAGCAATTTTAAGATTATAAAAAATGCCGGGGAAACCTGGAATGAAAACAAAAAAGCCTTCCATATTGGAAGGCTTTCTGTGATCGCGCCAGGATTCGAACCTGGGACCGCCTGCTTAGAAGGCAGGTGCTCTATCCAGCTGAGCTACGCGACCGTTTTTGCGGTTGCAAATATAAACCACTTTTGAAATAAAACAAGGCTTTTTTATGGAAAAAATAAATCAATTTTATTTTTCTGTAATTCCGTGCTGTTTCCGATACCCGGTGAATTTTAGGGGTGAAAATTCATACTTAAACCTAAAATACTAGATTTCCAGACTAATACCGATTAAAAGTCATCACTTCTTTGCTTTTTTCCAAGGGCTTAAATGAGTATCTTTACGTCGGGAAAAAAACTACCTAATCAATATTATTTTTTAAAATGCTCGATTACCCTTTAAAATTCAAACCCATATTAAAAGAAAAAATATGGGGAGGAAATAAATTATCTGAAATCTTACATAAGAACTCTGACCAGGATAACCTGGGAGAGAGCTGGGAGATCTCGGGAGTTCCCGGGAATATTTCAGAAGTTGTGAACGGAAGCCTTAAAGGCAAGAACCTCAATGAACTTATAGAACTCTATAAGGATAAGTTGTTGGGAGAAAAGGTATATCAGGAATTCGGAGCCAATTTCCCGCTGCTCATAAAATTCATAGACGCTAAAACAGCACTGTCTGTACAGCTGCATCCGGATGATGAACTGGCCAAACAGCGACATAATTCTTTCGGGAAGACGGAAATGTGGTATGTTATGCAGGCCGATGAGGATGCAAATATCAATATCGGATTTAAGAAAAGCCTTACCGAGAAGGAATATATAGATCGTCTTGAAGCCGGAGAATTAGTAGATATTCTGAATTTTGAATCTGTAGACAAAGGAGACAGTTTCTTTATAAATACCGGGAAAGTACACGCGATAGGAGCAGGGGTCTTACTCGCTGAAATTCAGCAAACTTCAGATATTACTTACAGGATCTACGACTGGGATCGAAAAGATGCCGATGGTAATTCCAGAGAATTACATACCGCCTTGGCTATAGATGCCATAGATTTTGAAAAGAAGGACGATTATAAGCTGGAATATGAGAAAAGGAAGAACACAGCTTCCAATATTGCAAGCTGCAAGTATTTTACGACCAATTATCTTCCGGTAAGCGGAAGAGTTACCAGAGATTACAGCGATATAGATTCTTTTGTGATCTATATGAGTGTTTCAGGGAATGCAGAGATAAGAATGAACGGGATTACAGAGACTTTAGAACACGGGCATAGTATGCTGATTCCTGCTAAGAATAAGAAAGTCCAGATAAAAAGCGAGAATTGTGAATTGCTTGAGGTTTATATTGAATAACCTTTAATTCAATCAAAAAATAAAGAAGCCCGGATCAATTCCGGGCTTCTTTATTTTTATTCAGGACTTAAGAATGCCTTCAATTTTATCAAGTTCTTCTTGACGAAAATCCAGATTTTGGATAGCTCCAATATTATCTTTTAACTGTGCAGGCCTGCTGACGCCAACTAAAACGGAACTTACTCTCTTATCTTTTAATAACCAGGCGATAGCCATTTGGGCCAGGCTTTGCCCTCTTGACTTGGCAATTTCATTTAAATGCTGAACCTGCCGGACCACTTTCTCTGTGATCTGTGATTTGTCAAGATAACTTCCTTCGGTAGCAGCCCTGGAATCCTCAGGTATTCCGTTTAGGTATTTAGAGCTTAGAATTCCCTGTTCCAAAGGTGAAAAAACAATACTGCCCAAGCCTACTTTTTGAAGGGTGTCCAGTAAGCCGTCTTCAACCCAGCGGTCCATCATATTATAGCGGGGCTGATGTAGAAGAAATGGCGTACCCTGATTTCTAAGGATCTCTGCCGCTTTAGCGGTATCTTCAGCTGAATATTGGGAGATGCCCACATAAAGCGCTTTTCCCTGCCTTACGATCTGGTCCAGCGCTCCCATAGTTTCTTCAAGGGGTGTTTCAGGGTCGGGACGATGATGATAGAAAATATCTACATAGTCAAGCCCCATTCTTTTTAACGACTGGTCAAGGCTGGCAATTAGATATTTTCTTGAACCAAAATTGCCGTAAGGGCCGGGCCACATATCCCAGCCGGCCTTAGTAGAAATGATAAGCTCATCCCTGTATCTTGCAAAATCTTCTTTAAATATTTTACCGAAGTTCTTTTCTGCAGAACCGTATGGAGGTCCGTAATTATTGGCTAGGTCAAAATGTGTTATGCCGTTATCAAATGCCGTTCTTAATATCCCACGTGCATTGGCATAGTCATCATTATCACCGAAGTTATGCCATAATCCGAGCGAGATTAAAGGTAATTTGATGCCGCTTCTGCCGCAGCGCCGATATTCCATTTTTTCATAACGTTCTGTATTGGCCGTATATGCCTTCATAATAATAGTTTTGAGGTTTGATTCAGCAAGCTACTAAAATTTAAAGCTATAAGTAAGTTTTTAAACCTGAGTGCTCCCCAATACTTCCGAACATCCTCAAAAAACAGATATGTATCAAGGCCTATGTTTAGCGTAAAAACATCCCGTTTCCGGTTTGTTATAAACTGAAAGTGAGTTTTAGATCCTGGCTTTTTGAGATAATTTAGGCTCTGTACTAAGTGTGCTAAGAGCAACCTCCACCATATTAGTGAAGCCGGTTTCTCTTTCTTCAGCAGGAAGATGATCTCCTGTTACAAGCGAATCTGAAACAGTAAGTATACTAAGGGCATTTACATTATATTTTGCTGCAATTGTATATAGTCCCGCTGTTTCCATTTCTACACATAAGACCCCGAATTCAGCCCATTTTTTATAAGCCTGAGGGTCATCTTCGTAAAACTCATCAGAGGAAAGCACATTCCCTGCTTTTATTGGGATATTGTTTTCCCTGGCATAGTTGGAAGCTTTCATAAACAGCTCGAAATTGGCAGTAGGAGCATAGTTTGCCTGAAAGAACCTGGAGTTGTTAATTCCCGAAGTAGAAGAGGCTGCCATTGCAAGGACCACATCACGAAGTTCCACTTCCGGCCTGTAGGAACCGGCCGAACCGACCCTGATCAGGTTTTTTACGCCGTAATCGTTTATAAGTTCGTGAATATAGATGAGGGCCGAGGGGATTCCCATCCCTGTTCCCTGAACCGAAACTTTCTGCCCTTTATATGTACCGGTATACCCATACATACCGCGGACCTTGTTATAACATTCTGCATTTTCAAGGAAACTTTCTGCAATCCATTTAGCCCTTAAAGGATCTCCCGGGAGCAATACGGTTTCTGCAATCTGGCCTTTTTCGGCTTCTATATGTACACTCATTTATTCTAGTTTGATGTTACGATCTTAATCCCTGAAGAGGTTCCGAGCCTGTTAGCACCTAATTCAATATAACGCTCTGCTGTTTTACGGTCTTTTATTCCGCCTGAAGCTTTGATGCTCATTTTATCTTCTACCGTATTCTTCATTAGGCTAATGTCTGAATAGGTCGCTCCGGCCGTTCCAAAACCTGTGGATGTTTTCACAAAGTCGGCCCCTGCATTCAGGGAGGCTTTTGAAGCAACAACCTTTTCATCGTCCGTAAGATAACAGGTTTCAATTATTACCTTAAGTACTGCATCTCCTATCGCTTTTTTGATCTGTGAAATTTCCCTTTCCACTTCCTTATAAAGTCCGGCCTTGAGCTTACCGATATTTATCACCATATCGATCTCATCTGCGCCGTCTTCAATACATTGCCTGGCTTCTGCAACTTTTGCCGGTGTACTCATAGCACCAAGTGGAAAGCCAATAACTGAAGCGATTTTTACTTCGGAATCTTTAAGTTCGTCTTTAGCTAATTTTACATAACAACTGTTTACACAAACGGCAAAAAAATTATGCTCTTTGGCTTCAGAGCATAATTTCTTGATTTCTTTAGGGGTGGTAGTTGCTTTTAAAAGAGTATGATCTATATATTTATTTAACTCCATAATTTTTGATTAAATAGGCTTGAACAAAAGTACATAATCCTCGCGTTACCAATTATGACCTTCATCAGCATAAGGGCATTTCCTGAATAAAAATGCATAAGCTGGGATTTAATCATTTTTCATAGGATGGTCTTCATACCAATCCTTGAATTTTTTATCTGTTTTATATTTGTCTGTAAGTATTTTATAAACGGTGAAAACCAAAAGCCCCTGGCCTATACAGGTAAGATAGAATATAATTGGGAATGCCAGGTTTAAAGCAGACATAATGGTGACTGCAACCAAAACAGCCGTTGTAATCCAGAGTAATATGAAAGCAATATTCTTCATTTTTCCAGTTTCTTTAAAATAAGGAATTATTCTATATCCCTATCTTAAAGCTTAGCTAAAACCTGTAAGGTTAATTTCAGAAAAACTTCAGGATTGTAAATTACTTCCCGATGTTGAGAGCTGCTGGCGGGACTAATAACTGGGTTATTTCATAGCTTCCGGTTATTCAATAATGGTTACCTGGGGCCTGCTTTGAACGCCTGCCTCATCCATTACCTTTTTTAGTTCAGGGTCATCCAGCATTTTTTGAATTTTGCCAGGGTCACCAATCCTCCAGATCATGTACACATTATTGGGATCTTCTTTTTGCTGTCCTACAAATATTTCCTGAATACCCGCGCTTTCACGCCTTTTTACATCCTTTTCATAAAAAGGTTTCCAGTTCTTATAATCCTTTACTTTGTGTGATAATATTGCTACTGCCATAATACCGGGTTTAATATTATTAATATCTGACTAAAGGGGGGATAATTATACAGGCTTTAAAGACCTGAAATGAAGTTCAATTAATAAATGTAGAGAATTAATTCTGAAAAAATACAAAGGAGTGAGCCTATAAAGCTGGGGGAAATTAGGTGTTTTCACCATTAATACATTCCATCCTGATGAAGGTTTTCTTCAAGGTATTTAGCTATGGATAAGAGGTTGCAAAGTTCAGCACGACTGAAGTCTTCAGCTTCCCCGAACTTTGTATAGAGCTTTTGGAACCTGCGGCTTAGTTCCAGTGTTTTTAGTGAGACCTGAAAGATCTGCCCGCTGGCATAAAGATTATCAAGTTTTAATTTTAGCTCGTGTATATGCTTCTGCTCAGCACGACTAACTAAAGCTTCAGAATGGTGAACCATCAAAAATAGATTTTTGATGTAGGTGGTTTAGGAAGATCGGGTGGTTAAAAATAAACTTTAAAATGATATAAGCTTCTGAATATCAGAAAAGTTCTGTGAAATGCGGTGAAAAATCGTTAATCTGCTTTAATGGGTTGGAAGCCAGCCCGGTTTTGTACTGTTACATAGCTTAAGATTCTTCAAAATCGATATTGTTTCTTTTGAGGAAGAGGCTTCTAACCACCAGAAAAAAGTAAAGGATCAGGAAAGCACTTCCTATAAAGAAGAAGTAAAAGTAAAGACCATCAGATCCAAACAAACCTAACATGGAAAAAATAGTGAACAAATAGGATATTATAAAAACGAAAAGAACGATATTCCGGTAGGTCCGCATAAGCTTCAATTTTGTTCAATGGTTAGCTTTCATCGATGAACTGCAATAAACGGGCCTTTTCAAAAATAAAGGCTTCAAAGAGCCTTTTAAACGGGAAGTTGTGGAAAGTGGTTACATCTAATCCTTTGTTGAGGATTAAATTCTACATAAAAGGATCTGTTCAACAATTTTTAATATTTTAACAAATCAAGTCAATTTACTTTTGATAAATTATTTATATTTAACTGGTAATCAGTACACTTATCCCTATATACTGAAGCTGGTCACACCTATCCCTAACAAAATATACCCCCGGATTTAGAGCTGATTTATCAGTAGTTAAAATTGTGTTTTCACTCATCATAAATGCGGAAGACTATGGAATCTCAATCCAGAAGAGAAGATTATATACGCGCCGTAATTTTTATTATTAGCGTTCTTTTAATCACTTATATTGCGATCTACCAATAAGGGGCTAAAGGAATCAGCATTGGTTAGTTATGAAATTTTAAAGAGTTTGTGCTCTTTAAAAGCATCGCTGATTATTAAAAACAAAAAAGCCTCGAACTTTTGTTCAAGGCTTTATTTGCGTCGGGGTGGCAGGATTCGAACCTGCGGCCTCCTGCTCCCAAAGCAGGCGCGATAACCGGGCTACGCTACACCCCGAAAAAATGGTTTCACTTAAAAGTGATTCAGCGGAGAGACCGGGATTCGAACCCGGGCATCCAAGAAGGATGACAGCTTAGCAGGCTGCTGCATTACCACTCTGCCACCTCTCCGTTTGTAATGAACTTCGCAATCATTTTTGCGGTTGCAAATGTAACTTTTACTTATAAACTCTGCAAGCCTTTTATTTGTTTTTTCTGCTATTCCAGGTCATTAAAATCCCGTGAATCCTTTAAAAGCTTTGCCTTCAGAAAATTATCTTTAAAGAAAATATTTCCTTTTTTTTAGGCTGGCCTGCTTATTTGATGAGATTGGCTACATTTCCTATGATCCGTTGGTGCTTTTTCACAAAAGGATTGGTTTCATTCCACACGTATCCCGCAAGTACAGAACAAATTTGCCTTTCGATCTCCGGATTCGGATCAGAATAAAAAAAGATGCGTTGCAAATTACCATTATACCACTCCCTGACATATGAAGAGAACACAGCTATCCCTCTTTTTAGGTAATCTGTATATTCCGTTTCCCAGTTTACTGTTTCTTCATTTAACTCTCTTAATGCAAGCTTTGCAGCCAATAATCCCGATTCTGTGGCGAAGGCCACACCTGAGGAAAATATGGGGTCAAGAAACTCTGCACTATTCCCTGTGATGGCGTATCCGTTTCCATATAATCTGGTGACAGCTTTGGCAATGTTCTTAAGTCTTACAGGTTGAAAAAGAAAATCATAATCATTGAAACGTTTCTCGTAATACCTGGTTTGTCCTAACATTTGATAAAACGTTTCGGTAGTATTCGTACCATACTTATCGAACCATTCATTTGGTCCTACAAAACCAAGACTGGAATTGCCGTTTGAAAATGGAATATACCAGAACCAGGTTCGGGTGTCTAAAACCTCAAAACTTATAAGTTCACCTTCCTTTCCTTCCGGCCGCATGGTTTCTGAAATATGAGTGAAGATCGAAGAATGTGCTGAAATTCCAGGTTTGGCTTCAAGCCCCAGCTGTTTGGCAAGTACCCTTCCATTCCCACTGGAATCAATTATAAACCCGGCTTGAATCTCCTGAATCTTCCCCTTCTTATCCTTTATCCTTGAAACAGACTTGTTCCCTTGGAATTCAACACTGGTAACCTCGGTTTCAAAGAGTATTTCTACCCCTTTTCGCTGATTTTCTTTCGCAAGAATATTGTCGAATTCAGCTCTTGGCACCTGCCAGGTCCAGTCCCATCCGTTTCCATACTTATTGCTGAAATCAAATTCTCTTACTCTCCCGTTCTTGATGAATCTTGCCCCATATTTCTTCTGAAACCCGGCATTTTTAAGCGGATTCAGCAGACCTGCCTCCTCAAAATTATCCATACATCTCGGGATGAGACTTTCGCCAATGCTAAACCTCGGAAAGCTGCTTTTTTCAACGACAAGAATGCTAATTCCTTGTTTATTAAGATATCCCGCAGAGACCATTCCCGACGGACCGGCCCCGATTATCAAAATATCAACACTTCTTTTCTTCATAAGCACTGGAAAATCTTAGTCTTTATCCTGGGGTTCAGTTTTAATTAGCGGGTAAATATAGTACATTTGGCAGGAGTTAACCTGGGTACTACCTCACTAAGAGTTCTAAACTTATTATGCTCCAACTTAAAAAAAGCCTGAACCTGGAAGACTTTTTCAGGGTATTGTTCGAAAATAGCCAAATTGAGCTTAATGAAGAAATCCTTTTGGAAATGGAAGAGAGCTTCAGCTTTCTGAAAGAATTTTCTCAAAACAAGATCATTTATGGAGTGAACACCGGCTTTGGGCCAATGGCCCAGTATAAGATAAAAGATAAAGACCGGATTCAGCTTCAATATAACCTGATAAGAAGTCACGCTTCCGGCAGCGGCAAACCAATGGAACCGCTGTATGTAAAAGCATTGATGCTTGCAAGACTCAATACACTTTCCTTGGGGAAATCCGGCGTTCACACTTCCCTGGTGAAAGTGATGAAGCAACTGCTCAATAAGGAGATCACACCGCTTATTTTTGATCACGGTGGGGTTGGTGCTTCAGGAGACCTGGTACAATTAGCGCATTTAGCCCTGGTGTTAATAGGGGAAGGGGAGGTTTTTTATAAGAATGAAAGGAGAAGGACCGCGGAAGTTTTCAGCGAGGAAAAAATAGAGCCTATCAAAATTGAATTACGGGAAGGCCTTGCTCTTATGAACGGAACTTCAGCAATGACGGGGATCGGGATCGTTAATGTGATCTACGCACAGAGACTTTTGGACTGGTCGGTATTCTGCTCTTCAGCCATTAATGAGATAGTTCAGGCTTATGACGATCATCTTTCGGTTGAACTGAATGCGTCCAAATTGCACAGAGGTCAGCAAAAGGTCGCGAAGAGAATGCGCGAGCATCTGAATGACAGTAAACTTACCCGAGACCGTAATGAGCATCTTTATACCGAAAATGCCGATAAGAACACCTATTTCAAAGAGAAAGTGCAGGAGTATTACAGCCTGCGTTGTGTACCTCAGATCCTGGGCCCTGTACAGGATACTATAGAAAATACGGCCAGGATCCTGATCGAGGAGGTGAATTCAGCAAATGATAATCCTATTATAGACACCAAAACCAAACACGTTTATCACGGAGGGAATTTTCACGGAGATTATGTGGCTCTCGAAATGGATAAACTCAAACTGGTTATTACCAAACTTTCAATGCTTGCAGAACGCCAGCTTAATTACCTGCTTAACTCTAAGCTTAATGATATTCTGCCTCCTTTCGTAAATTTGGGCAAATTAGGTCTGAATTTCGGGATGCAGGGGTCACAGTTTACTGCTGTCTCAACTACAGCGGAAAACCAGGGACTTTCCGGTTCTATGTATATTCACAGCATTCCCAACAATAACGATAATCAGGACATTGTGAATATGGGGACTAATGCTGCGAATATGACCAAAACCGTTATAGATAATTCCTTTGAAGTGCTTTCGGTGGAACTGATAACGATTATCCAGGCCCTTCGATACCTGGATATTAATGAAAGTCTTTCTTCAGAAACCCGGTCTAAACTGGAGCTGTTCAATAAGATAATCCCTGAATTTTCTGAAGATATTGCGATGTATCCTCATATTGAATCTGTAAAACAGTTTTTGAAGAAGAACGACGCCTATAAAAACTAGATTATGAAGTATGCTTTAGTTACGGGGGCTTCCCGCGGAATAGGAAGGGCAATTGCGCTTAAGCTGGCAAATGAGCTTAATTATAATATCCTGCTGAATTATAATTCCAATACAAGTGCTGCGGAAGAGACCCTGGCCTTGATCAAGGAGTCCGGACTTAATTGTGAGTTACTTCAGTTTGATGTTGGAGATACTGAAAAAAGCAAAAATATTCTTGAAAGCTGGACGGCAGAACATCCTGATGCGGCAATAGAAGTTATTGTGAACAATGCAGGCATCACCAGAGACGGGTTGTTTATGTGGATGAAACCTGAGGAATGGAATTCGGTGATCAACACTAGTCTTAATGGGTTTTACAATGTTACCCAGCCATTATTGAAGGATATGCTAAGCAAAAGATATGGCAGGATCATCAATATTGTTTCCCTTTCAGGATTAAAAGGGAATCCCGGGCAGGTGAATTATTCGGCGGCCAAGGGAGCCGTTATTTCCGCAACCAAGGCGCTTGCCCAGGAGATAGGGAAGAGAAAGGTCACGGTGAATGCCGTCGCTCCCGGATTTATAAGCTCTGATATGACTGCAGAATTTGATGAAAAGGAACTTAAAAAACTAATTCCCCTCAACAGGTTTGGGGAAGCTGAGGAAGTGGCAGAACTAGTAACTTTCCTGGCTTCAAAAAAGGCAGCGTATATTACCGGAGAAGTGATTAATATCAATGGCGGATTATACTCTTAAAATGGCGAACTGGAAAGGACAATCCCGAGGTACTGTGCTGGGGTTCCGGATCTATGTTTATATCATAAAAAAGTTCGGGCTCTACCCGGCATATTTTGTCCTGGTTTTTGTTGCAGCCTATTTCTTATTATTTGCCTTCACTTCAACAAAGAGTACCTATTACCTGTTTAGAAAGCGACTTGGATATTCAAGGCTTAATGCCGCCTGGAATGTGTACAGGAGTTATTTCACCTTCGGAAGGATCCAGCTGGACCGGGTTGCGATCACTTCGGGAATGAAAGATAAGTACACTTTTGAGTTTGACGGGATGGAATATATAGATGCACTGTTGGAAAAGAAGAGAGGAGGGATCCTGCTTACTGCACATATCGGGAATTTTAATCTTGCCAGGCATTTCTTTGAGGAAAAGCACAGTGATGCCGTGGTGAACCTTGTGATCACCGATTTTGAACACGAACAGATCAAGTCTTATCTGGACTCGGTTACGGGAAAAGCAAAAGTGAGGACCATTGTTATGAAAAAGGACCTTTCCCATATTTTCGAAATGAACAGGGCTCTTCAGAATAATGAATTACTGGTTTTCGCGGCCGACAGGTATCTTAAGGGAGTAAAGACCTATTCTGAAATATTTCTTGGGGAAAAGGTGAAATTCCCGCAGGGACCTTTTAAACTGGCTGCCCGAAATGAGATCCCGGTGCTCTTCGTGCATCTTATGCGGGAAAAGAATTTTCATTATCATTTTTATGCCCGGCCTTTTGAGGCAGAGAATATATCTGCAAAAGAATTATTAAAAGCGTATCTTGAAAATCTTGAGAAAATGCTGAGAAAATACCCGAGACAGTGGTATAATTATTATGATTACTGGAACGATTTCAGCTAAAACCAGCCTATGGCAGAAAACCTATTAAAAGAACCCATTCTTGATCCCGAAGAGATCATAAAATTGATCCCTCAGAAACCTCCATTTGTGATGGTAGACAGCCTTTACGAATATACAGACTTAACAGGGTTAACGGGATTTACCATTCCAGAAGATCATATGATGGTTGATAATGGAGTGTTTAGTGAGCCCGGGCTCATTGAGCATATGGCACAAAGTATGTCCCTTCACCGGGGGTACCAGGGGCGGATATCAGGACTTGATAAGCCTAAAACCGGTTTTATAGGAGCTATAAAGTCGGTAGAGATCATCGCACTGCCCAAGGCAGGTACCAAGCTAAGGACCTATGTGGAGATCCTTCACGAAATTATGAAAGTAACTTTGGTTTCGGCCAGAACTGAAAATGAGAAAGGCGAGACCCTTGCAACTTCAGAAATGAAAACCGTTACTGTAGATTAGTTATGCCTAAAGAACTCCAAAGCCGGATAAAACTCAGGGTTAGGTTTCACGAATGCGATCCCTTGCAAATTGTCTGGCACGGTAATTATTTGAAATATTTTGAGGAAGGCCGGGAAGATTTCGCCAGAAAACACGGAATCTCTTACCTGGATGTAAAAGAAAAAGGATATGCTACGCCGGTTGTAAAATCTCAGTGTGAACATAAACTCCCTTTAATGTACGGAGATGAATTTGTGGTTGAAACCAACTTCATTAATTCTGCCGCTGCAAAGATCATCTTTAGCTATAGGATCTTCAGTGAAGAAAAACTGATCTGTACGGGAGAGACTGTACAGGTTTTTACAGATGAAAAGGGCGAATTAGTGCTGAATAATCCTCCGTTTTTTATAGATTGGAAAAAGAAAATGGATTTGCTTTAAATGAAGAACGTCTATCTGCTTCGGGATGCCATAATTTCACCTATAGGTTTCAATACAAGGGAAAATTTACTTTCCCTGCGTCAGGGAATTTCAGGTTTAAAACTACATAAAGAACCGCAGCAAACCCCTTCGGAATACACCGCAGGGATCATAGAAGATAAGCTTCTGAATGAAAATTTCAGGGAGATAGGAGATCCTGATTCCTATACAAAGCTGGAAAAAATGATGATCCTGGCCGTAGCCGGAATACTTTCGGAGAAAGAAGCTCTTGATTTAGACCAAACAGGGCTTATAATTTCGAGTACCAAAGGGAATATCGATCTCTTGGGTTATGAATCAGGATTTGATAAAAAACGGGTTCTTTTAAGTGAGCTAGGGAAACAAATCAAGGAATTTTTCGGTTTTAAATTGGAGCCGGTAATAGTATCTAATGCCTGTATCTCCGGAGGCTTGGCTCTGTCAGTTGCTAAAAGGCTTATGAATGCCGGTAAATTTCAAAACGCCGTTGTTGTGGCCGGTGACCTGGTTTCAGAATTTGTCCTCTCCGGTTTTAATTCGTTTCAGGCCCTGAGTGAAGGAGCCTGCAAGCCTTTTTCGAAAGACCGAAACGGTATCAGTCTTGGGGAAGCTGCAGCGGGAGTATTGCTCAGTGAAAAAGCAGCGGAAAATAAAGCTAATGTAGCCCTGGTTGCAGAGGCATCTGCCAATGATGCGAATCATATTTCGGGACCTTCAAGAACCGGGGAAGGCTTGTTTAAAAGTATTCAGAATGCATTCAGGTATTCTGGTGTAAAACCCGGACAAATAGATTACCTGTCTGCCCACGGCACGGCTACTCCCTATAATGACGAAATGGAGGCTGTGGCCTTTAATCGTTGTGGATTGGAGAAGACTCCTGTTAACAGTCTTAAAGGATATTACGGGCATACACTTGGTGCATCAGCGCTTATAGAAAGTATTGTCTGTAAACATTCGCTATTGAATGGAGAATTATACCAGTCGTTGAATTTCACAGCATCTGGTGTTTCTAAACCTTTGAATATTATTCAGAATTACAGAAATCAGAACCTGGAATATGCTTTAAAAACTGCATCGGGTTTTGGAGGTAGCAATCTCGCCCTAATCCTTAAAAAAGAGAATAATGGCTAAGGAATTCTTTATATCAGACTGGGTACATATAAGATCAAACCGGATCTTGCGGAATAATGAGGCTGTTCTGGAATCTCCTGAGGAAACGGGAGTAGACGGGTTTTTGAAACAGGCCTATAAAGACTTGCAGATCGGGTTTCCGAAATTCCATAAAATGGACAGGTTATGTAAACTGGGTATTTTGGGCTCTGAAGTTCTGATAGGGAAAGATACACTCTCTCCTGATACGGCAATGGTTCTCTCAAACAAAGCTTCCAGCCTGGATACCGATGTGAATTACAGAAAGTCTATGGAAAGTTTTCCTTCTCCTTCACTTTTTGTTTATACCCTGCCAAATATTGTTTTAGGGGAGATCAGCATCAGGTATAAGCTGCAGAGCGAAAACGTATTTTTTATTTCTGAAAAGTTCGATGCTTCATTAATACAGTTGTATGGCATTTCTTTATTGGAGAACACCAAAACTCCTGAAGTTCTTTGTGGCTGGATAGACTTGCACAATGAGGAATATGATGTATTTTTGTGTCGAATTTCAGAAAAGGGACAACACCATTTTTCTGAAAGGAATCTAAGGAAACTTTACCTACTCGAGAATGACTGACTTACATACCGAATTAAAAAAAAGCATTATTGAACAACTTAACCTGGAAGAAATGCAGGTAAGTGATATTAAAGACGATGAGCCTTTGTTTGGGGACGGCCTTGGGCTTGATTCTATAGATGCCCTCGAGCTCATTGTTCTGCTTGAAAAAGATTACGGAATTAAGCTTACTGACCCAAAACAGGGAAAAGAAATTTTTGTTTCTATAAATCGTATGGCCGAATTTATCGAGAAAAACCGAACGAAATAGGTATGAATAAAGGGGTTGCCGTGACCGGAATGGGGGTTATTTCCTGCATTGGGAATAATGTGGAAGAAAATTATCGTTCCCTTGTTTCCGGAAGACCTGGAATCGGTAAGCCCGAAATACTTAAAAGCATTCATACCCATTTGCCGGTTGGAGAGGTAAAACTCTCCAATGCCGAACTCGCACAATTCTTAGGGCTTAAGGAAGGTCATAGTTTTACACGAGCAGCCTTGTTGGGAGCAATTGCTGCAGGAGAGGCCATTAATAATTCGGGAATCAAAAAACTGGATGGCACAGGAATTATTTCCGGAACCAGCGTAGGCGGTATGGATATGACCGAACACTATTTCAAGGAATTTCCAGAGAGTGAAAAACATTATCGATTTATACAGGCGCAGCACCCGGGTTTCACAACCGGGCAGATAGCAAATTACTTTAAACTGAAAGGTTTTGTAACCACTATTAGTACCGCCTGTTCTTCAGCAGCTAATGCCATCATGCTGGGGGCAAGAATGATAAAAGCCGGCCAGTTGAAGAGGGTAGTGGTTGGCGGTACCGACTGCCTTTCAAAATTTACGCTTAATGGCTTTAATTCTCTTATGATCCTCTCTGAAGCTACCTGCAAACCTTTTGATAAAGATCGCAACGGACTTAATCTGGGGGAAGGTGCGGCTTATCTTGTTCTTGAAGCCGAAGAGCTTATTGAGGGGAAACGCGTCTTGGGTCGGGTTTCCGGATATGCGAACACTAATGATGCATTTCATCAAACCGCCTCTTCCGAAACCGGGGAAGGCGCTTTTCTGGCGATGAAGCAAGCATTAAATAAAGCAGGACTGGTTCCTGGAGAAATCGATTATATTAATTCCCACGGAACAGCTACAGTTAATAATGATCTGTCTGAAAGCCGGGCTTTAGAGAGAATGTTTTCCGGTGACAATTTACCGGATTTTAGTTCGACCAAGGCCTATACCGGGCATTGCCTGGCAGCAGCAGGAGGGCTGGAGGCAGTATTTAGCCTTCTTGGTATGGAAAAGGAACAGGTTTTTCCGAATCTCAATTTTAAAAAACCCATTCCCGAAACCGGATTTGTTCCGGTAACCGAACTTAAACAAAAGAAACTCAATCACATTCTTTCCAATTCTTTTGGTTTTGGAGGAAATTGTTCTTCTTTAATTTTCAGTAAAAATGAAGAATAAGATCTACATACACGGGATGGGGAATATTTCAGCTCAACCTGAAAATGCTGCTTTTTCAGGGACAGTTATGGAATACCGGGAGAATATTATTCCGGCCATAGATGTGGATTATAAACAGTTCATAAAACCTTCAATGTTAAGGCGAATGTCTAAAGCGGTTAAGATGTCACTTGCTGCGGGCCAACTTGCACTGGAGGATGCAGGTCTTGAAAGGCCCGAGATGATTATTACAGGAACTGGTGAAGGCTGTAAGCAGGATACAGAAATTTTTCTGGAACGTCTTCTGGATCAAAATGAAGAGCTTTTAACCCCAACTTCTTTTATACACTCTACGCACAATACAATTGGCGGACAGATCGCCCTGGCATTAAAATGCACCGGTTACAATATGACCTACACACAAAGTTCCTGTTCCATAGAGTCTGCTTTTTTAGACGCTAAACTTCAGTTCCTGGAAGATGATGGAACCGGAAGTATTCTGATCGGGGGAGTGGAGGAAATAGCTGAAAAGACCAGTCGTTTTGGGTTGCTGGATGGGCAGATTAAAAAGGAGAGAACAAGTAATTTAGATCTGCTTAATGCAGGCTCTGAAGGAAGTATAGTTTCGGAAGGGGCACAATTCTTTGCAGTTTCAGGAAAGAAACAGCATAGTACTTATGCAGTGATAAATGATATTCAGATCCATAATTCTCTCGCAGCTGAAGAAACAGAGAGCCGCATAGCTTCATTTTTGAAGGAAAACAATCTTGCTGCCTGTGATCTAGATGCGGTAATGCTGGGCAGGAACGGGGATGCTAAATTCGATCATTACTATAAAGACCTGCAGGAAGGGATGTTTAAGGACAAAGTCCAGCTCGCATTCAAACATCTGAGCGGGGAATACAATACCGCTTCAGGCTATGCAATAAACCTTGTCTGTAAAATGCTAAAATCACAAACCATTCCTGAGGTATTAAAGCTGAATGAAGCAGAGACAGATACACTGAAGCATATTTTGATATATAATCAGTATCTTGGAAAAAACCACGTATTAATTCTTTTAAGTGCCGTTTAGACCATACATCCACGACCTTGTAGGCATAGTGCTGCTCGTCACCGGACTTCTTCTGGTCTATCTTGGAGCAATTCCTCTATGGGTGGTTATTTCGGTCATTTTGTTTTACAGTCTTTTTTTGCTCTTCGTTTCCACCAATGTACGTTTCAATTACTTTGTAAGATCCTTTAACCACAGAAAAGGGATTTCCGAAAGAAAAATAGCCCTTAGTTTTGATGACGGGCCGGTTGAGAACACTCTTAAGGTCCTTGAGATCCTTGATAAATATGAGGTTAAAGCCGGTTTTTTTTGTATTGGCAGCAACATTGAAAAACATCCTGAAATCTTCAGGGAGATCATAAGACGCGGTCACGTTGTTGGGAATCATACCTATTCACATACCAGGATGTTGGGCTTTTTAAGCAGTAAAGCGGTTACAGCCGATATCTTAAAATGCAACGAGGTGGCAGAACGCACAGCTTCGGTTAAAATGAAACTCTTCAGGCCACCTTTCGGGATAGTGAATCCGAAAATAAAAAGAGCACTGGAAGCAACCGGTCACCATTCCATTGGATGGAATATAAGGTCTTTTGATGCAATTTTTAATTCTAAAGATTTAATTTTGAATAGAATTACCCGGAAAATCAATCCTGGAGATGTTATACTTTTACACGATAATATGCTGCATACGCCGGAGATATTGGAACAGTTGTTGCTCTTTTTGCAGAAGAACCGGTATAAGGCGGTAAGGCCCGATAATTTATTTGAAATAGATGCGTATTCTTAAATTTCTTATTTTCTTTATTTCGCTGAATGTGTTTTCTCAACACACGCCGCTCAATGAAGTGGCAGTGAAGGAGTTTAAAGTAAAAACAGCGGAAAAAGCTGCTGCGCTTAAGAGCCTTTCTGGAGACTTTATTCAGTCAAAACATATGGCGATGATAGAGGAAAAAGCCGAGAGTAAGGGTAAATTCTATTACCGGTCGCCTGATATTTTGAAATGGGAGTATGTTACCCCATACGATTACCGTGTCCTTTTTAAGAACGACAAACTTTATCTTAATGATGAGGGTCATAAGAGTGTTACCGACGCCAAATCCAATAAATTAATTGAAAAACTGGCCAAACTTATCTCGGGTAGTGTTAATGGCAAATTACTTGAGGACAACGAAAATTTCAGTACCGAATATTATCGGCATAACGACCAGTTTTTGGTTAAAATGATTCCCAGGGACGAAAACCTCTCTCATATATTCAGGGAGCTTCTGATGGTCTTTGATGAAGATCTTATGGTGAGATCAGTAAAACTGAAGGATGAATCAGGAGATTTCACCAAGATCGAGTTCAAAAACCTCAAGGTAAATCAGCCAATCCCCGATTCGGTATTTCAAAACTAAATTCCTCAGCCTGATATTAAGAGTGGTTAAAAAAGGCTTAGAACCGATAATTCTGTCTATTTTAGTACTGTCAAATCAAAGCCAGGTTAATGTTACTTAAAGATTTTTATTC
Organism: Salegentibacter chungangensis; assembly: GCF_042678405.1. Taxonomy (NCBI): domain Bacteria; kingdom Pseudomonadati; phylum Bacteroidota; class Flavobacteriia; order Flavobacteriales; family Flavobacteriaceae; genus Salegentibacter; species Salegentibacter chungangensis. The sequence goes on along the minus strand of NZ_JBHTLI010000001.1, from coordinate 2,076,678 downwards.
AGTTCAGGATTCCAAAAAAGAGGGAGATACGTACATTACCAGAATAAAGATCGATAAACATCACAAAGTCTATAAAGGTCATTTTCCCGGCAGACCTGTAACTCCCGGAGTGATCCTGATGCATTTGTTCAGGGAAGAACTGGAAAGGCACACAGCTTCCGTACTTAAATTAGAAAGGGCCACGAACGTAAAATTTATGGCTGTGGTAGACCCAAATCAGGACGAATACCTAACTCTTGAGTCTGAGATAGAGGAATTTGACGGTTTTGTAAAGCTTAAAGGGACAGCTAAGCAAAAGGACAAAACATCCTTAAAGATCAACGCTTTATATCGAAAAGCAGAATAAGCTTTATTTGGCTGTTTTCTTTCTATTGTGATCTGTTTTTAAATCCTATTTTTGCATTCTAAAGAACCTCTGTTTTGAGCAATTCACCTATTTATCAATCTCGTTTCGACAGGCTTAAGTGCTGTATCCTGGTGCCTACCTATAATAATGCAGGTAGTCTGGCCAGTGTTTTGCAGGACCTGTTGTTTTATACAAGCAACCTGATTGTTGTTAACGATGGGTCTACGGATGATACGCTTGATATATTAAAATCATTTCCTCAGCTTTTGGTTCATCATCTGGAGAAGAACAGCGGGAAAGGAGTTGCGCTTAACACTGGTTTCAAAATAGCAGAAAAGGAAGGCTATGATTATGCGATAAGCATAGACTCTGACGGGCAACATTATCCCGATGATCTTGATGTTTTTCTCAGCGAACTCGAAGGCAAAGCCCCGGAAGATAAGGAATTACTGCTTGTTGGAGACCGCAATATGGGACGTGACGGAATTCCGGGAAAAAGCAGTACCGGGAATAAATTCTCAAATTTTTGGTTCCTTGTTGTTACCGGCACCCAATTACACGACACTCAAAGTGGCTACAGGCTTTATCCGCTAAAAGTGGTTAACAGTATCCCTTTATATACCCGAAAATTCGAATATGAAATAGAGATCATAGTTAAGGCAGCCTGGCGACAGGTGAAGGTAAAGAATATTCCTATTAAGGTATTTTATGAAGAAGAGAACAGGGTCACCCATTTCAGGCCATTCTGGGATATTACGCGAATCGTGGTCCTGTATATGTGGTTCGTGCTTGTTAGCTTCCTCTACATCCATCCGCGTGATAAATACAGAGATTTTAAAAAGAAAGGCTTTGCCAGGTTCTGGAAAGAGAATATCATTAAAAGCCAGGAAACCCCACATAAAAAAGCTGCGGCCATAGCACTGGGTGTTTTTGTAGGGATCTCGCCATTTTGGGGTTTGCATACGCTGCTTGTTTTTAGCCTTGCGGCATTGTTCAGGCTTAATAAAGTGGTGGCATTCCTTTTTTCCAACATCAGTATTCCGCCTTTAATTCCTGTGATCATATATGCGAGCTACCAGGCAGGCTCTTTAATTTCGGGAAACGGATTTGACTGGGAGTTACAATTGCAGGATTTCCAGAGCACTTCGGGGGTGTTCACAGGCCTTTGGCAATATATTCTTGGCAGTTTTGCTCTTGCCGGTATTCTTTCCTTTTCTATATGGATTGTGTTTTATTTCTTATTTTCGGTATCTAACCAAAAGCAGGTGATCAAACCTTAGATGTACAGAATTTTCCTAAACCTTTATAAGTTCTTTAAAAAGCACCAGATCCTTGGGTTCTCAATTCTGTTGCTAATTATTGCGCTAACCGGTTTTTCCGCTTCTCAGATCAAACTTGAAGAAGATATCACCAAGCTTATTCCTTCCGGCGAGCGACAGAATGTGATGAAAAGAATTCTTGAGGAAACCGATTTTTCCGACAAGATTATCGTTAGCATCTCGTCAAAATCTGATGACGTCCACCCCGAAAGGCTGAGCTCCTATGCCAGAAAGTTTTTGGATTCTGTAGAGCAACAGCTCCCTGATTATGTACAAGAGGTTGAAGGCCGGGTAGGTGACGAAAGCATAATGGAGGTTTATAATTTTGTTTATGATAACCTGCCATTATTCTTAAATAATGAGGATTACGAGGAGATTTCCCGACGGATCCAGGATGAGGAAATAGAAAAAAGACTTAAAGATGATTATAAAAGTCTGATTTCCCTGCAGGGAATGCTTACCAAAGACTTTATCTACAAGGATCCGCTCTCCATAAACTCACTGGGTCTTGAAAAACTTCAGGAGTTGCAGGTAGGGGACAATTTTGAGCTTTACGATGACTTTGTGATGACCAAAGACCGGAAGCATTTACTGCTTTTTATAAGTCCTGTGTACCCTGCTTCCGAAACTGACAGGAATGAAGATTTTGTAAGATCGCTTAAAAGGATACAGGAGCATTTAAATGAATCTTATAAAAATGTTGAGGGTGACTTTTTTGGCGGAGTGTTATATTCTTTGGCGAATGCAAACCGGATAAAGGATGACATCAGGGTTACCATTGGCATAGCGGTAACTATTCTGTTACTCCTGCTTATCTTCTTCTACCGAAAAATCTATGTCCCGCTCATCCTCTTCATTCCAAGTATAATTGGAGGCTTAACTGCAGTGACAGTTCTTTATTTTTTAAAAGACAGTATTTCTGCTATTTCAGTAGGAATTGGTGCTGTTCTCTTAGGGATAAGCCTGGATTATGCGTTGCACATTCTCACGCATTACCGTAATAATCGCAATATAGAGCAATTATACAAAGAAGTAAGTCTGCCCGTTTTAATGAGTAGTTTTACTACGGCTACTGCATTCTTGTGTCTTTTGTTCGTGAAAAGTGAAGCTTTAAAAGACCTTGGGATTTTTGCAGCGGTAAGTGTTGTAGTGGCTTCAGTTTTTGCACTTGTTCTTATTCCTTTGCTGTATAATGTTTCTGAAGATAAGAAGCTGAAACCTACGTTTCTGGACCGTTTCGCTTCAATACGTTTCTATAAGTTAAGGCCGCTGGTAGTTGCGGTGTTGGCGCTGTTTATAGCCGGGGTCTTCTTCTTTACAAGGGTTGAATTTAACAGTGACATTTCTCAGCTAAATTTTGAACCCAGCCATCTTTCAAAGACCGAGAAAAAGATCAAAGAGATCACGGGAAACAAGGGGAAGGCCGTTTACCTTGTGGCCTATGGGAATACCATAGATGCGGCCCTGCAGCATAACAACTACCTTTATACGAGGTTGAGAGAATTAAAAGAAGCAGATAGTATTAATAGCTTTAGCAGTATTGGTGGGGTGGTGCTTTCTACCAATACTCAAAATTACAAGATTGAGCAATGGGATGATTTCTGGACTTCTGAAAAGAAAGAAGTTCTAAAACAAAAATTGATAGAGAAGTCTGGAGATTATGGTTTCAGGCCGGAAAGCTTCAATTATTTCTACCGGCTGCTTAATAAGGATTTTGATAATATTTTTCTCGAAGATTATCGAAATACGACCAATCTCTACCTGAATGATTTTATTTCTACAAGCCCCGATTTCGCGACGGTAACCACCACGGTAAACCTTCCCGAGGAAAGCTCGGGAGCCTTTGTCGAAGCTTTTAGGGAAAGAGCTGGGATCGTGGCCATTGACCGGAAACAGCTTAACCAGAGTTTTCTGGGTAATCTGAAGGAAGATTTTAACAGGCTTATCGGTTTCTCCATAATAGCGGTTTTTCTCATCCTGCTCATTTTTTACCGGAATATTGAAATTAGCGTTCTCACCCTGCTGCCCATAGGGATAACCTGGGTGATAGCCCTTGGTATAATGGCCATATTCAACATACAGTTCAATATCCTGAATATCATCATATCTACTTTCATATTTGGACTGGGGCTGGATTATAGTATTTTTATAACCAATGCGGCACTAAAGAAATATGAGACGGGTAGAAATGTATTGCCAACTTACCAGACCTCCATTTTAATTTCGGTTATTACAACGCTGCTGGGAATTGGAGCATTGGTTTTTGCGAAACATCCGGCACTAAGGTCGGTTTCGGTGGTGTCGGTTATTGGAGTCTTGTCTGCACTTCTTGTCGCCTTCGTGCTGCAAACAAGAATTTTTAATTTCCTATTCATTAAAAGAGCAGAGCAGGGGCACAGGCCATTCAATATTAAAAAGCCAGATACCTTACTTCGAAAAAAGACCGAACCTTCTGGTGACAGGCTATACCATAAGAGTATAGTTCTGGACAACTATCGCTATAAAAGCGTTTATGAAGAGGTTAGGAAAGACTTTGCAGGCCAGAAAGAACGTTTTCTGAAAGTCTCAAATTTTATAGATAAAAATGATAAGGTACTTCAGACTTCTGCCGGCTACGGACTTCTGCCAGTATACTTGAGCTATAAACATCCTGAAGTGCCCATTACCGCTTTTGAAGCCAATATGGAAAAGCTCCTTATTGCGAAGCAGTGTTTCCGAAGCAGACATCAGCACCTGAAATTCACTGATGAATTTTCTTTGATACCCTCAGACATCAGCGTATTTATAATTCCCGAAGTTCCGGGACCTGAGATTGAGAAAAGTCTGAAAGAAATCATTTCAAAACAAGCCGAAAAAGTGATCATTCTTAATCCGGATATTCCTCACAGATGGCTGCTGGACCTTAATTTTGAGATTAGTTACCGCCAGAACAGAATATTGGTGTTTACCAGGATGAGTTAAATGAAAAGACCTTTTAATTATATAATTCTGATCTTTATTCTGTTGTTCACTTCCTGCGGAATAAAGAGGTCTATGCAGCAAAGGCCCGATATTTCCGGGATAGAAGAAATTGACACTGCAAGGACTAAAATAGGTCAAGATCATTATATTCTTGGAGCAAACAGTCTTCACAAGAATAAGTACGGGGTCTGGGAATTATATGTTGAAGGAAATGCCTTGGAAAGGGGGGTAGCCACCGGAAGTCTTACCCGGGACCTGATCCATAAACAGGAAAATGCCTTTATGGGAAAAATAGAGGAGCTGGTCCCATCTGACTCTTACCGTAATTTCCTTAAAAAAACGGTGTCCTGGTTTAATAGAAAACTCTATCTGCATGTGCCGGAGGAATATAAGCAGGAGATCTACGGCGTTTCCCGGTTTGGCCTTGAGAAATACGATGATTTTGCTCCGGCATATATCAGGATGCTGTATTTTCACGGGGCGCACGATATTGGCCACGCTCTCCAGGACCTGATGCTGGTTGGCTGTACCTCTTTCGCAGCCTGGAACGAACAAACAGAGGACGGACAATTATTGCTGGGTAGGAATTTTGACTTTTACGCTGGTGATAAATTCGCTGAAGATAAGATTGCTGAATTCGTAAATCCTGAAAAAGGTCATAAGTTTATGATGTACACCTGGGGCGGAATGATTGGCACCGTAAGCGGAATGAATGCTAAGGGATTAACCGTAACCATTAACGCAGGGAAATCTAAGATGCCACTTATCGCTAAAACCCCTATCAGTCTTGTGGCCCGGGAAATTTTGCAGTATGCGGGGAATACCGAAGAAGCCATAGCAATAGCCAGGAAAAGAGAGGTATTCGTCTCTGAAGCGATAATGGTAGGGAGCGCAGTTGAGAGAAAAGCAATTCTTATTGAGGTTTCACCTCATAATTTTGGAGTGTATGAGGTTGAAAATTCCAATCGGATGGTATGCAGTAACCATTTTCAGAGTGAAGCTTATTCCGGAGATAAAAGAAATCAGAGAACTATAAAAGAGAGTCATACCGCATACCGTTTTAAGAGAATGCAGCAGCTTCTGGATAATAAGGGACAACTGAATCCTGAGAAAGCTGCGGAAATTCTCAGGAACCGGAAGGGAATTGACGAAAGGCTGATAGGTTATGGAAACGAGAAGGCTATCAATCAATTGCTCGCACATCACGGAATAATCTTTAAACCAGAGGAGAAGAAGGTTTGGGTTTCGGCGAATCCGTATCAGTTAGGAGCTTTTGTTGCCTACGACCTGGATACTGTTTTTAAAGGTTTTGAAGGAGGTCAAGGTCAAAATCCGGTTTTTGATCGGGAGGAAGTAATTCCTGCAGACGATTTTATCTATTCTGACAAATTCAGGGATTATGAGGAATTTCGTAAACTGAGTCAGGAGATTAATACCAATTTGAATAAGGAAGAACCGGTTTCAGAAGAAAAAATCGAGCGTTTAAAAAAACTGAATCCGTATTACTGGAAGGCATATATGATGGCCGGCCGGTATTATTACAATAAGGAAGAATATAAAAAAGCGGTGATCAACTTTAAACAGGCCCGAAAAAGGGAAGTGACTACCTTACCCGATGAACAGTACCTGGATAAAATGATCAGGAAGAGCTACCGCAAAATGCATTAATATGACCGATCTCTATAATTCTGAACCTGAAATAATTAAGAAAAGGCAATGGGAGCTTCTGAAAGAGCAGCTTCATTATGCCGCTGTGCATTCTCCTTTCTATTCCGAATTGCTTTCCGGGAAGAATATCGATCCTGAAAAGGTAAACAGTATTGAAGATTTCAGGAAGATACCAATAACTTCAAAGGAAGACCTGCAAACCCGCAATCAGGAATTCTTTGCAATACCTAAAGAAGAGGTTATAGATTATGTTACCACCTCAGGAACCTTGGGGAAACCGGTCAGTTTTGCTTTAAATGAAGCGGATCTGGAACGTTTGGCTGAAAATGAATACCAGTCATTTAAAACCGTAGGCGTGCAGCCTTCAGATACGGTTCAGATCACCACCACCTTAGACAGACGGTTTATGGCGGGAATGGCCTATTTCCTGGGCTTGCGAAAACTGGGAGCGGGAATTGTCCGTACCGGAAGCGGCCTTCCGCAACTGCAATGGGAATCAATCAAAAGGTTTAAGCCGCAATATATTATTGCCGTGCCTTCCTTTCTTTTGAAAATGATAGCCTACGCCAAAGCGAATGGTATAGATTATAAAAATTCTTCGGTAAAAGCAGCGATCTGTATAGGTGAGCCCTTAAGAAATTTTGATTTTGGCTTAAATGCCCTGGGTAAAAGGATCAATGAACTTTGGGATATAGAGCTATTCTCTACTTATGCCTCTACGGAAATGGCAACGGCGTTTACTGAATGTAGTTTTCATAAAGGCAATCACAGTTTACCGGACCTGATCTTTACAGAGATCCTCGATGAAAGTGGTAATCAGGTAAATCCCGGAGAAACAGGGGAATTAGTAGTAACACCACTACAGACAAAGACAATGCCCCTTTTAAGGTTTGCAACAGGGGATATGCTTACCTATTACCCCGGGAACTGCGCCTGCGGAAGAAACAGCCTCAGGCTAAGTTCGGTTTTAGGTCGAAAAAAACAAATGATCAAACTAAAGGGGACCTCTCTTTACCCTCAGCAGATTATTGAAGCCCTGAATTCCTTTCCTGAGGTGGAAAACTTTGTAATAGAATCACGATTAAACGATTTTGGCACCGACGAGATCACGGTTAAGATTCCTAAAGAACATTCTTCTGAATGTGTAGAGCGTCTGAAAACCCACTTTAAATCGGAATTACAGGTAACCCCTTTTATTGTACAGGTAAGTAAGGAAGTTATAAATGAATTGAAATTCCCAAAAGAAAGCAGGAAACCACAGGTCTTCAGAGATTACCGAAAAGATGCTGTTTAATCCTCTTTAATCTTTTTACAAATCAGCACTATCTTTTCGTTTTTTAGACTGGTAGTAAAGAAAACATACAGCTCACCACCATCCTTAATTCTAAACTTCTTTTTTAGATTTTCTACAGATTCGGGGAAATTCCGTGTGCTTATATTCGCCTTTAAACCTTTAAAGTACTTCTTTAATTCTTTAGGGTTAAAATTCTTTAATTCAGTTATTTTAAATCTTCTTCCAGGAAATTTTTTTAAATCATCAGAAGTGTAAAGATGTGAATGTTGGTGCAATTTGAAGGTGCCCGTTTTAACAGCGAGTTCCTCGAACAACCCGCTTTTCATAATGGCCGGATTAGGCTCATATATATATTTTCCCGGACGGCTGTATTGTGCTTTTTCATTAGATCCTGCACCGGAACCTTCAAAAAATTGAATTTCATTTTTCCTGAAATTTATCGTTTTTAAGGCCGCGGCTTCGGTGTGAGCCTTTTCCAGCAGCCAAAGTAATTCCTTTACCTCATTATTAACCGAAACAATGTGTATTTCCTTTACATTTTTCAGTTCAGCAGTTCCTGCTTTCAGGTCGAGCAGAGGAGAGGTCTTTATCAGGATTTTGTCAGCCTTTTCAAATATTAAATCCATATTACCTGCCACATCGGGAGTGCAGTCAGCAAGCCTGAAAACCTTTCCCCCGTGATTATCACGTCTGGCAGGATCCAGGTAGATCCAGTTAAAAACCCCCTCAGTATTCTTAAGGAATTCCAGTCCGTTTCCTTTGATCACCTCTATATTATTTGCTTTTAACTGCTTAAAGTTATGTTCAGCAAGCTCTGCAAGCTCTTTGTTTAATTCACAATAGAATATCTGATCCATCTTTTTGGAAAAGAAATAGGAATCTATGCCAAAGCCGCCCGTAAGATCGGCCATTTTGGTCCCGCTTACCAGTGAGGCCTTATATTCAGCGGTGACTTCAGAGGATGTTTGCTCCAGATTAAGTTTTGGAGGGTAAATGATATTCCCGGTCTTGAACCAGGTGGGAAGTTTCTTTTCAGCTGTATTCAGCCCGGAGATCTGCTCTGCCAGTTCCTGAGGGCTAACATCAGGATAAGGGCTGCCGGATAGTACAAGCCTGGTAATCTCTGTCTTTCGATTGCTCCGGATAAATTCCTGAACATCGGGATGTAAAAGTGCCTTATTCAAAACAGAAGATTTAAAGGTCCCTGGTAAGTCGCTTTACGATCTTATATTCGCTTAAAGATTCCTTGGCGATCACTTTTAAAGCGGTATAAAAAGGAACAGCCACAACCATTCCTGTGATCCCGAAAAGCAGTCCTGCAATAAGGATGATAAGGAAGATCTCCAGTGGATGCGACCTAACACTGGCTCCAAATATCATCGGTTGAGAGATAAGGTTATCTATCACCTGGCAAATTCCGTATCCCAGCATCACATAAGCCAGTTTTGGTAAAATGATGGTTTGGAAATCGGCTCCAAGGTTACTCGAGATTACAAATAATGCCATCAGGATACCCGCAAACACGGGGCCTAAATAGGGGACCAGATTCAGCGTTGCGCAAATAAAGGCAATAGCTATAGGGTTATTGATCTCAAATACGCTCAGCAAAATGGTGTATAAAATGAACAATACCGTCACCTGCATCGTTAAGCCTACGAAATAGCGGGAAAGCAAAATTTTGATCTTGTTGAAGACCCTCTGGAACTTTTTTTCTTCCCCGTGATTAGCAAAAACAAGGATACTGTTAAGCATTAATTTGCTGTCTTTAAGCAGGAAGAAAGAAATAAACAGGATGGAGAAGACCGCAACAAGCGTAGCTCCAAGTATACCGAAGACATTATTCAGAAACTTTGGAATAATGCTCACATCAAAATTCCGGACAAATTCGCTTCGTTTTAATCCTTCAATGATGTTGATCTCTTCAACGCCCAGATAGGCATTTATCTGGTTATTAAGTTCGTTAAGGTCACTTTTGAAGGCTTCAATATCTATCTGCCCCAGATATTTGCTCTGTTCTATTATTATTGGAACAAAAACAAAAATGATCCCTATAAAAATGGCCAGTACCAGCAGCAGCACAATGATAACCGCGAGCTGATTGGGAATTTTGAGCTTATGTTTCAGGAAGATCACCACTGGCCTCCCAATAAGAGAGATGACTCCCGCAATAGCGATATAAACTAAAACTGACTGGATCTCGTATAGAAAGTAAAGCAGGAGAATGATCCCCAGCACGATTCCTATCGCTCTTAAAAGTCCGTAAGCTATGGATTTCGAATTCACAGGGTAAATATATTATTTCTTATTGAAAGCTAATATGCTTTTTGATATTTCGTATAACGCTATGCCTGTTGCCTGTGCTACATTCATACTGCTGTTGTTTCCGTACATGTTGATATGCAGGGTTTTATGACTGTTTTCTAGGATATCTTCTTCAATACCGAAAGATTCATTCCCAATGACAAGCGCCAGCTTTGAACCGGGTTCATATTCAAAATCTTCCACAGGAATGCTATTCTTGGTAATTTCGAGAGAATAGATCAAATAGCCTGAATCCTTAAAAGATTTAACGGCGTCAAGACTATCTTCGTGGTATTCAAATTCCACATATTCGTGCGTATTTCTTGCCGTTCTTTTTAGCCTGTTGCTTTTCAGGTTTGGCTCATAGCCGCAGAAGACGATCTTCTCTATGTTGAAGGCATCGGCAAGCCTGAAAAGACTCCCAAGGTTAGCTTCCCCGGTGACATTATCTACAATAAGTGTTATGGGTAATTTCCGGGTTTCGAACTTTGACTCGTGGTGTGAGAGCTGTTTCTTCAATTTTCAAAAGCGTATTTAAGGATGTTCGCGCCCATTTTAAGAGCTTTAAGTCTTGTTTCTTCGGGATCGTTATGCACTTCCTGGTTTTCCCAGCCATCGCCAAGGTCACTTTCATAAGTGAAAAGACAGACCAGCCTGTCCTTCACAAAGATCCCAAAGGCCTGTGGGCGCTTGGCATCGTGTTCGTGAATCTTTGGAATTCCGTTAGGGAAATTATAAGCAGTACTGAAAATAGGATGATCTGCCGGCAATTCTTCCAGTTCCTTTTCAGGGAATAGCTTTTTGAGCTCCTTGCGCAGGTATTTTTCCATCCCGTAGTTATCGTCTATATGAAGAAAACCTCCGCTCATAAGATAGTTTCTTAGGTTTTCAACTTCCTGATCACTGAAATAGACGTTCCCGTGTCCCGTCATATGCACGAACGGGTACTGAAAAATATCGGTGCTTCCGGGGCTTACGGTTTCCGGTTTAGGATTTATGGCCGTTTGAATATTAGCATTTGAAAAAGCGATAAGATTAGGCAGGGATGTAGGATTTGCATACCAGTCTCCACCACCCTGATATTTAAGGAGCGCTATTTCCTGAGCAAAAAGACTATGGCTGAAGAGAAAAAATCCCGTCAGAACACACAATCTTAAATATTTGAACAGCTTTCCTTTCATCTAATCAATCTTCGTTCGTAAGGGCCACGGTAGTGCAGGCTACAATTGCAGCGGTTTCAGTCCTTAACCTGCTGTTGCCAAGACTTACCGGTTTCCAGTTATTTTTCAATGCTTTTTCGATCTCTTCAGAAGAAAAATCCCCTTCCGGGCCTATAAGAATAGTGGTTTTACTGCCCGGTTTAATTTCGTTTTTCAGGGACTTCCTTTCCTTGTCTTCTTCGCAATGAGCTATAAATTTAACCGAATCTTTTTCCTGTTGAATGAATTCTGAAAAATTCACAGGTTCATTCAGCTTTGGAAAACTGAAGTGCAGGGATTGTTTCATCGCACTCTGCAAGACCCTTTCAAAGCGATTCAGCTTCACCACTTTGCGCTCGCTGTGATCACAAATTACCGGAGTGATCTCCTGAACGCCGATCTCTGTTGCCTTTTCTAAAAACCATTCAAAACGGTCATTCATCTTTGTAGGCGCAACTGCCATATGTAAATGATAAGGAGGAGCTTTTTCCTTTTCTGCTTCCAGGACTTTGGCGACACATTGTTTGATATCGGCCTGAATTATTTCTGCCTTAAAAAGCACTCCTTTTCCGTTGGTCACATTAAGAATATCACCTTCCTTTTTCCGCAGCACCTTCACGATATGTTTGCTTTCATCCCGGGGGAACAGAATCTGGGTATCCGTTTCTGAAATTTCGGGATTATAAAATAACTGCATAATCTTAAATTTTATATCGTGCCTTTGCCGTAGTTGAAAAATCTGAAAATTCTCCTTTCAGGAATTTATAGTGTCCCACTATAGCAATCATCGCCGCATTATCTGTGGTATATTCAAATTTAGGAATAAAACATTTCCAGCCGTGTTTTTTCTCGGCTTCTTTTAAAGCATTCCTGATCCCCGAATTAGCCGACACACCGCCGCCAATGGCGATTTGTTTGATACCGGTCTCTTTGACGGCTTTTTTCAGTTTATCGGTAAGAATACCTATAATCGTATATTGGATGGAAGCGCAGATATCTTCCAGGTTCTCCTTGATGAAGTCGGGGTTATTCCTGGTTTCTCGTTGAATAAAATACAGTACTGCCGTTTTGAATCCGCTGAAACTAAAGTTCAAACCTTCTACCTTAGGTTTCGGGAATTTAAATGCCTTAGGATTCCCTTTTTGAGCATATTTATCTATCAACGGTCCGCCGGGATAGGGAAGGCCGAGGATCTTTGCGCTTTTATCGAAGGCTTCTCCCACGGCATCATCTATGGTTTCTCCAATCACCTCCATTGCAAAATAGTCAGAAACCTTCACGATCTGGGTATGACCGCCACTAATGGTGAGTCCGATAAAGGGAAATTCAGGCTGATCAAAACCATCTTCCTTAATAAAATGTGCTAAAATGTGGGCCTGCATATGGTTAACCTCAATAAGAGGAATATCCAGCCCCATCGCCAGGGACTTAGCGAAAGAGGTGCCAACGAGCAATGAACCCATTAATCCGGGGCCTCTTGTAAAAGCAATTGCAGATATGTCTTTTTTAACGATATTTGCTTTGGCTATTGCCTGATGGATCACCGGAACGATATTTTGCTGATGGGCCCTGGATGCAAGTTCAGGAACAACACCACCGTATTGTTTATGAACCTCCTGGGTGGCGACAATATTCGATAATATTTTGCCATTATGAAGTACCGCTGCGGCGGTGTCGTCGCAGGAAGATTCAATCCCTAAAATGTAAATATTTTGTGTTGACATTAAGAGTTATTGGGCATAGAATTTGTTAATATTGTGTTACAAAGTTAAAACTTAAAAGCGTATCAAAAAATTCTGGAAAATATTAACTAGAACAGTGGTTGCGCTGGTTTTACTTTTTATCTTGATCCTGATAATCTTCTCTATTCCTGCCGTACAAACATCGGTTGCAAGAAAGTTAACAGACTCCCTTAACCAAAAGAATAACATCAACCTTTCTATTGACAAGGTGAAGATTGGATATTTTGGCAAAGTTAAATTAAATAATGTCTATCTGGAAGATCATCACGGGGATACTTTAATTCACGCCGGTGAACTGAGGTCTTCGCTGTTAAGCCTATCGAGGTTAATGAATAATTCCCCTAATCTTGGGAAAACCGTCATCTGGGACCTTACCTTCAATATGACAAAATACAGGGGAGAGGAGAAGGATAACTTCAGCCTTTTCCTGGATAAGCTAAGAAAGGAGCCATCCGGAGACAGTACCGCCTTTACCCTTAATGTGAGTACGGTAGAGATCCTGAACAGCCATTATAACTATATAGACGAGGAGCTTGAAAACCCTGATGTGGTAGTGCTGGACAGCCTTAACCTTTTGGCTGAAGATCTGAAAATAGCCGGAGGTGAGATTAGTACTGAAATTCAGAAATTAAGCGGATATGAAAAGAGAGGCATTCCCATTGAGAACTTAAGCACCAGGTTTACCTATACCCCCACAAATATGGCACTTAAGGAATTTGTGCTGCAAACCGGGCCGGGAAGTGTGCTTAATGCCGATATTGATTTTACTTACACCCTTGAAGAATTTTCCGATTTTGAGAATAAGGTTAAAATTGATGCTGTTTTCGATCAGTCCACACTTTCGAGCAGTGACCTGAAAGGTTTTTATAATGGCTTCGGAAGGGGAGAATTACTGCATTTCAGTACCGATTTTAGTGGTTACCTCAATGATTTCGATCTAAAAAGCTTTGAACTGGAAGGACTGGACCGGACTTCTGTTTATGGAGAATTCAATGTAAAAGGTGCCTTTTCTGACCAGGGCAAAGATTTTAACCTTATCGGGGATTTTAATGAATTTACGATCAATTATTATGATCTCGTAAATTTTCTTCCGGGGCCGTTAGCGGGAAAACTTCCGAAAGACCTGAGTAAATTTGGAAGTGTACGGATGCAGGGGAACGGGATAGTGACCACCAACTCGGTAGATGCCGATGTGGATATCTCTTCCCAACTGGGTACAGCCAAGGCCGAGATGGTGTTAAAGAATCTTGATAATTCGACAAGATCTACCTATAAAGGGAATCTTATAGTGCACGATTTCAACATTGGACGTCTTGTAGAGAACGAGGCCCTCGGGAAGATCAATTTCGACCTTAATATAGACGGTAGCGGCCTGGACCAGGAAAATTTGGATACCGAGCTAAAAGGCCAGGTTTCACAACTTACCTACAATAACTATACTTATAAGGATATTCGGGTGATCGGGAACCTCAGGAACCCTGTTTTTAATGGGAATATGATCTCTAACGATCCGAATCTCCAGATGGAGTTCAATGGCCTTGCAGACCTGTCTGAAGATATAAATGTTTATGATTTTGAAGCATCGGTACAGTATGCTGATCTAAATGCCTTAAATTTCATTTCCAGGGATAGCATCTCTATTTTCAAGGGAGATGTGATAATGAATATGAAAGGGACTACGGTAGATAATGCTTTTGGAAGGATTATGCTATTAAATACTTCCTACCGCAACCAGAACGACCTTTATTATTTCGACGATTTTAGTATCACTTCAAGCTTTGAAGGCAATGAGCGAACCATTACCGTAAATTCACCCGATGTGATAAGCGGGGAGGTTACCGGAGAATTTAAATTGGCTGAAGTACGCCCCTTGTTCGAAAACTCATTGGGAAGCATTTATACGAACTATAAGCCTTCCACGATCACAAAAAACCAGTATATGGAATTTAACTTCGAGATCTATAATAAGATCGTAGAAGTTTTCTTTCCTAAGATCACCCTGGCGCCAAACACCCTCATAAAAGGAAGGGTAGAGTCTGACGAGTCTGAATTTAAGCTCAGTTTTAAATCACCGCAAATCGACGCTTTCGACAATATGTTTAAAGACGTTAATTTGCAGGTAGACAACACAAACCCCATCTATAACACATTCTTCGAATCTGACAGTGTTGCCACCGATCTGTATAGTTTTTCAGAATTCAGCTTCATCAATGTAACCCAGCGGGATACCCTATTTATTCGTTCAGAATTCCAGGGTGGCAAAGAGAATAATGATGTCTTTAACCTGAACCTGTTTCACACCATTAACAAAGAAAACAAATCTGTGGTGGGAATTCAGAAGTCCGATATCAAATTCAAGGGAAATGAATGGTTCCTGAACAAAGAAGCCAATAAAAGCAACAAGATCATTTTCGATAAGAACTTCAGTGAGATCGTGATCGATTCTTTGGTGATGAGTCATAAGAATGAAGAAATCAGGTTAAGTGGTTCTATGCGGGATACCACATACAAGAATTTTAAAATGGAGTTTGATAATGTGGATATCGGGAAAGTTACACCGGACATTGACAGCCTTGATCTTGCAGGAACCCTCAACGGGAAACTGAACTTACTTCAGGAGAATGGGGCATATTATCCTGCCACCTCTATGAGTATAGATTCCCTTACCATAAACCAGAACTTATTAGGAAAACTCAGGCTTGATGTTGAAGGAAATGAAAATCTTACTAATTATTCTGTAGATGCCACACTTAGGAAAGAAGGTTTTGAGTCCTTGAATGCAGTTGGAAATATAGATGTATCCGGAAATGAACCCACGATAGACCTTGATGTTAAGCTGGACGAACTAAGCCTTGCTGCATTCAGTCCTTTAGGGGGTGATGTGCTTACCGATATGAGAGGTTATGCTACGGGAAGGGCCAAGGTGATGGGTAATTATAAAAACCCTGATTTTTCCGGGCAGTTAGTCCTTGACGACGCGGGCTTAAATATCCCTTATCTTAATGTGGATCTGGACTTTATGGATCAGGCCGTGGTGAACCTTACCAAGCAGAAATTCGTTTTTGATAATATTGGCATCATTGATACCAAGTATAAGACTAAGGGAGTCCTTGACGGGAGCATTTCGCATAGGAATTTCTCTGAATGGATGCTTGATCTGGCTATAACTACCGACAGGATGCTTGTCTTGGATACCGAAGCCGATGAGGATGCCCTGTATTACGGAACTGCCTTTATAAGCGGGGATGCAAGCATTAAAGGTCCTACAGACGAGCTGGTGATAGATGTGAATGCCACCACAGAAAAAGGAACGGTTTTCAAGATCCCGTTAAACGATTCTGAATCTGTTGGTGATAATTCATTTATTCACTTTTTATCGCCTGAAGAAAAGGCCGCAAGAATGGCCGGAAAGGAAATTGAACTCCCGGATGTGAAAGGATTGGAAATGATCTTTGACCTGGATGTCACCAATGATGCTGAAGTTGAAGTAGTGGTAGACCAGACCAGCGGGAGTACCCTAAGGGGGCGCGGTGCCGGGAACTTATTGCTGGAGATAAATACCAATGGTAAATTCAATATGTGGGGTGACTTCGTGGTTTACGAAGGAGTCTACAACTTTAAATATGCCGGTCTGGTTCAGAAAGTTTTTAAGGTGGAATCCGGAGGTAGTATCAACTGGGACGGGAATCCTATGCAGGCCCAGCTTGATGTAAGCGCGATCTATGAACTTAATGCCAATCCTGCTGTTTTACTGGAAAATCCTTCTATAAACCGAAAGATCCCGGTAGAGGTGATCATCAACCTTCAGGGCCAGGTGGCGCAACCGGATATTACTTTCGATATTGAATTTCCTAATGCAAGTTCCGTGGTCCGTTCCGAATTGGAATACCGAATGGATGACCGGGCAAGTAAGGAACTTCAGGCTTTGTTCCTGGTAACACAAGGAGCTTTTTACAGCGAATTCGGACTTAGGCAGAATGCCATTACCGGTACTCTTGCCGAAAGAGCCTCCAGTATCGTGAACGATATCTTTGCTGATGATGACGGAAAGTTCCAGGTTGGGGTAAATTATGTTCAGGGAGACAGAACCCCAGATCAGCAAACCGTGGACCGTTTCGGGCTTACGCTTTCTACCCAGATAAGTGACCGTGTACTTATAAACGGCCAGGTTGGGGTGCCTATTGGCGGAGTGACTGAATCTATCATAATTGGGGATTTGGAGATCGATTTTCTGCTGAATGAGGACGGTACGCTACGCGCAAAGGTGTTTAACCGCGAGAACAATATTCAGTTTATTGGAGAGGAGATCGGCTTTACCCAGGGGATAGGACTTACCTATTCGGTAGACTTTGACACCTTTAAGGAACTGATCAGGAAAATAATGAATACCGAAATCGTAAAAACGGCGGCGGAAGAGGAACAGGAAAAATCTGCCAAGTCACTGGCTCCCGAATATATAAGCTTTCCGGAAGATGTTAAGGTGAAACAATAACCCAAATCACCGTCCTGCAGGTTTGTTATATTTTTTATAAACTTATCAATTAATCAGCCTGCTTCTATCAATAATTTAAAGAGACTTTGTAGCTTTATATAGCTAAATAACTTATATGGAAAATAATCGTATTAAGAAGATTGGCGTAATGACTTCGGGAGGAGATTCTCCCGGGATGAATGCTGCCATAAGAGCAGTGGTTCGTGCCTGCGCCTATTATCATATAAAATGTGTGGGCTTCGCCCGTGGATTTCAGGGAATGATAGACGGTGAATATGAAGAATTGAATGCGAGAAGCGTGAGAAACATCATTAACCTTGGGGGAACATTTCTTAAATCTGCCAGGTCTAAGGATTTCCTTACCAAAGAAGGGCGTGCCAAAGCAGCTGAAAATCTCAAGGAGGCTGAGGTAGATGGAATGATATTAATTGGAGGAGACGGTACCTTTCGTGGCGGAAAAGTATTTAGCAAAGAACACGGCATTCCTGTTATTGGCGTACCGGGAACTATCGATAATGATATCTTTGGAACAAATTTCACCATTGGTTATGACACCGCTTTGAATACGGTTGTTGAGGCTATCGATAAGATAAGGGATACCGCCAGTTCACATAACAGACTGTTCTTCGTTGAAGTTATGGGGCGGGATGCAGGCTTCATTGCTTTGAATAGCGGGATTGGGGCTGGTGCTGAAGAGATCCTGATCCCTGAAGAGAATCTTGGCCTTGAAAGATTGCTTGATTCTCTGGAACGCAGTCGTCGTTCCGGAAAAACCTCCAGTATCGTTGTTGTTTCAGAAGGCGATAAAATCGGGAAGAACGTTTTTGAACTTGCCGAATATGTTAAGGAAAACCTTCCAAGGTATGATGCTAAAGTGACTGTGTTAGGACATATCCAAAGAGGAGGTAGCCCAAGCTGTTTTGACAGGGTCCTGGCCAGCAGACTTTCCATAAAGGCAGTGGAGCTGTTATTGGATGGGAAGCGAGACCAAATGGTTGGAATGCTGAACAATGAAATTGAATCCTGCGACCTGGATAAAGCTTTAAAAAGTAAGCCGGTAATGAATAAGGACCTGCTAAGAATCTCAGATATATTATCTACCTGATCTATGAAAACAATTGCAATAATTGCCCATAACGGAAAGAAGGCCGAAATGGTTCAGTTTCTCAATGAACACAGGCAAACCCTGCAGTCTAAAGAAATAAACCTCATTGCAACGGGTACCACCGGGGCCAAGACCGAAGCTGCCGGTTTTGAGGTTGAAAAATTACTTTCAGGACCTATTGGCGGTGATGCTCAAATTGCAGCCCGGGTAGCCGAAGGGCTTATAGATATGGTGGTCTTCTTCAGGGATCCTTTAGATAAACACCCCCACGAACCCGATATTTTTATGCTGATGAGATTGTGTGATGTACACAATGTTGCGTTGGCAACAAACCCGGCGACGGCAAAGCTTCTTATCCAGGGAATTTAACAGCGATAGCGCTTATCTCAACATTTACGAATTTAGGTAAATTGGCTACTTCTACGGTTTCTCTTGCCGGTGCAGTATCGGCATCAAAATAACTACTGTAAACCTCATTGATCTTAGCGAAGTTGTTCATATCACTGATGAAAATGGAGGTTTTGATCACATTCTCAAAATCCATTTCGGCTTCATTCAAGATAGCTTTGAGGTTCTCCATCACCCTTTTGGTTTCCTGAGCAAGTTCGTTAGTCTCAAGCTCTCCCGTTTCCGGATTTATAGCGATCTGTCCTGATATGTATAAGGTGTTACCGGTCAATATAGCCTGGTTATACGGCCCTATAGGTGCCGGTGCATTCTTTGTTGTGATGATCTTTTTCATAATCTTGGAATTTATTAAAGGTTTCTGTCCGGTTCTCTTCGTTTATCATATTTAATATCACTAAGAACAGAAGACTTAATCCCGATAAAGAAATACCAGGAACGCCTCTGGCTAAACGGAACCCAGTTAAAGCTCATTCGCCACGAATCAAGGTCTCGTTGAAACCGGAGCTGAGTGTAAGTAAAGCCCTTTTCCTTGATGTCAAACCCGGAAGAAGCTCCAACGACCCATTTAGGGGAAAGCTCCACATCTCCTGAGAACATAAGGGAGTGCGAGGTGATCTCATTCTGCCTAGCAGTATTATTGTAGGTCATTGTATAAGACAGCCTGATATCCCACGGAATTTTATAGTTATACCATTCGTTGTCTTCTTTCTTTTCATCGTCACCAAATTTATCCTCATCTTCGTAAAAAGTTCCATCAAGGTCGGTACCCTTCCCAAAGAGGTCATCACGACGCCCACCATTCCTGTAACTCTCATTCTCTATATTATCTTCAGTCTCTTCTCCGTCCTTTTCAAAATCCTTACTCGAAAAGGAATAGCCAAAGCTCACATTCGCGTTGGTAAACCTGAAAAGACTACCGCCATTATTAATGTTAAGCTTATCTATCCTTCGGTTATTGTTGTCCAGGGCATAGATGTCGAGGTTACCCGCGAGGTTAATATCCAGTTTGTTGTCGATGATCGGGATGCTTCCGCGAAGAGCGATAGGAGAGAGGCGAAGTGAATCTCTGGACAGGCTGTAGGAAGTGCTCATACTAAAATTATTCAGCAACTTGATCTTTTTAGGCTCGGTAGCCGTACTGTCTTTTGAGCGCACCTTTGCTTCCAGGGTATTACTGATGTTAAGCCCAATAGAACTTGAAAACAACCTGCCGGGTGCTCCATACAGCGTTCCGTCAAAACGGGAATAATCTACCAGGGCGATATCGTCAGGGTTTGCAGGATCAGGCCTCTCGTAACTATCAAAATACTGATCAAAGCCGGGATTTAAATTATAACTTATGGAAGGTCTCATCACGTGCCTTATAGCCTGTATCTTTTTATCCTTCCCGAAGCTCTTCATCCCGTAAACGGTGGTTCCTATGCTTGAACTGAAACCATAAGTACGGTAAGAATCGAATTCATTTATAGTGTCGGTCACTACCTCATTTGTTCTTTCATCAAAAGACTTTTCAAAGGTCTTTAGCACCCAGGTTTCATTGTAATTGGCGCTTGTGCTGACGCTAAGGTATTTGAATAACTTGAAATTGGTGGAAACCGGAATGGTATGTTGCGCCCCCACATCTGCAGTCTTGAACATTCCCGGTTTGAAAAACAGAGAGTCTGTAGTATTGATCCTGTTCTCGGCCCTGAAATTATACTGAAGGTTGATATTTTCTATGATCCCCTTTTTGGCCCCCACTTTGGGAGCGAAAGGATAGATTCGCGACATACTTGCCTGAATAGTTGGCAGGCTCATATTTATGCTTTGCGTCCTGGTGTTCTGGGAATGCCTTGCAGCGATACTAAGGTTCACCTGCGGGTCTCCTTCAAAGGTCTTGGAATAGGAAACCGAAGAGCTTAAAGTATTGTTCAGGAAGTTAGCGGTGTTGGTTTGATTGACCGATTCCTGATAATAAGTACTACTCCCAAGGTTTACCGAAGCTGAAAATCTGGAACTCGGATTTGCCTTGGAATCCTGGCTGTGAGACCACCTGATATTATAAACCGACCTTTCTGAATAATCCGGAAAGCCACGCTCACTGGTGAGCAGCTTTTCATATCGCAAACTAAGGTTCCCTCTGAATTTATAGCGTTTCGCATAATTCGATTCCATTCTTAGAGCATAGCTCCCGTTGGTATAATAGTCACCCAGCACAAGGAGGTCCGCATAATCGCTGATGGCAAAGTAATACCCCCCGTTCTGAAGGTTGTAGCCGTAGCGGCTGTCTCCAAAAGAGGGAATAATAAAACCCGAGGTCTCTTCTTCGGTTAAAGGGAAATACCCGAAGGGCAGGCCAAGTGGCGTAGGCACATCGGCAATGTACATATTCACCAGTCCTGAAACGATCTTTTTATCCGGAACAAATTTTATTCGTCTTGCATAGAAGTAATATTCAGGGTCTTCTACATCTTTTGAGGTGGTGAACTTCACATTCTTCATAAAATACACCGAATCGTTCTCTCTTTTAGTGACCTCTCCTTTCACGTTGAACTGGGCTTCCTGGGTTCTTGAATTATAGACCAGGGCTCTTTCCGTATCAAAATTAAACCGTATGGAATCGGGTTCTACCGTTCTTTGAGCCTGTGTAAATACAGGTCTTTGAGAATAAGCTCCTGTAGAATCCGGAATTCCGTATGCATAGACTTCATTTTTATTATTATCAATAATAATATGCCCTGCCTGAATGATCATATCCTGGTAGGTGATTTCGGCCTCATTATAGAGATACATTTTATTCTCTTTAGCACTAAGGCGCATATAATCTTTGGCCTTATACTTGACCACATCGGTAATTAGCTGGTTGCCCTGAGGCTTGATGCTGTCCTGGAGGATACTGTCCTGCATCTTAATGGTCTTTGCCAGGGGGAGAGAATCGCCAACATAGACCAGACTGTCACGTTCAGCCTGAACCTCGATACCGGAATCATTATTAATTTCCTGAGCTGTTAGAAACACTGGGCTCAGGAGTATAAAAATGCAGCAAAAAAGTATATTGGGTATATTTGTTTGCAATGCTTTAAGTGCTATTTTTGTACAGAATGGCTTGCTTTTTGCGATTTCAAAAATACATATATTTTTCCGGTTGTTATTTGTGAACCCGGGAAAAATAGTACTTAAAATAAACAGCCCAATCTAGCGTTACGTATTTATGAGAACGAACTTACTTAATCTTTTCGTATTAATTACAATTGTAATCGGCTTTAGCCAAAATGCTTACCCCTGTACAGAACCTCCCAGAGACAGGTTTGTAGTTGTTCTTGATGCCGGCCACGGCGGAAAAGATACCGGTAACATCGGGAACGGATATCGTGAAAAGGATATCGCTTTAAGTATTGTTCTTAAGGTGGGAGCCGAACTGGAAAAACAAGAAGGTGTAGAGGTAGTGTACACCAGGGATTCTGATGTGTTTATTCCGCTTGAAAAAAGAGGGGAGATCGCCAACAATGCCAATGCCGACCTTTTTGTTTCCGTTCATTGCAACGCCCACAGTTCACAGGCCTACGGGACAGAGACTTTTGTGCTTGGTCTTCACAGGAATGAAACCAATTTTGAAGTTGCAAAGCGGGAGAACTCCGTGATCTATCTTGAGGAAAATTATGAGGTTACCTATAGCGATTTCGACATAAATTCGCCTGAATCGTTTATTGGTCTTACCATCATGCAGGAATCCTACCTTGACCAGAGTATTATCCTGGCCGACCTTGTCCAAAAAAAGTTTACCAATAACCTGAAAAGAAAGAACAGGGGGGTGAAACAGGCAGGGTTCATTGTGCTTCACCAAACATATATGCCCAGCGTACTTATTGAGACCGGTTTCCTTACCAACGACCATGAAGGGGCTTTTCTGAACAGTACCAACGGAAGGTCGAAGATAGCAGGCGCTATTACCAGTGCAATTATGGATTACAGTGAATCTATTAACCTTAATACTCTCAGCAACATCTCTGAACATCATCCGGAAGGCAATGCCGGAATTGAACAGAGAAAAGACCCGGTTTATGACGGGGTGACCTTTAAAGTTCAGCTGGCTGCAGGCTCTTCTAAATTGGATACAAAACCTTATAATTTTAAAGGTCTGGAAAACGTAATGAGGGAGAAAGAAGGTAAATTATTTAAATATTACCTTGGAGATACTTCAAACTATATGAAGATTCAGGAGCTACACCAGCGGGCTCAAAAACAGGGATATCCGTCAAGCTATATCGTTGCCTTTAAGGATGGAAGGAAGATTACAGTTAATGAGGCGTTAAAATCTAAGCTTAAATAGGGGCACTTTTCTATTTTTATTTCTAAATTTGTGCATATCCTAAAAAAATAGCTTTTGAAATTTACTAAAGAGGTTAAGACCGCCCTGCTAGCTATAGTTGCTATCCTAATGCTTATTTTCGGTTATAGTTTCCTCAAGGGGAAGAATCTCCTGGAGAACAGCAGGACTTTTTATGCCGTTTATGATGATGTAGAAGGCTTATCACCCTCTTCAGCCGTAACCATTAACGGGCTTAAAGTTGGGCAGGTTACCAATATAGATTTCCTTAACCGGGAAGGTAAACTTCTTGTAACCTTTACCGTAGAGAACGAATTTCCTTTTTCAAAGAACAGTATAGCTGAAGTTTACGGAGGAGGGCTTATTGGCGGGAAATCTCTTGCGGTTATACCTACCTACGATGAAGCAAGTGTGGCTAAATCCGGAGATACGCTGAAGAGTCGAACCGATACCGGGATAATGGAACTGGTGAATGAAAGACTGACCCCTCTTCAGGAAAAACTTGAGAACACCGTGGTTAGTGCCGATTCTCTGCTTAGCTCACTTAATAGGGTGCTTGATGACAGTACCCGTCATAATATTCAAAATACATTTGAAGATCTTAGTGTGACCGTAAGTTCTTTTAAAGGAACCGCAATAGCCCTTGAAGATATCGTTGAGGGCAATCAGCAAAAACTGGACAGAACCTTCACCAATCTCGATGAAATGTCCACTAATTTTAACCAATTTAGCGACACGCTATCCCAGGTGAATCTTAAACAGATGACAACCAATCTTGAGAATGTGATCGCCGATTTTGAACAGGTTTCCAATAAGCTTTCCAGCGGAGAGGGCACGGCAGGAAAACTGCTTAATGACGATAAGGTGTATAATAACCTTGACAGAGCTACAAAACAGCTGGAACAACTTCTGCAAGACATCAAACTGAATCCAAGAAGATATGTTCGTTTCTCTTTATTTGGGAAGAAACCAGCGCCTTATGAACCACCAAAGGATTCTTTAAAATAACCAACTATGCAAATTCTTGCTCAAATTTTATTCTTAGTCGCCCTGGTGGCGGGAATAGCCTTTTTTGTACGTAATGTTCGCAGACTGATCCGTAATATCAAACTCGGAAAAAAGATTGACAGAACAGATCATCCCAAAGAACGTTTCAATAAAATGGCAAGAATTGCGCTTGGCCAGAGCAAAATGGTACGCAAACCCGTGGCAGGTTTTCTTCACGTTATTGTTTACGTAGGTTTTGTGATTATCAATATTGAAGTTCTGGAGATCATTATAGATGGTCTATTTGGCACTCACCGTATCCTGTCTTTTATGGGAGGTTTTTATGATGCACTCATCGCATCTTTTGAAGTATTGGCCTTTCTGGTACTTGTGGGGGTTATTGTTTTCTGGACAAGAAGAAACATTAATAAGATTAAGCGATTCTGGAGTCGTGAAATGAAGGGCTGGCCTAAGAACGACGCTAATTATATACTTTACTTTGAAATGGTCCTTATGGCCCTTTTCCTTACAATGAACGCTGCAGACTATCAGCTTCAGTTGAATGGTGCTGCGCATTATGCACAGGAAGCCGGTATTACAGGTTCTTTTCCTATAAGCCAATTCTTACTGCCGTTAATTGACGGGTTTAGTAACGCTACACTTGTAATTATTGAAAGAGCTGCGTGGTGGCTTCATATTTTAGGGATCCTGTTTTTCCTGAATTACCTGTACTATTCGAAACACCTGCACATTCTGCTGGCATTTCCGAATGTTTACTATTCAAAACTTCAGCCTAAAGGAGAACTTGATAACCTTGAGGCAGTTACTAACGAAGTAAAGTTGATGATGGATCCCGATGCCGATCCGTTTGCGGCTCCCGCTGAAGATGAAGGCGACGAACCGGAAAAATTTGGAGCTTCAGATGTAATGGACCTTAACCAGGTTCAGCTTCTTAATTCCTATACCTGTACCGAGTGCGGCCGCTGTACGGCTGAATGCCCGGCCAACCAGACAGGGAAGAAACTTTCTCCTCGTAAGATAATGATGGATACGCGGGACCGTTTAGAGGAAGTAGGGGAGAACATCAATAAAAACGGCAAATTTGAGGATGACGGTAAGATGCTTCTTGACGATTATATCCAGAGAGAAGAACTTTGGGCCTGTACCACCTGTAACGCCTGCGTGGAGGCCTGCCCTGTGGGAATAGACCCATTATCTATTATTGTTGATATGAGAAGGTATCTGGTAATGGAGCAGAGTGCAGCTCCAAACGAACTGGCCATTGCGATGACCAATATTGAAAACAACGGTGCTCCGTGGCCTTACAACCAGATGGATCGCCTTAACTGGGCAAAAGAGAATTAAAAAACATTTAAGTCTGCCCAAGAGCAGACCTGATAATAAGATTTTTAAACAAAAGTATTATGGCAGAAGCAATCAAGGTTCCAACAATGGCAGAATATATGGCCGAAGGCAAAAAACCTGAAGTTCTATTTTGGGTTGGCTGTGCCGGTAGTTTTGATGATCGCGCCAAAAAGATCACGAAAGCCTTTGTAAAATTATTACACAAAGCCGGTGTGGATTTCGCCGTTTTAGGAACTGAAGAGAGTTGTACCGGAGATCCTGCCAAGAGAGCCGGTAATGAATTCCTTTTTCAGATGCAGGCAGCAACCAATATTGAGGTGCTTAACGGCTACGAAATTGAAAAAGTGGTTACGGCCTGCCCTCATTGCTTTAATACCCTTAAAAATGAATATCCTGCTTTGGGCGGTAATTATGATGTGATGCATCATACCCAGTTCCTGAAATCTCTCCTGAATGAGGGCAAGCTTAAAGTTGAGGGTGGAAAATTCAAAGGGAAAAGAATTACTTTTCACGATCCTTGCTACCTTGGCCGTGCAAACAATGAGTATGAAGCTCCCCGGGACCTGCTTCGCAAACTTGAAGTGGAACTTGTAGAGATGAAGAAATGCAAGCGGGACGGACTTTGTTGTGGTGCCGGAGGAGGACAAATGTTCAAGGAGCCGGAAGCGGGTAATAAAGATGTTAATATCGAACGAACCGAACAGGCTCTGGAAGTAAAACCGGAGGTTATTGCCGCAGGTTGTCCTTTCTGCAATACAATGATGACAGATGGGGTTAAAGGCAAGGATAAGGAGGACGACATTGCTGTTATGGATGTCGCTGAACTTATTGCAAATGCTGAAGATCTTTAACAGCCTCAATTAAAAGTTAAAGCCATTACTATTTTTGAAGCTAAGCCTTAAATAAATTAGCTTTGTAGCAGTTTAATTTAAGCACCTTATGTACGTAGAATTCGATACTTTACCCGATAGTTCAAGGATATGGATCTATCAGGCCAACCGTTCTTTTACCGATGAAGAACTGGTGGAAATAAAAGCCAAATTAGAGCAATTCATAGAACAGTGGACCGCTCACGGTGGCTCCCTGAAAGCTTCCTATGAGATCAGGTATAAACGCTTTATCATCCTTGCCTTAGACCAGGACTTGAATGCAGCTACAGGTTGCTCAATAGATGCTTCCGTTCAGTTTATTCAGAACCTGGAAAAGGAATATGGGGTTGATCTTCTCGATAAGATGAACGTATCTTATAAGCAAGGAGAGTTCGTGGCGTATAAAAGCCTTGCCGATTTCAAGAAGATGGCAAAGAACAAAGCCGTTTCCCCAAAGACCATAGTGTTCAACAACCTGGTAAATAATAAGGGTGAATACCTTGAAGCCTGGGAAGTACCTGCAGCAGAAAGCTGGCATAATCGCTTTATGAATTAATGAAATTAAGAGCAGCCCCTACATCACTCTTTCTTCTTCTAGCCTTTTTTACACTGAACTTATCTGCCCAGGTGGGCCCGCTTACCACACCTGACTTTTCAGCTCAGCAAAAATGGGTGGATAGCCTGTATTCTGAAATGACGCCTAAAGAAAGGATTGGTCAGCTTCTTATGCTAAGCGTAGAATCCGGTGGCCCCGAAAGGTATATTGACAGTGTAAGAAAGAATATCAGGGAAAACCATATTGGCGGAGTCATCTTTTCCAGAGGGACTCCAAAGAAACAAGCCATTCTTACCAATGAATTTCAGGAAATAACTGAAGTGCCCCTGCTTATAGGGATGGACGCAGAATGGGGGCTGGCTATGAGGCTCGATTCAACATTTGCTCTTCCCTGGAATATGAGCCTGGGAGCTATTCAGGATGAATATTTGATTGAAAAGGCTGGCGCAGCAATTTCAAGACACGCTAAAAGGCTGGGGGTGCATATTAATTTTGCACCTGTAGTAGACATCAACACCAATCCCGAGAATCCTATTATCGGGAACAGGTCTTTCGGGGAAACCAAGCAAAATGTAACAAATAAATCGATCGCGTTTTTAAAGGGAATGCAAAGAGAAGGGATCATTGCCGTTGCCAAACATTTTCCCGGGCACGGTGATACTGACAGTGATTCTCATAAAACCCTTCCTTCAGTTTCCTTTTCAGGATCAAGGATAAAGAATATTGAACTTTACCCTTACCGGGAACTAATTGCGCGTGATATATCAGGGGTTATGGCTGCCCATCTTAATGTGCCTGCATTTACAAAAGAAAAAGACCTGCCGTCCTCATTATCGAAACCGGTAATCACAGATTTATTGAAAAAAGACCTTGGTTTTAAAGGTCTTGTTTTTACAGATGCCCTAAATATGAAAGGAGCCTCCAATCATCTGAACAGTGGAGATCTGGAGGTGGAAGCTTTTCTTGCTGGTAATGATGTTCTTTTAATGCCTGAGGATGTACCCGCTGCAGTGGAAAAATTAAATGAGGCCTACCAGGAGAACCTGATTACTGAAGAGAGACTGGAGGCTTCCGTAAAAAAGATCCTTGCTGCGAAATACAAGGCTGGCCTGTATAACCTAAAACCTGTAGATACTTCATTTCTCTATAAAGAACTGAACACGGTTAAGGACAGTGTTCTGTTTGAAGAATTAACCGAAAATGCGATCACCCTTGTTAAGAACAATTCCGGACTTCTTCCCATAAAGGACCTGGATGAACAAAAGATCGCCTATGTTAATTTTGGTGATGCCGAAGGGAGCCCGTTTTTGAATCAGTTAAGGAAGTATGCTAAGGTAGACTGGGTAAGATCTTCGAATTTAGACAGTCTTCTTAACAAGCTTGAAGATTACACCAAAGTGATTATTGGCTTTCATAAACCGGACAGGAGCCCTTGGTCCTCGTACAAATTCTCTGAGAATGAACTCACCTGGATACAGGCCATTGCCAGAAGTAATGAGACTATACTTAGTGTATTCACAAGACCATACGCGTTACTGGATTTAAAGACGACTTCACAATTTGAAGGGATTTTACTGGGATACCAGAACAATCGGGTTGCGCAACAAAAGACAGCCCAGGTAATCTTTGGAGGGATAGAAGCAAAAGGAAAGCTGTCAGTTAGTCTTGGTAACCAGTTTCCTGCCGGTACGGGTTATTTTACCCCTGCTACAAGATTAGCATACGGTTCTCCTGAAAGTGTCGGGCTTAACTCCTATAAACTTAGAAAGATTGATACCATTCTCAGGGAAGCTATAGACGGAAAGATGGCGCCTGGAGTCCAGATGCTGGTCGCAAGGAAAGGAAAGGTCGTTTTTCAGCGGAATGTGGGTTATCACACCTACGAAGAGAAAACCCCGGTTACCGATACTTCGGTTTACGACCTTGCTTCAGTTACAAAGATTCTGGCAACTTTACCGCTTGTGATGCAACAAGTGGAAGAGGGAGTAATAGATTTTGACACCAACCTGGGAGAATTAATTCCCTCTCTAAAAAACTCCAACAAAGAGCATATCAGGCTTCAGGATATGTTAATGCACTATGCCCGCTTTAAGAGCTGGATCCCTTTTTATGTGCCAACTATAGATCCGGTTACAAAAAAGCCATCTCGCCTGTATTATAAGGATTCAGCTACTTCAGAATTTAGCACTAAGGTGGCTGACGAGATGTATATCAGGAACGATATGCAGGATACCATTGTAAGTATTATACGAGATAGTGAGCTTGAAGAACAACTGGAATACAGGTACAGTGATCTTCCTTTTTATCTTTTAAAATATTATCTTGAAAACTATTATGATTCTACCTTGCATAAGCTAACGCAGGAGGAATTTTATAAACCTCTGGGGTCATACCATACCGGATATTTGCCCATAGAACGCTTTTCTCCGGAACAGATAGTGCCAACCGAGATCGATAAATTATGGAGGCGACAAAAAGTGCAGGGTTATGTTCACGACCAGGGAGCTGCAATGCAAGGAGGAATTGGAGGTCACGCAGGTTTGTTCAGTAATGCCAATGATGTGGCTAAAATTATGCAGATGTACCTAAATGGAGGAAGTTATGGGGGCGATGAATTCTTTAAACCTGAAACTATATCTAAGTTCAATACCTGTTACTACTGCGAAGAAGATGTAAGGAGAGGTGTGGGTTTCGACAAACCACAACTCGAAAAGGTTGGCCCTACCTGTGGTTGCGTGTCTATGGCCAGTTTTGGACATAGTGGATTTACAGGGACACTGGTGTGGGCAGATCCTGTTGAAGAAATAGTTTACGTATTTTTGTCTAACCGTACTTTCCCGGATTCCACTAACAGGAAACTTATAAGGGAAGATATTAGGTCGAGAATACAGGAAGTTATATATGAATCTATAGATTTTTAATCTGATGAAAATAGCCATAGTATGTTACCCCACATTTGGAGGTAGCGGGGTTGTTGCTACAGAACTTGGGTTAGCCCTTTCTAAGCGTGGCCACGAAATTCACTTCATTACGTACAAGCAACCCGTAAGATTGGACCAGCTATCCAGCAGTGTGCATTTTCACGAAGTTCACGTTCCGGAATATCCGCTTTTTCATTACCAGCCTTACGAGCTTGCGTTAAGTAGTAAGCTGGTAAATATGGTGAAACTGCACGGGATAGAGGTACTGCACGTGCATTATGCTATTCCGCACGCTTATGCTGGCTATATGGCAAAGAAAATGCTGGAAGAAGAAGGTATTTATCTTCCAATGGTGACCACCCTTCACGGAACCGATATCACCCTGGTGGGCCGCCACCCTTTCTACAAGCCTGCGGTAAACTTTAGCATAAACAACAGTGATTTTGTTACTTCGGTTTCTAAAAGTCTGAAAGATGATACCCTGGATTTCTTTAATATCACAAAAGAAATAGAGGTGATCCCGAACTTTATAGACATCAGTAAATACGACAGGAAATCTTTTACCGATTGTCAGCGGGAAATGATGGCTTCAAAAGATGAAAAGATCATCACTCATATCAGTAATTTCAGGAGAGTTAAGCGTATAGATGATGTGATCAGGATTTTCTTTGAAATTCAGAAGAAGATCAAGGCAAGACTAATGATGGTAGGAGAGGGACCGGAAAAGGAAAGAGCAGAAGATATGGTTGAAGAGCTCGGGATTGAAGACAAAGTATTATTCCTTGGGGAAAGTCACGAAATAGATAAGATCCTGAGTTTTTCAGATCTTTTCCTTCTGCCTTCGGAAAGGGAGAGTTTTGGGCTTTCAGCGCTGGAAGCTATGGTGAATGGAGTGCCTGTTATTTCCACGAATTCCGGCGGACTTCCAGAAGTGAATATTCAGGGAGTTTCAGGGTACATGAGTGATGTAGGAAATGTTGAAGAAATGGCGGCCAACGGGATTTCTATCCTGGAAAACGAAGCAACTCTTCAAACATTTAAGCATAATGCCTACGAGGCAGCACAGCGATTTGATATTAAAGAGATTGTTCCAAAGTACGAGGCTCTTTACGAAAAAGCCTTAAAGCTGGCATAAAAAAAGGGCGGAAATTTTTCCACCCTTTTTCTTTCCTTCTAATTTCTTTAGAACTGGTATCTAAGACCCAAAGCAACGTCCGGAGCAAAATCATTAAGCACCGAATCATCATTATAGAAACCAATTTCTGGTCTCAGGTCCAGAGATAACATCAGCGGGATATCAAAGTTGTATTCGATACCAATATCTCCTGCAACAAAAAGGAAGGTGCTGTCATCCCATCTATCTTTCCATTCAGGATGCACGTCAACACTCCCAATACCACCACCAACACCGGCGTACCAGTTGAATCCGCCATCGATATTCCATACCCATTGATAAAGGCCGGTAAGTTTGAAAGCATCAAAATTATTGTCATTTCTCCATCCAAGGTCCAGCTCAAGCCTGTTGTTGTCACCACCAAGCGCTCGCTGGTAGGAAACTTCAGCTCCAATCCCGTCACCACCACCAAGTCTAAGACCAATGGCATTATCGGCTATCGTTTGGGCTTGCATATTGCTGAAAAATGTAGCTCCTGTAAGGAAGGCAGCTAATAAAAATAACTTTTTCATTTTAGATTCATTTTTAGATTTAGTGTAACAAATTTAGGCGTAAAGTCTATAAGGAAACGCTGTGTCACGCCAATCTATTGTTAATTTTGTTTAAAAATCTGTTAAGCGTATTTGCTGAAATTCCTTAAATTTAGCGGTTCATTATGGAGGAAAAACTTAACCAGCTTAGTCAGGAGATTGAAGGTCAGTTGTTTTACGATAATCTTTGGCGATCTATCTACGCCACCGATGCTTCGGTATACCGGGAATTGCCTTTAGGCGTATGCTACCCAAAGACCAATGAGGATATTAAACGCCTTATTAAATTCGCTACAGATAATAATACTTCACTTATTCCCAGGACAGCCGGGACTTCCCTTGCAGGCCAGTGTGTGGGAGAGGGAATCGTAGTAGATGTTTCCAGGCATTTCACTGACATCATTGATATCGATAAGGAAAAGAAAACCGTAAGGCTGCAACCCGGGGTGATAAGGGACGACCTTAACCGGGTTCTGGAACCTTATGGGCTCTTTTTCGGGCCAAATACATCAACTTCTAACCGATGTATGATAGGAGGAATGGTAGGTAATAATTCGAGCGGAACCACCTCTATTAAATACGGAACCACACGGGATAAACTTATTTCCCTGAAAACTATTCTTAGCGACGGGAGTGAAGCAGAATTCGGAGAGCTTGCAGCGGAAGAGTTTCAGGAAAAACTTAAGCTGGATGGCCTGGAAGGTGATATATATCGAAAACTGAATGAAAAACTTTCTACTGAAGAGAATAAGAAGGAGATCATAAAGAAGTTTCCACCCAGAAGCCTTCACCGCAGAAATACCGGTTATGCTATAGATGAACTGATCTATTCGGAAATTTTTTCAGAAGAAACTTCTGAAAAGCTCAATATCTGCAAACTATTATCCGGAAGTGAAGGGACTTTAGCCTTTACTACTGAGATTGTTCTTCAGCTTGACGACCTGCAACCACCAAAATCGGCAATGGTGGCTGCCCATTTCTCAAGCATAGAGCATTGTATGCAGGCAGTGGTCCCGGTGATGAAACATTCGCTATTCACCTGCGAAATGATGGATAAGACCATTCTTGATTGTACCAAGCAAAGCCTTAAATACAAGGATAATCGATTCTTTATTGAAGGTGACCCCAAGGCTATTTTAATGCTGGAATTAAGGTCTGATGATCAGGAAGACCTGCAGGTGCAAACCAAAAACTTACTTAAAAGCCTTGATGCATCCGACTTATGTTATGCCAGTCCTGTACTGATGGGGGAGCAGATAGAAATGGCTATGGAACTGAGAAAAGCGGGACTCGGCCTTCTTGGGAATATCATTGGCGATAAAAAGGCCGTAGCCTGTATCGAAGATACCGCGGTCGCCTTGCCTTACCTGGCAGACTATATTTCAGAATTTGCCGGGATTATGAAGAATTATGGTCAGGATGCGGTCTATTATGCCCACGCCGGGGCAGGAGAGATCCATTTAAGGCCTATTTTAAATTTAAAGAAGTCTGAAGAAGTAAAGCTCTTTAGAAGTATTACTGAAGATGTAGCCCATTTGGTTAAAAAATATAATGGTTCTATGAGCGGGGAACACGGTGACGGCCGGGTAAGAGCCGAATTCATAGAACTTATGATCGGGAGCCATAACTACAAGATCCTTAAGGATATTAAGCTGGCTTTTGATCCAAAGAATATTTTTAATCCAGGAAAGATCATAGATGCGGCGCCAATGGATACTTCCCTGAGGTATACGCCAGACAGGAGTGAGCCGGAGGTAAAAACCCTGATGGATTTTTCGGATTCCCAGGGTATTTTAAGGCTTGCTGAAAAATGTAACGGTAGCGGGGACTGCAGAAAATCGGCCGAAGCGGGTGGGACGATGTGCCCCAGCTACAGGGCTACTAAAAATGAAAAGGATACCACACGCGCAAGGGCTAATGCTTTAAGGGAATTCCTTACCAATTCAGAAAAACCGAACAGGTTTGATAATGAAGAACTCAAGGAAGTATTTGACCTTTGTATCAGCTGCAAAGGCTGTAAGAGCGAATGCCCTTCTAATGTAGATGTCGCTGCCTTAAAAGCCGAATTTCAATACCAGTACCAAAAGGCCAACGGAGTAACCAGGAGAAGCAAAGCCTTTGCCAATAATACCAAAATGAACAGTATAGCTTCAAAGGCTCCCGGCCTGGCAAACTTCTTCTTTAAGAATTCCGTTACCTCTTCAATTGCTAAGAAAACACTTGGAGTAGCTTCAGAAAGAAGCCTGCCGCAACTGTCTAAACAAACCCTGGAAGCGTATCATAGAAAGAACAGCAGCCGCCTGATGGTTTCCAATCCTATTAAAACCGTCTATTTCTTTAATGATGAATTCACCAACTACCTTGATGCCGAAATAGGAATTGATGCCTTAGAGCTTTTAAGCCAACTTGGCTACCAGGTTGAGTTTGTAAAACATGAAGAAAGTGGCAGAAGCTATATTTCCAAAGGTTTTTTAGATGAAGCTAAAGTTCTTGCCAATAAGAATATTGAAATTTTTAAGGATCTGATCTCCGAAGATACACCTTTAATTGGTCTGGAGCCTTCAGCAATTCTAAGCTTTAGGGATGAATATTTACGCCTTGCTGATAAACCTTCAGAAGCTGAAGAATTAAGCAAGAATTGCTTTATCATAGAGGAATTCCTCAAAAAGGAGATCGCTTTAGGTAATATCCGGGCCTCTTCCTTTTCCACGGAAAAAAGAACTATCAAGGTTCACGGGCACTGCCACCAAAAAGCACTATCCAATACCTCACACACCTTTGAGATCCTAAATCTTCCGGAGAACTTCAAGGTGACCATAATCCCTTCTGGTTGTTGTGGAATGGCAGGTTCCTTTGGGTACGAAAAGGAACATTACGAAGTAAGTATGGCTATTGGAGAACAGAGCCTTTTCCCGGCCGTGAGGAAGGCTCCTGAGGATACCATTATTTCAGCAAACGGAACAAGCTGCAGGCATCAGATATATGACGGGACAAGTAAAATAGCTAAACACCCGGTTAGTATCCTAAGGGAAGCACTTACTTAAAGTTTTGTGAAACCTTTGATGAATTAATACATTTTTTTCTAAAAAAATTATATTAGCCCTCTAATCAAGGTTATTCAATGAACACAGACGATGAGTTTCCCAAGGAATCTATAGATGAAAAAGATTTACGTATACTTGAACTTGAAAGGCAATTAGCCGCTGCTGAAAATAAATTACAGGATTCAGGGAAAAGAATTGAAAAAGACTTTAATATTTGCAATTCTCCGAATGAAGAGCGGCTTAACGAGGAAACACACCGATTACGAGAACTTATATATTCTTCCCCATCACTTATCACATTATTAAAAGGAGAAGATTTTGTTGTGGAGATCGCAAACCAGGCGGTCCTGGACTTTTGGGGTAAAGATAAAAGTATAATTGGAAGGCCTTTGGCAGAAGCCCATCCGGAAGCCAGGGAGCAAGGCTTTGTAGATCTTCTTCAGAAAGTCTACAAAACAGGCAAAGCAGAGCATAGGTACGAAATTCCTGCATATTCCATTAAGGAAGGAAAAAAGGACTTCGTAAATTTCAATTTTGTATATCAGCCTCAGTATAATAAAAGCGGGGAGATAGAAGGGGTGGCAGTAATAGCCAATGAAGTAAGCCCCCAGGCTGAATTTCATAAGAAAATTCAGGAAAGTGAAAAGCGCTATCGCCAGATCTCCGATTTCCTTCCGCATAAAATAACCGTAGGAAAAGCTGAAAGCACCCCTTTTTACTATAATAAAGCCTGGATGGATTTCTCAGGATTAGACCAGGATAAACTAATAGAAAAAAGCTGGATGTCCTTGATTCATCCTGAAGATAAGGAGAAGGTTTTTGCCGCTGTAAATAAAACCAAACAAACCGGAGAGAATTTCGAAAAGGAATTACGCCTACTCGATAAGAACGGAAAATACAAATGGCACCTTTGCAGGGCCAAAGCCGTAAAAGATACTTCAGGCAATATTACTCTTTGGGTAAGCTCAAGTACCGAAATTCAGGAAATAAAAGAGGAAGAATACAGGAAAGAAGCCTTCTTAAAACTTGTTAGTCACGAATTAAAGACTCCGGTGACCTCAATTAAAGGTTATGTGCAGTTGTTGCAGTCTATGATGGAACAACCGGAGACCAAGGATAAAAGTACGCTTCCGCTGAAAACCTATTTCAACAGAATGGAAGACCAGATAGACCGGCTTATAAGGCTGATCTCTGAAATGCTGGATCTTTCCCGCATAGAACAGAATGAACTGGAACTTCAAAAAGAGAAGTTCAGTTTGAATGAACTGGTGGAAAACGTTAAGGAGGATATAGGGTATACCTATAAAGAAGTTAATATCGATATAGACCACAATTTTATATGTGATATAAATGCCGATAAGGACAGGGTTGGACAGGTTTTAATAAACTTTATCACGAATGCGATCAAATATTCTTCAAGTGGTAAGAAAGTAGATATCTTTATCAATGAGAAGTCTTCAGACCTTGTTTCGGTTAGTGTAAAAGATAACGGAATAGGTATTCCGGAGAAAGACCTAAAGAAGATCTTCAGAAGATTTTACAGAGTAGAAGGAAAAAATAAAAACACCTATGCAGGTTTTGGAATTGGGCTGTATCTTTCCAGCCAGATCATTAAGCGGCATAACGGTGAAATAAGTGTGGACAGTAAAGAGGGAGAAGGATCTGAATTCACCTTTACACTACCTTTAAATTAAAAATAAATGGCACGAATCTTAATAGTGGATGATGATGTTTCAATAGGAACTATGTTGAAGGATATCCTTGAATTCAAGGATCACGAAGTGGTCTATTGCCAGAATCCTCTGGAGACAAAAGCGAGGATCCTCGAGCATAATATAGAATTGATACTTTTAGATAAACTGATCTCCGGGGTTGATGGCACTGATGTTTGTATAGAACTTAAAAAAGACGAACAGGTAAAGGATGTCCCGGTAGTAATGATGTCTGCACTTCATAATATTGAAGCTATCTGCAAGGAGGCCGGTGCCGTAGATTTTATATCAAAACCTTTTGATATGGATGCGCTGCTCACTAAAACCGATAAGGTACTTAAAGAACGTAATATTTAAGAGTCCGGGGTCTTGGTTACTTAAAGATCACATTTTAATTATACATTTAATTTAA
The DNA here is from genome assembly GCF_042678405.1 of Salegentibacter chungangensis. Lineage (NCBI taxonomy): Bacteria > Pseudomonadati > Bacteroidota > Flavobacteriia > Flavobacteriales > Flavobacteriaceae > Salegentibacter > Salegentibacter chungangensis. The sequence goes on along the minus strand of NZ_JBHTLI010000001.1, from coordinate 2,039,967 downwards.
AGATAGCTCAGGAAGTTTTTGAAATATTCCTAAGAATTTCCGAAAATCCCTTCGGAATATTAGCCCGATATTATTTGAGATTACATTTTCAAATATTGCCTTAAAAAATTACATTTGTTCAAAATCATTGAAATGGCAGGCAATTCCTTCGGAAAACTTTTTAAACTCACTACTTTCGGCGAATCGCACGGAAAAGCAATAGGAGGGATCATAGATGGGTGTCCTGCGGGGCTTGATGTAGATCTGGATAAGATCCAAAATGAACTTAACAGGCGAAAGCCCGGACAATCTGCCATTGTCACTCAAAGAAAAGAACCGGATACTGTAGAATTCCTTTCCGGAGTATTTGAGGGAAGAACCACCGGCACTCCCATTGGTTTCATTATTCAGAATGCCAATCAGAAATCTAAAGATTATTCGCATATAAAGGATACTTACCGTCCTTCTCACGCCGATTACACCTATGATGAAAAATACGGTGTTCGTGATTACAGGGGAGGAGGAAGGTCTTCGGCCCGCGAAACGGCTTGCAGGGTAGTTGCCGGAGCACTTGCCAAGCAATTGCTAAAGAACATTGAGTTCAATGCCTTTACCGCATCTGTTGGTGAGATCGCACTTGACAAACCGAACGAGGAACTCGATTTCAGCCTGATCGAATCTAATGCTGTTCGATGCCCTGATAAAGCGACTGCTGAAGAAATGGAAGCTTACATTAAGGAGATCCGGTCACAGGGAGACACAGTAGGAGGAACCGTGAGATGTGTGATAAGAAATGTTCCCAAAGGTCTCGGAGAACCTGTTTTTGATAAATTGCATGCCGAATTGGGAAAAGCCATGCTCTCTATAAACGCCGTTAAGGGTTTTGAATACGGAAGCGGATTTGAAGGAACCAGGATGAAAGGAAGCGTGCATAACGACCTTTTTAATGAAGACGGCACAACAAAGACCAACTTAAGCGGCGGTATTCAGGGCGGTATATCAAACGGAATGGATATCTACTTCAATGTAGCCTTTAAGCCTGTTGCCACAATTATGCAGAAACAACAGACCATAAACTCTAAAGGCGAAACTGTTGAAATGCGGGGGAAAGGTCGTCACGACCCGTGTGTTGTCCCGAGAGCAGTGCCCATTGTAGAAGCTATGGCCGCACTGGTAATTGCCGATTTTATGCTTCAGAATAAAACCTCAAAAATATAAACCAGAACAAAGAACCGATATGAAAAAACTTGCACTGCATTGGCAGATCTTATTAGGAATGGTTGCCGGAGTTGTATTTGCTCTAATCCTTACTAATTTTAGCTGGGGACCAGATTTTGTTAGCGACTGGGTGAAACCTTTCGGAAATATCTTTATAAATGCCCTTAAACTTATTGCAGTGCCTCTTATTTTAGCTTCTTTGATCAAAGGAATATCAGATCTTAAGGATATTTCCAAATTGTCCAAGATGGGAGTGCGTACCATCGCAACCTATATTATTACAACGGTAATTGCAGTCTCAATAGGCCTGGGTATTGTTAACCTGGTACAACCCGGAGGCAGTATTTCCCAGGAAACCCGTGAAGACCTTATAGCAAGCTATGAAGGAGATGCAACCGGGGTAAAGGCCAATGCCGATAAACAAAGGGAAGCCGGACCTTTACAGGCCCTGGAAGACCTGGTGCCAAGCAATATTTTTTCAGCTGCCAGCGACAACGGGAATATGTTGCAGGTTATCTTCTTCGCTATTTTCTTCGGAATAGGTTTGATCCTGATCCCTGAAAAGACGGCTAAGCCTGTAAAGGACTTTTTTGATGGCTTCAATGAAGTGATCCTCAAACTTATCGATATGATTATGCTGGCTGCGCCCTATGGTGTATTTGCTCTGCTTGCCGCTCTGGTGGTAGAGTCCCCAAGTGCCGATCTATTCGCTGCCCTGGCTATGTATGCGCTAACAGTTCTCGCAGGGCTGGCATTAATGATAGGGGTTTATATTTTACTGGTTTGGATCTTTACCAAGAACAAGCCTTCATTTTTCATAAACGGGATAGCACCGGCTCAATTGCTTGCATTTTCAACAAGCTCCAGTGCTGCCACACTTCCTGTTACTATGGAAAGGGTAGAGGAGCATATGGGGGTTCACAAAGAGGTTACCAGTTTTGTGCTTCCAATTGGAGCAACTATCAATATGGATGGAACCAGCCTTTATCAGGCGGTTGCTGCGGTGTTTATTGCTCAGGCTTTTGGGATCGACCTTAGTCTTGGAGCGCAAATGGGAATTATTGCTACAGCAACCCTTGCGTCTATAGGTTCTGCAGCTGTACCGGGAGCCGGAATGGTTATGCTGGTAATCGTACTTGCGCAGGCTGGAATTCCTGAAGCAGGTCTTGCATTGATCTTTGCCGTAGACCGCCCGCTGGATATGTGCCGTACTACCGTAAATGTTACGGGTGATGCCGCTGTATCCTTAATGGTCGCTAAATCTGTAGATATGATGGGGCCTCCAAACGTAAAAGAATGGGATGATGATTACCATCCGGAATCGGAAACTGTTTCTGAAACAGAAAATGTTTAATCCAGGAACTTCGCCTGAAGTTCAGGGGTAGGGATCATACAACTTTCTTTTTTACCAAACCATTTATAGCGGTTGTTCGCAATAAGGTCATAAACAAGATCCCTGAAACCTTCCGGCAAGATCAATAAGTTCTTTAATAAAGAATACCCGCCCGACAGATTTCTTGAGATTTCGAGGGCGGCTGTAGATTTTTTATAATAAGCTACACCAGGTTCGATCAGGATAATAGAATCCATTATTTCCGGGTTTATTCCTCTTTCTGCGACCAGTTTCTGACCGATCTCACTTTGAAGCGAAGCAAACCTGAAAACATCCTCTTTATCATGTTTTATAATAAAGTTGACAGCCCCGTTGCATAAATTGCAAACACCGTCGAATAATACGATCTTTTTATTATCAGGAATCTCATTCATACCTATTTTTTGTCTTTTTTCATCGCCTGGACAAGTTCAAGCTGATCTAAAGATACTGAAGTTGTGAACATTCCGTAGTTTACGATAGCTTTTCCTTTTTCGATATTATCCAGCGTCCCTACAGATTTACTGTCCTGAAGCCTTACGCGATCCCCTATATTTAGTTTTGCCTTTGGTTTGGCAGCTTCGCGTTTTTCAGCTTCCTGCTCCTTTTTCTTTTCTTCCTTTTTCTTCTTTCGGATCACTTCCACCTTTTTCTCAACTTCTTTCTGTAGCTTCTGTTCTTTGGCTTTTTCAGCTTTCCGTTGTTTCGCAGACTGCTTCTTACGCTTGGAGTTTTCGATCTCAACCAGTTTAAGAAACTCCCCTATAAGTTCTTTTTTCTTCTTATTCTGAAAATATTTCTCACTGATATCATTGATCTTTTGCCCAATATAGATAAGCCTTTGATTGGAGTCGTACATTTCCTGATAGCTTTCCAGTTTTTGCTGGATCCTGGAATTGGTCTCTTCCAGCTTATCTTTTTGTTTGGCAGCTTTTATCTCTTTGTCCTTTAGGGAATCTGTTGTTTTCTGAAGTTTAGAACGCTCCTTCTGTAATTTAGCGATACTTCTGTCAAACCTGATCTTACCGCGCTCTACCTTCTTCTTAGAACGGTTTATAAGACTGTATGGAATTCCGTTCTTCTGAGCAACTTCAAAGGTAAAGGAACTACCGGCTTCCCCAACCCGAAGTTTAAACAAGGGTTCCAGGCTTTGGGAATCAAAAAGCATATTCGCATTGCTCATCTCAGGCAGCTCATTCGCCAGTTTCTTGAGGTTAGCGTAATGTGTGGTGAGTATGCCGAAAGATTCCTTTTCATAAAATACTTCCAGGAAGGTCTCTGCAAGAGCCCCACCCAGTTCAGGATCACTACCGGTACCGAATTCATCTATAAGGAAAAGAGTGCGGTCATCACATTTCCTGAGGAAATAATTCATATTCTTCAGTCTGTAGCTATACGTACTGAGATGATTTTCTATGGACTGATTATCCCCGATATCGGTGAGCACTTTATCGAAAAAGCACATCCTGCTGTATTCGTGTACGGGGATAAGAATCCCGCTCTGAAGCATTATTTGCAACAAGCCTACGGTTTTAAGCGTGATGCTTTTACCTCCGGCATTAGGCCCGGAGATCACAATAATGCGGTTATCGTGACTTAATTCGATGCTTTGGGGATAGGTTTTCTTTCCCTGCTTCTGGTTGGTAAGAAATAAAAGTGGGTGATAAGCCTCTTTTAGCTGAATCTCTTTTTCACTGGTGATTTTGGGTAGTAAACCATTTATCTTTTCGGCGTATTTCGACTTTGCCGCGATCACGTCTATATCGCTTAACAGCTCCTGGTAATCGGCAAGCAATTCCCTGTAAGGTCTTATAAACGAAGTGAGCTCTTTCAGGATACGCTTTATTTCTTCTTTTTCTTCATATTCAAGGTTATTCAGCTCGCGGGTGTATTGAAAGGTAGATTCCGGCTGAATATAAACGATACTTCCGGTTTTTGAATTCCCCAGGATACCGCCTTTCACCTTACGCCTGTGCATAGCTTTAACAGCCAGTACGCGCACATTTTCCACGACACTTTCGCGAATCTCATCAAGATAACCGTAATTATGGTAGCTGGTGAGGGCAGTATTGAAACTTGAATTGATCTTACCCTTTACAAGGTTAATAGACCTTCTAAGGCTTTGCAGAAGGGGAGAGGCATCATCTTTTAATTCCCCGAACCTGTCTATCACCTCGCCGATCTTCTCTGTTATCTCGGTAGTATATTCTACCCTGGAACAGGTCTCGTGTAAAGTGGGATATATTTCCCTGAATTTCTCGAAATATTTGATCTGTGTATTTACGGTTTCTGATAAAAGAGCGATCCTTCTGAAACCCGAAACCTCAAGAATAGTGTCTTCAATATTCAGCATTTTAAGTTCATTCTGAATATTGTCGAAACCGTGATTGGGAATAGGCTGTTCCTGCGTTTTGGAACTCAAATACTCATTGGTCTGGTGAAGCCCGAAAAAGGTCTTTTTATAAGAAGGATAAGGTTTTATTTTTAGGGCCTTTTCCTTTCCGATACCCGTAACGCACAGCTCGCTTATTTGTTCGCGCACAACAGGGAATTCAAGGTCGACAAGGCTTTTATCTGCAATTTTAATCATAGTAATTTTTGCCTACTTTTGAGGTGCTGCAAATTTACTTAATATAATGAAGGTAGAAATACACCCAAGCTGGAAAAAAGAACTGAAGCTTGAATTCGGTAAGGAATACTTTAAAGACCTGGTGGACTTTGTAAAGAATGAATATAGTTATCACACCTGTTTTCCGAAGGGAGACGATATATTTGCAGCTTTTGAATACAGTTCCTTTGAGGACACCAAGGTCGTGATCTTAGGCCAGGACCCTTACCACGGACCGGGCCAGGCACACGGACTCTGCTTTTCTGTAAATGATGGTATTGCTGTCCCGCCATCGCTCGTTAATATTTTCAGGGAAATAAGAGAAGACATTGGGAAACCTGTTCCTAATTCCGGAAATCTTGAACGCTGGGCGAAACAGGGAGTTCTTTTGCTGAATGCAACGTTAACGGTAAGAGCGCATCAGGCAGGTTCTCATCAGAAGAAAGGCTGGGAGCATTTTACCGACAGGGTCATAGAGATCATTTCCGAAAAAAAGGAAAATGTTGTCTTCTTGCTTTGGGGCGGTTATGCCAAAAAAAAGGCCAAAAAGATAGACAGCTCAAAGCATCTGATCTTGACCAGTGGCCATCCTTCTCCATTAAGCGCAAACAGGGGATATTGGTTCGGTAATAAGCATTTCAGCAAAACCAATGAATATCTTAGTAAGCACGGAAAAGAGCCTATAAACTGGTAAAAGAATATTCTACAGCTTGTGAATTAACTTTGAAGAATCTACTTTTTTATGAATTAAGTTCAGTTCCTTTAATTTCTCCTGTACTTTATCAAGCTCCTGGGTGCTTATTTGCTCCTGACTCCAGTTGGTTATCTCCAGCCAATTCTTAATATCTTCAAGCTTTTGCTCATACCTGTCGGCAAGTTTCTCTGCTATCTGGGGAATCTCCTTGAAGTTTTTAGTCTTATTATTAAGCACTTCCAGCATTTTCTTCACCCTGGACGGATTATATTTAAGGACTTCTTCCCGTACCGCTATTACAAAACAAGGCCAGGGGGTAGGGCAATCGGCTACCAGGCGAAAGGTATGATTATCTACTAAAGGTTTGGTAGTGAAATGCTCCCACATAAAGTACTGGGCTTTATCCTGCTTGAGTGCAGCTACAGCTCCATACATATCCTTTACGATTTCGAACTTGAGCTTATCGCGGTCCCAACCCTGATTTTGGGCGTTTACATAGGCCATTAACTGAGAGCCTGAACCTTCCCGGCTGATCGCAGCCTTGGTCCCTTCAAGCTCTTCTATAGATTTATAAGGGGAATCTGCTGCAACGTGAATACCCCATATAAGTGGTGATCCTATATAAACCTGCACAATTTTAGATTTGTTCCCGGCAATAATATCCTTGGTGATGCCTTCGGTCAGAATTACAGCAGCGTCTATTTCATTCTCCCTAAGGGACCTGGTCATCGCTCCGGTGCCATCTGGAAAATCTTTCCAGATTACATTCACATCAGCATCATTGAAGTCGTTTTCCTCAATACACATATGCCAGGGAAGATTAAAATGTTCCGGTACTCCGCCAACTCTTATCGTTTTCATACAGAATGTTTTTCTTTTAGATATTCGTAGATCTCATATTGAGACCTGATCCGCTTTTCAGATGATTTGCGCTCAACATATTTATTGCTTTCAGAAGCATCCTGGATGCGTGCTTTTACATTGTCGTTAAGCTGTATATTCAGGATCTCCTTGAATTCTTTAGCAATATCCTTGTCGTAAATAGGGGAGATCACTTCTATTCTTCTGTCCAGATTCCTGCTCATCCAGTCGGCACTTCCGTAAAATATCTTCTCGTCTCCGCCATTCTCAAATATATAGATCCGGCCGTGTTCCAGAAACCTGTCCACAACACTGGTCACATAAATATTTTCGCTTAGACCTGGAACTCCCGGAATAAGACTCGTAAATCCCCGAATAAGCATCCTGATTTCAACCCCAGCCTGGCTTGCAGAATAAAGAAGCTCTATCATCTCCGGGTCTTCAAGACTATTCATCTTGGCCGTTATTTTAGCTTTCTTTCCGGCTCTGGCATTCTCAATCTCATTATATATGAATTTATTGAATTTTTGCCGGGTCGAAAAAGGCGAGATTAAGAGGTTCTTTTCCCTGGGAATTATCAGTTCGCCTTCAAGCACCTTAAACAAGCGCCTCATTTCTTTAGTAATATCCTTATTCGCGGTAAAAATGGCGTGATCACAATAGATTTTAGAGGTTTCACTGTTAAAGTTACCTGTGCCGATATAGGCGTAGTTCACATAATCATCATTCTCCTTTCGGGTAACAAGCATAATTTTGGAGTGCACTTTAACCTTGGGATAACTATAGATCACATTTGCACCCCTTTTTTCAAATTTACGCCCCCAGATAATGTTGTTTTCTTCATCGAACCTGGCTTTGGCCTCAACAAAAACTGTCACCTCTTTTCCTTTATCAAGGGCCTTTAATAAGGACGTGGTGAGTCTTGACTCATCAGCAACTCTATAGAGAGAGATTTTTATCTCGGTCACCTGGTCGTCATTTGCGGCCTGTTCAATAAAATTCTCTACATAACCGAAAGACATATAGGGAAAATGAACAGACTGATCTTTCTCTGCTATGGTTGCGAAATAATCCTTAGAGTTTTCAAGGATTCGGTGTTTTACGGGGGGCAGCTCTTCAAAATGTAGCTTCGGATTGTTTGTTGGGTCGGGGAAGGCAAAGAAATCTTTAAAATTATGATACTTCCCGCCGGGCATCATATCTATTTTTCCAAGGTTCAGGAGTTTCCTCACCCTTTTCTGAACCTCTTTTGGCATATGTGCATCATACAATAACCTGGTTGGCTGCCCATCGGTTCTTTGTTTTAAGGAATCATAGATCTTTTCAGCCAGCACTCCATTATAAACATCATCGATATAAAGTTCAGCATCTCTGGATAGTTTGACCTCAAAAATGCCCTTAATACTGTTCTGGGGAAATAAATGGTGCAATTCACTTCTTACGATCTCATCCAGGTATGTGATGGAATTTGGCTCTCCGTCACCTTCAAGCATTACAAACCTGCCGCAGTTTTCAACCGGAATATTCACCACTCCAATATGATTCTCATCTGCAAAAGTGACGAGCAGGTAGAGCACAGAATTCTCCAGGAAAAGTTCATTTTCTTTCCTTAGATCTAGAAAAGAAGCATTAAGGTTTTGTTGTACATTTTCTTTAAAATATTTTGTAACAAATTCCTGCTGAGACTTATTAAAATGATCTGAATCTATTATAAGAATATCATTTTCGGCAAGTTCCGGCACGATCTGGTCGTGGTAGATTTGACCGAATTTATCCTGCTGAAGTTTTACCTCTTCAATAATCTGCTTGGTTAGACGATTTGGACGAAGCGCAAGTTTTTTCCTGATGCTTTTCTCCACCCGTTTCATCTGCCTGAGTTGGGAAACCCTGACCCTGAAATACTCATCTAAATTCGAGGAAAATATAGCAAGGAATTTTATCCGCTCATAAAGCGGATTATTCTCCCTGTCTTCTGCTTCTTGTAAAACCCTTTCGTTGAAACTTAACCAGTTAAGGTCGCGGTGCCTTAAGTGTTGTTCGGTAGGTTGCTGCATTGGTTATGCTCGTTTCCTCAAAAATACAAATAAGCCCAAGTTATGCTTTTAATATTCTGTTAAATAAAGCCCTATTCAGCAAGGCGATCCAGACAAAACTGGATCAGCTTTTCTACGGACTTCCCCGGTGCTGAAGCGAATTTTCCTGAAGGCCTGTTGGCCAGAATTATGTTCATCGAAAGCGCTTTATGCCCCAGTAATTTACTCAAAGCATAAATGGCCGAAGTTTCCATTTCGAGATTGGTGATCTTCTTTCCTTCAAATTCAAAGGAACCGAGCTTATCATTCATTTTTTCATCCTGAAGCTGTAGCCTAAGGGCGCGACCCTGAGGTCCGTAAAAACCTATATTGGTAGCTGTGGTTCCCTTAAAGACTTCCGGCTTATGGAATTTTGAAGCAAGATCTTCATCACAACTCACCACATAAGGATAAGATTTCTTGTTATACCAGTTCATATGTTCCGCAAGCGCATCGGCATACCGCGTATTATCAATATCCTTGCTGTCATAAAAATGGAGCACCCCGTCAAAACCAACCGAGTTCTCACTCATAAGAATGGAATCTACAGGAATCTCTTCCTGAATGGAACCTGAAGTCCCGATTCTTATAATTTCGAGGCTGGTAAGTTTATCTTTTATCTGTCTGGTCTCGAAATCTATATTGGCCAGCGCATCCAGTTCATTAAGTACAATATCAATATTATCGGGACCAATTCCCGTAGAAATGACCGTAATCCTCTTTCCCTTGTAAGTACCGGTATGGGTATGAAACTCCCTTTTCTGGATCTTGAATTCAACTTCGTCAAAATAACGGGTAATTTTATCTACTCTTCCGGGATCACCTACGGTAATTACTGTTTCAGCTAAATGTTCGGGTTTCAGGTTAAGGTGGTACACACTGCCATCGGCATTAAGCACCAGTTCTGAAGATTCTAAACTCATCTTATAATTTTAATAATCTGTGGGATTCTGAATCATACAGGAAGGCGTACATCGCGGCTCCTCCAAAGTAATCATCATTCTTTAATTCTCTGTAAAAATTTTTGGTGCCGGCAAGAGCCTGTTCACCTTTTTCGGTTAGTCTTACCACGTCTCCTTTCTGTACATAGAAAGCATTCATTTTTTCGAGCAAACGCTGCATTTGGGTATCACTGTAACCATAATACCCTTGGTATTGAAGGGCATAACCTAATAGCTGATTTTGAGAAGCGATCTTATGCTTTTCGATAAGTTTGAGAACGTTGCGCTCCAGACTGTTTATACCGGTAACACTATTTGGGAACCTTTCTATATGAGCCCTGATGGAACTGGACAGGTATTCAAAATTAGAAGTTTTTTTTATTTGTTGTTTCAGCTGCATAGGATTATTACTGCAGTAGAGCTCCCAGATAAGATTAGCCATCTCAATATCATCAGTATTAAGGCTTATCTTATTTTCAAAATGATTTAAAAGCTGTTTTTGGGAAAGACGGGAAAGAGGCTGCAGTTCCTCCTCATCCTGTAATTTCTTACTGCACACCAGGTACATTGGCACAGCATATTTATTTTCAGTAATAAAACTGATAGCCGCGAGCATATTGATGTGGCAAAAAAGGTCGAATTCAAACCACAGGATTATATGGTCATAATTCCCGGCTTTTTTAAGTTTGCTTAATTCTGAAACGAATTTCTCCTCATAATTTTCAGAAGAAATACCATATGTGCATTTCAGGAATTTTTTTCTTGTCTTTATAAACTCCCGACTTCCAACTTCCTGAAGACAGGGGCCTTCACATAAAAGTTCCCGCCAAACAATAACTTGCCCAGAAAGATCAAGATCTTTCATTTTTCCGGCAAGATCGTCACCGTTTACAATATGTAATGCCTTGTTCTCCATAAATTGAAAAAATAAAAAACGTGCCGGGAGATTAACCTCCGACACGTTTTACCTTATAGCCGTCTTTTTGAAGAAGCTTCATTATTTTCTCGCGGTCATCGCCCTGTATGATGATCTCGCCATCCTTAACAGAACCACCGACCCCGCATTTTTTCTTCAGCTTTTTACCAAGGCTTATCAGGTCTTCTTCAGGCCCGTGATACCCTTTAATAATAGTCACGGTTTTTCCACCCCGACCTTTATTGCTGAAATGTGCTTCAAGTTCCTGATCTTCGGGAGCAAGGGTTTCACTGTCTTCACCCTCAACATATTCGCTTTCATCGAATTCATCGTTGGTAGAAAACACAAAACCTCCAAGATCCTCTAGTCCAAGTTTCTTCTTAGCCATTATTTTACTTTTTTGCCAGTCCTATTTCTACAAGGCGCTGGTGAAGAAATTCGCCCGCCGTAATATCTTCATATTGTTTCGGGTGCTCTTCATCTATACATTCTTCAAGACAATTAAGCGGCATTTCACTTCTTGGGTGCATAAAGAAAGGGATAGAATATCTTGGCTTACCCCATTCTTCCTTAGGCGGGTTAATAACCCTGTGAATGGTTGAACGCAGCTTGTTATTGGTATGCCTTTCCAGCATATCTCCAACATTTATCACAAGCTCATCTTCCTGAGGAATGGCATCTATCCATTCTCCGTCTTTTCTAAGCACCTGTAAACCTCCCGTAGAAGCTCCCATAAGAAGGGTGATCAGGTTAATATCTCCGTGTGCACCTGCTCTTACCGCACCTTTAGGTTCTTCAGTAATTGGGGGGTAGTGGATAGGCCTGAGAATACTGTTCCCGTTGCTGGCCCAGTGATCGAAGTAATTTTCATCAAGGCCAATGTACAGTGCAAGAGCTCTTAATACATAAATTCCGGTTTTTTCAAGCATCCTGTAGGCTTCCATACCTACGTGATTAAAGTCCTTAAGTTCTTCTACCTGTACATTTTCCGGATACTCTTCGGTAAGGTTCGCATCTTCGGCAGGTTCCTGGCCAAAATGCCAGAATTCCTTAAGGTCTCCTTCCTTTTTTCCTTTTGCGTGTTCTTTCCCGAAAGAGATGTACCCGCGCTGCCCGGCAAGTCCTTCTATCTCATATTTTTTCTTAACCTCTAAAGGAAGGTCGAAAAATGTTTTCACTTCTTTGTATAATTCCTCTACCAGCTCATCGCTTAAGAAATGGTTTTTTAGGGCAACAAACCCTATTTCTTCATAGGCCTTTCCTATTTCGTCAACAAATTTCTGCTTGCGTTTTGGGTCTTCCGATAGGAAATCGGCCAAATTAACGCTGGGTATGTTATTCATAGCCATTAGTGATGGATTTAATTTTAGATCAACACGCAAAGGTAAATAAATTTACGCTTTTCACCGAGCGTTTATATTTTTCTTAGCATATAGAATTTTAACTACATTTGGTAAACAAAGCTTAAATCATGAAGACCCAAACCTCCCCAAACACCTCAATTAACTATTCCCGAAGCGGACTAAATGACGACACCCTTCTGGATCTTTACCGATCTATGTTGAAACCCAGACTCATAGAGGAGAAAATGCTCATTCTTTTAAGGCAGGGCAAGATCTCAAAATGGTTTAGCGGGGTAGGCCAGGAGGCTATATCGGTTGGGGTTACCAAAGCGCTGGAGAATGATGAATATATTCTCCCTATGCACAGAAACCTTGGGGTATTTACGAGCAGAGAGGTGCCCCTTCACCGGTTATTTGGACAGTGGCAGGGTAAGGCTTCAGGTTTTACCAAAGGCAGAGACCGTAGCTTTCACTTTGGGACACAAGAATATAAAATTGTGGGGATGATTTCACACCTGGGCCCCCAACTGGGCGTTGCCGATGGGATTGCGCTGGCTCATAAGCTCAGAAATGAAAAGAAACTTACGGCGGTTTTTAGCGGAGAAGGCGGGACCAGCGAAGGAGATTTTCACGAGGCACTCAATGTGGCTTCGGTTTGGGACCTTCCGGTACTATTCTGTATAGAGAATAATGGTTACGGACTTTCCACACCAACATCGGAGCAGTACAGATGCAAAGATCTTGCTGAAAGAGGCCGGGGTTACGGAATGGACGCCCATATTATAGATGGAAATAATATCCTCGAGGTCTTTACAAAGGTTTCGGAAATTGCCGAAAGCATAAGAAAGAATCCGAGGCCCGTACTTCTTGAATTCAAAACCTTCAGGATGCGTGGTCACGAAGAGGCAAGTGGTACAAAATATGTTCCAGACGACTTAATGGAGACCTGGGCAGAAAAAGATCCAATTTCGAATTTCAGAAGCTTCCTTGAAAATGAAGGAATTCTTAAAGAGGAAACGGATGATAATTTCACCAATGAAATAAAAGCCGAGATAGATGAAAACTTAAAGCTGGCCTTTGCTGAAGCAGAGATCACTTCAGACTCAACAAACGAATCAAGTGATTTATTCAAACCGTTTGTTTATCAGGAAATTGTATCCGAAGAAGAATCTACAAATATTCGGTTTATCGATGCTATTTCCCAGGGACTCAGAGAGTCTATGAGGAAACACGACAACCTCATTCTAATGGGGCAGGATATTGCAGATTATGGAGGTGTTTTCAAGATCACCGAAGGATTTACAGATGAGTTTGGCACTGAACGCGTAAGGAATACTCCCATTTGCGAATCGGCCATTGTCGGTGCCGGGATGGGGCTTTCCATTAACGGAATGAAGGCGATGGTTGAGATGCAATTCGGAGATTTTGTAAGTTCCGGATTCAACCCAATTGTCAACTATCTTGCAAAAGTAAATTACCGCTGGAACCAGAATGCCGATGTCGTGATAAGAATGCCCTGTGGTGCCGGGGTGGGAGCAGGGCCATTTCACAGCCAGACCAACGAGGCCTGGTTTACGAAAGTTCCCGGATTAAAAGTGGTCTACCCGGCGTTCCCTTTTGATGCAAAGGGACTTTTAAATACTGCTTTTAATGATCCTAATCCTGTGCTTTTCTTCGAACATAAAGCACTATACCGGAGTATAAGGCAGGATGTGCCTAAGGATTACTATACCCTGCCTTTTGGAGAAGCGTCATTGCTTAAAGAAGGAAACGAAGTTAGTATTATCACCTATGGGGCAGGAGTGCACTGGGCACTGGAAGCTTTGGAAGAATTTGAAAAACCCGATTTTGACTTGATTGACCTTCGAAGTTTACAACCTTTGGATAAGGAAACGATCATCAATTCGGTTAAAAAGACAGGTAAGGCCATTATTCTAACGGAAGACACTCTATTTGGAAGTCTTGCGTCAGAGATATCGGCGCTTATCTCAGAGGAATGCTTTGAGTTTCTGGATGCCCCGGTATTCAGGGTAGGAAGTATGGATACCCCTGTTCCCTTCGCGGCCGCACTGGAAAAACAATTCCTTCCGAAACAACGATTAAGGGACAAACTTAGAGAATTAATAGAATATTAATAAGAAGGGGATTTTATCTTAATATAATTAAGAATCCTTAACAGGATCACTGTTAAAGTATTAATAATCTTTTGTTTGAGCTTTAAAGCTACTGTAATTTAGTTTTAACTAATCACTAAAACTAATATTATGATACGATTAATCGTTATTTTCCTGATTATTGCCCTTGTTGCTGCCATCTTCGGATTTGGTGGCCTTGCTGAAGGATTTGCAGATATAGCAAAGATCATATTCTACATCTTTCTCGTATTGTTGGTAATTTCACTTATCAGTAGATTATTCAGAAGATAATTTTAAATATTCAAAAATAAATCCAATGTGGTACAATGGTTGTTTCCAGGAGTTACATTGGATTTTCCATTTAAAATAAAACCCAATTATGAAGAAAATTTTGATGTTGAGCGCCCTTGTAATTCTAGCAGTTGCTTGTGGCCCCAGTAAAGTAGCAAAAGAAGCGCGAAAAACATTTGACGGAAGCTGGACGTTAACCAGCGTAACCTATCCCCAAAATACGGGACAGTTTAACGTGACTTTATTCAATGATGCAACAGCTTCCTGCTTCGAGAACAGTACCTGGAACTTTATTTCCAATAATAATCGCGGTACCTATCAGGTACAGGGGATGGATTGTTCCAGTGGCAACAGCTACTTCATCTGGTCCATAGATGAAGAGAATACACCCGAAGGCATGTATGATTTTCTGCTAAAACCAACAAATGAAGATTATAAATCCACCACGGGTAACCAGGGATTCAGATTAAATCTAAAAAGCCTTACCGATAACAATATGGTGTGGGAACAAACAGTAAGCCTGGAAGGCGAACCTTTTGTGATAAGAATGAATTTTTCTAAACTTTAAAATTAACAGCTATGAAGACTATAATGAACAGAACCTTTGCCGTATTGATCGCAGCCGGAATGCTATTTGGGTGTGACGCGGTGAAAAATGCCAACAATAAACAAAAAGGTGCCGTAATAGGATCTACCGGTGGTGCCGTGATTGGTGGTGTTATTGGAAACAATACCGGTGACGGAAATACCGCCCTTGGAGCAATTATAGGGGGAGTTGTAGGAGGTGCCGCTGGTGCATATATCGGCGACCGAATGGACAAACAAGCCCAAAAGATTGAGGAAGAAATCCCGGGAGCTGAAGTGGAGCGAGTAGGCGAGGGGATTAACGTTACCTTTGATGAAAGCAGTGGTGTATACTTTGACACAGAAAAGTATAACATTAATGCAAAATCCCAGGAAACCCTGAATAAACTGGCTGATATCTTCAAGGAATACCCAAATTCAAACATTCTTGTTGAAGGCCATACCGACAGCACAGGAAGCGAGAGCTATAACCTGACCCTTTCTAAGAACAGGGCTCAGGCCGTGACTAACTACTTACTAGGTCAGGGACTTAGTGGAGGAAGGTTTGATACCAAATGGTATGGAGAAGCCCAGCCGAAGTATGATAATAGTACGGCAGAAGGTCGTGCTAAGAACAGAAGAGTTGAGCTTGCTATCGTTGCCAACGAGGAGCTTAAAGAAGAAGCTAAGAAAGCAACAGAAGAAAATTAAGCATAAGATTCATTTAAATTTTTAAAAAGTCCCGGCAGTCTTGCCGGGACTTTTTTATGTCTTTAATATGAGGATTCACTGATATAGAAAATGGTTATTGACCTATATTTTTGTAAATTAGGAAGGTACATCTTCGAGAACTGAACAGTCCTGTAGGTAGAATTATTAACCAACCCGGCTTTCTTTTCCCTTAAACCAATCTGTATGGAACAAGAATTTAAAGACTTAAATTACTGGGCACTTATACTTGGCGGAAGCAGTGGCCTGGGGTATGCTTCAGCCAGAAAGCTGGCCAAACACGGGATGAATATTATTGTGATCCACCAGGACAGGCGGAATGAAATTCCAGAAATAGAAGAATCATTTAATGAAATCAGACAGGCTGGCGTACGTCTGGAAAGTTTCAATACCGATGCCGTTCAGAAAGAAAACAGGGGAGAGTTGATCAGGGATATCACCCAAATTTTAGGTACCCGAGGAAAAATAAGAACTATGGTCCACAGTATTTCCAAAGCGAGTCTTAAACCTATAATAGGTGAGGAGCCTACATTGAAAAACGAGGACTTTCAATCTACTATAGACGCTATGGCATTGAGTCTTTATGACTGGACCCAGGCTGTTTTTAAGGCTGAACTGTTTTCAAAAGATGCACGGATACTATCGTTCACCAGTGAAGGAAATAAGAAGGCCTGGGCAAATTATGCCGCGGTCTCAGCTGCAAAGGTGGCAATGGAAGCGATTACCCGTAGCCTGGCTTTAGAACTGGCTCCTTACGGAATCAGAGCGAATTGTATCCAGGCCGGAGTAACTGTTACAAGGTCCTTTCAGCTTATTCCTGAAAATGAAACCCTTAGAGTTCATGCACTTAAACGCAATCCTTTTAAGAGACTCACTGTTCCAAAGGATGTGGCAAATGTGGTCTATCTCTTAAGTAAAGACGAGGCAGGCTGGATCACCGGAAGCATTATTCCCGTGAACGGAGGAGAACATTTGAAATAACCTCCAATCCCCCTTTTTTTAATCACACAGTTTAAAAAAATACAAAATCAGGACTGCGTTAATGATCTGCTAAAAGGCAGTTAAACAGAACCAAATGACTTTGTTCGAGATTTGGTGAATTTGTATCTTGGAATTACTAATTTAAAACCTAGAATAATTATGAAGACCGTTGATAAGATGGAAGTGCTCCACAGCCAAAGTGCTGAATTCATTGAGCAGGGAGAGACCGGGAAATTTCTAAAGTTAATTCCCGATACCTTTATTATAAAAGGAAAGGAAAAAGACGGAGTCTTTAATCAGGGCTATGCCATAAGACACATCAACAGAAGAGATATCCTGTTACTGGATGTCGTGGAAGAATCTACAAAAGATGCTGTAAAAAGACTGGTGAAAGATGGTTATAACATAAAAGGCATTCTTGTAACTTGTGATGATGTAATGAAAGACGCATATGGTGATCTTAAAACCTTATCGGAAGACGCCGGTGGGGCTCCAATCTATGCCCACCCGAGAAATAACTTTAGGGACAGGGCGAAAACCAAGGATATTACCGCCAAAGACCCGGTTCTGAAGGAATTCGGACTTAAGGTAATAGATCTTCCGGGGAACGGAGGGGAATCTGTACTCGTTTACTCTGAATTAAACGATGGAATGCTGTTCACCGGAGAAGATGCTGTTGGATCTCCTTATGACTCAGACCTTAATACCTTTGACCGACCAGAAATGAAAAGACAAAATGACGATTTTGGACTTGCTGAAAGCTGGAGCGCTTTTAAAGAAGAATTCGCTTACCTTTTTCCAAGAAAGGGAAAACCGGGATTCAATATTGAAGAGGGGCATCAGGTAGATATCATAAACCGACTTAGCAAGAGTTAAAAATAACAGGCTGTTGCCAATAAAAAGAAGGGCTGCTTCAGGAATAGTTTTCACATCTTCTCCAATTTGATCCCTCAATCAAATTCCCGTTGATGCCGAAGCTTATTTTTCAAGCGGCTCTCTTTAATTTACTTAGAGGTTATTTCCTTTTCAGCCTCTTTTTCTGCTTCTTCTTCGGCAATTTCATCTTTTTCCTGCACAAGAGGATGGTCAGTAACTCCAAGACCAACTATCAGGATTATATTCGCAATGGTTCCATAAAGCATAGTTACAACTGCCACAAAACCACCACCCAGAACTGAAGCCATTCCCAGACTTATATAGTAAATAATACTATACCAGCTGTTCGGGACGCTTTCAGATTCGGTAATTGGCAGGTTCAGCATTAAAAAAGTAATGATCGCAGCTATGATAAGAATAGTGTCAAACTTGGCTATTTTCAACACATCACGGTAATGCTCCTTATTAAGTGTAGAACTTGCTGCCCGGCTTAAACTGATAAGGGTAAGCATCAGCGCAAGAATAGTTGAGGAACCAAGTATAACGGTGTTACATAACATATTAATACCAGACAGGGAAGAGCCCAGTAGTTCTTTTGCCTGATAACCAGAGAGCTCGCCAAGGATAAAGGTTCCCGTACCCATTACCAGGGTAGAAACTACTCCTCCAACGATTGCACGTTTTACTATTACGTTCATTACAAAATTATTAGTAAGGATTCGGTTAAGTGGTTTAATTTAAAGCTTTAGAAAGGGTTTTAGGTATAAGATATTGTTAAACGCACCTAATAATCCTACGAAATGTGATAATTTAAAGCTTAAAAATAACCAACTATGTCCAAATTAAATGTCACTCAGAAATTAATTAAATCACACTTAATAAAAGGGGAGATGAAACCCGGTACTGAAATAGGCCTTAAGATAGACCAAGCCTTACTACAGGATGCCACCGGTACCCTTGTACAGCTGGAACTGGAAGCGATGGGGCTTACTAAAGCCCAAACCGAAGTTGCTGTGCAGTATGTAGACCATAACCTCTTACAGACAGATTATAAAAATGCCGATGACCACTTATTTCTCTTATCGGCCGCACAAAGATTCGGATTATGGTACAGCCGGCCCGGTAATGGTGTAAGTCACCCGGTACATATGGAACGATTTGGTAAGCCAGGTAAAACCCTTGTGGGTTCTGATAGTCACTCCTGTGCGGCAGGATCTTTAGGAATGCTTGCCATTGGTACAGGAGGGTTGGATGTAGCTGCCGCCATAGCAGGGCAGCCCTATTTCGTTAAAATGCCACAGGTAATGGGAGTAAAGCTTACCGGGAAATTGCCAGACTGGGTGAGTGCCAAAGATGTGATTCTGGAGATGCTACGTCGTCACGATGTTAAAGGCGGGGTTGGCAAAATAATAGAATATTATGGTGATGGGTTAAAGCACCTTAGTGCTATGGACCGCCACGTTATTGCAAATATGGGAGCCGAACTTGGGGCGACCACCACTGTATTCCCCAGTGATAAAGAAACCAAAAGATTCCTGAAATCGCAAAAAAGGGAGGATGACTGGCAGGAGATTCTTGCAGACGAAGGTTGTGAGTATGATCTTCATGATGAGATCGTTCTTGACGAACTTGTACCTCTTATTGCACTGCCTACAAGCCCGGGTAATGTTGTACCTGTAAGAGAAGTGGAAGGAAAGAAAATCAGCCAGGTAGTTATAGGCTCTTCTGCAAACCCCGGCCTGAGGGATTTTTGGGTTGCAGGAGCGATTGTAAAAGATAAAGCCGTAAACAACGATGTTTCTTTTGATGTTAACCCAACCTCAAGACAGATCATTCAGAATATGATAGATAATCGTGCATTTGCCAACCTTATTAAGGCAGGAGCCAGGTTCCATCAATCCGGATGTATGGGATGTATTGGTATGGGACAGGCACCGGCTTCGGGAACAATAAGTTTAAGGACTATGCCTAGAAACTTCCCCGACAGGTCCGGAACAAAAGACGACCAGGTACATCTGTGTAGTCCGGAAACGGCTGCAGCTTCGGCTTTAACCGGAAAGATCACAGACCCCAGGGATATGGAAAAGATCTACGATATGAAGTATCCCAAATTCAAATATCCGGAACTCCATATTATTAAGGAAGATATGCTGGTTGGTCCCCCTGAAGATGGATCGGATGTTAAGCTGGAAAAAGGACCTAATATTAAATCCTTACCATATATAGAGCCGCTACAGGAAAAATACAGTATCCCTGTTTTACTAAAAATGGGAGATAACATTTCTACTGATGAGATCCTGAAAGCCGGAGCAGAAGTACTGCCGTTTAGGAGTAACCTGCCGGAGATCAGTAAATTTGCTTACACCGTGATCGATGAGTCATTTTATGACAGGGCAATGAAGGCTAAAACGGAACATGGCGGTCATGTGGTAGTAGCTAAAGATAACTACGCACAGGGATCAAGCCGTGAGCATGCAGCTATTGCTCCAAAATATCTGGGACAAATGGCTGTTATCGCTAATTCTTACGCAAGAATTGCCTGGCAGAACCTTGTTAATTTTGGGATCGTACCTTTGGAATTCATCGACATTAAAGACTATGACAAGATAGAGCAGGGCGATATTGTAACCATCAAGAACCTGAGAGAAGACATTGAAGCCCGAAATAATATTAAAGTCATCGTTAGAAAAGAGAATGGTGAAAAACACACCTTTGAAACCCGTCATAGTATGAGTGACAGACAGATAAATATACTGTTGAAGGGTGGTATAATCAACGAATTCAAAGAGAGAATTGAGCAAGAGGAGTTAGGTGATTAGGTGATAACTATAACTAATCAGAATATTTTATTAGAAAATAAAAAGCCTTTACAAATTGTAAAGGCTTTTTTGCATTAAACAGAACTAGAATTAGTGCGTGCTCATTTTAGCTTTACGCTTTTCCAGTTGTTTTTCAAGATCTTTTACACTTCTGGCAACGGCTGCTTCAAAAGAATCCTCACTGGATTCAGCAAATACCTCCGGGCCGGGAACACTTAACCTAATGTTGCACATAAAGGCATTGGTATCACGGGCATCTTCCTTTTTAAAGTGTACATCTGCTTTTATTACAAAATCATACTTATTCTCCAGTTTCTCCAGTTTTTTTCGGGTAAAAGCTTCCAAAGCTTCACTTTTTTCTAACTTCACAAATTCAAATATTACGTCCATAAAATTCTATTTTTGATTGTTACCAAGAAAAATATTTCAGCACACTAAGCCAAGCTAATTATAGCTTTGTTGTGAAATATTTATGATTGTTTTTAGAAGAATCCGGCAGGGAAGGGGTCCCCTGTCTTTCACGGTAAATTCGCTCCTATAAAAAGGGCGGGGTTTAAACTAAAACATCAACCTGCAGCTTTACTGGTGTTGTTCAATATTTTGAAGATTCTGTATAAATACCTGGGTGATTTTGGGATGTTTATGGTTAATCTCTATCCTTAAGCTTTCCATAGTTTTTTCAGCCTGGTCCAGAGAAAGCTCATTTGCCAGATCTACATCTATTACCATAAGAATACTATCCGGTCCAAAATGCATAGTTTGTGGTACTGCCCAGTCAGACACATTAATATTCTTCTTTAAAATATTTTCTACTGAAGCAATGACCTCGGGACGTGCGCTTTCGCCAAGCAGGAGGCCTTTACTTTCCCGTGCGAGAAAGGTAGCCACCGAGATAAGAAGTATGCCAATTAGCACAGATGCGGCACCGTCCAGATAAGGATTCTGAAGTTGCTGAGACAGGAATACCCCAAGTAAGGCAATGGCAAGTCCTATTACAGCAGCGGTGTCTTCAATAATCACCGCAAAGGTGGCAGCATCTTTACTTTTAACGATATTGGTGATAATATTGCCCGATTTTTCCCGGGCCTTATTAAAGGTTTTCAATGCCAGGTAGAGCGCTATTCCTTCAAAGACCAAGGCTGCAGATAACACCACATAATTCCAGGTTGGGTCTTCAATAACATGAGGGTCCTGCAATGCATGAACCCCTTCATAAATAGCAAACCCACCACCGAGTGCAAATATAAGAATGCTCACAACAAAACTCCAGAAATACACTTCCTTACCATAACCGAAAGGATGCAGGTCATCAGGCTCCTGTTTAGAACGTTTTATACCTAATAAAAGAAGTAGCCCATTTCCTGTATCTACCAGAGAGTGAATCCCTTCCGCTAGCATTGCGGAACTTCCGGTAAAAAAAGAAGCGGTAAATTTACTTATCGCTATTAATGTATTTGCGCCAATTGCACCGTAAATAGCAATTTTAGAACTTCCAGCCATAAATTATATTTTATATCGAAAAGTACAATAATTAGGTATAACAGCCCCAAAACTATACAGGATTTAGAATTATTTTAATACTCCAGACTCATAAAATGTCGTAGATTAAGCTAAAAGATACTTCAGTTTAACTAAAATCTACGAGATGAGAAGTCTTTCGTTAACAATAATACTTGCCGGTATATTAATAATTACATCTTGCGGTACCGTTAAAACCACCGGGGAATCTGATATAACAAGTTATAGTGAATTAGAGGAAGTTATTGAACATAACCGCTATGAAATTGAAAACCAATGGGCTTCGCCACTGGGAGGAGACAGGGTAGATCTTTTCAGCAACCCCAATTATCTACGGTTCAGGAAAGACAGCGTGGATATTTTCCTGCCTTATTTTGGAGTAAGGCACACCGTGAGCAACTATGGCGATGAGGGCGGAATTAAATATGAAGGTAAAGCAAGAAATTTTCAAATTGACAGATATGAGGATAAGAATAAAATGGTCCTGGAGTTTGAAATTGAAAAAGGAACCGAAAACCTGGATTTCCAAATAACAGTTTTTTCTAATGGCAATACTGTAACTTCGGTAACCAGTTCACAACGAAGCGCGATATCTTACCAGGGTAAACTGAAAGAGCTGACCGCTGATGAGGAAAATAAACAGCAGAAGGGGAAGCATTAATAATTTAAAACGCGCATTCAAAAGCACCGGTCTAGGTAGCTTAGAAATATTCTATTTTACATAATATAAATTATAGTTCAAAAGACATTGTTTCTACTAAGATCTAAACTCTCGATATATTCCGACAAATATCCAAGGAAATATAAATTACGCTATTCTCACGGATTAGAGCTTAAACAGGGAATCAATATTTGATCAATGATGTCCTGTTTCTGAGTGATTAATCTTTTATTAGTTACCGACCATTTCTTTTTGAATATTATTAGGAACCGGCTGGTAATCTGAGAATTTTGCCTTAAAAGTTGCACGACCTTTGGTTAAGGATCTCAGATCTGTCGAAAAACCAAACAATTCTTTTTCGGGGACTATACATTTTAAGATCTGGAAATTTTCTTTGGAATCAATTCCCTGGATGATTGCTCTTCTGGCTTGCAGGTCTGTCATAACATTTCCAACCATTTCTTCAGGTACCTTTACGGTTAATTCCATTGCAGGTTCCAGTAGTTTTGGGTTTGCGTTAAGAAAAGCTTCTTTGAAAGCGTGAGCTCCGGCGATCTTAAATGAAATATCATTAGAGTCTACCGAATGCATTTTTCCGTCATAGACCATAACTCTTACATCCCTTATATAAGAACCGGTCAAAGGACCGTTTTCCATAACTTCCAGGATACCTTTCATAACAGACGGAAGATATCGTGCATCTATAGCACCGCCAACAATGCAATTATAAAACACCAGTTTGCCACCCCAAGCGAGGTCTATTTCATCTTTCCCCCTGATATTATACCCCTGAGGCTCTTCTATTCCTTCAAACCAAGGCTC
Source organism: Salegentibacter chungangensis (assembly GCF_042678405.1). NCBI lineage: Bacteria > Pseudomonadati > Bacteroidota > Flavobacteriia > Flavobacteriales > Flavobacteriaceae > Salegentibacter > Salegentibacter chungangensis. The sequence continues at coordinate 2,016,567 of NZ_JBHTLI010000001.1, read as the reverse complement.
TATTTTCATATGCACCTGGGCAAACTGGCCTGAGCCTCCGGATTGTTTTTTATGCCTGTAATTGGCTGTAGAAGAACGTTGAATAGTTTCCCTGAAAGAAATCCTGGGTTGTTCAAAATTTGCCTCCACATCATATATGTTCCTCAATGTCCAGTCAATAATAGCCAAATGTAATTCCCCCTGACAGGCCAGTATCATTTGCCTGGCTTCATTAGAGAAAGAGACCACGACAGTTGGATCCTGGCTATGAATCTTTTTGAGAGCTTCATTAAGCTTCTCTTCATCTTTAGTATTTACGGCACTTACCGCTTTCCTCATCCTGGGTTCCGGATAGTTTATGGGTTTTATGCTTATATCGCTACCGGGGCTACATAAGCTGTCATTTGTCTCTGTATGTTTGAGTTTCAAAGTGGAGCCAATATCCCCAAAACTTAGTTTAGAGACCGGTTTTCTGTCATTCCCGTCCATTATAAATAACTGGTTCAGAACTTCAGTTTCTCCGGTTCTGGTATTCTCGAGCTTATCATTTAGTTTTACTTCTCCGCTTTTAACCTTAAAGAAGGTGATCTGCCCTAAGTTTGGCTGATGCACGGTTTTGAACACGAACAAGGCAGTAGGTGCATCTGTTTTCTGAGGAATTTCCTTTCCGTTAAGACTTTGCTCCGGAACCAGGTCTGCAGCTGCCGGAGCTACATTATCTATAAAGCCCATCAGCCGGCCGCTACCCATATCATTTAAAGCCGATACACAAAAGACCGGGAACAGGTCGTGATTTAGCATTCCGGCTTTTATGCCTTTACGCATTTCGTCTTCATTAAGGCTGCCTTTTTCAAAAAACAATTCCATTAATTCTTCATCATTTTCTGCCGCTTTTTCTACCAGTTCATTATGTAGCTGAATTGCTAATTCCTTTTGATCTTCGGGGATCTCCAATTTCTGTGGCTTCCATCCTTCTGCTGAAAATTTATACATTTTCATCTTCAGCACATCTATAATACACTGAGCACCATCCATAATTAACGGATACTGGATCTTGACGGCATTATTCCCCACAAGGCCCTTAATACTTTTAAAGCTTTCCTCAAAATTAGCTGCCGGATGATCTATTTGATTGATCACGAAAAGTCCAGGCTTATGGAACTTATCTATATAGCTCCAAATGATCTCTGTTCCCACTTCAACTCCGTGTTGGGCATTGAGGACCGTAACAATAGTATCTGCAACCCGAATAGAAGAAATGATTTCACCGATAAAGTCATCCAGCCCGGGAGTGTCTATGATATTGATCTTATAGTTACGCCATTCAGTGTGTAATGGGGTTGCAAAAACCGAATTCCCTTTTTCATGTTCAATTTGGTGGTAATCTGAGACCGTATTTTTATTCTCGACAGATCCGCGTCTGTTTATAAGTCCCGCTTCATAAACCATAGTTTCGGCAAGAGTAGTCTTTCCACTATTATGCGCCCCCACAAAGACTACATTCTTAATGTGCTTGTCATCATAAATTTTCATCGGTTCGGATATTGATTAGAATTGTATATTTTAAACCAAGGCAAAATCAGATTTCAATTCGAAGGATCTGAATATAGAAATCACTATCCTTAGGCCTATTAAAGATAGCAATTATGCCTCTAAATGGCTATTGATTATAATCCTGCAGAGAGAAAATTGAGGTTTTTTTCGGGGTTTTATGACGATGGTCATCTCCTGCATTTTAGAGATATAAAAAACGCAGCACTTTTAGCTGCGTTTTCATTTTTTAATCTCAAGTTTTCGAATTATTCGTTTAATTGATATTCAGAACCACCTTTTTGGTCTCAACACCATCGCTTAAGAAGACCTTATACTTTCTGTTTCTTAGTTCAGAATCAGAATAGGTTGAAGAATATTTATTTTTAATCATCGACCAGCCTTCATTATCCTTATAGATTTGTTTCCAGATCTCAATAGGGACTTTTACATCTTTGTAATATTCGTGAGACTTTAAGATCTTTCCTTTTCCGTCATAATAAACAGTACTGTTTCCGTTCTCGGTCTTAAAGTACACCTCGTACCTGTCATTTTCAGGATCATAAAATGAAGCATCGTTAATATCGTAGGAAGCAATAAGCCTCTGAACACCAATCAAGTTAAGTGGTGTTTTGTCATCCTGTATGGCATGTAAATAGTCTGAATTTAAGGTTGAAACCTTTACATCTTCAAGCATCACACGCTCTACATCCAGTCTTTGCGCATAGCCCAGACTGCTAAGGCCTAATAATAAAATACCTAATACTAGAGTTTTCATAATCATTGGATTTTTGGTTAATATTCCGTTCTATTTCACCAATGCCATACAATAAGTCGCCTTACTATACCAGCATCCTGAGCATAAAATTATATCAAAGAAAGAATGCGGGATACCAATTTTGTTCTCAATAATAGCACAAATCATTCAACAAAATGCTTTCAATAAAAAACACGGTCAGCTGTTTGCAGCTTAACCGTGTTTACCTTAATCCTGCTCAGATATTTTCTTAGTCTGCGATGATCATTTTTTCAACAGAATTCCCATTTGCTGTTTCGATTTTACAGATATAAATATTTCCTGCCAGGCTTTCCCGTTTGAATAAAACCTGGTAGATCTCTCCTGCCCTTACCTTTCCGGTAAATGGTGTAGCCACTACTCTACCCATAAAATCGTAAATCCTAAGTACCGCTTCGGTATTGTCTTCAACACTGAATTGTATCCGGGTATAGTCCCCCATAGGGTTAGGAGCAATTTTCAGGGAACTGTATAATTCTGAAAAGCTCTCTTCTTTGGTTGTGAGACTTAAATCAGTTTCACTGGATAAATCCTTGTTTACCAATTCCAAGGGCATTTCACCTACATAAAAAGGACGCATCATCTCGTAGTCTTCGTGAGAAAGAATATGGCAATGCCAGACATAGAATCCTTCTTTATCAAATTTTGCCTTCACCCTGGCCACTTCCCCCGGGTAGACAATAAAGGTATCCTTCCATCCTGCATTTTCAGGAGAAGGAGGCTTAGGCTGACCTAACAACTGAATAGAATTCTCATCTTTTGGTACATATTGCTTTACATTGAATTTCTGGGTATTTATAACCTGAAAATGGACAAGGTGAAGATGAATAGGATGGGCATCTGCAGTTGTATTATAGATCTCCCACTCTTCAACCGCGTTAAGCATAGGGTTTTCCGTTATTTCATCCATATATTCCAGAGGTCCATCTTGTGCAGTTCCCAACATCGGTTTTAAACGTCCATATTCATCTGTGCCTTCAAATAAAACCAGTTTCCTTGTCTCTGTGCTTTCCCCCAGATCATTAATCGGCGAAGGTCTTAAGTTCAGGGGGATCACGCTCGTGTCTGGACCAGCAAGAGCTTTAGTTACTTTAAAAGCCATAATTTGTCCGGTTGTATTAGCTTTTGGAGTATCTCCAAAAGGATATGGAGATCTTGCCGTATTCTTCATTATCAGGGTTTGTCCTGAAACTTGAGGGTCTGAAAAATCTACAATAACATCAAGCCTTTCCCCTGGGCCTATGGTCAGTCTGTTTTGCCTGACAGGGCTGTTAAGCAAACCGCCATCTGATCCAATCTGATAAAAGTTAATGCCCGGCAAAAAGAGTTCGTAAAACCGGGAATCCGAACCATTTAATAATCTCAACCTGTATTTTCTTGGTTCTACTTCAAGATAAGGCCAGGCTTTTCCGTTTACCAGTATAATATTCCCGAACATTTCGGGTAAAACAGTGACATCTGATGGTAATGGCTTTTCCAGTGGGTCTTCAAGTTCATCAATTCCGGAAGGATAAAACAGGTCTCCATTTTCTAAAAACAACCTGTCCTGTATAACCAAAGGAACCTCATACTCACCTGAAGGCAGGTTGAGACTGCTTTCCCAGGCATCTCTCAACAAATAAAATCCTGCAAGCCCTGCATATACATTTAGCCGGGTAACTCCTAATGCGTGATCGTGATACCATAAAGTGGTAGCCTCCTGGTCGTTGGCATATTCATAATTTTCTTTTACAAAATGTTCCCCTTTCTCTTCAAAATAGGGAGTATACCAGGCTTGCGGATGTCCATCACTGGCAACTTCGGTATGCCCTCCGTGCAAATGGGTTACAACTGGTATACCTTTATCTGGGTCTGCCCTATGTAATGTTGGGTCTATAGAGAACAAATGTATTAAAGGAAATCCATCTTTATCGGTCAAATTATTCTCCCACCTTACAGTGATTGGAACATCTTTATAAGCTTCTATGGTAGGTCCGGGATAAGATCCATTATAGCCCCAAACAGTGGTCATTAAAGCTTTTCCTGATTCATCAAACAGTCCAAGATGCTGTTCAAACTGGGTAATGGGAACCTCGTAGTAAGTCTCACCTGAAGTGGGCTGTAATACCTCAGGTATCGGCAATTCATTTACAAATTTAGTTTGTGATAGCGGGTCAAGTAAATTATGTTCCTCGTAAGTTTCATATTCCTGTGCGAACAGGCTTGTCATTGATGGGGAGATTAAAATAAGGAACAGGCTAAAAGAGAATAGTTTTCGTATCATAATTAGAGTTTTAGCAGTTAGACTTAGTGAAAGGAGCAAGTCTAAATTATAATACAACCCCTTGATAAATAATGATATAAATCAATTTATGTTAATTAATTAAGCAAGGACTCCGGTATTAACCAGCAAGCATGCATCATTTTAATTTTCGAGCTAATCAATAAAAAAAGGAACAAGATTTGACCTTGTTCCTTTCTTAAAAATTTGTGTTTAATTTGCATCAGGATTTGTCCAGCTCTTTAAACATTTCTTCAGCTGAAGTGGTGATGTTTTTATAAGCATTCAATACCCATCTGGTAAAGAGAAACAGGAAAATACCCATTACCGGAATATACCAATACCAGGCCGTCGGTTCTAAAAACAGGTCCTTCCCTTTAATTAGTTTAGATGCAACAGGCAGACTGATGAGCATAAAGCCAAAAGCTGCCACTACCGCAAAGCGCTGTATCGTAAAAAAGTGCTGTTTTGCCTTCAGGAATCTAAGTAAACTCTCTTTATAGGTGTTATTTATGAAATCCACGTTCTTCATTTTATAGATGCTTCTTAAAGAAGCTGCGGGAAGCCCGATAAGAAGGATTAAGGACAGTGCTCCGCATAACCTTAGATACCAGGTATCAAATTCATTAAAATTAAAAAGGATGAGGATACCGGCCAAAAAACAAATTCCTGCTCCTATACTCTCAGGGATAGAGATCCCCCCCAGTTTTCTTTGAATTCTTTGCTGTGTCATTTCTTCTATAAGTTTATTGGTTAAAATTTTTTGTTGTTCCAGTTCTTCAGACATCTCACTCCAGAGACCTTTCATTTCTTCAATTTCCATAATTCAGGCTTTTACTTGTTGTCTTAGTTTTTCTTTAATTCTGTTTAAGCGTGTACCCACATTGGTTTTCGAAAAACCAGTGATCCCGGCGATCTCTTCGTAGTTCTTTCCTTCCAGGTATAACAGAATTATGGCTTTTTCAATATCATTTAGTCTTTTTATATGTTCATAGAGCAATTTCAGCTTTTCATCTGAAGCTTTCTCAGATGTTTCCAATCTGTTCAGAAGTTCGCTGTTAATTGGCACCTGCTGTCCCCTCTTCTTCCTTTTATCAAGATAAGTAACCGAAGTATTCAAAGCTACCCTGTAGATCCAGGTGGATAATTTTGAATTCCCTTTGAACGTATCAAAAGATTTCCAGAGCTGGTAAACAATCTCCTGGTAAAGGTCTTTTCTGTCTTCAAGGTTATCGGTGTACATAAAGGTGACCTTGTAAATGATCCCTTCATTCTCTTTAATGGCTTCAGTAAATTCTTGGTTGGCCGGCATCAATTATTAAATATGTTACAACTTATTAGTGCAGGAAGTTCCTAAAAAATCACATATCAGCTTAATTTTTTTACTATCATTTCTATAGCAGCTTTAGTATTACCATATAAAACAAAAAAAGCCACTCTTGGCAGAGTGGCTTTTTAAATTCGGAATAAGTGATTCTTAGTCGATCACTTCAACGTTTACAGCGTTCATTCCTTTTTGTCCTGGCTTAACCTCGAACTGTACTTTGTCGTCTTCACGAATTTCATCGATAAGACCTGACTGGTGTACGAAGATATCTTCGTTTCCATCTGCTGGTTTAATAAAACCAAATCCTTTTGAGCTGTTAAAAAACTTAACTGTTCCTTCTTGCATTACTTTAATTATTAAATATTAATATTATTTGTTACTATTATTTTTTAGTGATTGTATAGTGATCAATCAGTATTGTTTCAGTTTACTGCCACCTCTTTTTTCCCCAGCCAGCGAAGCATTCTTACGTGATCTGCTATTGCTGAACGGAAACTCTTTTTACTATGGTATGGTAAACCGTATTCTTTTGCTGTCTTTGCAACAATATGTGCTATTTTTCTATAATGTATATGGCAAACATTAGGTAACAAATGATGTTCTACCTGGTAATTAAGGCCTCCAATGATCCAAGTAAGAAACCTGTTCCTCGGTGCAAAATTACTCGTGGTTGCCAGCTGATGTGTTGCCCAGTCCCCTTCAATTAATCCGTCCTTATCCGGTGTAGGATAATCGGTTCCCGGCATCACGTGAGCTACCTGAAATACAAGGCTGATTAAAACGCCTGTAATAAAAAGCATACTTAAAAAAGCCAGGATCACGATCCAGGGCGCTAAAGGCACCACTATAATAGGGATGATCAAAGCGTAGGTATAATACAACAACTTCCATCCTGCCAGTTTGGCCAGTTCCTTTTTATATTCGTTTTTCTTTTCCAGAAACCCCATTTTACGGTATCTGATGATCCCGATCCAATCCTTGGCAGTAACCCAGGAAATGGTAGATAATCCGTAAAAGAACCAGACATACAAATGCTGAAATCTGTGTAATTTATTTCTCTTTGCGTGGGGCGAAAACCTTAAAAAGAAAGGAGTGTTTATATCGTCATCGGCTTCTTCTACATTGGTATAGGTGTGATGCAGCACATTATGCTGTATTTTCCAAACCGTTGCATTAGCGCCTATAAGATTAAGGGTATAACTCATTACGCGATTCACTTTCCGGCTTTTTGAATATGAGCCGTGAATGGCATCGTGCATTACTCCCATTCCAATTCCAGCCATTCCAAGACCGCTTAGGATATACAATCCAAAAAGCAACCATACACTGGAAACGATCCCGGTGTTAATGATTATTAGTGGAATACAAAAGAGACTCAACATTACAACCGTCTTAGCGAACATACTTCTGTTTGCATATTTACTAAGATCGTTATTCTTAAAATATGCATTAACTCTGCTTCTAAGGGTTTTTGAAAAATCTGAACCTCTTCTTTTGGAAAATTTGGGATTGTTGATACTACTACTATTTAAGTTCTAAAGCTTTTAGCAGTTCCTGTAGGATTAAAAGGATGGAATTATCTTCTTCTTATTAAATCTTTACCGGTGTTAAATGGTATAGGGCACTGTCTTATTGGAATTTTCATTAAATCCGGAACTAATCTTTTCCGGTATTTTATTCCTAAAATTACTTGTAAAAATGTTTATCGCACTATTGCTATAAAAAATACTGAAGAGAACAAACTAAATGTAAATCTTGGGAGATCAACTAAAGTGAAGAAAACTAAACTATTTAATATGGCGCAAATATAGAGCTATTTAACTCCCTAACCTATTTATCAGACAAAAGATTCATATATTTTATTTAATATCAATCAATTATCCGCTGAAAGTCTTTAGGGATAGCGCTTTAGCTTACTTATTTTTTTATTCTTTATTTACTTAAACAGGTAACACTATTCACTTTTAAAGCAATTTTCTCCTGTGCCAGGGAAATTAATTCTCTGGAAAAGGCAGTTTTTATGTGTATATTAGATGTTTAATCTAAATAACCGTACCGATGTTCAAAAAAGTAATAGTCCTATTAATGTTTGGTCTCTTTCTTGCCGGCTGTAAAAATGAACCTGAACAGGAATCAGAAAATAAAAAAGATACTGCCGCTGTAAGGGAAAACTTTGATGCTCTACTTCAGGATTTCTATGATAAAGGCCTTGCGTTAGATCCTATCAGTGCTACTGTTTCTGGCGATAACCGCTTTAATGATCGTTTCCCAAACAAACTTTCTAAATCTTATAATGATACCCTGAAGAATTACTATAAGACCTATATGGAAAGATTGAAAGAATTTCAGGATGAAGATCTTACTGAAACCCAGCAAATGAGTAAGGACGTTCTTAACTGGGAGTTAGAAATGCATCTTGAGACATTAAATTTCAAAAATCACGAATACTTTCCCATAGACCAGATGTGGTCTGTTAATCTTTTTATGGGACAGCTTGCAAGTGGTATGGGCGCACAGCCTTTTAAAACGGTTGAAGATTATGAGAATTGGCTCAAAAGAGTCGAAGGTTATGTAAAATGGCTGAATACTGCTGAAGAGAAAATGAGGGAAGGTATGGAAGAAGGATATGTCTTGCCAAAATCCCTTATCAATAAAGTGATTCCTCAACTAAAGGCAATGACAGAGCCGGATCTTGAAGAACACCTTTTCTACAAACCGGTAAAGAACTTCCCCTCTAACTTTTCTGAAGAGGACAAAAATCGTTTAAAAGAGCAGTATACCAAAATGATTAAAGAAAAGGTGATCCCGGCATATCAGAATCTTTATAACTTTATGAAGAACGAATATCTGGAAGCGGGAAGAACTACCAGCGGAATTGCTGATATTCCTGATGGAGAGGAATATTATAAGCACCAGATAAAAAAGTATACTACTACAGATCTTACTGCCGAAGAGATCCATCAATTAGGCCTCGATGAAGTTGCGCGTATTTCGGCACAAATGGAAAAAGTAAAGGAACAGGTTGGTTTTAAAGGAAGTCTGAAAGAATTCTTTGAATACGTTAGGAATAATAAGGACCTGATGCCTTATAAACAACCTGATCAGGTTATTGCGCATTTCAATGAGATCTATGACCGGATGAAACCCCAGCTAAATAAACTTTTCGATAAAAAACCTAAAACCGAATTTGAGGTAAGAAGAACTGAAGCCTTCAGGGAAAATTCGGCAAGTGCAGAATATAACCCGGGATCTATAGACGGGACAAGGCCGGGAATATTTTACGTTCCTATTCCAGATGCCACCGCTTACAATATTTATTCAGACGAATCCCTGTTTTTACACGAAGCCATTCCTGGACATCATTATCAGATCTCTCTTACCCAGGAAAACGAGCAGCTCCCTATGTTCAGAAAAACTCTGTGGTACAGTGGTTATGGGGAAGGCTGGGCCCTTTATTCGGAATCTTTAGGGAAAGAATTGGGACTATACACTGACCCATACCAGTATTTTGGGATGCTTGGCGCCGAAATGCATCGTGCCGTTCGTCTTGTAGTGGATACAGGACTTCATTCCAAAGGATGGACACGGGAGGAAGCTATTCAGTATTCCATTGAAAATGAAGCTGAACCAAAGGCTAGCATAGTTTCTGAAATTGAAAGGTATATGGCTAATCCCGGTCAGGCCTTATCTTATAAGATAGGGCAGCTTAAAATTCTTGAACTAAGAGAGAAAGCTAAAAAAGAACTCGGAGATAAGTTCGATATCGCTCAATATCATAATGAAGTCCTGGAAACCGGGTGCATTCCGCTTGAACTGCTGGAAAACAAGATAAACGCCTGGATCGAAAAGCAAAAACAAAGCTGATCTCTTAATTTGATCCAACAAAAAAGCCATCTGGATCCAGATGGCTTTCTTATATTTCGAAATTTCGAAACTAGATCTTCTTTACATTTACGGCGTTAAGCCCTTTCATACCTTGCTCAAGTTCAAAAGACACCTTATCATTTTCCTCGACTTCATCAATAAGTCCGCTCACGTGAACAAAATATTTCTCTCCGGTTTGTTTTCCTAATATAAATCCGAATCCTTTTGAATGATCAAAGTAAGATACTTTTCCTTCAGTATCGGTAATTACTTCTTCCTCTTCCCTGTCTTCTTTCTTAGGCACACCTATCTCAATACTTTCTGCGTCCACTTCAACTTTTTGAGAAGGATCTGGCGGCGTATCGGTAAGGTTTCCATATTCATCTACATAAGCAATCATATCGTCAAAAGAAGCCCCCTTATTGGAGTTCTCTTTACGTTCCTGCTTTTTAAGCTCCTTTTCCTTACGCTTTTTAGCTTTCTTCTTTTCTTTTTCCTTTTTATTTTGTGTTTGTCCGGATCTTGCCATTTTTAGATTTTAATAGGCCACTTTTTTACGGCATTTACTGAGAGACACCGTAGGAGTACTTGGGAATTAATTTTGTGAAAATTGATCTGCCTAATAATCTATCTAGTGAATTCAGGTTAAGCCGACCTTGGTCGCCTGTAATTTCTACAAAGATAAGATATAGATATCAAAATGCCTGATAAAAAAACAAAAGCCTTCAAAAAAGATTTGAAGGCTACATTCAACTAATCACCACTTGGGTTAAAAATGAATGAATTTTGTTAGCGATCTCTGTTTATAACTATCCTGGAGCCATTTTTGTTACTACTAACCATATTTTTAACCGATTTGTACAGCAATTCCGAATCACTGTCTGAACTCACCACAAGGCTATTGAAATCTATATTTGAAAAATCGGCGACTGCACCGTTACTGATGGACAGAACGAAATTATCGGTTTTAGAGAATTCATTATCCATTGTGATCCTGCCTCCTTCACTTAAGGAAACAACTTTAAGTTCAGGCACATATACTTTAACTACCAGGTCTTTAAAACTGATCCCGGCTTCCTTAGAGCTTATAGTTAGATTATCACTGTTAATTACAACCCCTGAATTGGTAACCTTTTTAGACCATTCCTGGCCACCAACTTCCACTTTGATCTTTTCGGCAAGTTCGGTATTACCGGAATATTCGATCTTATAAACATCAGATTTCACAATCTGAATATTTGCATCTACCTCACTTTTTAATGCTTTAAATGCTTCCAAAGAAACTTGTTGTTGTGCAAAAGCAGCTCCGCTGATGAACAGAATCGTAAGAAGAAATAGTTTTTTCATCGTTTTTTGATTTTTGATTGTTCACTTTAAAGACCGATGAAAATTTTAAATGTTACATAAAAAAACCACCGCTTTTAACGGTGGTCACTCTAACATAAATAAAAGTGCTTCGGGTAAATTAATCCATTTAATCATCTTTAGTTGCAAAAGCGTCCAGGGGCTCTTCGAATGCAATATATAAGACACAGGGTCCGTCATTCAGGCATTTGGCCGAGTGTTTCTTTTTAGCCGGACCATATGCAAAAGAGCCTTTCTTAAGTGTTCGCGTTTGTTCACCCTCATAAGTCACTTCCATTGTTCCTGATACCAGGAGCATTCGTTCCGCAGAAGTATGCCAATGTTCCGGGATATCTGAATTAGCCGGAACCTTAAATAGAATATCTGCATTTTGCTTTGCCGGGTCGCCGTGAAGTATGGCAATATTACAGCCTTCCGGCATAAATTCCGGGCAGCCACCCCATTGTAGGTCGGCATCATCTGTATTTACAACTACAGATGATTTATCGCCGGCGTTTTGCGCGTTCATACAAACGAAACTGAATAGAATGGTAATAGCAGCCAGGAAAATCCTTGCATTGTTTAATTTTAATTTAAGGTTCATAATGCTAATTTTAAGGTTGGATATTTTGATTCAATCTGAAGAAATTAGTAGGGTCAAATTTTCTTTTTACTTCCACCAATCTATCGTAGTTATCTTTATAGCTCGCTTTCACCCTATCCTGTCCTTCATCCATCATAAAGTTTGAATAAGCTCCTCCAGCTGAAAACGGATGGAGCCCAGACCAGTAATCCTTACACCAGTCGGTTATCTTTTGTGCATTCGTAGGATTAGGGTCTACCCCTACTATCACCCCGGCATATTTGGCATCCCGATAAGCCCAGGCAGTATCTTTATTCTTTCTTTCTGCTGCTTTTCCGCTTAAAGGATATAAATGCATTTGGGAAAGCGGTGTGGGAATCTCTGAACCGAATTTAAGATGCTCTTTCCTGATTTCAGGACCCAGTTCGTGGAAAAAATCGGCTCGCCAGTACCATTGAAGTCCGGGCGGCATCATTCCGTCAAAAAGTGTCTGAATAGAAGGATAAGGCATTTCGCCTACGTGTTCGAATTCTGGCTTAAGGTCTCTTACAGGTTGAAAAAGCTCATCAAATTCATCAGGATCTCCTGTATAGCACCATATAATGCCGCAAAACTTCCTGTTATGTAGTTCTTCAGGGAAAGGAGGTCCCGGTATCTGCAGGGTAGCAATAAAGCCGTTTAAGTCATTCGGAGCATTATGAATAAAGCGGTCATACCATTCCATCACTTTTTCGGTTTCTTCTATTGGCCACAAGGTAGGTCCGCCGATCACTGTCTTAAGATCGTGAGCTTTAAACTTAAAGGAAGTAACGATCCCGAAGTTTCCTCCCCCTCCTCTGATGGCCCAGAATAAGTCAGGATTCTCATCTTTATTAGCTTTCACAAAGCTTCCGTCAGCAAGTACCATATCTGCTTCCAGGAGATTATCTATGGTTAATCCGAATTTTCTGGTAAGATGACCAACTCCGCCACCAAGGGTAAGACCACCAACCCCCGTGGTAGAAATAATTCCAGCAGGGACCGCAAGCCCAAAAGCGTGGGTAGCGTGATCTACTTCTCCCCAGGTATTACCACCACCTACACGAACTGTTTTCTCATCAGAATTTACATGAATAAACTTTATGCCGGAAAGGTCTATTACCATTCCCTCATCGCAAATCCCAAGTCCTCCCCCGTTATGTCCGCCACCCCTAACGGCTACTTTAAGGTTATTCTCTCTTCCGAAGTTAACTGAATAGATCACATCTGCGGCATCCACACATTTAACTATAAGACCAGGTTTACGGTCAATCATCGCGTTATAAATCTTTCTTGCATTATGATAATTTGCGTGATTAGGAAGAATAACTTCCCCCCTGATTTTGGTCGCCAATTCATCTACAAGATTGGTTTGTAGATCTTTTACTAAATTTTCCATTATGTATCCGGATTTTTGAAATACCAAAAGCAATTGAACATTTGGTACAATCATCATTAAAAGTAAAATGAAAAGGGGGGAAACCTCTGCTGGATTTAAGCCGTAACAGAGTTAGAGAGCATTACCAATTTAAACAAAGATAAGCTTACAGAATATGGGGAATAATACGTACTTAGGTTATTTTTTAACCGGCACCATAAATACAGGGATCTCTGTTTTTTCAAGAACTTTGGAGGCTACCGTTCCCATCAGCAATTTCTCCAGAACCGAATGGCTGTGAGTCCCCATTACAAGGAGGTCGGCTTTCCATTTTTTAGAATAATTAAGGATCTCCCTGGCTGTCTCTCCATCTGCCAGATGAGTGCTTACAGACGGATTGTTAAGATGATCTGCCGCAGTTTTTAAAAAGTCTTCTGCCACCTTACGCATTTCTGCTGCCATACTTAGATCTGTAGTTATCTCATTATAACCTTCATAGCCCATAAAGGTAGGATATTGAATTCCGTAAAAACTTATATCACTAACTACGTGAATAAGACAAACCTGTGACCCCATTGTTTGGGCAAGTTTATATCCTGCTTTTACTACCTGTTCAGAAACAGGGTTATAATCCACTGCTATAAGTACTTTTTTCATCTCTCTTAAAGCTTTACTTCTATTAAAGTTACAAAAACTATGGAGATCTAACCTTCCCGAAAAGAGACTTAAGGCACTGTTATTTTTTTCTTTAGAACCCGTTAAATCGTTTAGAGGTTTCTTGGCTGATGGGTATTTTGTCTCAAACAACCAATCCATGTCAAAGAACCAACTTAAAAAATCCCTCGGATTCTGGGATGTCTTATTGTTTGGAATAGGCGGTATTGTGGGTGCCGGAATTTATGCAATAATTGGAAAGGCAGCCGCCATAAGCGGAAATATGTTATGGCTCAGTTTTGTGATCGCGGCCACCGTGGCGCTATTAACAGGACTAACGTATGCTGAATTTGTAAGCCGGTTTCCGGATGCAGGAGGGAGTTTCGAATATCTTAAACAAGGCTTAGGAAAGAAGACCGCCCTAATCATGTCTATATTTATGACCTTTACGGGTGTGGTAGCAGCGGCGGCAATTGCCATAAGTTTCGCAGACTACCTGGGGCGCTTACTGGAAATTTCCAGCTGGATAGCAATTATTGTCATCATAGGGCTTATGGCTTTCTTCAATATAATAGGCTCCAAATACAGCTCCTATTACAATAGTTTCGCTACTATTGTTACCCTTCTGGGGCTTGCTGTGGTTGTAGGGGGTCAGTGTCCCGGAATTAGGGAATGTAGACCTTCTTGAGTCCAACAACCGTGGTTGGGCCGGGATATTTGCCGGCGGTGCCTTAATCTTTTTCAGTTACGTTGGTTTTGAAGATCTTGTAAAAATGGCTGAGGAAACAAAAAACGCTAAAAAGAATATGCCAAAGGCCGTACTTTTAAGCGGTCTGGCCGTACTGATTATTTATGTTCTCATAGCGGTTTGTGTGGTAAGCGTAATGGAATGGAAGGAACTAGCCAATTCCAACGGGCCTTTGGCAGCCGTTATTGAAAGTAAGCTCGGTTCTATAGGGGCTACTTCCCTTGTAGTAATTGCGCTTTTTGCGACCAGTAAAACAATTCTTAGCAATATTCTGGGAACTTCAAGGCTTTTATATGACGTAGCCAGGGACAGCAAGATAAAATGGCTGGAGAAATTCACTACCATCTCCGGGATAGGACATGCTCCTAATTATGCAATTATAGCCATATCTATAGTCTCGGTTGGCTTCGGACTAATAGGGAATCTGAAAGTAGTGGCCAGTATCAGTAATATTTTCATTTTCATCGTTTTTGGAATGGTGAATGTGGCGTTGCTGAAATTTCGCTATAAAAACAAGACAGATGAATCGGAAAAACCGGTCTTCCGGATCCCTTTAAATGTTCGAAATATTCCTGTTCCCACAGTTCTGGCCCTGGTTACCATTTTAATAATGTTTGGTTTTAATATCTATAACCTGGTTCAGGGTAACGTTTAGAAAAAACTGATTATTATCATTTTAATCCAGCGCAGTTTCTTATTATATTTATACATATATACCTATAAATATCAATGAGTTATGAAGACAACAAGAGAAGCCGCTAAGGAAGATAGCCACAAAACCCTGGTGCATAATTTACAGGAATTACTGGAAAAAAATTATGATGCCGAAAAAGGTTACAAAAAAGCACTTGAACACGTTAAAAACTCTCAATTAAAAACCTTTTTGAAAGATCAGGCGGTTCAAAGAAATCATTTTGCAACCGAATTAGATAAGTATATTCACGAATTGAATGAACATCCAAAAGAACATACCAGCCCTTTATCTAATTTGCACAGATTCTGGATAGATTTTAAGTCCACAATTAGCAAACAAAGTGATAAAGATATACTTGAAGAATGTATACGAGGAGAAAAAGCGAGTTTAAAGGAATATGAAGAAAAACTGAAAAAATATACTTTCCCACCGCATATAAAAGATGTATTAAAAGCTCATATAGCCGAGATTAAGGATACTATTTCGAGTGTAAAAACAATGGAAGACCTATAAACTAAGCTTTTAAAAAAACCTGATTTACTTCAGGTTTTTATTTGTTTTCTTCCCAGGACCTTTCTTTCCTGATAACGATACTTGCTTTGGCTCCCGTAAGCAGGTTCCACCTATTAACCGTGACGGGTTGTCCTTTCTCATCAAAGACCTTTAACTCTGCCGTATTAGGACCTGATTCGCCCTGGTTAAGAGCTTCAAACTCAATATTATTATAGCCGTCTTCCAGATTGACCAGAATAGGAGTATAACCGGCCCCAAGACTTACACTGTGTAAAATAACCTCTCCGTTCAGCAATACCCGCACTTTATCTCCATCAACGTATTCGTGGTCGCGGCAATAAACTTCTACAAATTTCCCGGCTGTTTTGAAATCTCCCAGGTACTGATCATTTTTATATATTGCTTTAGCTTCGCTATCCTTTTTCCATTTTCTTTCTATAAGACTCCCGGCTGTCAGGAGATCGTCATTAGTCTCACGAAAATCTAGTTTTTCAGGTTCCTTTCTTAAGAAATCATTCTCTTCCTCTTCTTCTTTTTCAGGTTTTCTCACCTCTATTTCCGGCAAACCTTCTTCTGCTTCTTTTTCTTCAGGTTCGGCTTTAAGAAGGTCTCCGGTATCTGTAGTTCTAGGGATCTCTATTTGGGCATAGGCTCCGGAAGACAACAGAAAAAAAGCAAAAACAAGTAAGCGTAATTTCATTTCTGATAATTTAAACAGATGGTTGTGCATATTTCAATCAAAAATATGGCCAAAATAGAAAGAAGCTTTTATTTCTCTAAATTTTTATCGAACCTTTCCTTATAGTCCTGTTCGTGTTTTTCATAAGTCTTCCAGAAAGCCGGTGCCTTCTTTCCCCAGAGCTTACTTTCCAGAATATCTAAGTGTGTATGCCAGCCTGCAGCAACCCCTATCAGGGTCTCAGGCTCTTCTCCCAGGCCTTTATGGGTTAAGATCAGAAGTGCATTATCTTCTTTGGGAAGCAATTCAAAACTTACTTCAGAATCTCCGGCCCAGGTATAGCTGAGTTGCTTTGGTGGCTCTACCAGTAAAACCCGGGCCTCCATTGTATCACCATCTTCATACTGGCTGAATTTCTCCGGAACCGGATCTTCCTCATCAGATAGTAAGTTATGCTGAAAATGTAGAGTAAGCTTTCCTCCTGCCCTTTCTTCCAGTTTGCCAGATGCAAGCCATTGTCCGCGTTTTCCAGATTTGGTTAAATATTCCCATAAGTCTTCGGTATTGCCGGGAAGCAAAACTTTAAACTGTAGGGTGCCCGGTGCTATCAGTTTTCCGTGTTTTCCCATAATCATCTATATTTTTATCTCGATAACGTAAGAAACGAGCTCCTCTATCCTCGGTTCTTTCAAGGCACTTAATTTATAAATGTCACAAAAAGCGTATCTTCTTAACTTCATTCCCTTTTTGCCTACCTCGATATAACCGTCTACTACAGCTGTCCTTTCCTGGACAAGAATATTGCTGATGTCCAACTGCATATTTTCCGGAACATCCATTTCGTCAAGTACTTTCCTGAAATTTTTCTTTCCTTTAATTCTGCAATCTCCAACCACGTTCCAGACTATGTTATCGGTCACATGTTCAGTGATAAAATCAGAGTTCCCTTTAGCGAAAGCCTCATTTATTTCCCTCAAAAATTTTTCTGTAGTGCCCATCCCATCTAAGTTTTTGGTTAGTCAATAAAACCGGGGGAGTACTGCTTCTCAGTTATATAAACTTACATTATTTTTTTGAGATAGTCAGTCCTAAATATGGCCTTAATATGTTTGGATTACAGGAGATACATGGGTTATCTTTATTTTTTGAAAAATCAAGCTTTTTAAAAGAACAACTATTTCAGAGACAAAGACTTATGCATATACATCACTTACAGGAAAAGAATAGCATTGCCAACCGCTTTATAGCTCAGTTAAGGGATACCTCCATTCAACAAGACCGAATGCGTTTTAGACGTAATATTGAGCGAATTGGAGAAGTGCTTTCCTTTGAGCTTAGCAAGGAGCTAAACTACCATTCTAAATCTGTAACTACTCCCTTAGGAACGGCTCAAATAAATTTACCGCAGGAAGATATAGTTATTTGTTCAATTCTTAGAGCGGGGCTTCCTTTACATAACGGCATCCTCAACTATTTTGATGAAGCTGAAAATTCCTTTATTTCAGCATACAGACATCATCCGGATAATGATGAAAAATTCGAGATACTGGTAGAGTACCTGGCCTCCCCTTCCCTTGAGGGTAAAACGCTTATCCTGGCAGACCCTATGCTTGCCACGGGAAGATCTTTTGTAAATGTATTGAAGGCCCTGGAATCTATGGGGAGGCCTGAACAAATACATATGGTTTCGGTTATAGGTGCTAAAGAAGGAGTAGAATATGTTTCTGAAAATTTCCCTGAAAACACTCACCTCTGGATCGCCACTATAGACGAAAAACTTAATGAAAGAGGTTATATAGTTCCGGGGCTAGGTGATGCCGGAGACCTGTGTTTCGGGACTAAAAAACAGCACTAGAAAGGATAGCCTATAGCGAAATTAAGCACGGGTTTTTTATAACCGAATTTCCAACGTTCCCCTTCGGCCAAGGAAGGATCGTGAATAGGAGCCGCAAGATCGAACCTTATTACAAAGCTTTGAATATCTATCCGAAGCCCGATGCCGGTTCCTATTCCCAGTTCGTTTATAAAATCTGAACTAAACCGGTCTCCTTCAATATCTTTATTGTCTTTGGTATTCCAAACATTACCGGCATCTATAAAAGCGGCACCCTTCAAATAGGAGTATATAGGAAAACGGTACTCCAGATTTGCTTCCAGTCTTAGATTCCCTGATTGGTCAAAATAGGCACCTGCTTCAGATTCGGGATCATAAGTTCCCGGGCCAAGAGACCTCGTATTAAATGCCCTTATACTGTAGGGCCCGCCGGCATAATATTGTTTTGTAAAGGGCATCACCTCAGAATTCCCATAAGGCAAACCATATCCGGCAAATAACCTTGCTGCGATTAACTGTTCCCTGCCTGTTTTCATATGATAACTGAAATCTGCATCAGCCTTGACATATTGAGCATATTCAAGTCCCAGGAAAGTTTGAGGTTCCTGATCGGAATGCCCGCTTATAAGATCGATAGTATTTCCGGCAATATCCAGAGTGGAATTCAAGAAAAAAGTATGCTTTCTGCTCAGATCACGATGCCCGTAATACGTGAAAGAATAAGTTAGCCCCGCGATGAATTGCTGATCGAAACTGCTCTTTAAATAAGGGTTTTCACTGAGAATAGTGTCGAATTCGTCTGATGTTTTCATCAGGTTCACATAATTAACCGAAATTGGATTTAACTCGTGGGTCACAAACCTGTTGGCGTTCCAGAAGTAACCAAAGTTAGTACCCAGTGAAGCCAATGTAAAAAGTTTGCTTCGGCTTAAATAATTTCCCTCCAGGCCAATCCTGGTCTTTGGGATATCATATTTAAACCAGTTATTCTCAATAGGAACCGGGAAAAGTAATCTCGGGAAAATAAGTTCGGTCTCGAGCCCAAGCTGAAGACTGTTTAACCCGGATTGTTCTGTACCTCCAACCTGTACTTCATAACCCACTTTTCCTGTGATGTTAAGCGTCTCTCCCCCGTGAAAAAGATTTCGGTTAGAAAATGTTAAGGCAAGACTTGGTCCTGCAAAATCGTTAGATTTAGTAACCGCCTGCAATTCGGCCCTTACAGCCCTTTTCTTTAAGGGAGAAAGAAATATATTGGCCTCAAGAATTCCAAGGCTATCGGTCGCAAGCGTATCTATTTCGTCATATCTTATATTGACGAATTTATAAGCCCCAATTGATGCAATACGCCTGCTGGTATTCCTGGAATCGACCGGGTTATAAAACTCCTCTTCATCAATCAAAAGGTATGGCGCAAGTCTCTTTGGTTTAAAAAATACTTCATCCTGGATGAAGTTCTTATTATCGAACCTGGTAGTATCCTTAGGCTGTGAATCATTATTCACTACGTAATTAGGATGAACATTCACCTTACTGATCTTATATGGAATTTGTGCCCTGGAAGGCACATCCTTCTTTAACCTTAGAAAAAGATCGAACTTCTTTTTTTTATATTGGTTGGTATCGGCCTCAAAGATCAGGAAATCGGGGTTAAAATTATAATACCCCCTCTTTTTTAGTTCATTATCAAGACGCTCACGTTCCATTTTAAGACTGGGAAGATCAAATCTCATCCCTTTTTCAATAGGAGTGTCTTTTATCAGGTCTTTTAATTCCTGGTAAACTATAAGTGAATCTGAATCAAGCTGATAAGTTTCCAGTCTGTATGGCTCAGGCAGTTTTGACTTATAATTTACCGAGGCCGTTTTGTTCTTTTCTTTTTCGGTAACAGAGGAACCTACCCGGCTATAGAAAAAACCACGATTCTCGAGCCTGTTAAGAATGAGATCCTCGGTTCGCGGGATGTCTACATCTGAGAGGTACACCGGCTCCTCTCCTATTTTCTTGTTTAAAAACCTATTTATAAAACCAGGTTTCTCGCGCTGCGCCTTATAATGAAAGTATAAACCCGGTCGCATTCCCAAAAATTTAGAGTTTGGTTTGGGTTGCAGCACATTAGTTATCTCCGTACGCACTTCTTCCAATTCCTTAAGACTGGAATCGGCCCGGATCTCGAGATCTGCACCGGTATATAATAATTCCCCTTCAGGAATGAATTTTTTCACACTGCAGGAGTGTATAAGAAACACTCCAAATAAGATAAGGCCTGCCTTTTTGATATTTGCTATTATAAACCTCATTCCTGTTCCCGCTTTTTTTGCCTTTCAGCATTCATCTTCTCTTCCTGCTTTTTCCTTTCTTCTTCAACCATACTTTTCCAAAGTTCCCTGAATTCATTAAACTCCCTGGTAAAGATAAGTGCGATCCCGCTAACGATCACCTGGCCGTCAATTACGTTTTCAAATTCATTTCTTCGAAAACCTTTAAGGCGGAAACGACCATTTTCAGTAAGCAGATATTCAATGCTTACATTCCCTATTATAGGACTGGCTTCTCCGGTATTCCTGTCGGTACCCTGAACATCTACTTCACTACCTACACTTACGATAAGCCGATCGTTTAAGAGTTTTTTCCGGGCTGTAATATCAAGTTGTGTCCTTTGCTGTGGCGATTCTCCCTGGTAGTCGGTATAACTGTCCACCCCAAAGTTCAGCTGCACTCCCGTATCTCCCAGAAGTTTATCTGAAAACATATTCAACTGGTCAGAAAGTGCCTGGTTGATATTGTTCCTGGCTATAGCGGCCGTACCACCCTGGCTACCGTCACTTCCGGGTGAAGGATAAAATCTGTTCAGGACCAGCAAGGAGAAAACCTGCTTATTAAGTTCCTGTTCCTGGTTGTTTAATTGCCTTATCCTTCCATATACCTGGCCTCCTGCACTGCCCTGTTCATCTTCGGGCATATCCAGACCAAAAGAAATTTCAGGTTCCATCAATTCTCCCTCTACATTCAAATACACCAGAAATGGCAATTCCCTTCTGAAGCGATCTGCCACAGAAGCATCGGCGCCGGAAGTCTGAGCAGCCATAAGCGAAGAAGCTGAAGTTTCCACCTTATAAATGGCTCTTACATCAAGGCTTGCGTCAAAAGGATCGCCACTCCAGGTCACGGTACTTCCTTTCGCAATTTCGAACTTCCTTTTCACCAGGTTATACAAGCTCATTTCATAGTGCCCCCCGCTCATCTCATAACGTCCGGTAAGAGAGGTCCTGCCATTTGGATATAAGTTAAAATTAAGATCTCCTTCTCCCTGAACCTGGAAATTATCTCCGGTTTCTTCGTCTATTACTATCCTGAAAATGGCTTCATCTTCCAGAGATAATAGGGCCTCTATATTATACCCGGTAAAAGTCTCCACTTCCTCCTCAGTCTTTGTCAGGATCGCATCAGGATTCTCACGATTAACAAACATCACGATTCCTTCCCTTTGCTGCATAGCAAGTTCAGCTTCGGGAATCACGTAAGTAAGATTCGTATTTGGACCTACATCCAGTTTCATATTGAGGTTAGGCAGGTCCAGATCTCCGGTTAATTTGGCATCAAGATCAAAAGTAGCTGTGCCGTAAAACAGGTCGTTATCCTCTTTTGTGGAATTCAGTGCCTTGAAATCTTCAGCCTTGAAACTAAGGTCGAATTTAGGGTTGAGGTAAGTTTCGGTGAAAATATCACCGTCTACGGTAAAATAATTATTGTTCTCATCCTCTATTCTGAATTTGTCGAAATAGATCCCCGCATTATCCAGCTTCAGGTGCTCATCAGGTAAAATGAATGCCGCATTAAGCATAGCCACATTGAATTTAGCCTGTTTAAAATGAAGTTCTCCATTATATTTCGGCTCAAGCGTAGTGCCGCCAACTTTTATAAGACCGGAGAAACTGCCTGAAGTATTTTTAATGGCTCCGGCCGAAAATCCTTCCAAAGCTTCCATTTCCACCTTCTTAAGGTCGAGTACCAGGTCAAGTTTAGCCGCTGTGGAATCTGCCTGGTAATTTCCGACTAAATCAAGTTCTGCAAGACCTCCCACAGTCTCAAGCTGAAAATCATACATTCCGGCACCTTTTGTTTCTCCCTTTAAATTAAGGATTCCCAGGTCTACACTAAAAAGACTGAATTGATCGACCCTCAGGTCTGCCAGGATCCCGGTTTCGGTAAAAGGTTTCTGAACCACCATTTCTCCGTTTACCCTGCCAGTAGCCAGTTTCCTTTCAGGATTGAGATAAGAAAAAAGACTCGCCAATCCGAAATTCTGCAAATTCAAAGCAATATGGTCTTCTGTAACACCCGGTTTGTCATTCGTTATTTCCAGAACCTGATCATTCCGGCTTAACCTGAAATTATGGAATTCCAGTTTATTATCAGTCAACCGGATTTCATTATTTTCATTTACTGTCCATTCGTTCTTATTTAACCTCAGGCTGTCTGGTCTTAAATGAAACCGGACGAGACCCTCATCCCTTGTAATTTGCCATCTGGCGCTGATAAGGTTATCACCCTGGTAGCCGGCTAGAAAATCAAGGTTCATCTGTTCATCAACAACCTCTCCCTTTATTTTGGTTTCGTGCAAGGCAAGAGGACCAAGGTCTACAGAATTGAAACCAAGGTTGAACTTTAAATTATCCTTTCCTGAGTTAAGATTGAATTTCAGGCTATCGATCTCACCGCCATAATATGTAAGATGTGGTAACTCAACCTGTGCGTCCAGCTGCCGCTCTTTTTCCTTAAAATCGACTTTAAGATTAAGGGTGTCGAAATCTTCCAGGTTAAGTAAAAAGACTTCAGAAAGGATAGGCGACGGGTTAATATTAGCCCTAAGTTTTAAATTGACCGGGACACCTATCGTATCTGTCTTTACTTCCGTAAGATAAGATCTGAAATGGCGATTGAGTGCCTTACTGAAATCTACCGGGCTGGCATTACTTTCAAGATCAAGATAGATCAGCCTGTTGTTGACCTTTAAGGAAGTGGTATCCGGCCTCACAAAAGCTGTAAGATCAAGGTCTCCCAGTAAATAGGACTGCTTATCATAAACCGCGATCCCATCTATAATATTGGAACTCACCTCATATGCTGTTGAATTACCTTTAAAGCTGGCATTAACTTCAGCACCAATCCGGATGTCTCTTTTAGAGATGCCCATTTCCATAAGATTGGCACCTTTAAGATCAATTTTCAGGTCTACGGCCGGGCTCACTGAATCTAATTGCACATAGGCATCTAATACCGCATTAAGACTGGAATCTTTATATTTTGAATTTACTACTCCTTTCCCGTCCTCAATTTCCCCCGATATAATCCAGTCCTTTATGCTGTAATTATTATAGGAAAAAGAAGTTATCCTGCTTTCGAAAGAAGCATCGAGCTTATTGATAGTTTCGCCATTTCCTGAAGCTTTAAGCTCTAGATTTAACTTCCCGAGCTTTTCATTATTAAGCAGCTTTCCAAGATTCGCTTCTTTTAAATTAAGATCGGTATTAAATGTCAAACCGTCTTCAGAGGAAAAACTACCGGTTATTTTTGCATTTCCTTCAGAAGTATTAAGCGAAGAGACGGTTTCAATGTTCGAAGGGCTTCCACTAATATTCCCGGAAAACTTCAGCTCTGCAGGTATACTAATACCCAGTTTTTTTTCTTCAATAAAACTAAGGAGTTCTTTTCGGCGGGTATGCAGTTCAAAACGCGGAACACTGAAATAAAGCTTCTCCGGCTTTGTTACGTTCTTTATATTTCCGCTGGCAGCAAGAGAAGTGGAATTCCCCCAATTCATATTTAATTTTTCAAACCCTATATCAGACAGTTTCCCTTTAGCCTTAAAGTTTCCGAAGACCTTATGTTCACTTAAAGCCCGGACGTATTCATTGTTCTTTAAGGCAGGCTGAAACCTGAAGATATCAGCTATATCAAATGCAAGGTCTGAAATATTGATATCGATACGGGTATCGCCGGGGGATTCTGTAATATTTTGAATTCCCTGATAGCCCAGTTCTAAATCACCGGCGAGCCTGTTTTGATTAACAACTGCTTTAAGATCGGTAAGCCTGAAAAACTCATCTGTGGTTTCAATATTGAACTCTATGTTTTCAGAAGTTATTCCTGACGCTTCCTGGAAGGAGATCGAGTTTATCCTACCTCCCACAGCCTTATTCATCAGGTACAGTCCTTTAGCCTTAAAATTGAGGTCCTTTAATACAATGGCTCCGGGATCAAAACTTCCTTTTACCGGCCTTTTATTATTTTCAAAATAACTTATTCGGTTTTGGTGAAGGTCGATCTCCTTTATATTGACCTTCCACTCCGGCCATTGAAATTGATCTGAATTTGCTTCAGCTTTATCGGCAACCACACTGGTCCTTTTATTATTACGTAACTGTATTTCCGAATTTTTAAGAGTAAAAGATCCAAGATTTATAACCTGCTCCTGAAGATCTATTAAGGACACCTCACTTGAAAAATCATTAATTTCAGTTAAGGCCTTTAAGCTATCGGGCTCAGATTTATAATTGACCTTAACCTGGTCGACCTGCAGGGAGTTTATACTAAGAATCGGCATAGGCAATTGTTCCTCGGGATCAGATTCCGGAAAAGGCCCTGTTTGGGTGAATTTTATACTAGTGTTTGAAATATGGGCATCATCGGCAGAAAATCTCATCTTCTCAAGATCGGTTTCCTTCAATTCCAGCTTTAATTCCCCTATTATAAACTGACTATCTATAGCTCCAGGCTTATCTTTATATGTAACATCGATATTCTTAAGACTTATATCACCAATCCTGATTTTTGTAGAGGAAGAACCAGGATTTTCCCGGGTTGTAGTGGAATCAGAGGACAAGGCTTCAGTAAGAAAACTATAATTGAAGCCCGAAACACTGTCATTCCTTATAATATTTGCTTTTAGCCCTTCCCACTTTAACTCCTCTACCGCAATGGCATTTCCTTTAATTATTGGCCACAAGGGTATATTAGCCTCCATATATTTTGAATACACCAGGGTATCACCTTTTTCATCTTCCAGATAAAGCCCGTTCAGTTCAATATTTCCCGAAAAGGTCACGAATAGCTTCTCCAGTTCAATTTTGGTATTGGTCTTTTCCCGAAGAGAGGATACGAACTTGTCTTTAATGATATTTTGCCCCCAGGGACTTCTAATAAAGAGTATCAACAGCAGCAATAAAATAATGATCCCTGCCAGAGTTCTGGCAAGGACCTTTAGAATTTTAAACAATCTCTTTTTGTACTGCTTCAAAGCTGGTTATTATCTTAGCTGAGTTAGTGAAATTTATAAATACGGAATTTAGGGAAACAAAACGCTCCTTACGTTTAATAAACTTCTGTTAAAATTAAACCTTTCCGTGGTAACCAAAAGGAAAATGTCCCGGCAAATTTGTGGAAATATGATACAGAAACCACCAGTTTTCCACAGTATTCCTACGCTGATCACCTCCTCTTATTTTATTTCCCGAAAAGGATTTGTTTCATTTTTCAGCAAAACAATCTTTGCGCTTAGGTTGCTGTGATTGTGCAACTTGCCCCAATATTCATAGGGATTTAAATTAACAGAGTTCATTACAGAAAGACCTTCTGAACTTGAAATGGCATCATTATAGTACAACTCCTATTGCCCAGCCAAGCAAAAACAACTAATCCTGGGTGGTAACTAAAAAAATTTAAAAATGAGAAAAACAATAGCAATTACTGTATTATCGGCAGCAATGCTAAGTTCATGTGTATCTAAGAAAAAATACGTTGAACTGGAAGGCGAATTAAATGAAACCAGAAGTAACCTTCAAAAAACCCAAGTTGAAAAAGAGGAGATTGAAGAGAAGTATGCTCGTATAGAAGAGCGTGTTGCCGAATACAATGAAAAGATCAATTCACTTAAAGAAGTGAACAACGAAAAGCTGGAGCTTAACGATGTTACGGCAATGTCTAATAACACCAAAGAGAAAATGAGAGCCACCATCGCCAAGATGGACCCTAAAGATCTTGAAGGAGCGGAAACTCTTGAGGACTCTATAGATCTGGCTGTTTCTTACAACCTGAAGAACTCTATTTCTGAAGGTGAAAACGACGAAGATATTGATATTAACGTCGACAAAACAGTTGTAATGATCAATGTTTCTGATAAGCTTCTTTTTGGAAGTGGTAGCTACAGAGTATCTAAAAATGCACAGCCATTGCTTAAGAAGCTGGCAGAAGTAATAAACTCTGAACCTGCTATGGAAGTAATGATTGAAGGTCATACAGACGACCGTACTTTGGTAGAGAGCTCTTACATCCAGGATAACTGGGATCTAAGTGTAAGAAGAGCAACTGCTATTGTTCGTCAGCTACAGGACAAATATGATGTAGACGGATCTAAGCTGATCGCTGCAGGAAGAAGCAGCTACCAGCCTCTAGTTGACAATTCATCTAAAGAAAATATGGCTAAAAACAGAAGAACCCGTATCGTAATTATTCCTAATCTGGATAAATTCTTTGCGATGCTCGATTCTGAAGGATAGTCAGAACCATTCTTAAAGTAAAAAGGGCTGCCAAATGGCGGCCCTTTTTTATTGAACAGGTCTGGCAGTGTCTACTTCTTCTTGGATAGTAAAAAGTAATGATCCAGAGAATATTTGCCGGCTCCGGTAAATAACAGCAGGATAAAACCGGAGCAAAAAAGAAGCGGTAATTCCTGTTTCGCAAAACCATCGGGAACGTGAACTACAAGCGCCGCAACGGCCATTGTCATAATTAAAGGGATAACGGCCAATCGGGTACCAAGACCAAGCATAACCAACACCGAACATAAAAATTCGGCGAGCACAGCAAAGGTGAAAGTGGTTACTTCTCCAACCCCCAAAGGATCGGCAAAACGAATAGGATCGCTCCCAAACATCTTTATAAGTTTTGGGATGCCGTGGGTAAGCATTAAGCCAGAAATTGCTATCCGGAAAAACAACAGCCCGAAATCTACAGAGGCTAAATTCAGGTTCGTTGAATATGTATTTCTCATAAAAATTGATTTTTAGTTGTTGAAATATAGGTTTTTTACACAAAACTCAAATCTTGTCATGTTAAATATTATTAATAATTAAACTATCCTTCAATCCATTTAAAATCGTATCTTATTGGTAATGTGTTTATTACAAATATTCGATGTTTAATCAGTTAATCTCAAGATCAAACAAAAGTGCATTTCATCGATTTTTATGGTCTTTTGTCGATTAGGCAGGATATATTCATTAGTTTTACTCTATGCAATAAAAGTGCTAAGTGAAAAAGGTTTTTTACATACTCATTACTGTTTGTTTTCTGCTTTCCGGAGAAGTATACTCTCAGGCAACGGCAACATTTACTGCTTCGGCTACCATTATCCAACCAATTGGCATTACCACAACTTCCAATATGAATTTCGCCAATATCGATGCCCGTTCCGGAGGAGCGGTTATATTAACGCCTGAAAATACCAGAATTAGCTCTGGCGGGGTTGAACTGGCCGAAGGAGCAAATGTTTCTGCAGCAGAATTTGAGGTTACCGGGGAAGCCGGATATTCTTTCTCTGTAAGCCTTCCGAAAACACATTATGAACTCACCAATGGTTCTGAGACTATGATCCTTAAGGATTTTACCAGCAGCATAACCGAAGGAGGCCAGATCGCTGAAGGCTCAAAAACCATCAGGGTTGGAGCGACCCTCGATATTAATCCCAATCAAACTCCGGGCTATTACACTTCAAAAGGAAGTATGGAGGTTAGTGTAAACTACAACTAGCCAGGCTTCATTCCTATCTTCTCCCTTTCCTCTTCCTCTTTTTACTTCAAACAAATCTTATTTAATGTTAATCTAACAGGAGGTTTGTGCACTTTAACGAATATCTGACGACATCATCGAATAAATTTTGTTCCCATAGGAGGTTTCGCACATATTTGCGCTGAATCTATCAACCCAGAAACCTACAAAAAAATGAAAAAAATTGCCTTTATCTTTATGGCCCTGATCTCAGGAAGTGCGTTTGCACAAAGTGCAACTGCAAATGCAAATGCCGATATCGTTAGCCCTATTTCTATCTCCAAAACCGGAGATCTTAATTTTGGAAAAGTCTCTAATAATGCTGCAGGAACTGTAGTAATTGCTAATGATGGTTCAGCCTCAGGTCTAACTCAAATCGGATCTACTACGCCAACCGCAGCAAGCTTTGAAGTTACAGCTGCAAGCGGATTTGCCTACACCGTAACAACTCCAACTTCTGTTACTTTGTCTAATGGTACTGATAATATCACTGTAGATACTTTTACAGATGATGCAGGTGCTAATCCTTCAGGAACAGGTTCGGCACAAACCGTAAATGTTGGAGCAACTTTAAATGTGGCTTCAGGTCAGGCAACAGGAAATTATACAGGAACATTTGATGTTTCAGTAGCCTACGAATAAAAACATTCTGTCTAAATCATATAAAAACGCCGCCCGTGTGGCGGCGTTTTTTCTTTAAACATTAACCTAATATTACCCTACAATAAAACACGAAATCAGAAATGAAGATTTATCTTTTGATAATTTGTTTCTTTTACGGCCTTCAAGGCTTTTGCCAGGCATCGGCTTCAGCAAGTGTTAATACCAGGGTAAGCGTTATAGACCCCATTAAGATCAATAAGACCCTCGATCTCAATTTCGGAAATGTTATAAGCAGTTACAACCCGGGAAGCCTTATTCTAACTCCCGATGGAACCCGTACCGCAAACGGCGTGCAGATCTCCAGCTCAATGCCCGGAGACGTTAGCCCTGCCGAAGCAATTGTGGTTCACGGTAATAACAGCTACTCCATAAACCTCCCGGACTCCTTTATATTATACAATCAGGACAATCCGAATCAGATATTGATCATAAATCAGTTTGTTGTGGAGCCTACTGCGGGAACTACTGCAGGAACTGATATCCTTAAGATCGGGGCTACCTTAAACCTTGAAGCAAATCAGCTTTCAGGATTTTACACCAATACAGGCGGATTCAACGTCACGGTCTCCTATAATTGATTAAACAGGGATTTGAATTGTTATCCATGTGGTTTTAGTACCTTTGAAGCCAGATAAGTATGAAGTATAAATTATAAGTGCCCCCTTACATGCGAACAAAACTACCTACTACCCCCCTACTAATTTTATCATTTCTAATTTCAGGCCTTGCCGGCTTTGCCCAGGGTGACCTGATGATTATGCCTAAGCGCATCGTTTTTGACGGTTCGCAACGAACGCAGGAAGTGAATCTGGCCAATACGGGAGCCGATACGGCTACCTATGCAATTTCTTTCATTCAGTATAAAATGACCGAAAGCGGGAATTTTGAACAAATAGAAGAACCAGAAGAAGGTCAGCGTTTTGCCACCGATTTTTTAAGGTATTTCCCAAGAAGAGTCAGCCTGGCCCCTAACGAAGCACAGACCGTAAGAATTCAGCTTACCAGAACCGGAAACCTGGAACAAGGTGAATACCGCTCCCATATGTACTTCAGAGCCGTTGAAGAAGAAAAGGCTCTTGGTGCAGAAGAACAAAATGAAGCTGACGGGATCTCCATTAAGATCAATACAGTTTTTGGGATCAGTATCCCGGTTATCATAAGAGAAGGAAAATCAACAACTGAGTTGAGTATAAGTGATGTGGAGTTAAACATTGAAGATCAGCCTATCCTTTCTTTAACGCTGAATCGCAGTGGAAATATGTCGGTTTACGGAGATCTGAAGGTAGAACATATCCTTAACGGGAAAACCACAGAAGTAGGCCTTGTTAAAGGAATATCGGTCTACACCCCTAATACCAGGAGAAACTTTTCTTTTGCGCTGCAAAAGGCTGAAGGAGTCGACCTGAGTACAGGAAAACTAAAGATCACCTATACTTCTGATAAAGACGAAAAACTGGCTGTTACAGACCTCAAACTGGAATAAAATAAATGCCCCGAATCACCCCCCGAAATTCGATGTTATTTTCTGCCTTTTTGGTGGTGATCCTTTTATTTTCAATAGATTCCTATAGTCAGAGTATAGACAACCCGGTAATCAACACCGTCCAGCAATGTGCCGGAACTCAGATGAACATCACCTTTACGGTTACAAATGGAAGTGGTTCAAATGGAGGCGGACCATCCGGTAATGGTGCCGGCGGAACAGGTTCTGCTCCCGGGAGCTCCAATAAATATTTCCTTACCACCACTGAATATATCATCACTTTAATCGATAATAACAATGCTTATTCCACTGAATTATTGAGATATACTCCCGGGGAAGCTCCTGAAGCCTCCGGTGGGGCATCTAAAACCTTCTCAACTTCTGTCAGTCTGCCCAATGATTTGGTTTATAGCAGCACCTACCGGATTTCCGTAACTTCTGTTAATCCTGAGCCCCAGGGCCAAAATTTTGGCACCTCCCTAGAGTTTGAGATCCTTCCCATTATTAAATCGAATACAATTGATGCAGCCCAATTTGGCTGTAACCCATACGTGGCCCAAACATTAAACGGCTCCATACCAACAGGCGGAGACGGCACTTACACTTATAAATGGGAAAGCAGCACCACCGGCCCTTCTACGGGATTCTCTCCCGCTTCCGGCATAACTAATAGTAAGAATTATGACCCAGGGACTCTTTCTCAAACCACCTGGTATAGAAGGATAACAACTTCAGGATCCTGTATAGATTTATCCAATAGCGTGGAAATTAATATTACCAATGATAATGTCTGGATCGGTACGAACGGAACCAACTGGAATGATCCGTCTAACTGGAACTGTAATGCAGTTCCAATTTCAGTAACCAATGTGATCATTCCTTCAGGACTGGTAAATTACCCTGTTCTGAACGCCGGAAATCCAGGGATCGCTAATAATATCAATATAGAAAGTGGTGCTAAGCTTAGTGTTACAGATAATACCCTTGAGCTAAAAGGCTACATTTCCAACAGTGGAAGTTTTGATACCCGCCAAGGAACCATAGCATTCTCAGGAACAACATCTCAAACTATCCCGGCAGGCAGCTTTTTGAATAATAAAATTGAAAACCTGATCTCAAATAATCCGGCAGGGATTGACCTGCAGGGGGAATTGGGCATTTCAGGTTACCTGCTGCCACAAACGGGCATATTTAACACCAATGGCAACCTGACTCTTCTGTCCGATGCAAATCAAACCGCTTTGATAGAGGCTTCGGAAACGGGGAGCGTAAACGGAGAAGTTACGATGCAGCGCTATCTGGACTCCGCATTTGGTTATAAATACTTCAGTTCTCCGTTCACTTCCTTAAACGTAAGTGATTTTGGAAGTTATATAGACTTATCGAATACTTTCCCACAGGTTTACCGTTATGAAGAAAATCGCGAAAAAGATATTAATGGGACCGGTAAAGATGCTTCAGGCTGGCTTCCTCACACAGGGGGGTTAAATATCGGCGAAGGCTATGCTTTTAATTTCGGCGCAAGTTCCTCACCGGTAACCGTGGAATTAACAGGTACCGTAAATGACGGTAGCTACAGTATAGATCTTAGTAATCACGATGGCATTTATACTAAAGGATTCAATCTTGTAGGAAACCCATATCCCTCGCCTATTGACTGGGATGCATCAGGCTGGACCAAGGATAATATAGACGGAGGTATCTATTTTTTTAATGCAAGTACAGATGACCCTTATGGCGGAACTTACACTTCTTATGTGAACGGGGTTCAAAGTGCAGACGGGAAATCATCGAATATTATTCCTTCTATGCAGGGATTCTTCGTGCATGTTAGAGATCCTTCCCCAGGCACGGTTACCACAGGCACTTTGGGAATGACCAATAATGTGAGGGTTATGAATTACAGTCAGCCATTTCTCAGAACCTTTCAAAATGCTCCCGAATCGAAACCTTTAATTCGTTTAAGGGCCGGTTTTGAAGAGCAGGCATCAACGGATGCTGCAGTGGTTTACTTTTCAACTTCAGCTCGCTCAGAATTTGAGCAAGATAAGGATGCTCTGAAATTGATGAATACCGATGTGAACGTTCCAAGTCTTTTCAGTCTGACCTCAGAAAGCAAGCAGGTGTCGATAAACGGGATATCCACTAAGGGAATTTCAGATATAAACCGGATTCCCCTTGGCATTAAGACCGAACGAAGCGGCTGGATAAATATTGAGCTTAGCGAACTTGAGAATATCTCCTCAGGACTTAATATTTATCTGATAGACAACAAAGAAAGGACTGCACATAACCTAAAGAATAACGGATCCTACAATTTCAGGATGGATACCGGAGCCGATGTTTCCAGATTTGAGCTCGTTCTTTCAAAACAGCCTATAACTGACCCGGCTATAGCATTCAATGATGCTTTTAGCGTAGACAACCGTTTTGGCCAGGTAAAGGTCTATTTAAATCTTGAAAATGGGGAAAAGGGCCTTTTAAGAGCAAACAATGTTTCCGGCCAGGTGCTTGATGCCAGAGAGGTTTCGGGCAAACAAAGCATAGAAATCCGGGGAATTCGCAGTTCAGGGATCTATATTATTAGTCTTCAGACAGGAAAGAGAAAGTATTCCAAAAAAATCATAATCAAGAAGTAGATGAAAGGAACAAGCCTATTACCATTATTTGAAAGACATTTTTCGGAAAAGGTGATCTTCTTGCTTTTCCTGATGTTTGGTTTATCCCTGAGCGCTCAAAACAATCCTGAAAATCCGCCACGCCCTTTACGCGTTGAAGTAAGAACGGCCAGAAATTTAAACTTCGGAACATTTACAATTGGCAATAATGGAGGCACTATTTATGTTTCTCCGGTAGCTAATCCTACACGCATCGTGACCGGTGATATCATAGAGCTAAACAGGGAACCGGTTACTTC
Organism: Salegentibacter chungangensis; assembly: GCF_042678405.1. Taxonomy (NCBI): domain Bacteria; kingdom Pseudomonadati; phylum Bacteroidota; class Flavobacteriia; order Flavobacteriales; family Flavobacteriaceae; genus Salegentibacter; species Salegentibacter chungangensis. The sequence goes on along the minus strand of NZ_JBHTLI010000001.1, from coordinate 1,983,475 downwards.
AGCCATTTTTGATGTTTATGCCAACCCAGGCACCGTTATAAACATAGTTCCTGCATCCAGTGTTTTCACTCTCACAGGAAGTAATGGCCAAACCCTCGAGCTAAGGATTACAGATATGGATTATAGTGAAAACCCTACTTTTATTGCAAAAGGCCCTCACACAATTCCTCAGGAAGTATATATAGGAGGAACACTGAGTGTGAGCAATATCACAACCAATCCGGCAGGGCAATATGCCGGAAACATAACAATTAATTTTATCCAGGAATAAAAGCTATAATGCCACAGATTACCCCCACTTTTTTCTACCTGGCTTATTTATTTCAAAGGAAAATCACCAAATCAGGCTGCTTCTTAATTTTAAGCTTCCTTATTCCCACATTTGGTATAAATGCCCAGGAATATCAGGGATATGATGAATTTCCGGTAGTACTGAATGTTCCAAAATTAGGAACTATAGAATTTCCTGTGGCCATTAAAGGACAGGAGGCATATCTCTCGGTCTCCGACCTTTTTGATTTCCTCAAGATCAAAACCGAAACCGATAATACTTCAGGGATTATCAGTGGTTTCTATGTCAATCCCGAGAACACATACCAGATAGATCCTACAGCAGGAAAAATAATTTATAGAGGGGAAACTTACCCGCTTCCTAAAGAAGACTTCATTAAGACCCCCACGAGCTTCTATCTTAAATCAGATTACTTCGGAAGAATTTTCGGACTTAATACCGATTTCAACTTCAGAAATCTGAGCGTAACGGTAGAGACCGAAGAGGAACTCCCGGTGATCAAACAACAGCGCCTGGACAGAATGCGAAAAAATCTGGATCAGGTTAAGGGAGTTGTAAAGCCCGATACAATAATAGAAAGAAAGTATCCATTTTTAAAAGGAGGAATGCTGGACTGGGGCGTGATTACCACCCAGCAAACAAATGGCCCCGAAGATAACCGGTTAAGTTTAGGCCTTGGGACAATGATTGCAGGTGGTGAAGCCAACGCTCTGCTTAATTATTCTACGAGGGTCCCTTTCACTTCCAGAAATCAGTTCTATCAATGGAAGTACGTTAATAATGACAGTAAAGTCTTTAAGCAGGTAACTGCCGGGAAAATATTCACCAATGCCACTTCTTCCCTCTTTGCCCCTGTGGTGGGAGTCCAGTTAAGCAATACTCCGGTTAGGAACAGAAGGTCTTTCGGAACTTATACTCTGACTGATTTTACTGAACCAAGATGGACTGTGGAGCTTTATGTAAATAATGTACTTATAGATTTTACGCAGGCCGATGCCTCGGGATTTTATTCGTTCGAGGTACCGCTCATGTACGGAAACACCTCGGTAAACCTAAAATTTTATGGCCCCTGGGGAGAAGAAAGGACTGAAGACCGTATGATCAATATTCCTTACAATTTTGTCCCCAAAACTGAACTGGAATATACCTTAAGCGCGGGGATGGTTGAAAATGAAGAGAACGACAGGTTTTCGAGATTCAATCTTAACTATGGGCTTACAAACGGGCTTACTATAGGTGGTGGTGTAGAGTATTTATCTGAAACTGAAAGCGGAGAGTTTATGCCATTTATAAACTCCTCCCTTCGTTTAGCTTCAAGCCTCCTGTTTTCAGGAGAATATATGTATAATGTAAAGGCTGAAGCGCTACTTAGTTATCGCTCACCATCAAATTTACAACTGGATCTTAATTACATCAAATACGATGAAGATCAGACGGCAATCAATTACAACTATCTTGAAGAGCGTAAAATTTCCTTATCTGCACCAATCAGAAGCAAGCATTTTAATGCCTTTTCAAGATTTAGTGTAAACCAGATCATACTCCCTACCACCGAATTTACTACCGCTCAGTTGCTTTTATCTGGCGTGGTTCTTGGAGTAAGCACAAATCTTACTACCTACGCACTATATAACGACAGGGTTGCCAAACCTACCGTTTATACAAGCCTGTCACAAACTTACAGACTGCCAAAGCAATTCCTTTTTTCACCCCAGATTCAGTATGATTTTCGCACGAATAATTTCACAAATCTGGTACTGGAAGTGGAAAGACCGATCTTTGAGAACGGTTTCGTGAATATCGGTTATGAGAATAACTTTATACGTAACGCACATATTTTTGAATTCGGGTTACGATATAATGTGAACTTCGCCCAAACCTCTATGACCTCACGGTTAGGGAACAGAAATTCATCTTTTGTCCAGTCGGCCAGGGGAAGCTTCTTGTTTGATGACAATACCGGCTATATAACGGCAACCAACAGAACCAGCGTCGGTAAAGGTGGAATTACGATCATTCCGTTCCTTGATCTTAACATCAATGGAAAGATGGATCCTATGGAAAAAGGAGTGCCTGGAATGGAGCTTAAAAACACCCTTGGAAGACTCACCTATAATGAGGACGAAACAGTTATCAGAATTACAGATATTCAGCCTTATATAGAAACTGTCCTGGAGATAGACCCTGTAAGTCTGGATAATATCGCGTGGAAGGTGAGAAACCCAAAAATTGCGGTGGAAACGGTTCCTAACCAGTTTAAGGCAATATATGTCCCGATTGAAGCGATGGGAGAAGTTTCGGGAATGATCTTCTTTAAAGAAGACGGGACAACCAAAGGCTTAGGGCGTGTTATCTTAAACATTTTCGATGAAAACGGAAATGAAGTTGCAAGCATCTTAAGTGAAAGTGATGGCTATTTCAATTATCTGGGACTTCCACCGGGTAATTATACAGCGCAAATAGATTCGGGGCAACTTGAAAATCTCGGTTATGAGGCCAGTCCTTCAGAGCTTGAATTCAAGATAGAAATTGATGAATATGGGGATATTGTCGATACCCTGGAATTTGTTCTTGAAGAAAAGAAGCATTAATATTCGATCTTTTTGATCTTAAATTTTCTAAGCTCCTTCCCAATTTGAAATTCGGCGGTCTCCCCTTCCTTTTTTCCGGTAAAAGCCCTTGCAAGCGGTGCAACGAAAGCGATCTTGTTCTTTTTCACATCGGCTTCATCTACCCCCACTATCTGAATAAAATTTTCAGCCTTTTTCCCTGGGCCTAAAACCTCATAGGTGATCTTGGCACCAAAACGCACTTCTTCCTGGTTTTGGTCCTTTGGATCGAGTGCCCTTGCTGAAGCGATCCTTTCCGCCAGCAACTGCATCTTTCCGTCAATTACAGCCTGCACCCTTCTCTTTTCAGTCTCATTCTCAATTTCAAGGTCAGCACGCGCTTTTTCCAGCTCCTCCTTCTCAGCGAGCAGTTCTTTCATCCCGTTAGGAGTTACATAATTAGTGACACCTTCAGGCAATGCAGCCCTGGGCGGTATAATTGGCGCTTCTTCCTGATCTTCTTCCTTTACAAATCCTCTGCTCATCTTTCATTACTTTGGAAAGCTTAAGGTAATTAATTTCGCTGAAGTTTGGAATCTGCAAAACATACAATCCGGATGGATTCCCTTATTTTTGCTGAAATTTCCTGTATGAAACGTCTTCTTGTTATAGGTTATGTATGGCCCGAGCCCGGATCATCTGCTGCCGGAAGCCGGATGATGTTCCTGCTCAATTCCTTTAAAAACAGGGATTATAAGATCTGTTTTGCTACCACAGCCTCAAGAACAGCCTATATGGCCGATCTTGAAAGCCTGGGAATAACCACCAAATCCATCCGGCTCAACGATTCGAGTTTCGATAGGTTTCTTTCTGATTTTAAGCCAGATGTTGTTTTATTTGACAGGTTTATGATGGAAGAACAGTTCGGGTGGAGAGTAGACGATTTTGCTCCCAAGGCTATAAAAGTGCTTGATACCGAAGATCTGCATTTTCTAAGAAAAGCCCGGGAAGAGGCGTGGAAAAAGAAACTTCCGGAAACCAGCCTTATTCTCGATTCTGATCTTACAAAACGGGAAATAGCTTCTATTTACAGGTGTGATCTAAGCCTGATTATTTCAGACTTCGAAATGGACCTCTTAAAGAATCAATTTAATATTCCGTTTAGCATCCTTTTCTATTTTCCGTTTTTAGTTCCTGAAATTAAGGAAACTGAAGATTTACCGAAATTTAAAGAGCGAGGTCACTTCCTGACTATTGGAAATTTTAAACACGAGCCTAACCGCAATTCGGTTCTATATTTAAAAGAAATGATCTGGCCACTTATCAGAAAGGAATTACCGAAAGCAGAGCTGCATATTTACGGAGCTTATGAATCTGCCAAAATTAAAGCCCTGCATCATCCTGCGAGCGGATTCCAAATTAAAGGAAGAGCAGCCGACTCCCGGGAAGTGATGAAGAATGCCAGGATCTGTATTGCGCCATTAAGGTTCGGAGCGGGAATCAAAGGGAAGTTTATAGAAGCCATGCAATGTGGGACCCCAAGTGTCACAACCCCGGTAGGAACCGAAGGTATTGCCTCATCCCGGGAATGGCCGGGAATGGTAAAAACAGAACCTGAAGCTATTGCCAAAGCTGCAGTTGATCTTTATTTAAACGAGAAAAACTGGCAAATGGCGCATAAAAAAGGAGTTGAAATCATCAATGAGCGATTCACCGACAAGGGAATTTCTGGTAACTTCTTCGAAATCCTGGAGTCGGTTAAAGCAAAACTGCAAAGTCACCGAAGAGAGAATTTCACGGGTGCTATGCTTAAGCACCATCAGCACCGCAGCACTTATTTTATGGCCAAATTCATCGAGGAAAAGAATCGCGATAAATAAAATAAAACCGCCGGTTAAAATTGGTCCACCGGCGGTTTTCACTACACAAAAAGGAACAGTATTCAAACCAACCATTCCATCTAAGGAAAAAATAAACTTATACTGCTAGTGCCTTTAAATTAAAAAGCCGTGCGTTTAACTGCCTGAGGGTTTCTATCTTATTATCAGTTGCCACCAACAGTGAAATATTATTACTACTACCGCCGTAGGAGATCATCCTTACCGGGATCTCATTTAAAAGTTCAAACAGCCTGTATGTGCTTTTATCTTCAATTACAGATTCCCCAACAATACAAATAATGCTATGCTCCTTCTCTACCGTAATTTCACCGTAAGCATTAAGCTCCTCAAGTATCAGGTCCAGGTTACGGTTATCATCTATAGTTAACGAAATTGCAATCTCAGAAGTGGTGATCATATCTATCGCAGTTTCATACGTATCAAAGACTTCAAAGATCTTCTTAAGGAATCCGTGAGCCATCAGCATCCGGTTAGAACGAATTTTGATCGCGGTGATCCCGTCTTTAGCAGAAATAGCCTTAAGCCCCCTGTTCTTTAAATCTGAAGAGATGCGTGTTCCAAGGCCTTCAGGAGTAAATGTATTTTTCAGAAAGATAGGAATGTTTTTATCTATAACCGGAGATACGGTTTGCGGATGCAGGATCTTAGCCCCAAAATAGGCCAGTTCGGCTGCCTCTTCAAAAGTAAGGTCAGAGATAGGATGTGTTCCTTCAACATAACGCGGATCATTATTATGAAAACCGTCTATATCTGTCCAGATTTGTATCTCTTCAGCGTTTACAGCCGCCCCTAAAATGGTAGAAGTATAATCGCTTCCACCTCTTTTAAGCGTTCCAATATTGTTATTTCCATCAATTCTTACGAATCCCTGGGTAATATAAATATCGGCTTCGGAAAAATCCTGAATGCTTTTATAAAGCAAAGTACCCACAAGCTCTGTATCCGGATTCTCAAGATTGGATATATGCATAAACTCCTTAGCATCCAGAAGAACGTTCTCCTTTCCTGAAGCCGTCAGAAAATTCGAGAACAGGAAACTTAACATAGTTTCGCCATAAGTAACAATTTCTGAATAAATGCGCTCTGAATATTGGCTCCTGGTAGTGTCCTGCAAATATCCAAGTAACTGGTCCAGGTGCTCCTTTACCGAAGCATTTAGTGAGTGATCAGGAATCAATTCATCTGCCGCAGCGAAATGCCTGTTCCTGAGATCCCCTATTATAGAATCGATCTCAGGATAAGAAGATGTTTTAACAAGCTCGGTGATCTTTACCAGCTCATTGGTAACCCCGGACATTGCAGAGACTACAATCAGTTTCCTGCCTTTCTGCCCCGCAATGATTTTGCTAACATTTCTAATACTTTCCACCGAACCTACAGAGGTTCCGCCAAACTTTAAAACCTTCATCACATTTTATTTAGAGCTGCATAATTAGTTTTAAAGCCTTCTGCAGCAAAAAAAATAATTCATTTTATATACATTTGCACAAAGTGTATAATAATAAACAATGAAAACGATAACTACCTGTGTTCACGATATCTTAAGGCATCAACCATTCCTTGATGATGCTATGGCGCGAGACATCATCAATTACAGCGGCCTGGCGGCAGATATTCAGCCTTTGGTGGAAAAGGAAATGAGAAAGCCAGTTAAGCAAGGCTCTATTATTATGGCTTTAAGGCGGTACGCCCCTAAGCGTACAAAGATCAATATGAAGAATCTCAGAGAGTTAGGTGATATTGTAGTACGATCGGGAATTACGGAGTACACTTTTCTGAATTCCAACAGCATCATTGCCAACAAGGCAAGATTGCTGGAATCTGTAAAAGACCAAAACGGAATCTACCTGAACTATTCAAGCAACTTTCAGGAAACAAATATCCTGGTTTCGTCTACTCTTACCGACCTGGTGGAAGAATGCTTCAGGAGCGAAGTGCGGGTATCGGTTAAAGACGAATTGTCTTCCATAACGATAACCTTACCAAAAAACAGTTCGCAATCTGTAGGTTTGTATTTCTATCTATTCAAATTATTGGCCTATGAAGGAATACCAGTCTTTGAGATGACCTCTACTTCCAACTATTTTACCATTTTTCTTGAGAAAGAATATGTGAACCAGGCTTTTCTCTTGTTCAATGAGATCAAAAAGTAATTTACCAATAATTGAAAAACACCCCTGTTACGGCAATTATTGTGGCTAAAATAATAAGTATCACTAATACATAAAATGTCCCAAATCCGTTTTTTCTGCTCTTCTGAATAATATATTCCTCAGTAGATTCGCAGTTATTATCTCTATTCTGCATTTTGGTTAGTTTTAAGCTTCCTTTTAATTCCAGCGTCAAAACCAATTGTCCTTCTTTATTTAATTGCTATTCCCTTTTTTAGGAAAACCGAACTCTTCTTTAGAAATATGTCCTAAAAATCACTAAAAAACAGTAACCGGGAACCAATTTTACAAGTCTCAACTGTATTTTGAGCAGCTTATAAAATTAGCCAATACTTTATAAAATTATATACCTCAAAAGCGGTATTTATCCGTAAAAAACTGAAAGGCAAAATATTACTACTGATAATCTTTCATTAGGTTACTCCATTTCAGTGTTTTCAGGGTACTAATCAATACTGGATCAATAATTTCAGTATAAACGGATTTTTTAGGAAAGCTGTAGGAATAATAATCCTTTTTCAGAGATTTTTGAAGAATCTCGACCTCGTCTTCCAGCTCCCTCCTTTCGATCTCATATTTAAGAATAGGTTCGTCATACACAAAAAGTGAAGTTTTCTTATCTAACAAGCTCTGGATACCACCGCGAACATCTGTCACCATTGCACCTTCAATATTATATAGCTCTAGAAGTTCTGCAGCACTGGAGCTGGTTACAGTAGAAACCTCAAAACGTCCAAGATCTTCTACTGAATTGATCTCATCGTTCATACTCTTAACAGTCAGAGATGAAGCGATCCCGGCGGTTAAGCTGGAAATCATAATAATAGCCAGGAACATCCAGATAAGACCTACGAGGCGGCCACCAAAAGTTCGCGGGGATTTATCGCCGTAACCTACGGTGGTCATTGTCACAGCACTCCACCAGAACCCCTGTAAAATTCCACGGGCATCCTCCCCAAATTCTTCCTTATTGCTTTTTCTTTCAAAGACCCACACCAAAAAGCCAAAAATAAAGATCACCCCTATTAGCACCAGAACAGCAGAAATAAAGTCCCAACTCCACAATTTTTTTATATAACTCCAGGTCTTAGATTCCTTTCTTTTAGCTACACCCGTATGGGAAATAAAATAAGGCTGGGAAAATTCAAGATACTTCATCCGTTGGTCGGTTACGGTTATCGGATTAATGCTGAAGTCAACTTCTGAATCCTTCACCGCCTTTAAAAGTGCGGCAAGATTCGGATACGTCTTGAAAGTATAATCCAATTCAAGCTTTTCATTGACCAGATTCCAGGAGTCTATACTAAGTCCGGAAAATTTTCCATTGCCTTCCTTCACTACAAAAGGAGGTGTTTCCGTCAACCCAATCACCACCTTGTTACCCCCAGGAATACTGTCCTGATCCTGTGCTGAAAGATTATTAAACCCAAATAAAAGTATGAATAATAGGAATAAGTTGAAATAGGTCTTCATTGGTGTGTTTTCAATAATGAAGGCTAAGTATAAGAAAAAAATAAGATTTAAAGTAAAGCTTTAAGCCCCCTGTTTAATTTTTAGCCAGGCTATCAGGCTCTTTTTCGAAATAAACACAGAGTTTCTTCCGTCCAAAATTCCGGGCTTTCTGGATATCTTCTCCCATATAAATGTCAATCTTATTCTTCCAGCGATAATGCATTTTGTCTTTCACCAAAAACACCCCATCAAAACCCTGGATTTTAACCGGAGTATTATAATCAAGGCCCTTTTCAAGAAGATCTCTGGAAACGGCAATTACCTTGTCACCTGGTTTCAGGGTATCTCCCCAGGCAGTAATATTGGCACCTCCTGCCCCGGTTTGATACGGCACTGAATTATATGCAGAAACCGACACTTCTAATGTATCCCATACCTTATCTGAAGCTTTTAATTTCTTATTACCAAAGTCACAGCTGGTAAAACCAAAGGCAATATATATCAATGAGATAAGTAAAAAAGAGTGAATAATCTTCATATATAACATAAAGTGCCAAATTAAGACAGGCCGCTTGTTTAAACGGCCAATCTTAATTTAAATTGTGATATGTTTTATAAGCTATAGCCTTCGCGGTAATCCCGTTTAATATAACGGTTCGCTTCATCAAGATTAGTGACTCTCATATTTTCTGCATCCCAGATCATCTTAATGTCACGCCCCGGATATTCATAAGAGACCTTCCCGCCAATTTTCTTTTTCTTCTTCCTGATATCTATACCTCTAATGGCAAGATTGGCGATTAAAAGGGTTTCGGTTAGCGGCCCTGCGATCTCGAAGGGCGAGCTGAGTTCTTTATTACCATACCCGGCAATAGCGCCTTCCACCCATTGGCCATAGTGCCCTTCATCGCCACCCGGCACTCTTTCAAACTGCTGCTCCACATTTACCTGTTCTGTCCTGGAAGTAGGCAACAACCTTGGATTTGCTCCATAGGTACCACACATCATTTTTCCTTTGGTTCCTACAAACAGCACTCCATTTCCACCATCACCAAAAGTTTCATTTGGCCCAAGCTCTTCAGGACGCATTGGTTTTATTCCACCATCCATCCAGTGAAGTGTGAGGTCTCCATCGGTCTTTTTGGTTTCAGGGAAGGTCATTATCACGTGGCTTGATGGAGGGCAGCTTTCAGGGAAGTAGCCTCTTTCAAATTCATCTACGTATACACTCCCCACACTGCATTGAACATCTTTAGGATATTTTAGGTCAAGTACGCGATATGGGGCTTCCACAAGGTGGCATCCCATATCTCCAAGGGCGCCGGTACCATAATCCCACCAGCCGCGCCAGTTGAAGGGTACCAGCCCGTCAACATATTCTTTATAGGGAGCCGTTCCCAGCCAAAGATCCCAGTCTAGCTCGGCAGGAACTTTTGCTGAAGCCTTGGGCCACGGAATTCCCTGTGGCCAAACCGGACGGTCTGTCCAGCAATAAACCGTATGAACTTTCCCCAGCAGTCCGGCATTGTACCATTCCATCATCTTTCGCACCCCATCCCCTGAAGCGCCCTGGTTCCCCATCTGGGTAACGATCTTGTATTTTTTGGCAGCTTCTGTAAGTTTCCGGGCTTCATAAATATCATGGGTAAGCGGTTTCTGAACATATACCGGTTTTCCAAGTTCCATTGCAGCCATAGTCTGTACCGCGTGATTGTGATCTGGAGTGGAAACTGAAACAGCATCTATATTTTTAGCCTCCTTATCGAAAAGTTCTCTCCAGTCCTTATAGTATTTGGCTTTTGGAAAACGCGCGATACTTTTTGCAGCACGCCTATCGTCAACGTCACACAAGAATCCTATTTCGGCTTTCCCGGTTTTGGCAAAACTTTGGATATCACTCTGCCCCTTACCTCCTACTCCTATTCCGGCAACCACCAGCCTGTCACTTGGTGCGATATATCCAGGGCCACCTAGAACGTGTCTGGGAACGATCATCATCCCTGTGGTGGCAATAGCAGTACTTTTGATAAAATTTCTTCTTGAGGTTGAGCTAATGGCGTTAGGTTTTTTCATAAGGAAAAAATTAGTAGGAGTTTTGGTTAAGAATTAAAGATATTCAGTTAATCTGAAATTTCCAACTTTAAGCCATCCCACTCTTATTTAATCACTTAAAGCCTAAGGTAATTTTAAAGTATGTTAAGCTTAAGTAAACTAAGACTTTTAATCTCCTCAGGGTTTGTGAGTCAGTTATATAAGTGTACCTTTGCAATCTTAAATGGCTGAATATTAAATAATAGCCTATTTTTTAATTGTAAATAAAAGTTATGAGTCAAGTAAAACAAAACGACACGGTAAAGGTACATTACACAGGAAAATTAGCTGACGGACAGGTATTTGACAGCTCTGTTGAGCGCGGTGAGCCTATAGAATTTACTATGGGACAAGGACAGTTGATCCCTGGTTTTGAAAATGGCCTTATCGATATGGAAGTGAACGAAAAAAAGACCATCAACATACCAAAAGAAGAAGCTTACGGTGAGCCTCGCGAAGAGCTGATCCAGGAGGTTGAAAAATCTCAACTACCGGAAGATCTTAAGCCGGAAGTAGGAATGGGACTTGTATCTAAAAGCCCTGACGGAAGAGAAATGAACCTGGTAGTAAAAGAAGTAAAAGACGAAACTATCGTGGTAGATGCAAATCACCCGCTAGCAGGAAAAGACCTTGTTTTTGATCTTGAAGTTGTAGAGATCAAATAAGTCAGTTTCTTATATAATTTAAAAAGCCCGAAGTTCCCTTCGGGCTTTTTTTATGGACCTGCTCCAATCCGGTCTAAAACGGTTAAGGTTTTTATAATTATTTTCTCTTGTATCTTCTGATGGTTATATTAGAGCAAACGACAAAAAAATCAGAATTATGAAAAGAAAAGCTACCGCTGTCTGGAAAGGCACGATAAAAGAAGGAAAAGGAAATCTTAGCACCCAAAGCGGGGTTCTTGACAATACTCCCTACAACTTTAAAATGCGTTTTGAAGACGAAAAGGGAACCAATCCTGAAGAACTCATTGGAGCAGCACATTCGGGATGCTTCACTATGCAGCTTTCGGCAAATTTAACCGAAGCCGGTTTCGATCCTGAAAAACTGGAAACCAAAGCCGAGATCACCTTTAAAGATGGTACTGTTTCCCAGTCCCACCTGATCTTGAAAGCAAAAGTTTCCGGGATCGAGAAAAGTAAATTCGATGAACTGGTAGAGGACGCCAAGAAGAATTGCCCAATTTCGAGACTTCTGGATACCGAGATCACCCTGACTTCTGAACTGGTGAGCTAACCGGAAAATCTATAATAAATTATTTAAGGCCGTTTTTACGGCCTTTTTTATTGCCCTATTCATTTTATTCCTGGTCACGAACTCCTGATTCACCTCCAGCTCAATGCCCGTATAGTGATCCGGGAACATTCTTCGCAGATAGGTTGTAAATCCATCGGCCTTTCCTAGGTATGGGTAATTGAACCTGATTCTCAGATCAGGTAAATTTTGCTGTAATCGTCTTTTGAATTCTTTCCCGGTTTCTTTTTCATTTTTACGAGAGGGATCATAAAGGATCCCGATATCAGCATTCCGGAGCATTTCGTTAAAGAATGGTGTAAAGCTATGAACAGACAGGTGCAGGACCTGCTCTCCATTTCTAATGAATTCGGAAATTGACTGTTCTACTGAATTTCTATAGGGAAAATAAAAGTTCTTAAGGATCTTTTCCTTCTCCTGCCTTGGTAGATGTTTGGTAAACTCTGAAAACAGGAACGGGTGCTTCAGAGACCTGTTTACTTCTACCAGTAATCTTCCCGTCTTTTGGTACTCACTGTGATCTGAAAGAGGTACGAGTTCCCTGAACAGGTCAAAGGCTCCCGGATCATAGCCCCGGTGCGATTCTAAAACGGAACCGGAATCCATAAAAAGATACCTGTATTCCTTAGGAATGGTATTGAAAGCATGCTCGCAGGTCAGGACCAGTTTCAAGGCTTAAAGAATTTATTCTGTTCAAGACAGTCGGCAAGGTCAAGATAGACTTCTTTAATCCTGCCTTCAGAAGGCTCATCTCCCAAAACTTTCAGAATGCGTGTAGCAAGGCTGCCGTTATTTAAGAGAAATTCGATACTCTCCCTGTGCCGTACAGAAATGTTGGATTTCACCCTTTCATACAGTTTAAACCAGATATCCTTTACAAGAGTTTTCCCTTGGAGATCGAAAACATCCAGAAAGGCCAAATTCTCAATTTGGGCATTTTCAGCATCCTTTACCACAGCATTAAAAATATCAAAAAGATCCTCTTCGTGCCATTGCTTCTGATCTTCAAAAGAGATCAGTTCTTCGCTAACCAGTAATTTCAGGCTTTCGATAATAAGTATAGCTATAGCCAGATCGGCTTTAGGAGCTTCCTGAAGGTCGATCACCCTGATCTCTATGGCATTCCTGTCGAACCTCGCAATAGCTCCCCTGGAGTTAAGGAAATGCTTATCCAGGATATTATCGGTATCATACTTCCGGATCTGCTTTTTAATGGGTTCAAAAATCACTTCAGCATATTCCTTCTTGGTAAAGACCTGCTCGGGGATCACCTTCCCGGTCATTTCAGGGATCTCTTTCTGGTTGGTCTTATAAACTTCCATTCGGGCATCTTTGAAACCCGTCTTCTTCCCTTCAAATAACGGAGAGGAAGCGGCAAGGCCAGGAATAATTGGCAGTAACAGACGAACGGCGGCGTGCAGTTTCCCGAATTCCTCATCTCCCGAAAAAGGCAGGTTGATATGCATACTCTGAACATTGCTCCAGCCGTGCCCGCTACAATCGAATATCCTGTTATACAAGGTATAGATCTCACTATGTTCGTGCTCCCAAAGCTTTGTTTCTGTTTGAGGATGCATTAAAGGATGTGCTGCTGAAGGTAACAAGCGGGAGTCGAACTCCCTCAATAGCTGATTCATTTCGCTGACATTTTCCGCAAACAGGGCATCCAGGTCCTCGATAGCCGAAGTTGGTCCGTTGGTCTTTATTTCAACGACATGAGCAACAAGTTCATTGCTCCATTCTATTTTTCCGTTGCTAACATCAGAGGTGAGAGCACCGTGCTTTTTGGTCAGAAGTTTATCCACAATGGGGTTAACTTTAAAGGTATTGCTGTCAATAAGCATATACTCCAGTTCTATCCCATAAACCTCAAATAAATGATAACTCATAATTATTTCTTTTCAAGCCGGTTTTTTAACGCCGTTAGGATCTCAAGATACACCTGATCTCCGTAATATGCATCTTCCACTCCAAAATCGATGTTCGGGTTGTCGTTTATCTCGATCACCAATGGTTTGCCATTTACCTCTTTTACATCTATCCCGTACAGGCCTTTTCCCATCAGTTTAGCCGATTTCAAGGCTACTTCAAGGATCTTTTCGGGAACATCTTCTATGGGCAAGCAATCTGCATTTCCGTCCATATCGGCTTTCTTTCCTGCATTCCAGTTATAGATCTGCCAATGTCCTTTAGCCATATAATAGCGGCAAGCGTAGAAAGGCTTGTCATCCAGGATCCCAATTCTCCAGTCATATTCTGAAGGGGAAAATTCCTGGGCGATCACCAGTTCCGATTTCTTAAGCATTGCATCCACCAGTTCATAGTACTCTGCTTCATCCTTGGCCTTTTTCACGCCAAAGGAAAATGTGGAATCCGGAGATTTTAGCACCACCGGAAAGCCGATGAGCCCGGGAACCTCCTTTTTATTCCCTTTATGAACAATAAGCGTTTTCGGGGTCGGGATATTCGCGTTCTGAAGAGCTTCAGCCATAAACACCTTATTACAGCATTTCAGAATGGCATCGGGGTAATCCACTATCGCGATATCTTCCTGCTGTGCCTTACGCGAGAACGCATAAGCTTCGTTATTCACTTCGGTGCTCTGGCGAATAAATAGGGCATCAAAAGCCGATAATCTTGAAAGGTCCTTCGGGGAGATCACTTCCACATAAAAATTCATCTTTTCGGCCAGTTCTGTGAATTTCTTAATGGCCTTTGCATTGCTGGGTGGCGCCGGATCATTGGGCTGAACAAGTATGGCAAGATCATATTCGGCAGAATTCGGCCTGGGAGTATCATATCTCTTTTTGGCAAAATACTGTGACGCAAATTCGTGCATGCTTTCCTTATGATCTTCAGGAATTTCAGCCTCAGAGATCGCTTTGATGCTCTTTATATTCCATTTATTAGTATAGTTGAATTTCACCCTTAGAAAAGGAATCTGAAAATGCCTGTGAAACATCGCGCTGAGTTCCCGGTACTTCTGTGCAACATTCTGCCCGAAATAAATACTCAGAGTAAATTCCTGAGACCTGATATTTTTCAGGCTTTTCTGGATAAGGTCATCAAACTCTTCGGAAACGATCTTCACCAGTTTCGGCTCCCGCAGGTCCACGATATTCTTAACAGTGGGAATGGCTAGGTGCCCGCGTGCTTCAGCCAGCAGTGAAACGTAGTAACCTTTAGACTGATAGGAGTAATCCTTACAAAGGTTAAAGATCCTGGCTTTCTTAAGCTGGGAGAATTCCGGATGAGTGAGATAAGACTGCGCTGAAATGATCTCTACATTTTCCAGGCTCATCTTCCAGTTTTCCGGATGGTTAACAACAATATATTTGTTCATTAATATTCTAAAAAATTTATCAAATTTAGTGGAAAAACAAATCCGTTTTAAAAAAATAAATGGCGACTAAAAATTAATCCTTAAATTCCACATTCAATTAAAAAACCTACTAATGAAACGATTAAACCTGATCCCGGCGGCGATCTTATTTATTAGCGCCACGGGGCTTGCCCAGACCGAAAACGATTCTCAACTTTTTGAAAAGGCAAAACAGATTCACGAAAAGGTAATCACCATAGACACCCATAATGATATTAATATAAACAATTTTACTGAAGAAAAGAATTACACGATGGACCTGGATACCCAGGTTAATCTTCCAAAAATGGACGAAGGCGGTCTTGATGTTTCCTGGCTGATCGTCTATACAGGGCAGGATGAACTTACCGATGAAGGTTATAAAGCGGCTTATAAGAACGCGATGCAGAAATTTGAAGCTATTCACAGGCTCACTGAAGAGATCGCTCCTGAAAGAATAAGTCTTGCCACCACCTCTGAGGAGGTAAGAAAGCTTGTAAAAGAAGGTAAAAAGGTGGCGATGATTGGTGTTGAGAATGGATACCCCATTGGGAAAGACATAGAAAATGTTGAGAAATTCTATAATCTGGGAGCACGCTATATGTCTTTATCGCACCAGGGCCACAGCCAATTAAGCGATTCAAATACAGGTGAAGAACACGATGAATGGCTGCATCACGGCCTTAGCGATCTTGGGAAGGAAGTGATAAGGGAAATGAACAGGCTCGGAATGATGATAGATGTTTCGCATCCTTCAAAAGAAGCGATCAAGGAAATGTTCGAGTTGTCTAAAGCCCCGCTAATAGCTTCCCACTCCTCTGCCCGGGGCTTGTGCGATCATAGCCGTAATCTGGATGATGAACTGTTAATGCTCTTTAAGGAACATGGGGGTGTGGTGCAAACGGTAGCATTCAGCGGATATGTAAATACCAAAAAGGATAAAGCATTTGATGATGCTCGTAAGGTCGTTTATGAAAAAACCGCTGAAGAGATGAATATAACCATTTTGCCGGAAGATTCGGTAAAGACACTGAACGAGGAAACGAAAAATAAATATTATTCAGATCTCGATAAAATAGTAACTACCGCTAAACCTGAAATTGAAAAACTTAAAAAAGAGCTCGATCCGGTAAATGTTTCAGATTTTGTAGACCATATAGATTATATGGTAGATCTTATCGGGATAGACCACGTTGGGATAAGCTCAGACTTTGATGGCGGCGGAGGAATCTACGGTTGGGAAGATGCATCAGAAACGCTGAATATCACCATAGAGCTGGTTAAACGAGGCTATACCGAAAAGGAGATCGCCAAGCTATGGGGTGAAAATCTTTTAAGAGTACTGGATGAAGTTCAGGCGGTTGCAGATGAAATTCAGAAATCATAAAAGAAAATCCTTATTATTAAAAAAGCAGGTCTTTCGCCTGCTTTTTTAATTTATTCTAATTGTAGTTCCATCACATTACCGGGGTCCCCGTGGCCTTCATTGGAAATAAACAACCTTCCGTCACTGGTAAAACCAATCCCTTCAGGCTGAGCTATTTTAACAGGGTCAAAAAGGTAAAGATCTCTGGGCTTTCCGTTTTTATCAAGGATAAGAAGTTTTGGCCTGGGACCATCAACAATATAATATTCTCCGGTAGAGGGATGAATACTGATCTCTGACGGACTCATTTTTCGGGTGAGCTGATTCGCCTTCAACCCGGAAAAGACAGAGTCCCTAAGATCGATTTTTATTACCGGTTCGGTTGAAAGTTTATTCAGGCCGAGATCATAAGCATATATATTTTTGAAATTCTCATCATCTTTCTCGGAATCCTTTAGAGTAATAAGAAGACGGTTATTCTTGGTGTCCAGGCTTAAGCCCTCTGTATTTTGCCTTGCTGTTAGCACAGTTTGAATTTCCCTGACCTTACGGGAAGAACTGGCGTAATCCTTCACTTCATATATGGTCCCGTTACTCTTAAGAACATAAGCATCATTCCCGTTTACAGCAAGGCCTTCATAATCCCCATTTCCGCCAAACTCATATTCTTCTTCAATTTCTTCCTTATTCAGGTTATAAATAAAGATAATCCCCTCTTCATCCTGAATACAGGCAAGCCTGTCATCACTGAGCATCACGAAACCGGATATTTCTTCCAGTTCAATTGGAAGGTCCCATTTCTTCAGGATTTTATAGCGCTCCACTTCGGGACCCGTGGTATAGATCATTGAACTTTCGAAAGTGGCGAAAATTATTCCCGCCAGAACACATACTCCCACAACTATTGCAATAGCAACCTTATTCATAACAACCGATCGTAAAGTTAATTTTGATAATCAGGAAAATACTTGTCCTATTTCTCTTTCTAAGGAAGCGGGATTATTACTTACTACCAAATGTTTTATAGAAAATTAACTTTTATGCGAACCATACCAGGATGCTCTGCCTTAGAATGCTATCAAAACAAGGCTTAATCACTGTATTTCAACCGTTTAAAAGTTAAAGATATGTTAATTTAGTACCTTTTTATGCATAGTACTGTAACATACCTAAACTTCAGGCGTCTTTATAATAGAAACCAAAAATTTTAATACGATGAAAACCTTAAGAAACTCAGAATCAGGAATTGTGCAACGCAGATCTTTTATGAATTCACAACCAGGAAACAGCAGAAGCAGCTGGTTAAACAGAAACAGTTTTGTGCTTTAAGAACAAAAAAAACCTTTTAATAAACACCAAAAATTTTAGACAATGAAAACGCTAAGAAATTCAGAATCAGGAATCGTACAACGCAGATCTTTTATGGGTGCAACACCTTCAAACAGCAGAAGTAGCTGGTTAAGCAGAGGAAGATCCACTCTATAAGCCTATAGTTCAACATATAAATTTTTCAGTTATGAGACCATTAGAAACAATAATCCAGAATTTTGGAGCAGCAAAAGAAGGAGGTTTAACCCATAGGAAAGCCTTCTTAAATACCAAGAAGACAGACAGCAGGAGCAGTTGGTATAACCACCGACAATATGCCTGAGAGAACATTCAAATAATTCATTAATCAATAAAACACAACATTATGAAAACCCTTGAAAGCATCATTCAGAACTTCGGAAATACAAAGGAAGGTTTAACCCACAAAAGAAGTTTCCTTCATCAAAACAACTCTTCCTCTCACGGAAACTGGTACAACCGAAGAAGACACGCAGTATAATCAAAAAGCGAATCGTATGTTCACGTCCCCCTAAGCAGCCGGCACTTTGAAAAAGTAGCCGGCTAATTTTTTTATAATTTCTTTCTCTTCTCTTAAAATTCCTTAAAATACACTTAATGCAGAGTCAGGTAAATACAAGTATTTGTTTATTTGTAACACCTAACTTGTGTTATGCTTTCAAAAATCAAAAAGTCGCCTGTCTTCAAAAAGGCCGTAATCATACTTTTAAGTTTAATAGCCTTAGGGTTGTTATTCTTTGCCAGTATATATTTTGGCGCCTGGGGAAAATTACCAACCTCCGTTGAACTTAAAGAGCTGGAACAAAACAAGGCCACACAGGTCCTTGCAAAGGATGGAGAACTTATAGGAAAATTCTATATCTACGACAGGCAGCCAATAAACTACGATCAGTTTCCGGAACACCTTATTGAAGCCTTAATAGCTACCGAAGACGCCCGTTTTTATGAACACGACGGAATAGATAACCGGAGCCTGCTCAGGGTGTTTTTTAAGACCATCCTCCTGCAGGACGAATCTTCAGGTGGCGGGAGCACAATTACCCTTCAGCTTGCCAAAAACCTATACGGCCGTAAAGATTATGGGGCCTTCGGGATCGTAATCAATAAGGTACAGGAAGCCATTATAGCCAAACGCCTGGAAGAGATCTATTCCAAAAAGGAGATCATCACGCTTTATTTTAATACCGTTCCTTTTAGCGACAACACCTTCGGGATAGAAAGTGCTTCAATGAAGTTCTTCAACAAACACACCAAAGACCTAAGCCTTGAAGAGGCCGCTGTACTTGTGGGTATGCTGAAAGCTTCACACTATTACAATCCCCGCATCTTTCCTGAAAGAAGCAGGTTGCGTCGCGATGTGGTGCTCGTCCAGATGGGTAAATATGATTACCTGACTGAAGCTCAAGTGGAAGATGCCAAGAATACCGACCTAATTCTCGATTATAAAAGTTACAGCCACAATAAGGGTCTTGCACCCTACTTCAGGGAACAGGTAAGAAAGGATGTGAGCAAGATCCTGGATACTCTTAAAAATAAAGACGGAAAAAAATACAACATCTACCGGGACGGGCTAATTGTTCAGACCACCCTGGATTATGAAATGCAAAAACTGGCCGAGGAGGCTATGTATGAGCATATGTCTGAATTACAGCAGCAACACGAGAAGTCCTATGGGAAGTACGCCCCTTGGATCAGGAATAAAAAGATCGTGGAAGACGCGGTAAAGAAGACTTCAGCCTATCAAAACCTTCAAAAGGAAGGACTGAGTGAGGCGGAGATAATGAAGGAGCTGAAGAAGACCAGGCCTGTTGAGCTCTTTGACTACGAAGGCACCGAAACCCGGAATGTAAGCGTAATAGACAGTGTAACCCATTACCTGAAATTCCTGAATTCGGGAATGCTTTCGGTAGAACCATCAACCGGAAAGGTAAGAGCCTGGGTAGGCGGAATAGATTTCCGGTATTTCCAGTATGATCACGTTTCCCAAAGTAAAAGACAGGTTGGGTCTACTTTTAAGCCGATAGTCTACACCACTGCCCTGGAACAAGGCATAGAGCCCTGCACTTATTTCTCGGGAAGGGAAGTTACCTATGATGAAGGCTGGACGCCCAGCAATGCCTCTTCGGAAGAAACCGATCCTGATATGAATTATAATATGGAAACGGCCCTCAGCAATTCTATGAACACCATTGCGGTAAAAGTCCTGATGAGGGCAGGAATCAATAACGTAATCCGGCAGGCCCAGGAAATGGGAATCAATTCGGAGCTTCCTGCAGTACCATCCATAGCCCTAGGAACCGCTTCAATAAAACTGGAGGAACTGGCAGAGGCTTACACCAGTTTCGTTAACCAAAGCAGGCCGAGCAAAACATTTTACATCACCAGGATCAAAGATGGAAACGGGAATTTACTGGCAGAATTCGAGCCGCAGGTGAAGTCTGAAAGAGCCTTTTCAGAAACCAACAGGCAGATA
The DNA here is from genome assembly GCF_042678405.1 of Salegentibacter chungangensis. Lineage (NCBI taxonomy): Bacteria > Pseudomonadati > Bacteroidota > Flavobacteriia > Flavobacteriales > Flavobacteriaceae > Salegentibacter > Salegentibacter chungangensis. Next base: position 1,963,218 of record NZ_JBHTLI010000001.1, on the reverse strand, counting down.
ATGATAGAAATGCTGAAGTCTACGGTTAATAAAGGAACCGCCGCGAGACTTAGAAGCAGATATGGCCTGCGCAATGATATGGCGGGAAAAACAGGAACCACCCAGGATAATAAGGATGGCTGGTTTGTGGGGATCACCCCAAAGCTGGTTACCGTAACCTGGGTAGGCTCTGACGATCACAGGATTGGTTTCAGGAATACTGCCATTGGCCAGGGTGCAAATTCGGCCTTACCAATCTTTGCCAGGCTGATGCAAAAAATGAATCAGGATGGCAGGTTCAATGAGATCACAGGAGCCAGGTTCCGTTCCCCTTCCACTGAAGTGCGGGAATTAATGGATTGTGAAGCGCAAAAACGCGACGGATTCTTTAAACGCCTTTTTGGAGGTTCTGAAGATAACAGGAAACCCGAAAAGAAAGAAAAGAAAAAGAAGAAAGGCTTCTTCCAGAGACTATTCGGTAAAAAAGACAAAAAGGAGCAAAACTAACGTCTTGCTCCTTCTCTGTACTTTAAAAAGAATTGTTTTTTTAGAATTCTTTATTTATCTGCATTCTTAACTTTCTGGAATAGTCTTCCTCCAGCCAGTCACGGTAGTTCTTTGTACTCTTACTGATACAGTATGAGTATTGTTTGATTCTTGAAGCGATATCGTCCTTGAGCTCTTTGGCAAGGATACGCGCATCAAAAACATCTTCACTGTTCTCCACACACATTTTTACATGTTGCTCCATAGACCACTCTAAAACAGCCTTAGAACGCAGGCCTTTTTTGATCACTTCGTCATAGGCTTCTTCCACATCGAATTCAACATTCTCAGTGTTGCTGAATTGTTCGCGTATCTCGGGAGGCATTACATACTTAAATTCTCTTTCTATCTCTTCATCGCTCAGAAGATTTTCAAAATAGAAATCAGGCGACCTGAAGATCTGTTTCCAGTCTACCGGAGCGCTCCAATGACCAAACCTTGCCAGGTTATTACCAAGATCGATCACCGTGAATTCAGATTTTCCCGGAAGCACCCGCGAACCACGACCTATCATCTGGAAATAAAGGGTTAAAGACTTGGTTGCCCTGTTGAGAATAATGGTATCTACCGTAGGTTCATCGAATCCGGTGGTAAGTATACTCACCGATGTCACGATGGCATCCGGGGTATTCTTAAACCATTTAAGAATATCCTTTCGTTCCTGCTTGCTGGTGGTATTATCCAGATGTCTTACCGGCAGCCCGGCATTTCTAAAGGTCTCATAGACTTCAATAGAAGTATTAATACCGTTATTGAAGATAAGCGTCTTCTTACCTTTAGAACGTTCATAATAAGCATTCAACAGCTTCTCCTGCATCGAAATATTGGAGTAAAGCTCCTCAGAAGATTTCACCGTATAATCCCCGTTCATACCAACTTTCAGGGTGGTTAACCCAACATTATAGCTATAGATGTTTGCCCTTGCCAGGAAACCTTTTTCAATAAGAGAGCCTATGGAGTCCCCCACGATCAGTTCGCGGTAATTATCCTTCATAGGCAATTTGATGTTCGAACTTAAAGGCGTGGCCGTAACCCCAAGAATAAAGCACTTCTCAAAAAACTTAAAAAGCTTCCTGAAAGAATTGTAATGCGCCTCATCTATTATCACCATCCCGATATCCTCAAGATCGAGTTTATCGTCGTGAAGACGATTATTAAGTGTCTCCACCATTGCCACAAAACACATATACTGGTCCTGGTCCGGCAATTCCTTAACCTTACTGTTTATAATCTTGTTACGAACACCGAAATCGGTAAGCATTTTTGAGGTTTGCTTACAAAGTTCGATCCGGTGGGTAAGGATAAGCACCTTTTTCTGGGTACGCTGAATATACTCCCTCACCATTTGGGAAAAGATAACCGTCTTCCCGCCACCTGTAGGCAGCTGATACAAAAGGTTATAGTGCTCGGGGTTCTCCTCGATCACCTTAAATATTTTCTCTATATCTTTTTCCTGGTATCCATAAAGTTGTTTGTCTACTTTCTTTTCTTCTATTCCGAATGTTTCTACCCCCATAGTGTCTTTTAAATCTGCAATTTTGCAAAAATAGCTGATTTCTTAGGTTTGGCGAAATTATTCCGGGAGAAAAGTGAATTTAGAAGCAAATTGATTAAATTTATATTCGCTATAGAAACTAACCAATCTGTAAATAGCACTTAGTTCCTTTATCCATCCCCCCATTTTTATGGCAACCCAATATAACAGGTTTAAAATGATGAATGAAAGGAAACTTAGTAAATACCTGAAAGCATTGCAGGAAAATGAATTGTTCTGTAACCTTTCAACCGAAAAACTTGAAAATTTTTTAGCTGAACTTGAAGAAGAAGTATGGCCAAAATATACCTGCAGTATAAGCAAGAATAAGGCTTTATATAAATTCCATATTATAATTTCAGGAAGGTTGAAGATCTACCAGACAGATCCCGGCACCGGCCGAGAATTCACCCTGTATCTTTTGACAAAAAATGATGCCTTTGACATTCTTTGTCTTTTGGATGAAGTAGAACATCATACCTATTATGAAACCTTGGATGATGTAAAAGTATTATCTATTCCTATCGAAAAGATGCGCCAATGGATAAGGCAGAATCCTGAAATAAACAAACCGCTGTTAAAATATATGGGGAAGCAAATGAGGTCCTTAGAAGAATACGCCTCTAACATCACCCTTATTGATATCTCCACCAGGCTGGCAAAACTCATCCTGAACAACATCAATAACAAATCTCAGAAACTGGAAATGATCAATGATCTTTCCAATGAAGAGCTTGCAAACCTCATTGGTTCTACCCGGGCCGTAGTGAACAGGCATTTACAGGACTTTAAAAGCGACGGAATCATAAGTGTGGGGCGCAAAAAAGTGGAAATCAAAAATCTGCAGCTGTTATTGGATAAAATAGAAAAAAGAGCAGGACAATAAACTAAAGAATACAAAGCTTAAACAAGCGTTAAAGTCTGGAATTCAAGGTTTGTGCTACTTAAGTAGTATTAAATGGATATAATGAGAAGTACCTTTATTGCTTAATCATTTAAATCCATTTGTTATGAAAAAAATCATCCTAATTGTGCTTTTTTTGAGCTTTGTAATTAGCTCGGCACAGGCTCAAAAAGTTGTTCGTTTAGAAGAACTAAAAATGACTTATTCTCCGGAATCTTTAATTTTAGATCCTAATACCAACTCATTAAGTATTGTGGTTTCTGAAAATTATGCCGGCGAATTTGCTGAAAATCCTTTGGTTTTCGTCAGAGAGAATTTTGACATTTACCAGTTCATTGAAGCTAATGCAGATTCAGACTTTATTAGCTATGAGGTAAATTTCAGAACCGGAAAAGGATTTCTGGATGCTGAATATGATAAAGAAGGGAATCTTCTTTCCAGCTATTCCGATTTCAAAAATATAGCCCTACCCTATCAGATGATCGTAGATATAGCGAAGTCTAATCCTGGCTGGCAGATCGTTAAGAACAGGCACGTAGCCATTTCCAATGAATGGGATATCACCAAAGAATATTATAAGGTGAAACTGGCTGACGGAAATAAAAGAAAAAATGTTAAGATCGATCTGGGCCCCAGAAAGTTTAATGAAGGTTTAGCATCTAATTAGTATTTGGCAAACCAAACCTAAAGGGGAGGACTAATCTGAATTACTTCAGATTAGCCCTTTTTTTATTGAAATAAGTCTGATGAAAGGTACCGGTCTCCACGATCACAAACTATACTAACCACAACTCCTTTCTCAAGCTCGTTACACAGCCTTACAGCTGCAGCTGCAGCACCTCCACTACTCATTCCGGCAAAGATACCTTCTTCTCTTGCCAGTCTCTGGCTCATCTTTTTAGCATCTTCTTCACTTACTTCAAGCACGCGATCTACCTTTTCAGGTTTAAATATCTTAGGCAAGTAGGCCTCAGGCCATTTTCTTATCCCCGGTATCCTTGAATTATCTGTTGGCTGAACCCCAACGATCCTGATATCCCGGCTTTTTTCTTTAAGATAGGTGGAAGTGCCCATAATTGTTCCGGTCGTTCCCATTGAGGACACAAAATGTGTGATCTTTTTATGGGTATCATTCCAAATCTCCGGCCCCGTTGTTTTATAATGAGCTTTCCAGTTATCATCATTAGAGAACTGATTGATCATATACATTCCCTCCTTCTTCATCTTGGCTTCAGCATAATCTCTGGATCCTTCAATCCCACCATCGGCATCGGTCAGTGTTACTTTTGCACCGTAAGCCCGCATTGTCTGTACCCTCTCTATGGTAGAGTTTTCGGGCATTACAAGCTCTATATCCAGCTTGAACATCCCGGCGATCATTGCCAGGGCAATCCCGGTATTACCGCTTGTAGCTTCTATAATCTTAGTCTTACTACTGATATCACCTCTTTCCAGAGCGCTTTTTATCATATTATAAGCCGGACGGTCCTTTACGCTTCCTCCAGGATTCTGCCCTTCCAGCTTAAAATATAGCTCAACATTTGGGTTATCAACAAGACTCCGGGCTTTTACAAGCGGAGTGTTTCCAATTAAGCCTAAAATAGATTCGTCTTTATTATTCATTATTATTCTTTTTGATATTGATCTGAGGTTTATGAGAAACCATAGAATTTGCAGGAACCGAAGCGGTTAGCCATACGTTCCCCCCTATCACACTGTTCTCTCCGATTATGGTCTCTCCCCCGAGAATAGTCGCGTTGGCATAAATAGTCACATTCTTTTCTATAGTAGGATGCCTCTTCACACTTCTAAGATTCCGATCTACATAAAGTGCTCCTAGAGTAACACCTTGATAAAGCTTCACATTATCCTTAATAAGTGCTGTTTCCCCTATAACCACTCCCGTTGCGTGATCAATAAAAAATGGAGTGCCGATGGTTGCGCCAGGGTTTATATCTGTTCCCGTAAGACGGTGGGCATATTCTGTCATTAACCGGGGAACAAGCGGAAGTCCGAATTTATAAAGCTCGTGACTAAGCCTGTAAATTGCAATGGCGAAAAATCCAGGATAAGAAAGATAAACTTCTTCTACTGAATTCGCCGCAGGATCATTCTCTGCAATTGCGTTGGCATCGCAATTAAGTTTTTTAAGAATAGCCGGCAAATGCTCCAGATATTTGCCCCAAAGTTCACGGCAGGGTGCATCTGGTTTCCAGCACACCAGATCGGCCAGTTTTTCAAAGTCTGTACCCAGTTCCTTTATATTAGATTCGACTTCAGTATCTTCATCAAATAAGGTACAGAAAAGTTTGTTTGTAAAAGCCTCAGTATCCCTCTTGATCTTCAATTTCAGGTTTGGAAGATTCTTTTGTGCTTTAATCTCTTTTATGATCTTATTCTCATCCATATTACAAGGCTGTAACTTTTATTCAATATCAAAAATAAACATTCTCAAAGCAAATAAGACGGGTATAATCATAAAAGCTTTCAATGCCCATATCGGGAGAATTTTCACCTGAAAATTTAACTAAAATCGCAGTTAAAATTTTCATAAGAACAGGACATACGCGTATCATTTAGCTGTAAATTAGCATATTAACCAAAATCATAAAGAGATGGCACAAGAACGTCAATCACCAAGACAAAGTGATCCCAAAAAACAGCAACCTAAAAAACAGGCTGCTCCAAAAAAGGCACCGGCTAAACAGGCAAAACCTAAGAAATAAAGCTTAGGAATTTTCAGTTCAGCATTATTCAGGCCACCTCTAAAGGGTGGCTTTAATATTTTTACAGAATACATTGATAGCCGAATAAAAAATTTTTTGAACTTCTATCTACGCCGGCCGGTAAGAGATTTTATCTTTGGAAATCAGAATCTGAATTTCGGGATATTGAAAAATTACTACTACTTCTTAAAGGGGAATTTTAAAAAGGTAAGTTTTGGCTGGTTGCTTACTTTTTTATCCAGTTTTGGCCAGACCTTCCTTATTTCTCTCTATGTCCCTGAAATCATTAAGGCCTTTGAGATTAGCGAAGGTAATTTTGGTGCCATTTATGCTGCCTGTACCGTTGCTGCATCAATCATAATGCTTACCGTAGGTCATACCGTAGACCATAAGCCTGTAAAGACGGTAACGGCATTCACCATAATCAGCCTCGCCTTTTCCAGTATTTTACTTGGTATTGCAGAACATATTGCATTTTTATTTATAGCCCTCATAGGGCTAAGACTGGCCGGGCAGGGTTTCCTGAGCCATATAAGTATGAGCATTATCTCCAGGTATTTTGATAAGAACCGGGGAAAAGCCTTAAGCATTTCTTCCCTGGGTTATTCTATGGGTGAAGCAATTTTTCCGATTATCGTTACTTCAATTATTGCTTTTTTTAACTGGCGTATGGCGAGTATCGTGAGCGGAATAGCCCTGTTGCTTTATTTAATAAGATTAAAATTCACCAATCTCTTAGATTTTGACAAACAACTATCTCCTGAAGGCAAACCATCAACCTGGTCCTTACTCAAGGATTATAAAACTGTGATTTTTGACAGGCGCTTCGGAATTATGATGCCTGCCAGTTTTGCATTAGGCTTTACCAATACAGCGATCTTTTTCTACCAATATGTATTTGTGGAAGACAAAGGCTGGTCTCCGCAATTATATGCAACCTTCTTTACAGTTTATGCCATCACCCGTTTCTTTTTCTCCCTTTTTGGAGGAATGTGGGTCGACAGGTTTTCGGCAAAGAAGATCTTCAGATATTATATAATCCCTATCAATATAGGTTTATTACCCTTTGCCTTTATGGACAGCATTACAGGAGCTCTCATCTACCTTATTTTAGCCGGAATTACTACGGGAATGTCAGGCACGGTAAAGACCTCACTGATCGCTGAAATTTACGGGACCAAAAAAATGGGAGCCATAAGAAGTGTCTTTACAATGTTTATGGTGATCAGTACGGCTTTAGGCCCTCTTCTAATCGGGATGCTGATAGATATGAATGTAAGCTTTACTTCTATTATGCTGATAATCTTTGGGGGGATGTTATTGGTAAGCCTGAATTGTCAAAGGATAGGTTCTGTAGATAAAAAGACAATAGAGTAAATCTTTTACGAACATACCCTGAAGCTCTTAATTACAGCTGTTTAGGAAAACATTAGCTGAATTTTAACGCCTATTAGGCTAATCACCTCTAAACTTCCTGATATTTTTAAACTACGAATTATCTGAAGGATCAATTTTATGGCCAACAGCAAATCATCAGGCTCACTAGGCTGGGCTTCGGTCTGGGCCCTGGCTGCAGGTGGTATGGTTGGAGGGGGGATATACACTGCCTTGGGTGTTGTAGTCTCAGTGGCGGGCCAATGGACCTGGCTCAGTTTCTTAATAAGCGGATTAATAGCGGCATCCAGCGCATACTGCTATGTTAGTCTTGCAAATAAGTTCGGAGAAAGCGGAGGTGCTTTCACCTACCTGAGAGAGATCAATAAAAATGGAACTGCAGGAAGTCTGTCCTGGCTACTTTTGCTGGGATATGTACTCACAATGGCCGTTTATGCCTTTGCTTTCGGGCATTATCTTTCCTTTTCCTTTAACGGCGGCCCCTGGGTGACCCGAATTCTTGCTTTAGGAATTATGGCCACATTGATTGGATTAAATCTTGCCGGAGTAAAAAAAACCAAAAAAGTAGAGATTGCCATAGTCAGCTTGAACCTGCTGGCTTTAATAGGCCTGGCAGTATTTGGATTTATGCAATGGGATAGCCTGAAATTAATTTCAGGCCTGGAACCGCGTCCTGTCTGGAGTGCTCCAATTGGTGCCGCCAGCATTTTTATGGCTTACGAAGGCTTTCAGCTGCTTACTTATGAATATAAAGAGATCAGGAAACCAAAGAAAATACTGAAGCCTACCATTATGCTTGCGCTTTTGTTTGTGATCCTTATCTATATTGCTGTTGCTATTGGCGCGGTAATGCTTGCAGGAGCATTAAGCATAATTTCACAAAAGCAGGTGTCTTTATCGGTTGCAGCACAAAATGCCCTTGGTACTCCGGGGCTCATCATAATGACCGTGGCAGCAGTATTCGCTACCGCTGCAGCCATCAACTCTACTTTATTTTCCAGCGCAAATTTATCGAAAAGGGTTGCGGAAGATAAAGAGCTTCCCGGGCTGTTTAGAAAAACCAGGAATGATGTTCCCTACGCAGCCGTAATATTACTAGGTATTCTATCGGCAGTATTAGCCATTATAGGAAAACTATCTTCTTTAGTTGAAGCTGCCAGTTTAATATTTCTGATAACCTTTAGCACCGTTAATATCATTGCGCTTAGATATCTTGATGACTCAAAAAAATGGATTTCATATGTCGGAATCGTTCTTGCTGCGATTATAATTATTATTCTGCTGATAAGACTGGCGACGGTAGCCCCTATTCAATTAGGCATCCTGGCCTTCCTGTCTCTATTCATAATTATTGGCCGTCCTGCAATGGTAAGCAGCTTTTCTTCCAAGAATAAATCTAAACCCGATGAATAAAAACTTAATTATCATCTTACTTATATCCTCTCTTTTTATAAGTTGCTCAGGGAAGACCGGCAAATATGAAAAGAGCAGGATCAGATTTTTTAATGCGACAGAAAGGGAGATCGAATTTAAACTGAGTTCAAATTCAGCCGAAACCATAAATTTCAACACAGCGGCTTTTTCAGATTCCAGCTACCGCCCCCTTCAACCTTCCGTTTATGATCTGGAAATTTGGTCCGGATCTAAGATACTTCTAAAAAGGAAACTTGCACTGGCAAAAGATGAGAAATACACCTTGGTTTTCTACGGAAGGCCACGATTATCAGACACGATGAATCAGGCCAGGTTCTCTTACAAAATGCACAGAGTCTTTGAAGGAGAAGAAAACAATTCAAAGAATGGCTATCTTCCGGGATATAAAGTGTTCTCAGACCAGGTACACCTCAAAAAATCTTATTCAAGAGTAAGGGTGTTAAATGCGGCCAGCGGATTTAGCCCTATAAGTATAAAGTTAGATGAAAATGGAAATAAGAAGAAACTGGTTTCCGGTTTAGCCTATCCAAAACCTATGCAGGGAAAAACCATAAAAGGCGGAAACAGACCCGTGGAACTTTACTTAAGCTCTGCTCCTAACCCGGTTCTCTATAAAAATTACGATTTCAGATCTGGCAGGGTTTATACCATAGTAGTATTCCATAAAGATCAGAAACTGGACTTTAAGATTCTTTCGACTAAAGGAACCTGACCACAGCATTTATTTTCCCGAAAAGCTCTTACTGCATCTGCTCTCCCAGCCTGTCAAAACCGGAAGCATTAAACCAGTGCTGTTCTTCGGCATTTTCAATTATCTTGATCAGCCGTGCCCTGAATTCCGGCAATAAAGAATGCCCTGCGATAAAATTAAAGGCTTCCTCAAAAGACTTATACATACTTTTACAAAAGGCATCAGATATTCTCTCTTTTTCCACACTGTAGCTTTGAGCCACCTCAATATTATAAAGCATAATATCTGCCAGAAGAATAGGATCAAAACCTAATTTCCTGTAGTGTTTGATAATCTTCTGGGCCACAGATCTCCTGGTCTTCGGTTTTCTTTTCCCGGTTGGAAAGTACTCCTTTGCGATCTTTAATTTTGCCTCTTTAACCAGCTTATCCTCTTTAGGATTAAATACGAAATTATAGAACACCCTTACTTCATCAAAACGCTCGTACAAATCTATAATCTGCTCTTCCAGCTGTTCCTTTTCAAGGGAATCAAGATATTTTTTAAGTGCTCTCTTACTCATTTACAAGCTTGTTTATTTAATTAACGGAATTTTACCTGACTGATGATCCTCTCCAGGTCTTCAGAAATATCAAGCAGCCATTGCAACTGACTCTTTACCAGTTGAGCTTCCTGTAGCCGAAGTTCAGTGTCATTATCGATTAAATTTTCCCCGTTTTTTAGTGCAGCCTGTCTTTTAAGAACCAGTTTTTTATATGTTTTCTCCAGGGCCTTAGATGCCTTTATAGTTTTATCCATCCCGGCCTCATCAGGGATGGTTTCATCCCCAAGTATCTTTTCGGCATTTTCAAGATGCTCCGTGATCCGTTCTGTAAAAGCTTCAAAATTTTCGGAAGCCTTGGTGGTTTTATGGTTCCTTATGTAAGTACCAAGAGAGGCCAGTGCAGACAGAAAGGTCTGATTTAGACCAACTAACTCATATAGCTCAGAGGCTTCCTTTTGCCTGGATTTAGGCTCAAGTTTCATACGCTGAAAGGAACCGCTAAGGTTTCCCATTTCCAGAAATGCTTTTTTCCTGGCAAGTTTATAACTGGTTGGCAGCTCTCCCTTTTGGTGATAAAACTGGTCGATTTCCTTTAAGTATTTCCGGTTTGCCGCAATACTGCTTTTTATAACCTCCTTTATTCCCTGGGCTTCCCAGGCCGGCCATAAAAGAATATTTCCCAAACCTGCAAGCCCGGCGCCTACAAGCGTGTCTATAACCCGAAATTTAATGACTTCCAGCACATCTGGCTGTAGCAACGCATAAATAAAAACGATACTCAGGGTGATGAAAATCGCGGCGGTCCTGTAATTACGCTGAATAAGGGAAAAAGCAAGAGTGAGCGAACCCAAACCTAAAATAGCGTAAAGAACGGGGTTTCGGGTAATATAAACTATTCCTATAGCGATCCCTCCTCCAATGAGTGTTCCTATAATCCGTTGCTTGATCCTTTGCTTGGTCAGACCGTAATTGGGGCGCATAATAACCACAATTGTCAACAGGATCCAGTATGCATTTTGAAATGAAAAGATGCTTCCTATGGCAAAACCTATTAAAACAACCAAAGCCAGCCTGAGAGCGTGCCGGAATACGGGAGAGTTGAAATGGAAGTTATCGGAAAGAATATTAAGATCATAATCCTGTGGAGTGATAAACCGGGAAGCTTCCTTCGTTGAAACGAACATTTTTTTATTGGTCTCTATATTAGTGAGTAACCGGTAGATCCCATTGATTTTTTGAATTTGTTTTTCCTGATAGTCCAGTAAATTCTTTAAAAAGAGAATGATCTCCTGATCTTCATTTTTTGAGCTTTCGATCAGTTTGTCAAGACTATTTTGAGCCCTGGAGAGGAATCGGTCGAGCTCTAAGGCAGAAAGTTTAGACTTCTTATCAATGGCAAGCCCCATTTTTTCAAGCTCCTGCCCCATATAAAACGTAAGGTCACTAAAAACCTTAATCTCTTCAGACTTCAGCTTTAGAAATTCATCCATTTTACTGTAATCAACAGGATTAGCCATTGCAAGCTCAAGCATATCTATAAGCTCGATTAATACCAACAGCCGTTTTCTTAAGTAGTTGGAATTTGCAGAATTCTTACCGGGGCTTATTAGTACCGCCCTCAGGCTTTCGTGCTGCGCATTTAGTTCGGTCTGCAACTGGAAAAGCTGCTTTTGCAACTCATCCCTATCTACAACCCTATATAATATCTTAGATCTTATCTTAAGATATTTTCCCGTAAGCTCCATACACTGAGCCAAAAGCTGTTCCGCCTGATGAGAGGGGTAAATGAAATACCAAACCAGGCTAAGTCCCAGGTACCAGGCTCCCCCCAGCATAATAAGCAAACCTTTCTGCCAGATCTCTATAGTAGAAGAAAGTCCGGCAAAACTAAGCACTATAGCCAGTAAACCTGAAAATGTCACCAGGGAAGCTCTGAAGCCAAACACAGAAAGATAGGATATTCCGAAAACAAGGATCCCGATAACGGGGATCAGGAACCAGAGGCTGAAAGCTGCATAACCGGCAAGGATCATTGACACACCCCCAAGTGCAGCGGCAAAGAGCACCCCATATATCTTATGTTTTAGGCTTCCGCTAACATCACTGGGTGAACTGAGAAGACATCCCATTGCAATCGCGGTTCCTACTTCAAAATTCCCAAGTTCAGAAAATATCCAGACAGGAATAGCAATAGCAGTAGTGAGCACCAGTGCCTTTGAAAAATCGGTGCTCCTTAGATACCGAAAAAACTCTTCCTTATATTTCCTGATATAATATTGCATTAAGCGATTGCTGCCTAAGCAAAAATACTTTCTAATTTATACATGGGTGAACTTTCTTCAAAAAGATTAGTTGATGCCGTATTGAATCAAGGACAAGCTAAGCTTTTATTTCCAGATAGAATTAGCACGCATCATTACCCATCGGGTATTATCATCAAGCTTTCTAAGCACCGATAAGTTTAATATCTCAAAATTGATCTCCCCGTCCGGGATTTCGAAATTAGGCTGGAAACTTAAAATCACCATATCACCCTCCACGATATAATCTCCTCTCCAAATAATATCAGAAAGGACGATCTCTACTTCATTGTTTGAAAAAAAATCTACCTGTTGATGGCAGTTTACAAAGAAATCGGGGTCGGGTTGAGCCTTAAGACAGTCCTCTTCGGTTTCAAAATAGCGGTGAACAAAGGTCTTGTCCCTGAATGCATTTTCATCAGGGCCGCTGCTTACACGGGAACAGGAGCTTAAACTAAAGACCAAAGCAAATAGCATCAATAACACCCCCCTCATCTCGTTTTGATTATCAGTTAAACCCATATTAAGTTACTGAATAATCAGGTGCCAATCTAAATTTTAATACTACTATAACAGGGAGGTAAGTTCAAGGCATTTATCGTTAAGACCTAAAATAAACAGTTAACAACAATCATTCACCGGAGGAAGGCTCGATTTAAAAAAGCTGTCAAAAAGCTGCTTGGCTTTATTCCATTTTTCTGGCTCAATGCAATAACACACTCTTGTACCTTCAATTTCTCCTTTTATGAGTCCGGCGTTCTTTAGTTCCTTTAAATGCTGAGAAATGGTAGGCTGGGCAAGCCCGATCTCGGCAACAAGTTCCCCGCATATACAGCTCTCGCTCTTAATTATGTGCTCCAGGATGGCAATACGGGCGGGATGCCCCAGCACCTTAGCTATACCCGCGATCTCATTCTGAGAAGCATTGAATATTTCAGATTTTGTCAGCCCCATTTTGTGTTGAATTTATTATCGCAATATTACAATAAATAATCCCAAAAATAAAGCCGGCACACTACCGGCTTTAAAAAGTGCTTTTATTTTTTTGGTGGTTGAGAAGGTCTTACTTCTATCTTACTTGGTAGAGTCCTAGGATTCATTTTAAGCAGATCTGTTACCAGTTCTCCAATATCCTCACTCTGGATCTTCCAGGCATCCTCTTTATTTGGTGTATGATCATTGAAGTAGGTCGCAACTGATCCTGGCATAATGGTACTTACCTTTATACCTTTATCCCTAAGATCCAGCATTACCGCCTGACTGAATCCGGTTAATCCAAATTTACTGGCATTATAAGCCGCTCCCCCGGCGAAAAAATTGGTGCCCGCAAGACTGGAAATGGTAATAATGTATCCTTTGGATTTTTTCAGGGCATCTACCGTAGATTTAATGCTATAAAACACACCGGTTAAGTTAGTATCTATGGTGTCCTGCCATTGTTGTGGGCTTAGTTCCTCGATAGAACCAAAATGGCCAATCCCTGCATTTGCAACAAGCACATCTATTTGCCCCCACTTATCGGTAACCTCCTGCACAGCTTTCTGCTGACTTTCAAGATTCCGGACATCAGCTTCCAGCCCCAGGGCCTCTCCCTTATTGCTTAACCTTGCAGCAGCCTCTTCAGCATTGGTTTTAGACCTGCTGGTAACAGCCACTTTCATATTCAAATCCAAAAGCGCTTCGGCCACGCCATAACCTATACCTTTACTACCTCCGGTAATAAGAGCTACTTTTCCTTCTAAATTATTCATATCATCAATTTTTTAGAGAATAAAGCTACTAAACCTAACTAAGTACCTGAAATTTCAACAACTAAGATATTGTTAATTCCTGCAGTACATTCTTTGAGAATTTATGTGTTAAATTGTTTCAGAAAACGTTGAAAGGAGTAACTTTGCAAACAGTGAAATTCAGGGTTGCTAAAAATCCCTGAAATAGTTTAACCTGATTAATTTATTAACCTTGGAAAATATAAAAGCACAAAAGTTACTTAATAAAATTCAGCGTGACCTGATGCGCAACGGAATTATCACGAACACCCTTACTGAAGACCTTAAAGATCTTAGGGTTCTTGTGGTAGAAGAAGGTAATCCGCTTCTTGCCAAGGTAATCAGGTTAACTTTTGAGCATATAGAATCTTACAATGACTTCAATATTGCGATTCCCGATGAGGAGCCCATTGAAGATGAGGAGGAAGGTGAGATCGCTGTAGAGAATGAAGATATCAGAGGGCAGGAAAGCCTTGATTATTTGCTATCCCTAATGGCAGACCCAAAGAACAAGGTTAACGAAATTGAACTTAGAGATTATGTAGCTGCTTTTAATACTTACGCTGCAGAAAACTAACCGCTACTTATAGGGCTTCCTTCAACAATATTAAAAGTATACATTAGGCTTTTCTGAGAATCCATATTTCGGAAAGGATCAAAATTGACTTCGTTAATGAAAAAGAAGAATGCGAAATCTAAAAAAAGGAAATCGCGTATTCGCTTGATGCACCAGTATTACAGCTACACAGGGTTTTACAATTTTGTATGGCGTAGTGTGAAGAAAGCGATAATACCTATTATTCTTTTTGTTGCGGCACTTTTTGCTTTAGACAGGTATGTTCTAGACGTGGAAGGAATGCTGGTTACAGTAACCGAAACCTACTCCCCGTTAGGAATTATTACCGTTTTTCTTATTTCTGAATCCTTACTTGGTCTTATCCCCCCGGAGTTATTTATCGCCTGGTCCGGAAAGTCTTCTACCCCTATTTTATTCTTAACTTTTCTTGCCGCTGCATCTTATGTGGGTGGTATCATTTCTTATTATATCGGCAGGGCCATTACCAAGATCGAGGTGGTACACCAGCAAATGGAGGTGAAAATGGCACAACACATTAAGAATACCCGAAAATGGGGCGGTTTCCTTATTGTAGTGGGAGCACTCCTCCCAATACCCTTTGCAATGACCAGTATTGCAGCCGGGATCATTAAATTTCCTTTCCAGAGCTACTTAATGTTCGGCCTGCTTAGATTCCTGAGGTTTTACCTCTACGCCCTGGTTATCTTCGAGATGGTGTAACCACCTACTTTTCTTTAAGAAAGATTAAAAAGAATTAAACTTTTGCCAATTTGACTTAGGGTCTCTTTCATTTCAATTAATTTAGTTTCAACCAACTAATAAATTGATCTTATGAATACCAAGTTAAAGAAAGTGGCCCGTACGGGATACGTGGCCAAAGGTATTGTTTATGGAATCACCGGAGTTCTTACTTTTCTGGCAGCTTTTAATATGGGCGGACAAAAGGCCGGAAAGTTACAGGTTATGGATTTCCTTGAGAAGCAGCCCTTTGGGAATGTCCTTCTTGTGCTTATAGCTATTGGCCTGTTATGCTATGTTGTATGGAGGTTTATCCAGTCTTTCCAGGATCCCGAACATATTGGCGAAGACACCAAGGGAAAGATAAAAAGAGTAGCTTTCTTCATTAGTGGATTAATATACCTGGGAATTGCAGGTTATGCCGTTATGCAACTTCTTAATACCGGATCATCTTCCGGGGGAAGCGGAGGCCCCATGTCTTCAATCTTAACCGGATCAGCCGGGGTTTATATATTTGCTATAATCGGAATTTCACTGGCCGGAACCGCAATTTACCAGATAAGAAGAGCTCTTACAGGCAAATACCTGAAAAATTTCGATTATAAATCTATCTCTGAAGAAAAAAGAAGGAAGACCATCAAGAATACGGGATACCTTGGGCATATAGCCAGAGGCATTATTTTCGGGATTCTTTCTTTCTTCTTTATACGTGCCGCAATACATTCAGATACCAACGATATTAAAAGTACGGCCGATGCTTTTTCATTCCTTCAGGATTCCTCTTACGGGTCCTGGTTAATGGGAATAGTAGCTGCCGGGCTTGTATGCTACGCTATTTACGTATTTATGGTTGCCCGTTACCGAAAGTTTCAAGGGTAACCACAGAAAAAGATCCAACTAATTTTAAACGACTAAAACCAAATAGATATGTCTTTATTAACCATTATTTTAAATATCCTTTTACCACCTTTAGCTGTGTTTATGAAACACGGCTTAGGGGTAACGTTCTTAATAAGTTTACTGCTTACAGCATTAGGCTGGATACCCGGAGTAATCCACGCATTCCTTGTGAACGGAACCCGGTAAACCATAAAAAAGGAGCCTGATGAGGCTCCTTTTTTAATAGCTGTATTTTACGGTATTACACTCTAATTGTCAGATTCTTCCCTGCGCTGAACTTCTTTTTGCCATTTCCAGGCACTCTCCAAGGCCTCATCTAAGCCTAGTTGTGCTTTCCATTTAAGATCTTCGTTTGCCTTTGTAGTATCTGCGTAGGCTGCAGTGATATCTCCTTCTCTCCTGTCAGCGATCCTGTAAGGTAATTTTTGTCCTGTTACCTTTTCGAAAGTCTTGATCACTTCCATCACCGAATTACCCTTTCCGGTACCAAGGTTAAAGATTTCGAAATTAGCTTTTTCCTGACCATTCAGTAACCTTTCCAAAGCAACCACATGAGCCCTGGCAAGGTCCATAACATGAATATAATCCCTTATACAGGTACCATCAGGAGTTGGGTAGTCATCCCCAAAAACCGATAACTCTTCTCGTTTTCCAATAGCGGTTTGGGTAATAAATGGAATCAGATTCTGCGGTGTACCTATTGGCAGCTCCCCGATATCTGCACTGGGGTGTGCTCCTATCGGGTTAAAATACCTCAGTGCAATGGCTTTAAAATCACCCAGCGCTTTACAAGTATCGGCAAGGATCTCTTCCCCTATTTGCTTAGTATTGCCGTAAGGAGACTCTGCTTTCTTAACCGGTGCGTTCTCGCTTATTGGCAATTCATCTGCCTGGCCGTAAACGGTACAGGAAGAACTAAAAATAAAATTAGCACTCCCTTTCTGCTTTAACTCCTGCAGCAAATACACCAGGCTCGAAATATTATTTTCATAGTATAGCAGTGGATTCTCAACACTTTCTCCTACGGCCTTTGAAGCAGCAAAATGAATTACCCCTTCAATGTCGGGATGCTTCTCAAAAAGTTCTTTAACGTGTTGTTTTTCCCTTAAATCCCTATTTTCAAAAACAGGATCCTTTTGAGTGATCTTGGCGATTCCACCTAATACGTCTACAGACGAATTAGAAAGGTTGTCAACAATCACCACATTAAAACCTTTTTCCTGAAGGGCTACCGCTGTATGGGAACCTATGAAACCAAGCCCCCCGGTAACCAATATTTTTGAACTCATTAAAATGTTTATTTTAGACGCAAAATAAGAAAATTCGACTCGTAGAAAGTTAAAGAAACAATAATAATATTCCAGGGTATCCTTTAATGATCCTGCTCCTGGATTTAATGAAACTAATTAGTTTAAAATATTCTATATCACTTATCTTTGCCGCTTAAATGATCGGTTATGTCTATCAACAAAAAAATAAAGGTATTCAAATGGATAAGCATTCTTGAAGGCTTGTCATTTTTAATATTGCTTTTTCTGGCAATGCCACTTAAGTATTTCTTCGATTCTCCGGAAATGGTACGCCAGGTTGGAATGGCTCACGGGATCCTTTTTATAGCCTATGTGCTCGGGGCATTTTTGCTTTATAATGCAATGAATTGGAAATGGAAGGAAATGTTAATAATTTTAGCCTGTTCTTTGGTGCCGTTCGGGCCATTTTATGTTGAAAAACGATACCTGTAGTCTATGGATATTACTGAGGCAATTAAAGACCTTTTCTGCCTGCTTGAAGAAATGCTTCTTTCAAACGGTGTAAATCCAGAAGTTGCCCAATATTTGAACCTTCTGGTAAACATTCTGGTTCTCATATCCGTGATCATAGGTTTAAATTACCTGGTGAAAACCTTTGTTATAGAAGCATTCCGAAGTTTCACCAATAAGACCAAAACAACTTTCGATGATTTTCTGGTTAAGACAAATTTCCCAAAGTATATAGGCCAGGTCCTGCCCTTATTGATACTGTATTATACAGTGCCTATTATCCTGAATGATTTCCCTCTGGCTTTTAAGGTCTTCGACTTTATCTTCGAAATTTATGTTATCCTGCTGGTGGTATGGATCGTGAGAAGTTTTTTAAGAACTTCCAAGAACTACCTTCGCACACTGGAATCTTATAAAGATAAGCCTGTAGAAAGTTATATACAGGTTGTGATGATCGTAGTCTGGTTATTCGCCTTCCTGTTTATTCTAGCTGAAATTACCGGAGAAGAAGTATTGAATTTTATTATCTCTCTTGGTGCGGCTTCGGCGGTGCTGCTATTAATATTCAGGGATACCATTCTTGGTTTTGTAGCTTCTATACAAGTCTCTGTTAACGATATCGTAAGGATTGGAGACTGGATCACCTTTAGTAAATATGGTGCCGACGGAACGGTGACCGAGATCAATCTTGCAACGGTAAGAGTTCAGAACTGGGATAA
This sequence comes from Salegentibacter chungangensis, assembly GCF_042678405.1. Taxonomy (NCBI): domain Bacteria; kingdom Pseudomonadati; phylum Bacteroidota; class Flavobacteriia; order Flavobacteriales; family Flavobacteriaceae; genus Salegentibacter; species Salegentibacter chungangensis. The sequence goes on along the minus strand of NZ_JBHTLI010000001.1, from coordinate 1,944,702 downwards.
CACTTATACAACTATCCCCACCTATAGCCTTATTTCAGATTCATTCCATAACTGGCGGGGAATGCAGGAGTCTTCCGGAAGAAGGATAAAAAGAGCTGTTCATATTAAACAGAATTCGGTAAAGTTTATTTCCAGGGAAGAGCTTGATGAGCTTAAAAAAATAAGCCTCATAGCGCCTTATCTTGAGAACAGGCAGGAGGATATCGACAAATACAATACTGAAAATAATATTGATAAGTCAATTCTTATCAATGGTCGAAATCAAACCAATCTTGGGGTTTTCCGAAAATACATAGACACCTATCTGCACGAGCATTCTGCCATTCACAAAGAGATGTATATCATTGTCAGGCATCTGGCACCCACAGCCCAGGGTATTCCGCTTGAGGTCCTTTGTTTCAGCAGAGATAAACGTTGGGAAAATTTCGAGTACATTACAGCCGACATTTTCGACCATATTATTGCTGCCGTTCCCTACTTCAAATTGCAGCTGTTCGAATCGCCTTCCGGAGATGACATTTTGCAAATTTCTTCACAAATAAAAGGGGAGAAATAATTTAAAGTTTACCTTTAGCTTTTATCAACCTAATTAAGCCCGGGTGTTTATGAAGTTAAAAAGATTTTTACAGGGGTTCGGAATTATTGCGGTACTCCTCACCCTTGTTCCTCTGATCGCTGCCGATTACTGGTGGATAAGGATGTTTGATTACCCTCATATTCAGCTCACTTTATTAACACTTACGGCTATTTCAGCGTATTTCATAAGATTCGACATTAAACGTTATGAAGATTATGCGTTTATGATCGTTCTGCTGGCTTGTTTCACTTTTCAGTTCTTAAAGATCGCGCCCTACACCCCAATTACGCCTTATGAGATCAACAAGACCAAAAAACAGGCAGATATAAAAATCTTAACGGCAAATGTGCTTCAAAAGAATAAAGAAAAGGATTCCCTGATAAATGAAGTAAAAAAGCATAAACCCGATGTGATCGTTTTCACCGAGACCGATGCCGCCTGGCAGAATGCAATCTCAAAAGGCTTTAAGGAATATCCTTACCGGAGTGAAGCCCCCTTAGACAACACCTACGGAATGCTTGTATATTCAAAACTCCCACTGATAGATCCGGAGGTGAAATATATTGTAGATGACAGTATTCCTTCGGTCCACGCCAAGATAGAATTGAAAAATGGTGAAAAGATCCAGCTGTTTGCCATTCATCCTACGCCTCCAATGCCGCAGCATAATCCGTCTTCTACAGACAGGGATGCGGAAATGATGAAGATCGCTAAATTAACCAGGGAATCTGAATTACCTGTAATTGTGATCGGAGACTTTAATGATGTTGCCTGGTCCTCTACAACCTCCCTGTTTAAAAATGTGGGTGGCCTGTTAGATATCAGGGTTGGTCGTGGTTTCTATAACACTTTTAACGCCAAAAGTTTCCTTATGCGCTGGTCTCTGGACCATATCTTCCTTACTGAAGAGTTCAGGTTAAAAGAAATAGGAACCGGAGGGGAAACAGGATCAGATCACTTTCCTTATTATGCCTCACTGAGTCTTGAACCTGAAAAGGCCGAAGAACAAAAACCTGATTCTCCTTCGCCCGAGCAACTTAAAGATGCCAACGAACAGATAAAGGAAGAGGAAAAAGAAAACAAGGAAAAGCAACAAGAAAAGCGGGAAGAACAACAAAGTTAGCTTTTGTCATTCAGCCTGTCTTTTACGAACTCGACCTTGGTCTTCCCGTGAGGTTTGGGTTTCCCATTCTCATCCAGGGTAACCATAATGATCTTCTCTATACTGATAATGGAAGAACGCGTCATTTTATTCCTTACTTCACATCGCAACTGGATAGATGTGGTCCCGAATTTCAGGACCTCTATTCCAATCTCAATAATATCGCCCTTTTTGGCCGAATTCTGAAAGTTGATCTCACTCATATACTTGGTAACCGTTTTAGGGTTCTCAAGCTGAATGATACTATAAAGAGCACATTCCTCATCTATCCATTCCAAAACGCGCCCCCCGAAAAGGGTTCCGTTAGGGTTAAGGTCCTGCGGTTTTATCCATTTCCTGGTGTGAAATCTCATCTTTTTATTTTAAAATTAGCCATTATAAACCACCTGGTAAAGTTTGCCCGTAAGTTTTGAAAAATTCGAAATTCAGGCCTTTTTAATCTTTAAATTAAAAATAAGAGGCCTTCAAAATTCACAAAATCACAGGTAGCTCTGGGCAGCTTTAATAATTTCTTCATGGTCAAACGCCAGATCCGGAAGATTGTCTATATCAAACCATTTTGCCTCTTTGGCATCATCGCTGGGTTTTAGCTCTTCCTCACAAAAGATTCGGCTTAAGAATGCTACAGATATAGTTCTTCCTCTGGGATCCCTTCCGGGCTTTCCAAAGGCTCTCACCTGCTCCATCACATCTACCTTTACTCCGGTCTCTTCTTTCAGTTCTCTTTTTGCAGCATCTTCCAGATCTTCATCATCTTCTATAAAACCTCCGGGTAAAGCCCAGTGGTCCTGAAAAGGATCATTTTTTCTTTTTATAAGCAATACTTTAAAATCTTTCTCAACATTACAAAGCACTACACTATCTACGGTAACTGCTACTTCCTGCTGTTTCATTACTTTAGGGTTTTTGGAATTTTAATATTTGTTTTAAACTTTTTATTGAACTTCTCTATGAAATAGGCCGACAATAATGGCGAAGCTTCTTCAACATTTTGATGGACAAAAAAATACAATTTCTTCAGGCCAAGTTCCTGCCATTCTTCAAACCTTTCCAGCCAGTCATCCAGCCTGGTATAATCACTTGGATGATTAGCTCCGTTATACCGGATAAAAGCTGTAGAATTAGTCAGCCTCATATGCAGCATATCCCTTCTGCCAGCAGTATCCGTAATGATACTGGATACATTATTGGCAAGCAGAATATCATTAAGCTCCTCCACAACTTTTTCATCATTGAACCAATCCGGGTGCCTGAACTCTGCGGCCAGGGGAATTTCATTGGGCCAATGTTTAAAGAAAGGATCCAGCCTGTCTATAAACTTAGGCATAAAATTCTCCGGCATCTGCAGAAAAACGCTTCCCATTTTATCTTTAAGCGGAAGGATATTCGTCACAAAATCATCTACCAGCCTCTCTGCATCGTTAAGCCGCTTCATATGGCTTATAAGTCGTGGCACCTTTGGGCAAAACTGAAAATTTCCTTCGGCCTTAGAACCCCAGACCTTAAATTGCTCTTCAGGGAACATTCGGTAAAAGGAGGCATTTAGCTCGATAGAATTGAACTGACTTGCATAATAACTGAGCTCATCCTTTGTTCCTCTCGGGTAAAAATTCTTAAGGTCTTTTCTGTTCCATTTAGCACACCCAATTCTGACATCCTCAAGTCCTTTTGCCTTACTTTTTCCGAGAACTTCCCTGGTCTGTTTGTGAGTTGGAGGCAAAGTGAAGTCCACCTGCTCCGGGTGATCAACTTTTCCGAATTTCATAAATAGCTAAGGTTTAACCGACTTAAAATTTATTGAAATATACCGTTTTACAGTTAACGAACTCCCTGATTCCGTGCTCTGAAAGTTCTCGACCATAACCACTTATCTTAGTTCCTCCAAAAGGAAGTCTCGGATCACTTTTTACTAACTCGTTCACGAAAACTGCTCCATCTTCAAATTCAGGAACAAGATTTGCTGCAAACTCGGGATCTTCGGTAAAGATAGATACCCCAAGACCAAAACTTGAAGTGTTCACGAGTTCTACGGCCTCTTTATCTGTTTTAAAAGTAGTGACAGAAATGGCAGGGCCAAAAGTCTCTTCCTCAAATACGGGCATACCTTTTTTGACGCCGGTAATAATAGTTGGTTCAAAATAAGCCTTATCTCGATTACCCCCCAGGATTACCTCTGCCCCCTGCTCTACCGATCTATTCACCTGATCTTCCAGGTCTTCAGCAAGATCTTCCCTGGCAAGTACTCCTATAAAGGTTTCCTCATCTGCAGGATCTCCGCTTTTGAGCTCCCTTACCTGTTTCACGAACTCCTCCATAAACTCATCGGCTATGTTTTCGTGCAATAGCAGGCGTTTTCCGGCAATACAACTTTGCCCTGTATTCTGAAACCTTGCCATAACACAGGTTTTCACACTCTCCTTAATATTTGCATCCTTAAAGATTACCAGAGCATTGCTTCCTCCCAGCTCCAGGACAGATTTCTTTATTTCTTCCCCGGCTACAGAGGCCACCGCACCTCCCGCGGGCTTACTCCCTGTAAGTGTAACAGCCTTCACACGTTTATCTCTTATGACCTCTTCTACCTTTTTACTGCCTATTACAAGGTTTTGAAAGCAGCCTTCAGGAAATCCTGCCCGCTCAAAAACTTTCTGAATATTATTAGCCGAGATCATCACATTGCTGGCGTGCTTCAGAACCCCAATATTACCGGCCATAAGCGCCGGAGCAGCAAACCTGAATACCTGCCAGAAGGGATAGTTCCAGGGCATTACCGCAAGAACAACTCCCAAAGGTTCATAGCTCACATAACTTTTTGCTGCATCGGTCTTTATATTTTCATCGGCCAGGTGTTTCTCTGCATTCTCTGCATAATATTCACAAACCCACGCACATTTTTTAACTTCTGCTATAGCCTGGCTAATGGGTTTTCCCATCTCTGCACTAATATCCTTAGCGTATTCTTCCTTATTTTTTTTCAGCTCTTTTGCCGCGTTCAACATAAGTTTAGCACGCTCTTTGAAGCTTGTTTTTTTCCAGGAAGAAAAACGTGAATTTGCTTTTTCCAAAGCTTCATCAATTTCGGTCTTGGTTAACTCTTTAAATTTTTTAAGCTCTTTTCCTGAATATGGATTTTTAGAAATTATCATTATTAGTGGTTAATTACATTCCTTTTAAATATATAAATAAGTACAGGATTGCCGGGACCGATTAAGACGACTTTAACGTCCCGCCCAATGTTTATAAGTAGTTTACAACTCTAATTGCCAGGCAGGTAAACTCCCTGAGTAATTCATTAAATTTAAGAAACCTTACTCGTTATGAATCCACGTGATCTTCAATTACTAGAAATGAGGCCCGAGATTCCTTCAGCTAAAATCTCGGAGAACATGAGTTTTGATGAGAAATTTCAGAACCAAAGCCTCCGCCCCGTTGTAAAGCTTCAGAACGATCTTCTTATTGAAGTTTTCAAAAATTATGTTGCAAAACATAAGAACGCCTTTTATGAATTAAGCCTGGAGAAACGCTTCAGTTACATTGAAAATGCCATCCAAAAGGATATCAAATTCAGAAATAGCCTGAAAGGAATGATCATTGGCCAGTTTACTATTGAAGAGTATGCACAGTACATCCGGAATTCCTCGGCCCTCAACAAGCGAATGATGAATTTGGTAAAGGAGCGCTTACAGGATAATATACAGCTTTTACAACGCGATATGGCGTATTAAGAGCCCGATAATTATCGTTACGGCAAAACTCATAAGTGTACCAATCAGGACGTACTCCGTTTGCTTACGCGCACCGGTATCAGACTTATCACTAAAGCGCAAAATAGATTTGGCAGCTATAAGGAAACCTATTGCCGAAAAGTTTCCGGTAAGGATAAAGGTGAGTACCAGAACACGCTCAAAGATCCCTATATAACGTCCTGCCGCCTCAAGACTTCCTTCAACATTAGTGCTGTCAAGTTCATAATGCCATCTCTTGGTAGCTTTACCAATAAGAAATCCCACCGGGAAAATCACTAACAGGTATGCGATAGAAATCGCAAGAATTACGGGAGATTTGAATATACTTTCAACAACCGGTAATACCTCACCAAAACCTTTAATAATATAGAGCCAGGCGATAAAGATTACAATTAAATGAAGAGCCTGGTCCAGAAGGAAAATCTTCAGGTTGTCTTTCTTACCCAGTATCTTCCAAAGATCTATAAAGTAATGGCTTATGGAGATCACTAAAGCAACCGGCCAGAACCGGAAGTCCCAGAGAATCAACAAGGTTAAAAGCCCTGCAAGCAAAGAATGGATATAAAGGTATACAGAAGCCGCTTTACTAGCTCTTTTATGATTAACCCATTTTGCGGGCTGTAAAACAAAGTCAGTTAAAATGTGGGCAAGGAGAAGTTGTAATAAGATCAAGCTGCTATTTTCCATTATCAAATTTCTCTGAAATTACTTTTTCATAACGTTCCAGCAAAACTTTTATGGCATCCCATCCTGCCGCTTTCTTACGCTGGTTTACGGCCGACTGGCTTATCTTTAGCAGAGCGGCAATTTCTGTTTCTTTTTTATCTTGTAATAAATAGTAGATTACTTCGGCCGAAGCCGTGCTCCATCTTTCTGTCGTAAGATCAAGAAAAGAAAGGCTTACATTAAATTCCTGGTTTATGTTTTCTTCCGGAGTTTTTAAACGTAATTTCCTGGATTCATATTTCATTTCGTCCAGGGTAAGCCCGGAAAACCTAAAGGCCTGGCCGTTGGATTCTGAAATATTCTTGCGTTCCACTTCAATACTTCCGACCCCTATAGCAATCCGAAGATCTGCTGAGACTGCAGCCGCCCTGCTGGAAGGGCTTTTTTCGTCAGATTCCAGCATATTCACAGCGGTCTTGAGCCTTAGCGCCAGCAAAAGAGCCTCAGAAGGCCTATACACTACGCCCTGCAAACTATCCCCTCTGTAGATCCTGAAATCATTAGGAGCCTGTTCTCCGGCAATCATTTTGAACTCCTGCTTAAGCCTGTTTATGACCAGGTTGAGCATTTCCTCTCCATAATTGGAAGAATCAATTAGATCGGCTGTTATTACGGCTTTCATAATTTCAAATTTAACAAATATAAGTTAAAAACCTAATTTTTAATATATATAAGTATAATAGCTTATATTATATCAAAATAAGTCTAGAGCCTTCATTATAGTAAAGCTAAAAAAGCAGATATTAAATTTTTCCTAAATATTCTTTCAGCTAACATTGCTTACTTAATTTTAGATTAATCAACTAAAAAAGATATCAATGATAAATAATAAGAAAGAACTATTCATCAAATGTGAGGATGCTGTTAATGATAAAATTGACAAGTATGAGAAGGAGCTGGATATGATCCGGGAGTCGATGGAAGCTAATGATGTAAAGACCGATTATGACGAAGACAACAAAGGCCAGTTGCTCAACGATTTTGAAAAATATGCCGCTCGATTAAACGAAGCCAGGGAAATGAAAGAAAAACTGGAAAGTATAGACCGCGAACACTATAGCGAAACTGTAGATTTTGGAAGTGTTGTTGAAACTCAGGATCACTATTACTATGTTTCGGTGCCTGTAGGAGAAGTTGAGCTGGAAGATGGAAGCACCGTATTTACTATTTCTACCGAAGCTCCAATCTATGAGCACTTAAAGGGTAAAAAAGCCGGAGACAGCTTTAGCTTCAACAACAATGAGTTCAAGATTGTAAATGTTCATTAATTATTCCGGATACTCAATACGCAAATGATAGATGTTCTTAAGCTTTCGTTTAAGGATCTTCTTGATAAGCTGAATCTCCTTAAAGGTGATATTCGCGTTTAAGAACTGACCTTCATCCATTTGTTTATTGATAATCTTCTCCACAAAATTATCGATCAGTGCGGAAGTAGGCTCTTTAAGGCTCTTACTCGCCGCCTCTACACTATCACACATCATCAGGATCGCGGTTTCCTTGCTGAAAGGAATGGGACCCGGATAACGAAAATCATCTGAAGGGGCATTCTCATTGGTCTCCTTCTCTTTTTTATAGAAATAATAAACCGTTGTGGTTCCGTGGTGTGTTCTAATGAAATCTATTACCCTGTCGGGAATATTATTCTTCTTGGCGATCTCAATACCCTTAATCACATGATCTATGATGATCTGGGCACTTTCCCGTGGAGAAAGTTCATCGTGAGAGTTCACTGAAGTGGTCTGATTCTCGGTAAAGTAAGTAGGGTTATGCATCTTCCCTATATCGTGAAACAAAGCCCCCACCCTAACCAGCATTGCATTAGCCTTAATCTCGTTGGCTGCGGCTTCCGCCAGATTAGCAACATTAAGAGAGTGGTGAAAGGTCCCCGGGGCCTTTTCTGCAAGTTCCTTTAAAAGTTTTGAATTGGTATCCGAAAGCTCCAATAGCGACATATCTGACACCATTCCGAAAATCTTTTCATAAATATAGATAAGTGGCTGTACAAATAAGGTAGCCAGTCCACCCAGTAAAAAAGTAATAAACACTTCAGCCTTAACATCGGCTATACTTCCTTCCTGGATAATGGTAAATGCAAAATAGGAAATGATATAAACCAAAGTAATCTGCCCCACAGAAATAAAGAGATTAGCTCTTTTATACAATTCCGAAACGGTAAGTATGGTCACTATCCCGGCAATGATCTGAAGGAACATATACTCATAACTGTTAGGCACAATGAAGCCCAGCAACAAAACGGTAATGACGTGTGCAAACAGGCCAAGTCGTGCATCAAAAAACGCCTTAAGACTTAAGGGCAAGATACAGAGAGGCACAACGTACACATAATTAATGTTGAAATTCACAACAATGGTAGTGAGCATCACCATAAATATGATATTGAAGAATATAAAGGTAACCTTCACATTATTCTCAAAAATGGCCGGGCGATATTTCCTGATGAATAAAAGCAGCATCAAAAGCGCCATACATACCAAAGCACTATACCCCAGCAGGATCCAGTTGTAGTTGGATTTACTCCACATTTGGGACTCATATTCGGTCTTCAGAGACCTCAATACATTATATTTATCTCCTTCAACCACTTCCCCTTTGGAAATCACCCTGCTCCCCTGCTCTATACTGCCACGGGTATATGAAATACTGTTTAACTTACTTTCGAGTTCTTTTTGGGTAAGCTCATTATCAAATACTACGTTAGGTTCCAGAGAGTCATAGAACACCTCGAGAAGCTCGGTCCTGAAAGGCATCAGCCCGGAACCTTCGATCCTGGAGTTCAAAAAGCTCCTTATTTCTCCCTGCTTGAGCAGGTTTTTATAGGAAATCTGATAAGCCTCATTTCCTTTACGCAAATAGATAAGCTGGTCGGGCTCCAGCCGGTTATTCTCCTGGAGCAATCCATTCTTGTAAATTTCGTCTATGGTCTGGTTTATAAAGCCGGTGATCTGCGGTTTGAACTGTGAAAGAATAGTATCCGAAAATGTGATGTCGATCTCCTGAAGCGCATCTTCCTTGACCCTTTCCACAACTTCGGCATTAAACTTATAATAAGGGATATGGTTATTCTTGATCGCCTGTTTTTCGGCATTTATCTCTGCATCGGTTTTAAGAATGGCAAAATCGAAAGGCGCATAAAGATTTTCATATTGCCAGGGTTTACCCTTCGGGATCTCGTATTTAAATTTTCCGCCTTTAGGAAGCAGATAAACGATTAATACCGAAGTAAGTATGAATAAAAAAACCTTATAAAAAAGAGCCTGATTTTTATACAGGTTATTTACAAATTTGGCCATAGAAAATTAACTATAAATCAAATGTACTAAATTTTATCCGTCAGCTGTGTTGTCTTGCCAAGTTCCTTATAAAATCACTAAATTCGCAACACAGGAAAAACTAAAACATAAATTATGAATAATGAAGTTGTAATAGTAAGTGCTGCCAGAACCCCAATTGGGAGTTTTTTAGGCGGACTTTCAAGCGTTCCGGCTCCTAAATTGGGATCTATCGCGATAAAAGGAGCCCTGGAAAAAATAAACCTGAAGCCGGAAATGGTGGAAGAAGTACTAATGGGAAATGTTGTTCAGGCCGGTGTGGGCCAGGCTCCTGCAAGACAGGCTGCACTTGGTGCCGGAATTCCTGATACCGTTCCCTGTACCACTGTAAATAAAGTTTGCGCAAGTGGAATGAAAGCGGTGATGCAGGCCGCACAATCAATTATGTTAGGTGACACTTCTATTGTGGTTGCCGGTGGAATGGAAAATATGAGTATGATCCCTCATTATGTGCATATGAGAAAAGGTCAGAAATTTGGTCCTGCGAAACTGGAAGACGGAATGCAGAAGGACGGACTTGTAGATGCCTACGATCATAATGCAATGGGGGTATGTGCCGACCTTTGCGCTACAGAACATAAATTCTCCAGAGAAGACCAGGATGAATTTGCGATAAAGTCTTATGAGCGTTCAGCAAAGGCTTGGGCCGATGGGAAATTCGACAACGAAGTAGTTCCTGTTGAAGTACCACAGCGCAAAGGAGATCCTCTTGTGATCAAGGAAGACGAAGAGTTCAAGAACATAAAAATGGAAAAGATCAAGTCTTTACGTCCTGCTTTCAGTAAAGACGGAACTGTAACGGCTGCAAATGCTTCAACCATTAACGATGGTGCCGGTGCAATGGTATTGATGAGTCGCAAAAAGGCTGAAGAATTAGGCCTTGAGGTTCTTGCCACTATCAAAAGTTTTGCTGATGCGGCACAGGAGCCAAAGTGGTTTACAACCGCTCCTGCTAAAGCATTACCAAAAGCTCTTGAAAAAGCAGGCATCACTAAAGATGATGTGGATTTCTTTGAATTTAATGAAGCTTTCGCTGTGGTTGGTCTTGCCAATATGAAACTTCTCGGGTTAACCGACGAGAATACCAATGTAAACGGAGGTGCAGTTTCCTTAGGACACCCGCTTGGATGCAGTGGAGTTCGCATCCTCATAACACTATTGAGCGTACTGGAGCAAAACAATGCTAAAATTGGAGCAGCCGCTATATGTAATGGTGGTGGTGGTGCCTCAGCAATGGTAATTGAAAGAAATTCATAATATATTCTAGATAATCATTATTGAATGCAATACGGAATTTGCCTCTTAAGCATTGTGCCGCTTCGCTCCCAAGCTTCTGATGAAAGCGAAATGGTTTCACAGATTTTGTATGGAGAACACTTTAAAATTTTAGAAGAACGGGCAAAATGGAGCAGGATTCGTGTTGCATTCGATTCTTATGAGGCCTGGATCAGTAATAAGCAGTTTCAAAAAATTGAAGAAGCCCAATTCAAGCGGTTAAACGAACAAAAACCGCAGTTATCTTCAGACTTGATTGAATACGTAACTGATGAAAACGGGCATTTAATGCCAATTCCCATTGGTTCAGTTCTTAATGCCACAAATCATTTCAAGCACATATTTGAAGGAATAAAGGTAAGCGGAAAGAAACCAAAACCTGAATTGATAAATTCAGCACTACTCTATCTTAACAGCCCATACAGCTGGGGAGGAAAATCCCCGTTCGGGATAGACTGCAGCGGCTTTACGCAAATGGTTTATAAGCTGAACGGCTATAAATTAAAAAGGGACGCCGCTGAGCAGGCAAAGCAAGGAGAAGCATTAAGCTTTATTGAAGAAAGCGAGGCTGGTGACCTGGCCTTCTTTGATGACAAGGAAGGGGTTATCGATCACGTGGGGATTATTATGAATGATAATTATATTATTCACGTAGACGGAAAGGTTAGAATTGACAGGATTGACCATTCCGGGATATTTAATGCCGATCTCAGAAAACACACCCATCAGCTAAGGGTGATCAAAAAGATTATCTAAATTCAACATATCTATTAGATATGAAGCATAAAAAAACCGCTGAAGAAATTCAGCGGTTTTTTTATTTCAGTATTCAACAGGATCTACTGCTCAAGCATAGCCTTCATTTCTTTGGCTTTCTCTGGCATATCAAGTTGACTATAAATATTCATTGCTGTTTGAATAGCATTTATGTTTTGAGGATCTTTCTCAATCACCTTTTCAAGGTAAGGAATTGCTTCTTTATAAATCTCCTTACGCTCTTCCATAAGTTCTTTATAACGCTTATCGTCTTCCTTACTCATTCCAAGACCATTCATCTCGTCAATGATATCTCTTTCTTTAGCAAGGATAGCAACAACGATATTCATTCTTGCCTCGTTCATATCAGGATCAAGCTCTAAAGCTTTTTTGTAATACTCAATTGCCTTTTCTGTTTTACCAAGTTCAGCACTGCTTACTCCAAGGTTGTAATAAAGAGACGGATCGTCTGGAGCTTCTTCTACAAGATCTTCCATAAGTTCTCTATATTTCTCTTTATCTCCCATCTGGTAATACATATTGGCTTCTGCCTGAAGAAGGCCTACATCACCCGGGTTTTCTGCTTTGGCAGACTCCATAGCTGCAATAGCTTTATCGTTTTTCTCCTGGCTTATGTAGATAAGAGCGATATTCTTCGCGATCTCACCTTTTTTAGAAGGAAGCTTTTTATCCTGAGGATCTTTATACTGTCCGCTTTTTACCATAAGGTCTCTTTGATCCTTTGGCATTACTTCTTCCTGCCCGGTCTCTACATTTACTGCAGTGTACTCCATACCAGACCCGTCATAATCCAGGTCTCTAAGCATTTCGTAATAACCTAGAGCAGCATCATAGTTTTGAGCATTAAGTGAGTTGGCAGCGGCGTAATAAAGATAAACGGTATCCTGTTTATTCAACTCGTAGCTGGCATATAGCTTATCTGCCGCTTTTTCATAATTCTCAGTGTTCTGATCTTCCACAGCACTCTGAACAAGGCTGTTCCTTACCTTCATAAGTCCTTCTTCAGCCTCTTCGCTACCCATATCGGCAGCCTTTTGAAATGCTTCAGCAGCGGTTTTAGCATCTTCTACAGATACATTTTTACCGGCTCCTAAATATGCCTGTCCTTTATATAGGTAAAATCTTTCAGTCCATTTATCATTAGCCTCAGAAAGCTTTGGTTCAGCTTTATCAATAAAGGCTTTAGCTTCTGCGTAATTACCGTCCTCTACGGCGTCTTCCGCATCTTTGATCTCATCTTTTTGAGCAAAAGCTGTCATAGTTAGTACTGACAGCGCTACACTTAGAATATTGGTTTTCATGTGTTTTGGTTTATTATTTAATTATTCTTCACTATTATCTGCAATAGTTGTGCCATCGGTGGCATTTCCTGTCGCATCAGGGGTTTCAGCATCCTCCATAGCTTCTACATCATCTTCATCATGCATTACTTTTGCAACAGCGGCAATTGCATCTTTGCCTTTCAGGTTTATAAGTCTAACTCCCTGAGTTGCACGACCCATAACCCGCAGGCTTTCAACCTCCATTCTAATGGCAATACCCGACTTGTTTATGATCATCAGGTCATCATTGTCTGATACATTCTTTATTGCGACAAGATGTCCTGTCTTTTCACTGATAGAAATCGTTTTAACTCCTTTACCACCACGGTTCGTTACACGATAGTCCTCAAGACTGGATCTTTTTCCGTAACCTTTTTCAGAAACTACCAATATGTCAGATTCCTGGTCACTTACGGACACCATTCCTACAACTTCATCATCATCGTCAGCCAGAGTGATACCTCTAACTCCCGAAGCATTTCTACCCATAGGTCTTGTCTTGCCTTCTTCGAACCTAATGGCTTTTCCGCTCTTTACGGCAAGCATCACTTCACTGTTCCCATCGGTTAATTTGGCTTCAAGCAGCTCATCACCTTCTTTAATGGTAATAGCATTAATCCCGTTAGTTCTTGGTCTTGAATATTGCTCCAGAGAAGTCTTTTTCACCTGACCTTTCTTCGTGGCCATAATTACAAAGTGATTGTTGACGTATTCCTCATCTTTGAGGTCCTGGGTACAGATAAATGCCTTCACTCTGTCATCGGGATCTATATTGATAAGGTTTTGAATAGCTCTACCTTTAGAAGCTTTACTTCCTTCAGGAATTTCAAAAACCCTCATCCAGAAACATTTCCCTTTTTGAGTAAAGAAGATCATATACTGGTGGTTGGTTCCGGTGAAAAGATACTCAAGAAAATCTTCGTTTCTTGTGGTAGATCCTTTCTGTCCAACTCCTCCCCTGTTCTGAGTCTTGTATTCGTTAAGGGAAGTCCTTTTAATATATCCGGCGTGAGAAATGGTGATAACCACCCGCTCATCAGGGATCATATCTTCTATGCTAAGGTCACCTCCTGAATATTCGATCACAGATCTTCGTTCGTCACCGAATTTCTCCTTAACCTCAATTAATTCATTCTTTATCACCTCCATTCTTCGCTCTTTACGGGCAAGAATATCCTTAAGGTCTTCAATGGTTTTTAAGATCTCTTCATATTCAGCTCTTAACTTATCCTGCTCCAGGCCGGTAAGTTGTCTAAGTCGCATTTCAACGATAGCGCGCGCCTGAACTTCGGTAAGTTCAAAACGCTCCATCAGCTTCTCCCTTGCTTCTTCAGCATTTCCGGAAGCTCTTATGAGCGCTATTACTTCATCAATATTATCTGAAGCAATGATCAATCCTTCCAATATATGCGCCCTGTCTTCAGCCTTCTTAAGTTCGTATTCGGTACGACGAACCACCACTACGTGACGATGCTCAACAAAGTGATAAATGATATCCTTAAGATTGAGCAATTCCGGTCTTCCGTTAACAAGTGCAATATTATTCACACTAAAAGAAGACTGAAGAGCGGTGTGCTTAAACAAAGTGTTTAATACAATATTAGGGATAGCATCTCTTTTAAGCTGATACACGATCCTCATTCCGTTACGGTCAGATTCATCTCTAATCAGGCTAATCCCTTCAATTTTCTTGTCATTAATAAGGTCGGCCGTCTTTTTGATCATATCGGCCTTATTTACCTGATAAGGGATCTCTGTAACCACAATGCTCTCACGCCCATTAACCTCCTCAAGCTGGGTCTTGGCCCGCATTACGATACGACCTTTCCCGGTTTTAAAGGCTTCACGAACTCCGTCGTAACCATAAATGATTCCTCCGGTTGGAAAGTCAGGAGCTTTAATGTGCTCTATAAGCTCATCTATTTCGATATCGTGATTATCAATATACGCTATAGTCCCGTCTATAACTTCCGAAAGGTTATGCGGCGCCATATTGGTAGCCATACCTACTGCAATACCACTTGCCCCATTCACTAATAAATTAGGAATACGGGTTGGCAATACTACAGGTTCATTAAGAGAGTCATCAAAGTTAAGCTGAGTATCTACAGTTTCTTTATCAATATCTGCAAGCATATCCTCGCTTATCTTACGCATACGAGCCTCCGTATAACGCATTGCTGCAGGACTGTCGCCGTCTACTGAACCAAAGTTACCCTGCCCATCAACAAGCATATATCTCATACTCCATTCCTGGGCCATTCTAACCATGGTGTCATATACTGAAGAATCCCCGTGAGGGTGATACTTACCAAGCACCTCACCCACAATTCTGGCAGACTTCTTATACGCCCTGTTAGAAAGTACTCCAAGTTCATACATTCCAAACAGAACCCTACGGTGTACTGGCTTTAACCCGTCACGAACATCGGGTAATGCACGTGACACAATGACCGACATTGAATAATCAATGTAGGCCGATTTCATTTCGTCTTCAATGTTGATAGGAATTAACTTTTCTCCTTCAGCCATATTAAGTAGTTTATTTTAGTTCAAAAATCTAACGTGCCAATTTACATATTTTATCGGTGTTTCACGCCGCTTTAGTGCCAACTTTTAACAAATTTTATTAACAAATTTTTAGTGGAATTTGGTTAATAAGTTCACTACTTTCCACTTTGATAATTAAAAGTAATTTTGTCAATTAGCTTACGACTCAATAACAGGTACAGTTTTTGAACCATTTGAGTAAAATAAAATTAGAGAGAAAGGAAAATAAAATGGATGATAATTTTTCACCAAGAGTAAAAGATGTTATTGCTTACAGCAAGGAGGAAGCATTGAGATTGGGCCACGACTTTATTGGCACCGAACATCTTATGCTTGGTCTTTTGCGAGATGGAGATGGGAAAGCTATAGATATTTTAAATGCATTAGATATAGATTTAGGTCACTTAAGAAGAAAAGTAGAGATCTTGAGCCCGGCCAATCCTGATACTGCAATGGTTTCTAACGAAAAGAGAAATCTGCACCTTACCCGCCAGGCAGAAAGAGCCTTAAAGACCACTTTCCTGGAAGCTAAACTATTCCAGAGTTCGAACATTAATACCGCACACTTACTATTGTGCATACTTAGAAATGAGAACGATCCTACCACTAAGCTTTTAAATAAGCTCAAGATAGATTATGACGGAGTTAAGGATCAGTTTAAATATATGATTGCTAACGACGATAATGATTATCAGGGACCGACTGCAGAATCTTTCTCAGATGAAGACAGTGCGGCAGACGACCCTACCCGTGATAATCCGTTTAGCGGCAGTGCCGGCCCGGGGAAAACCTCCAAGAAATCAAAGACTCCGGTCTTGGATAATTTCGGAAGGGACCTTACAGCCTTAGCAGAACTGGATAAGCTGGACCCTGTTGTGGGTCGTGAAAAGGAAATCGAAAGGGTTTCACAAATTCTAAGCCGTCGTAAAAAAAACAACCCGCTCCTAATAGGAGAACCGGGGGTTGGTAAATCTGCAATTGCTGAAGGTCTTGCCTTAAGGATCGTAAAACGTAAAGTATCCCGAATTTTATTCGATAAACGGGTGGTTACTTTAGACCTTGCCAGCCTGGTTGCCGGAACAAAATACCGCGGACAGTTCGAAGAGCGTATGAAAGCCGTGATGAATGAGCTCGAAAAGAACGACGACATCATTCTATTTATAGACGAGATACATACTATTGTAGGCGCCGGCGGTGCCACAGGAAGTCTTGACGCAAGTAATATGTTCAAACCTGCACTTGCAAGAGGTGAGATTCAATGTATTGGAGCTACTACTCTGGATGAGTACAGACAGTATATCGAAAAAGATGGTGCCCTGGAAAGAAGATTCCAGAAGGTGATCGTTGAACCTACAACAGTAGAAGAAACCATCGAGATCCTTAATAATATCAAGGACAAATACGAAGACCACCATAACGTGATCTATACTCCTGAGGCTATCGAGGCCTGTGTAAAACTTACCAACAGGTATATGACAGACAGGTTCCTTCCGGATAAAGCCATCGATGCTTTAGATGAAGCGGGCTCCAGGGTTCATATCACTAATATAGATGTCCCTAAAAAGATTATTGAGCTTGAAGCCAAACTTGAAGAAGTAAGAGAAAATAAAAATTCTGTTGTTAAAAAACAGAAATATGAAGAGGCTGCCAAGTTAAGGGATGATGAGAAGAATCTTGAAAAAGAACTTAGCATAGCTCAACAAAAATGGGAAGAAGAATCCAAGAAACACAAGGAAACAGTTTCTGAAGACAGCGTTGCCGACGTGGTCTCTATGATGACAGGTGTCCCTGTAAACCGTATAGCCCAAACCGAAAGTAACAAACTGGTTGAACTACCTAAGAAAATAAAAGGTAAGGTTATCGGGCAGGATAATGCAGTAGGCAAAGTGGTGAAAGCCATTCAAAGAAACCGTGCCGGGCTTAAAGACCCTAATAAACCTATAGGATCCTTTATTTTCCTTGGTCAAACCGGGGTTGGTAAAACCCAGCTGGCAAAGGTACTTGCTAGAGAATTATTTGATAATGATGACGCCTTGATCAGGATAGATATGAGTGAATATATGGAAAAGTTCGCTGTATCTAGATTGATTGGAGCACCTCCGGGATATGTCGGTTACGAAGAAGGTGGGCAACTTACTGAGAAGGTAAGAAGAAAGCCTTACGCCGTGATACTCCTGGATGAAGTTGAAAAAGCTCATCCAGATGTGTTTAACATGCTGCTACAGGTGCTTGATGATGGTTATTTAACAGATAGTCTTGGTCGTAAGATCGACTTCAGGAACACCATAATCATCATGACCTCCAATATCGGGGCCAGAAAACTTAAGGATTTTGGCCAGGGTGTAGGATTTGGTACTGCCTCTCAAAGATCACAGGCCGATGATAATGCAAGGAGTGTTATTGAAAATGCCCTTAAAAAAGCATTTGCACCGGAGTTCCTTAACCGTATTGACGATGTGGTGATCTTCAACTCTCTTGAGCGCGATGATATCCACAAGATCATCGATATTGAGCTTGCAAAACTATTCGAAAGAATTGGCGCTCTTGGTTATGACCTTTCCCTTAGCGATAAGGCTAAAGACTTTATTGCCGATAAAGGTTTTGACAAGCAATACGGAGCAAGACCCTTGAACAGGGCAATTCAGAAATACATTGAAGATGCCCTTGCCGAAGAAATCATCAACTCTAAAGTTGCTGAAGGAGACAAGATCTTTATGGATCTGGATGAAAAGAAAAATGAGCTGACCATAAAGGTGGAAAAAGCTTCAAAAAAAGAAGCTGAATCCGAATGATAAAAATTGAATTCAATAAAAAAAGCTGCCTGATTACGGCAGCTTTTTTTATTTATAACTTTCTGGAAACTCATTAATTATTCAAATACATTCTCTTCCATACCATATGAATCAAGAAATTCTTTTGCTTTTTTAATTAACGGTGCCATCGTCACATCTTCTGCAAGCACCGGCACATCTTCCCGGAAATTACCAAGAAAAGCCTGAAGCATTCCTGAAGATTTTGCAGGCTCTCTAAAATGTATGGCCTGGGAAGCATTGAACAATTCTATAGCCAGAACTGAGTTGACATTCTCTATAATTCGCAAGGTTTTGGTTGCACTATTAGCCCCCATACTTACATGATCTTCCTGCCCATTGGAAGAAACAATGGAATCTACAGATGCAGGAACCGCCAGTTGTTTATTCTGACTAACAATACTGGCCGCGGTATATTGAGGAATCATAAACCCACTATTCAGACCTGGATTTTCTACAAGAAAATTTGGTAACCCACGAAGACCTGATACCAACTGATATGTTCTTCGCTCAGAAATATTCGCCAATTCCGCCATCGCTATCCCAAGGTAATCTAAAGCCAAAGCTAATGGCTGTCCGTGAAAATTTCCTCCGGAAATAATCTTGTCAGCATCAATAAAGATATTCGGATTATCTGTAACCGAATTTATTTCAGTCTTTACGGTTTTTCTTACAAAAGCCAGGGTATCCTTTGTTGCTCCGTGAACCTGGGGCACACACCTAAAAGAATAAGGATCCTGAACATTATCTTTCTCCTGCTCTGCTATCTCACTTCCATCAAGGAATTTCCTGATCCGCTCGGCGGTTTTGATCTGCCCGCGGTGAGGTCTTACCAAATGCACAAGCTCATCGAAGGGGGACATATTGCAATCGAATGCATCCATAGACACAGCACTCACCATATCGGCCATATAAGAAAGTTTATAAGCCTTGATTAACGAATAAACCGCGTGGGCGCTCATAAATTGAGTCCCGTTAAGCAGTGCCAGACCTTCTTTAGACTGAAGCTTGATTGGATCCCAGCCTTTATTTTTCAGGATCTCCGCACCCGATACAACTCCTCCTTCAAAATAAACCTCTCCCTCCCCGATTAGCGGAAGTGCCAGATGCGCTAAAGGCGCCAGGTCTCCTGAAGCTCCAAGAGATCCCTGCTCATAAACCACCGGCAGTATATCTTCATTATAGAAATCGATAAGGCGTTTTACGGTTTGAAGGGCGATTCCTGAATTCCCGTAACTCAAAGACTGAATTTTAAGCAGCAGCATCAGCTTTATCACAGGCTTACTAACCCTTTCTCCCGTCCCGCAGGCGTGAGACTTCACAAGGTTCTCCTGCAACTCGGTAAGTTTCTCTGGAGTAATCTTTACATTACAAAGAGCGCCAAAACCGGTATTGATGCCATAAACAGGCTTACTGCTTTCGGTTATCTTTTTGTTTAAGTACTCTCTTGATTTTTCAATATTCAGTTTGGCCTCATCACTAAGGGCAAGCTTTCTATTTTGAACTAATATTTCCTGGATGTTTTCCAGGTCTAAAATTGCTGAACTTATATAATGAGTTTGATTTTGCATAAGGCTTGAAGAGGATTTATTTTTCGCGCTCAAAAATCCAATTTCCCCCTAAGTATTCCAAATAATATTGACTGTTTTTATGAATAACCCGACTAAAACTATAATTTCTTTTTAAGTCAATAATATTGAACAATTCTTAAAATGAATAGTTTAACACCCCTAAATCAGGGTTTTGAAGGCTCTCCCCATATAGTTGGCAATATCTCCGGAAATCATCCCTTCCGCACCTATATCAGCAGACGCAAGATCGCCCGCTTTTCCGTGAAGATACACCCCAAATCTGGCTGCATTTTCAGGAGAGTATCCCTGACTTAACAAGGCAGTAATAACACCCGAAAGCACATCCCCACTCCCGGCAGTAGCCATCCCGGAATTCCCTGAAATGTTAATGAAGACCTTTTCTCCTGAAAACACAAATGTATAGGCTCCTTTTAGAACGATTATCAGATTGTATTTTTTCACAAAGCTTTTCACTTTATTCACCTTGTCGAAATCATCTTTCCATTCCCCGATAAGCCTTTGCAATTCTTTGGGATGCGGCGTAAGAACAGAATTTTTGGGAACTGACTCCAGTAACTCTTTATTTTCAGACAGAATATTCAACCCGTCGGCATCCACCAGCATCGGTTTTTTTGTTCTTTCAAGCAACCGCCCGAAAGCCTCTTTAGTTACCAAATCTTTCCCCGTTCCCATCCCGAAACAAATGACATCGGGTTCAAGATCGAATTCGATTTCCGACAATTTCTCCTCACCTTCATCAGTGAGTACCATCACCTCAGGTATAGCGGTTTGTGCCGGAATATAACCACATTTCGGAATATAAAGCGTGCATAACCCGGCCCCGCTCTTTAAAGCTGTTTTAGCCGTAAGTATAACACTCCCTATTTTGCCATAACTACCTCCAACGATCAACGTATGTCCAAAATTTCCTTTATGGGTATTCTTTTTTCTCGGCTTGTAAATAGCAGCTGCTTCCAGTCTTCCAGTAATTTCATAGCTGGAGTCCAGGCTTTCAAGGTATTGTTTATCCAGGCCGATATCTATGACCTTAAATTCATTTACGTAGTCCATAGTTTGTGGAAGAAAAAACACCAATTTCGGACCCTGAAATGTAAGGCACAGGTCTGCTTTAATTACCGCATCATTCTCTGAAGGGACCTGATCTGAAAATAATCCCGAAGGCATATCTATCGCTATGGTAAAGGCGCCCGAGTGGTTAATATGATGAACGAGTTTAGCAGGCCAGCCTTTTATCCCGCGATTAAGCCCAATCCCGAAAATGGCATCAATCACAATATCTTCTGCAGAAATCTTTGGAAAATCCTCTTCAGCCTTTAAAACAATAGGTTTAAGCCCCATCTTTTCGAGCTTCTGGTTATTAGCCAAAAAATCATTAGACCTTTTATCGCTGTAATTCACCGCATATACTTGAGCTTTGTGACCGCTATTTTTTAGCAAGCGAGCGATCACCAGCCCATCTCCTCCATTATTACCAATTCCGCAGAAGAGTTTTACCGTCTTGTTTTCGTCCAGAATATTTTCTATTTCATTAAAAGCACGGGTTGCCGCACGTTCCATCAATTCTTCAGAAGTGATCCCCTGATTATCAATGCTAATCTTATCAGCTTTCTGTAATTGCGAAGCGGAAAATATCTTCATTATCTTTCAATTTCAAGTCTTCTCACAAAGATAAAACATATCTTTAGGCCCTGGTTATTTTTGAGGTTTTCTTCACAAAAAGCCTGAATTAATATTGTTTTCTAGCCGAATTCAATAAATTTGCCCAAATTTTAGAAAAAATGAAAGACATTGCCCTGTTAGACAAACATAAATCCCTTAATGCTAAAATAGTACCCTTTGCCGGTTTTCAAATGCCGGTATCTTATGAAGGAGTTAATATCGAGCACCAGACTGTACGCGAGAAACTAGGTGTTTTTGATGTATCCCATATGGGAGAATTTCTTATTTCAGGAGAGCACGCTTTAGAGCTTATACAAAAGATCAGCTCTAATGATGCTTCAAAACTTACAGATGGCAAAGCCCAATACACCTGTATGCCAAATCACGATGGCGGAATTGTAGATGATCTTATTATTTACAGAATGAACGCCGAGAAATATATGCTGGTGGTGAACGCTTCAAATATTGAAAAGGACTGGAACTGGATCGCGCAGCACAACACAATGGATGCCACAATGCGGGATATGTCTGATGAAATGTCTTTACTGGCCATACAGGGGCCTAAGGCGGCCGAAGCTATGCAGACGCTTACAGATGTTGACCTTAAGAATATGAAGTTCTACACTTTTGAGGTCGCTGAATTTGCCGGTGTGGATAAGGTAATCATTTCTGCAACCGGATATACCGGAAGTGGCGGTTTCGAGATCTATTTCAGAAATGAAGATGCAGAGCAGATATGGGACAAAGTAATGGAAGCAGGGGAAGAATTTGGGATCAAGCCTATTGGACTTGCAGCGCGTGATACCCTGAGACTGGAAATGGGGTTTTGTCTTTACGGAAACGATATAGACGAAACCACATCTCCTATTGAAGCAAAGCTTGGCTGGATTACCAAATTCACAAAAGATTTCATTAATTCTGAAGCCTTAAAGAAAGAGAAGGAAGAAGGCCCAAAAAGGAAACTTGTAGCCTTCGAACTTGATGAAAGAGGAATCCCAAGACAGGGATATGAAATTGTTGACGAAAATGGCAAGGTTATTGGCCATGTTACATCGGGCACTATGTCACCATCGTTAGAAAAAGGAATAGGTTTAGGTTATGTTTCTGCAGAGCATGCAGGCTTCGGAAATAAAATATTTATCCAAATACGTAAAAAAGCTGTTCCTGCCACACAGGTGAAATTGCCCTTTTATAAAGGATAATTCATTTGGAAAAGATATTGATTTTAGGAGCTAGCGGCTTTATAGGGAACGCCCTTTATAAAGAGCTATGCTCCTATTTTGATACGCACGGCACCTACCACACCGGAAACCGGGCTTTTGAGCAAAATCACCAGTTTCACCATTATGATCTGGATACTGAAAATATAGATATCCTCCTCTATAACCTAAAGCCCACTGTTATTATTTCTGCCGTTCGCGGAAACTTCAATGCCCAGCTGGCAGCTCATTATTCTATTATAAGTTACATTCTGCACCACGACAGTAAGCTGATATTCATTTCTTCGGCCAATGTATTCGATGCTTTCACTAACTTCCCCTCCTACGAATATGACAAAACCCTGTCGCAAAGTATTTATGGGCGTTTTAAGATAAAAGTTGAAAATGCACTATTAAGACTTCCGAACCACAAGTATAATATTATAAGATTACCAATGGTCTTTGGCAGTGGCTCCCCAAGAATAAAAGAATTAAGACAACTTATAGACCTGGACCAGGCAGTAGAAGTGTTTCCAAATGTCGTTATAAATGTTACCGACATCGAAAAAGTGACTCAACAGATACATTACATCATTAACAGAAAAAAAGAAGGGGTTTTTCATTTAGGAAGTAGAGACCTTGTCCATCAAAAAGACTTTATCGAAGATATCTGTAAAGAACTTGAAATTGAAGCTCCTTTATTCAAGAATGTCTATGACTCCAACAACGACCGGTTCCTGGCGGTTCTGCCCAAAGACAACCTGCTGCCTAAAAACTTACAAATCTCTGTACAGGAAGTAGTAAAGGCTTCAGTGAAGGTATAGGTGTTAATCTTCTCATAAATCTATCTTCTCTTATCTTAGAAGATATTTGTTGCTTAACTTTAAGGTGAAACCTAAAAATCAATTAAAATGGAAAAGTTAAGCGATGATGAAATATACCAAAAACTGGAAGAGCTTAAAGGCTGGAAATATGCCTCTAATGCGATTCACACCTCCTTTCAGTTCGATAATTTTAAAGACGCCTTTACGGTAATGACGCGCATAGCTTTTGAAGCAGAAGCCCACCAACATCACCCGAACTGGGGCAATGTTTACAATGAGTTGGAGATAAGCCTTTCTACTCACGATGCCGGAGGGGTTACCGAAAAGGACTTTAAACTCGCCAATGCGATTGAAGGCATTGTTGAGGCAAAAAACTGATAGCCCGGGTAAATTGAAAAATTTAAGCTTCTGATTGTAAATTCAATTAGAAGCTTTTTTCATATTTTTGCCCGAATTTGCATTAAAACTTACAATGGGAAGAGCATTTGAATTTAGAAAAGCGCGTAAAATGAAACGCTGGTCAGCAATGGCCAAAGCCTTTACCCGCATTGGAAAAGATATTGTAATGGCCGTTAAAGAAGGCGGACCTGATCCTGACACGAACGCTAAACTCAGGGCAGTAATTCAGAACGCGAAAAGCGTTAATATGCCTAAGGATAATATTGAAAGGGCTATTAAACGTGCCAGCGACAAAAGTCAGGGTGATTACAAGATCGTGCTTTTTGAAGGTTACGCTCCCCACGGGATTGCAATACTCGTGGAAACCGCGACCGATAATAACAACAGGACCGTAGCGAATGTTCGCTCTCATTTTAATAAATGTGATGGCAACCTAGGAACCTCAGGTTCGGTGGAATTTATGTTCGACCATACCTGTAATTTCCGCATAAATGCCGAAGGCCTGGATGCTGAAGAACTGGAACTGGAATTCATAGATTACGGTGCCGAAGAGGTTTTTGAAGATGAAGACGGGATCCACATCTATGCTCCTTTTCAAAACTTCGGAGCTATCCAGAAAGAACTTGAGAACAGGAATATCGAGATCATTTCTTCAGGTTTTGAAAGAATCCCTCAGGTCACAAAACAGCTAAATGCCGAGCAGGCTGCAGATGTTGAGAAGCTTTTGGAGAAACTGGAAGAAGATGATGACGTCCAGAATGTATATCATACAATGCAAGAAGCTTCAGAAGAATAGTTTTTAAACTAACTCTTGGATATAAAAAAGCTGCCAACCGGCAGCTTTTCTTTTTTTTGAGATCATTAATATCCTTTCTTAGATATTATTCTCCGGCCTGTCTAGCCACAAACTCACTTAAAGAAACGTAGACATCTCCTGTATCCGCATCCTCATAAATATTGTAGGTTGTAGGGTAATTAGAAGTTTCCTGAAAATACATTGGCTGAGAATAAGCTCCACTAAAGTCCGGGTTAGACTGTAAAACCTCGAGTGTGATCATAGGTTCAATAAAAATAAACTCCCCGTTATAAGTTCCTAGAACCATAATCTCGGTAAATGGCAAATATGAAGGCAAGTCAAGAGGTAACCAGTGTTTTCCCATTTGAGGATACACTGCATCCTCTCCCGGCGGTGCACCATAATCTCCGGGCATATAGCCTTCCGGCGGAAAAAGATTAAAAGCGGCATCGGTACTTGCTGAATACTCGGGTATAGCTAAACGTTCTTCATTGGTTATCATATAGAAGTGAATATCAAAATGTTTCACTAAAAATACGGGTAAATGCCCCGCTGACTGCCAGTTTACCCCCACGTGCTCAAAAGGCGTTAATTCTTTGGCCTTATGATGCAGCGGCAAAACCACGGGTGTATGAGATTCAGGCAGTATCTCCAGGTTATTGAATACCTCACTGGTCATAACCAGCCCTATCTCTACAGGAAAGTCTTCAGAATCCAGACTTATCCACGACCGGATTTTCCCTTCGCCCAGCTGGACCTGCGGACCTTTAAAAACACGTAGTTTTTCATCGTTCTTTCCGGAATACTTAAGATTCAGAGTCTCTACAGACAAGTCTTTAGCGCTTGGATCTTCTGAAAATTGGTCAATTTCATCTGTTTTTGAACAGGATGAAAACAAAGTGCCAAGAAAAATAACCGAGGTATTCAGGTAAAGCATTGATTTTTTCATAATACTTTTATTAGGTTGTTAAACCGGATAAAAGTACCTCGAAGAAAGGACTCTTTTTATAGGTATATTCAAGTATAAAAATTTACGTTTTTTGAATAAAATTCTTTGAAAGGCAGCCTTGCCGCTAATGAAATCAAAATTCTATGTGCATTTTCGAGAATAAAGCCTGTACATAAAAAAGCTGCCAATGGCAGCTTTTTTACTTACTTATACTAAAAGGCATTTTTTAATGCTCTTCCCTGTCGTGTTTGGTAGGCTCTCCCTTTCGGCGTTTACGTTCTTCCCGCAACAGAGAAAGCTCTCTACCCGTCTGCCCCTTTACTGAGGTATTTTCCTGAGCCCTTCTTAAAAGATAAGGCACCACATCCCTAACGGGTCCGAAAGGAAGCAGTTTAGCAGCATTATAACCCTTCTTTGCCAGGTTATAGCTAATATGGTCACTCATCCCGTATAACTGACTGAACCAGATACGCTGATCGTCCTGAGCCAGGTTCTTATCTTCCATAATCTGAAGCGCCAGGTAATTACTAACCTCGTTGTGAGAACCTATAAATACCGAAATATCATCCAGGTTGGCAAGGCAGTAAGACATCACACTGTTAAACTGTACGTCCGTCGCCTCCTTATTTTCACAAATAGGAGTCACATAACCAAGTTTTTTAGCTCTGGCGTTTTCCTTTTCCATATAGGCGCCACGCACGATCTTAGCTCCAACCTTGAAGCCTTCCTTTTTCGCTTTTTCGTGAAGATCCTTAACATACTGAAGTCTGTCCCAACGGTAACATTGGAATGTGTTGAAAATATAAACCCCTTCCTTATTATATTTTTTCATCATCTCTTCCATAAGATCGTCAGCTGCACCCTGCATCCAGCTTTCCTCGGCATCGGCATAAAGACGCACCTTGTGTTTTAGAGCTGTCTCACAAAGTTCTTCCACACGTGCCTTTACACGCTCCCACTCTTCTTTTTCATCATCACTCAGACTGATCTTTTCTGTAAGCTTTTCCCATATTTCAAATCTCCCTATTCCGGTAGGTTTAAAAACGGCGAATGGAAGTTCATTACTTTTTGCAGCAAATTCAATGAGACTCTTCTTTTTCTTAAGAGCAGCATCAAATTCCTCTTCGGTTTTCTTCCCCTCTACCGAGTAGTCAAGAATACTGTGAAGATTTTCGGCATACATCTCTTTCGTGACTGGCTTGCAATCTTCTTCGGTAATTCCGCCGCAAAATTGTTCAAAAATGGTTTTTTTAATTAATCCTTCAACAGGTAAGTGAAGTTTCAGGGAAAGTTTGGTCAGGAAGATACCTGCTGTTACCAAACGCTGTTTGCTCATCATACTAAAGAGGAACATTGCCCTGTCCAATTCAACATTAGATTTAAGCTTAAATGCTGTCTTGGTGTCGTTGAAAATTTTTCTTCTGATCATTGGGGTAATAATTATTGCTTAACAAAGATAACTATTGAAGTTTGATTTTATTCATAATTTCTCCTTATTTTGGGGTCTTTTTAAGAATTTGAAAAACGGCAAAAGCTATGAGTATAACGGCAATCGAGGCCCCTGTATTTTATAATGAAACAGCCTTTAACCGGCTGAATGAATACCTTAAAAAATCTAATCCCTCAAAGATATTTATCCTTGTAGACACCCATACCCATATTCACTGCCTTTCTTCATTTATGGCCTTGCTCC
Organism: Salegentibacter chungangensis; assembly: GCF_042678405.1. NCBI lineage: Bacteria > Pseudomonadati > Bacteroidota > Flavobacteriia > Flavobacteriales > Flavobacteriaceae > Salegentibacter > Salegentibacter chungangensis. The sequence goes on along the minus strand of NZ_JBHTLI010000001.1, from coordinate 1,917,293 downwards.
AGAACGAAGCAGAAACCGAGGTTATAGAAATGGAGGCTGGGGAAGAATTCAAGAACCTGGAGACCTGTATGGGAGTCTGGAGCACTCTTTCTGACCTGGATGCCGACCGGAAAAGCCTGATGATAAATCTTGGAGGCGGTGTGGTAACCGATCTTGGAGGATTTGTGGCTTCTACATTTAAGCGAGGGATAAGCTATATAAATGTACCTACCAGCCTGCTTTCTATGGTAGATGCTTCTGTAGGAGGAAAAACCGGTGTAGACCTGGGTTCCCTGAAAAACCAGATTGGAGTGATCAACCAGCCCGAAATGGTACTCATTAACACTTCTTTCCTGATTAGCCTCCCGGGGAATGAAATGAGAAGCGGCTTGGCTGAAATTATGAAACACGGACTCATAAAAAGCAAAGATTACTGGAAAAAGGTAACTTCCTTAGACCAGCTTGGGCTTGAGGACCTGGACGACATCATAGCCGAATCGGTCAGGATAAAAAAAGATATCGTCAGTCAGGATCCCACAGAAAAAGGCCTGAGAAAAACACTTAATTACGGCCACACCCTGGGCCACGCCATAGAGTCTTACTTTCTTAGCCACAAAGACAAGAAGACCCTGCTTCACGGGGAAGCCATTGCTATTGGAATGATCCTGGCCACTTATATTTCCAAAGAACTTAAGGGTTTTCCTGAAAATACACTTAATGAGATAAATTCCTCTATTAAAGATATCTTCGGTAAAGTAGACTTTGAGAGTCCGGATATTGAAAAAATCATCGAGCTGATGAAGTTCGATAAGAAAAATGAACGCGGAAACATCAACTTTGTGCTCCTGGAAGATATCGGTAAACCTGTTATAGACTGTATCGTTCCCAACGAGCTCATAAAAAATGCGTTCGATTTCTATTCAAAACCTTGATTTTTACATAATTAAAAATTACTTTCAATTTATCTTAAGGAAGCCAGCGGTTTTATATTTTTCTTTATAATTGCATAAATCATTCTAAGTATGAAAAGGATAATAGTAGACTACAAAAAACTAACCCCGGAAATTCTTGGCCTTTTGGTAGACAGGTATCCCGATGGTTATGACGATGGCCAGATCATTTCATTTAAAAATGCCAAAAATGAAACTATAGATGCTGTAGAGGTAAAAACAGATGATACCATTTACCTGGTTAAAGTAAGTACCCGCCTGGAAAACACTATGGCTAATTTTGATGAAGATGATTATGACGATTCAGACTACAATGAACCAATCGTAGAGATTCCGGAAAAAGATACTGAAGAGGACGAAGACAAATAATAATCCAGATTTAAACAAAAAAAGGAACGTTTAAAACGTTCCTTTTTTTTGTTTATTCGGTCCTGAACCTTATGCGTGTTGAAGATCGTGCTTCCCTTCCTTGATCTCTTCGATCATCTTGGCATTAAATGCAGGAAGGTCTCCAGGATTTCTACTGGTCACAAAAGCCTCGTCTACAACAACTTCCTTATCTACCCATAAAGCCCCTGCATTTTCCAGGTCCTTTTTTATAGAATTGAAAGAAGTCATCGTTCTGCCTTTCACCACTTCCGCATTAATCAAGGTCCACGCGGCGTGACAAATAGCGCCTACGGGTTTGCTTTGCTTAAAGAAATCTCTTACAAACACAAGCGCTTCATCGCTTCTTCTTAACTTATCAGGATTTATAACACCACCAGGAAGAACCAGTGCGTTATAATCTTTGGCGCTTACCTCGCTCAGGCTATAGTCCACATCATATTCTTTAGACCAGTGGTCGCCATCCCAGGCTTTGATCTTCCCTTTCTCAAGACTAACAATATCCACCTTAAAGCCTTCTTTCTCCATAGCTTCTTTTGGCGATTTCAGTTCGCTTTCTTCGAATCCGTTTGTAGCTAAAATTGCTATTCTCTTTTCCATAATTTTTGCTTTTTTTGGTTTATCCCAAATATAAAAATCAGGCTCCTGAAAGGCTATTAAGGCATTTATAAAAATAAGGGCTTAAGAGTTAAAGCTTTATTAAGTCTTTAATTGCGGAGGTTATTACTGCTCTTCTTCTTTCTTTTTCTCCTCCCAGCCTAAATTGGATTTAAGCTTATCTATTATTTTCTTCTCTTCCTTAAGCTGAAGCTTTTTTTCATTCAATTTCTCTAATTCCTGATAAATGGCCGGCTCGCCGTGTTCATTAGGAACCACTTTTTCATTCTTATATAAAGCGTATTGCTTGGTAAATTCTGCCCCGAAAAACAGAATAAGACAGGTATAGTACACCCACAAAAGAATAAGCACCACAGAAGAAGCTCCGCCATAAACCGAAGCCAGCTCGCTTTGCCCAAGATAAAAGCCGATCAAGAACTCTCCAATCAGGAACAGAACGGTAGTGAGCGCTGCTCCAAAAATGGTGATTCTCCACCTGATCTTAATATCCGGTAACAACTTAAAAATAGCTATAAACAGTGTGGTAAATACCAGGAAGGAAATAGTGAAGTTTGCGGTATCGACCATAAAAGCCGTGATATTGGGCGCATAACTTTGAATCCGGTCACTAACCACACTCAAAGCGGCTGAAATGACCAGGGAAACCAAAAGTAATAGGCCAATAACGAGCACCATACCTAAGGAGATCACCCTATCCAGTAAGAGATGTTTAAAATCAGTCTTTTTTTCAGCAACATTCCAGATATTATTCATAGCCAGCTTCAACTGAAAAAAGACTCCCGTGGCACCGAACAATAATATTCCGGCTCCCAGGATGATCGTCAGGGTAGATTTTTCAGAAAGGGCTACATTGGTGATCATTCCTTCTATAGCCTCAGCGGTCTGAACCCCTATGAGATCACCTATCTCATCGGTGATCCTGCCCTGCACTGCCTCTCTTCCAAAAAAATAACCGGCAATGCTGATAACAATGATTAAAAGACCGGGAAGTGAAAAAAGAGAATAATAGGCAATGGTACCACTACGACCATAAGGTTCATTTTTAGCCCAGCTAAAATATGTTTTTGTCAGAAGCTTCCAGAAAGTCTTTAAAGACTCCATCATCTCAAATACCTTTCCTTAAGAATCTTCAGGTGATGTTTAGTATGCCCGGTAATTATGAATCCTATAGCCGCGGGACTTGCCGGTGCAGCATTCATCGAGCCAATTCGAAGCAACATCTCTTCGCTGAAACTTTTAAAAAGAAGTATGGTAGATTCTCTTACCACTAAAAACTCTGTTTCAAGGTCTTTTAAGCTTCTGTGCTCCGCTTCTGATGCCGGGACATAGGCATCGTGATCAAAGCCCGGCAGAGAGGTCTTATCCTTCCTTGCAATGCTAAGTGCACGATACTGAAAGATACGCTCAACATCTATAAGATGCTGAAGCAATTCCGCTATGCTCCATTTTTCAGGAGCATAGCGGAAAGCCAGCTTATCTTCAGAAAGTTTCTTAAACAACTCCCGGAGCTCTTTCCTATTCTCCTCCAGAAGCTCTGTCAATGATTTGTCTTTGGGAATAAGGTCAATATATCCCTGGTAAAAAACATTGTAATGTGAAGAATCTATCTGATTTAATGTCATTATGCAGAGTTTCTACTTGCGTTAATATTACCGTAAAGAGATCTGGTTACCATTTTCTCATAGACTTCCAGTTTATCCTTCAGGCTATCTCCGCCTTTCTCCAGCTCCTGAACTTTACGTAACGCATGTTGCTGTATAGTCAAGAGTGGTAATACAATACGCTCTCTGGCCTGAATAGAAGCTTTACCTGCAGGCTGATTCTCCATCAGTTCCTGATAACCGGTAACTTTAAGGAGCATCCTGTTGGTGCGCTCGTATTCATCATAAATTATTTGCCAGAATTCACCGAACTCTTCGTCTTCTTTCATATACGCAGTAAGATCGAAGAAAGATTTGGTTAAACTCATCATACTGTTCTCCAGAAGTGTCTTGAAAAAGACCGAATTGTTATACAGATGCTTTACCTTATCAAAATTCCCTTCTTTCTCAAACTTTTCAAGTGCAGTACCCACGCCATAGAAACCGGGAACGTTTTGCTTCAACTGACTCCAGCTTCCTACAAACGGGATTGCCCTAAGATCGGTCAGGTTCAGTTTAGCCGACTTATTTCTGGAGGTGGGACGGCTACCTATATTAGTTTTAGAGTAGTATCTCAACGTACTCATTTTTTCAAGATACGGAATGAACTTAGGGTGTTGCTTAAAGCTCATGTAAGTATTGTAGCTGGATTCAGCAAGCTCGTTCATTGTTGCCCTGTCTTCTTCGCTAAGGATATTCTTACCTTCACTAAAGATCTCATTAGAAACACCGGAACTCAGCAACTGTTCAAGGTTGTATGCGCAGGAGTCTCTTGTCCCGAAATTGGAACTAATGGTCTGCCCCTGTACGGTAAGCTGAATTTCTTCGTTTTCGATTCCCGGGCCTAAAGACGCATAGAACTGGTGAGTTTTACCACCACCACGCGCAGGAGGTCCTCCTCGTCCATCAAAGAAGACGACTTTAATGTCATACTTCCTTGACACTTCGGTCAACATTTCTTTAGCCTTATAAATACTCCAGTTGGCCATCAAATAACCGCCATCTTTAGTACCATCACTAAATCCGAGCATTATGGTTTGCTTATTTCCTCTTCTCTTAAGATGTTCGCTATATACAGGATTAGTATACAGGACCTCCATCACTTTATGTGCTGCCTGGAGATCGGGCACGGTTTCAAACAACGGGATCACATCTACACTCGGCTTTTCCCAGCCACTCATTCTCATAAAGGCAAAAGGCTCAAGCACTCCCTGAACGCTGCCACAATTACTTATAATGTAGCGATTGGCACCGTTCTCTCCGTTTCTTTTCTGGATTTCCTGCATTGCATAAATTGAAGAAATCGTGGCTTTGCCCATTCCTTCATCAAGCTCTTCAGGGTCAAGTTTTGCACTCACTCCCGTAAGAACATCAATTTGCTCATCATCTGACAATTCCCTGTAATTCTTCGGAAGAAGATCAAGGTCTTTTTCAGAGCTGAATTTAACGAGTTCATCAACTACTTCCTCGTGCTTTCCGGAATCCTGTCTTATATCCAGTGTTCCGAAATGATATCCAAAGATGCTTACTTTATTGATAAGGTCATCTACTTCATCAAGAAAAAGAGAATTATGCCTGGTCTTAACTATACCTTTGATCTTATGAAGCTTATCCTTAAAGCCCTTAAGTGATAGTTTAATCTCTCCGGTAGCGGAAACTGCACTTTCATACAGTGCAATCTCAAGTTCACCCATAATCTGATCTACCTCGTCAAAGGTCAGTCTTCTTTTAAGCTTTCTTATATCGCGGTAATAGTTTAACAGGATAGATCTTCTTAACCGCTGTGCTACTTTCAACGTGATCTCGGTAGTAACGAAAGGGTTTCCGTCACGGTCACCCCCGGGCCAAAAACCAAGATTAATCACCTCGTTATTAATCTCTTCCCCATCAAAAATATTATGCTGAATATAATTAAAGATGGTGCTTACGCTCTGGTAGAACACATTCTCGAAATACCAGATGAGACTAACTGCTTCATCGTAAGGTGTAGGCTTCTCCTTTTTAAAGAATGGAGTTTTCCCAAGCTGCGCTAAGAGCTTCTTAATTGCAGTAAGATCGTTCTTTTGAACCGCCTGATCCAGATCTGTAATGATCCCCAGTACCGCTCCCGGGTAGAATTGCGTCGGGTGGGCAGTAAGGGTCGGCCTCACCTTAAATCGCTGGAGGTATTCCCGCAGTTCCGGATTCTTGTTCTTGGCCTCGGCCTCCTCCTTTACATTCCTCAGGGTTCCCCGCCCGTCCATATTATTCACAATAGGAAAAGAGGCATCTTCGATAGCATCAAATAAAACCACCTGCCGTTCTATATACTGTATGAACCTAAAAAGAAGGTTAATTCGCTCCTCTTCTGAAGGGTTTTCCTGATACTTACTGAAGAATGTCTCGATTATTTCAGACGGGTTCTGGTTTTTCTTAAATCCGGCTTCACAAATTTCCTGAAATAAAGGCAACAACGCTCCTGTTTTCCTAACATCGTCAAAAGGTAGGGTCAAGAAGATGCTGTTATAAACCTGGTATTTTGCAAGCACACTGTCATTAAATCTCTCTAGTTTTGGTTCTCTGTGCATAGTTAATGTTGGTTTATTTTAAAGTTATAAAAAAACCCTTTAAACAAAAGAGCTTAAAGGGTTTTTAGTAAAAGTTTAGGATAACTACATCTCTTTAAAAATAGAATGCATAAGACGTTTTTTGTCGTTGATGCTCTCCTCTAAAGAGATCATCGTTTCGGTTCTGTAAACGCCTTCGATATCGTCTAATTGAAATATTATTTCTTTGGCGTGCTGAGTGTTACGAGCTCTCACCTTACAGAATACATTAAACTTGCCTGTGGTTACGTGAGCAACGGTAACGAAGGGAATTTCATTTATGCGCTCCAGCACAAATTTGGTCTGTGAAGTATTTTTAAGAAACACTCCCACATAAGCAATAAATGCATAACCCAGTTTTTTATAATCCAGGGTTAATGAAGACCCGGTGATTATCCCTGCTTCCTCCATCTTCTTAACTCGCACGTGTACCGTGCCGGCAGAAATTAGCAATTTCTTAGCTATATCGGTGAACGGGGTTCTCGTGTTCTCGATAAGCATATCAAGTATCTGATGATCTGTTTCGTCTAATTTAAACTTGGCCATTTTTCAAACTTCTTTATTTATATGAAGTTCAAAATTAATACAAAATCATTGAATTATTGATAGATATTTTGAGAATTATTCACTTTTAACCCCCAAAATCGTATCATTTAAGACTATTTTATTAACTACAACGTTTTCGGTAAGTCTTTTTTCATCCGGCAAACTTATTTTCTTTTTACCACAAACTATTTCCCGATGACCAAATTTTTCAATTTTCAACTCTATCTTTTCCACTATCGGAACAAAATCCACCTTATCTTCTTTCAAAACCTCCTTAAACTGAAGAGCGACATCAAACACACCATTTTCAAGTGCTGCCTCCCGAAGGATCACATCATTGAAAAGCTTTCCATTTTCGGGGATGCTGAAATAAGACTCCCCATTCTCCTTCTTGTAGGAACCCGCTGAAACAGCATTTAAAGCGGAAAAAAGCGCCATAAAAACATATTTCCTGGTAATTTCCCTCTCATAATCCTCCGGATAGTGCCCTGCCTCAAATAGTATGGTAGGCACGCCCTGGGACTGAAACGTATCTCCCGTGCAGTTAATATTAAAAGCATCGTCGTACCTCCCGATCATACCATCCAGAACGCCCTGGAGATCTTTATTAATCACAGACACCACCTGCATACTTTTAAGCCTGTCTGCCGTCACAGTCCTTTCCCTATCTCGTGAGGGGGTTAAAAAGGATAGTGTAGCAGGCTTAGGAGTATTACCAACGTTAAAAATAGTTCGCTGATCATGAAGATTAAGGCAAAAGTCAGGTTTGAACTCGTCAAATTCCGCTCTCAGGACCCTGGTCTCAGGCTCTTTCATCTCTGCCGCATCCCTGTTAAGGTCAACCTGGTTAGCATTTACACGTGTATATCCCTCTGCCCCGTCCGGATTAAGCATAGGAATAATATGTATAGAACATTGACGAAGAATCTCATCTACGAATTCCTCCTTTCCCTTTAAGCGAATAAAAGCGTTCAGCACATCAAAAACGGCCTTAGTGGTCGTAGACTCATTTCCGTGCATCTGAGACCAGGCAAGCAGCTTTATTTTCCCCGAACCGATCTTTATTAGATGTATAGGTTTACCTAAAACAGATTCCCCAATCCGGGACACCTCCGTATGTTTTTTTAAATCTTCAAGTAATGGCTCAAGATGTTTATAAGAAATGTATCTGCCCAAAAGGCGGTCATCTTTCAGGCTTTCATATTGGTCAAATAACGACATCAGTTTTGCTGAGTGATTTTCCATGTTCACAAAAGTAAACATTACAAATTTCACATTTGTAAACAATCTAAAACTACTCATCTGTGTACATTTGTAAACCCCTTGTATACTGCTGTAACATAGAAGCTTGGAAAATATCCTAAGATTTATTTTTAATGTTTTATACTATTGTTTTTCAATTAATTATATATATCTATCTGAAGTTTATGTTTATGACACTAAAGTGTAGTTTACAAATGTAATTTTGATTATACATTGGGTTTGTTTACATTTGTAACAGGTTAAAACCAATACCTGAGTTCACAATGGTAAACACTGAAAAATTCGCCAAAAGGCTGCATAAAATCCTTGATTTTTATGATCTCTCGGCTGCTTCATTCGCTGATAAAATTGAAGTTGGCCGCTCCTCCATTTCTCATATTCTCTCCGGAAGAAATAAGCCAAGTCTGGATTTTGTGATGAAAGTTGTGAAGACTTTTCCTGAAGTGGAACTTTACTGGTTATTGAATGGAAAAGGAAATTTTCCGGAGGAGAGTAAAAATCAGGAACCGGTTCCTTCTCCAAGACCCGCTCAGGAAATCCCTGCCCAAAGAAACTTTCAATCTCCCCCTCCGCAACTTCCCCAGGAGAAAAAAGAAACTACATCGGCGCCTTTTCCTCAAACACAAAGCCTGGGGAAAAATATCAGGAAGATTGTTATTTTTTATGAGGATGGAACATTTGACGCTTTCGAGAATTGAAATTTAAATTGAAAAGGCTTTATTTTGTGCTATGCGAAAAATTCCTTTTCTAATAGCAAGTGTGCTTCTATTAAGCGGCTGTTTTCAACCGGAAAGAAAATGTAAGGATTTCAGGACCGGCACCTTTGAGTTTAAGACTTACCTGAACGGCGAGTTAGTCTCTTCAAAGTTCATCAGGAACGATTCCATAGAAATAGATATTTTCCAGGACGAAACCGATACTTCTTCGGTAAGATGGATCAATGACTGTGAGTATATTTTAAAGAATCTTAATCCTAAGAATATGCAGGAAGAAAAACCGCTGCATATTAAGATCCTTACCACAGATAAGAATGGCTATACTTTTGAATATGGTGTGGTTGGCCAGGACCGCAAGGAGCGCGGATCTGTAACCAAGGTGGAATAATTTCTAATTAAGCCCGGATTTTTCCCTTAGCAATTTATTCTGCTCCTCCATCAGCTCGTTGAGATTGGAAAGTAATTCGATATCCTTGGGAGTAACTTCGGTCTTGTTCTTGGGATCTTCAGCTTTCTTACGGAAACGGTTCATTAGCCGCACTACAATAAAGATCGTAAAGCCTATGATGAGAAAATCCAGCAAGGCTTCTATCAAAGCGCCATAGCCAATAGCGATCTCTTCTATCGCAGGACGCTGTCCTTCTACGGCAGCAATGCCTTCACGAAGTACTATCTTCTTGTCGGCAAACTGAATTCCGTTAGTAAGAAGACTTAAGGGTGGCAGGATCACCTGCTTCACCAGGACATCTACCACTTTATTAAAGGCGGTACCAATTATAATACCCACGGCCATATCGACCATATTCCCTTTAATTGCAAACTCCTTGAATTCCTTAATTAATCCCATTACTCGTCAAATAAAGATCCCTGACTTTCGGAACTGGATTTACCCTTCTTCTCTGTATTCTCGGAATCTTCTACACTTTCTTCATCTACAACTTCAATATCTTCAGCAGGAACTTCCTTTTCTTCTTCATAAGGCAAGGGGTCCAGCAAATTGATTTGTTTAACCTTTTCGGTGGTCAGCTGATTTCCGAGGGCTTTTATTCCTTTAACCGAAATAAACTCTTCAAGGTTGACTTCTTCATTTGGCCGTTGCTCTTTCCCTCTTTGTTTATTGAAGACCACTTCAGCAACAGGCAGATAATCGGTTGAAACCACTTCCAGGTAAGAATTTTCACTTTCGCTGATGAACTTTTCTTCCTTATCAGGATTTTCTATAAGGAAGCGCTTCACGTAATAACGTTCTTTTTCAGCTTCCCAGTAAATAGCCGAAATTGGCTTTTTTGGAGACCATTTTTCTAGAACTATCATCTCATCGTCAAATCTTGTGGTAAGCTCCGGAACTATGGTTTTAGCAATTCCGTCCTGGGTAATGATCAGCAGTCTGTCTTCACCTCTGAATTCCCCTAGCAGCTCTCCCCTGCCATCAACATTAAGTCTCTTCACGGTATCATCAAACCAGATACGGCGTGGCTTCAATGTGGAAACTCCTTCTTCCTTCAACTCAATTCGCTTAACCGAATATTTGGTAACGATATTTCCTTTTACATTTCTTCCTTTTATAAGGATATCGGCAAAATCTACATCGAACTTCACCTTCCTTATACTTCCCACCTGTCTCAGGAACACGCTTACTACTTCAGCCTCTCCATTAGGATTTGAGGTGAAATACAAGACTTTAGAATCTTTTTTGCCCTGAGTGAGGTCATATTCCCTGTCCCGCGTAACCGAAGTCACCGCGAATCGCTTCACATAAGTATTCCCGGCTTTCCCGTCGCGATAGATCATATTATAAATGGTACGCTTATCCTTTTTCTTGAAAATGGCAACGTGAATAATATCTTTCCCAATAAAGGTTTTGGTATCCACCTTGGTGACCATCATTTTACCATCTGCAGTGAAACAGATTACATCGTCTATGTCACTACAATCAGTAACATATTCGTCCTTTTTAAGGGAGGTCCCGATAAAACCTTCTTTACGGTTCACATAAAGTTTGGTATTTCTTATCACCACCTTGGTCGCCTCAATATCATCAAATAAGCGAAGTTCGGTCCTACGGTCCTTATCTGCCCCGTAATCCTTCTTCAGTTTCTTAAAATAATCTACGGCATAATCTACCAGGTGATCCAGATGATGCTTCACCTTGGCGATATCTCCTTCCAGGGCTTCGATCTTTTGTTGAGCCTTATCGATATCGAATTTTGAGATTCTCTTAATGCGGATCTCGGTAAGCCTGATGATGTCCTCTTCAGTCACATCGCGTTTCAGATGTGTGATGTGTGGCTTAAGACCTTCATCTATGGCCTTGATCACTCCTTCCCAGGTTTCTTCTTCCTCTATCTCACGATAGATACGGTTTTCGATAAATATTCTTTCGAGCGAAGAAAAATGCCATTGCTCTTCCAGTTCTTCAAGGGTGATCTCCAGTTCCCTCTTCAGTAAATGAAGCGTATGGTCTGTAGATCTCCTCAATATCTCAGAAACCCCAAGAAACACCGGTTTATTATCTATAATCACACATCCCAGGGGAGAAACCGAATTTTCACAATAGGTAAAAGCATAAAGCGCATCTATGGTCCTGTCGGGCGAAATATTATTCGGAAGATGGATCAGGATCTCAACTTCAGCCGCAGTATTATCTTCGATTTTCTTGATCTTGATCTTTCCCTTGTCATTCGCCTTCAGAATAGAGTCAATAAGACTGGAAGTAGTTGTTCCGAAAGGAATTTCAGTGATTGCCAGTATATTTTTGTCATACTGACTGATCTTAGCCCTTATTCGTACTCTTCCGCCCCTCTTTCCATCATTATAATTGGAAACATCGGCGATTCCGGCGGTAGGAAAATCGGGGTATAAGGTAAATTTCTTTCCCTTAAGGTGCTTTATGGAAGCATCTATAAGTTCATTAAAGTTATGCGGAAGTAACCTTGTACTCAAACCAACTGCAATCCCTTCAGCCCCCTGTGCCAGCAGTAGAGGGAATTTCACAGGCAGGTTTACCGGTTCTTTTTTACGGCCATCGTAAGAAAGCTGCCATTCGGTAAGCTTGGGATTATAAAGAACCTCCAGGGCGAATTTTGACAGCCTGGCCTCAATATAACGCGGGGCCGCAGCACGGTCACCGGTCAAAACATTTCCCCAGTTCCCCTGGGTATCAATAAGTATATCTTTCTGGCCTATCTGCACCATAGCATCTCCTATACTGGCGTCTCCGTGAGGGTGATATTGCATCGTATGTCCCACGATATTAGCCACTTTGTTATAGCGACCATCATCCAGATCTTTCATAGAATGCATAATACGGCGCTGCACGGGCTTGAAACCATCTTCAATTGCCGGCACCGCACGTTCCAATATCACATAAGAAGCATAATCGAGAAACCAGTCTTTATACATCCCGGTTACCCGGATCAACTCTTCCTTGGGCTTTTCAAATTGTTCTTCCTGAGCTCCTTCTTGGTTTTCTTCCATTAGGCAGTTTGGTTATTCTTGGCTACTACATTATTAAGCGAGGCTATAAGGCCTCTCTTTTTCTTTCTGCTTAAAAAAGTAGTGTTAAACGTATACTTTTTATATCCTCGTCTTCTTCTGGAACTTATGTAAATAGTTAAGGACGAATAAATTCCGTAGTTGGTGAACCGGAATTTCGCCAGCTTCCGTTTCGGAAACTCGGCTTTCTTCACCCTGTATTCCATAAATTTTGAAAAGAAGACTCCGTTGTTCTTAAAATTGAGGGTTTCACCGTCACTGTCAAAATCAAAAGACTGACCGATCTTATGTACATAAACCCCGAGTAATAACACCATAATATTAGGCAGGTAATGGCTGAACCCCATTTCCTGTTCCGTATCAGAATTCATTAGCTCGATATTCACAAAGACATTGGTGATAAAGACCGCCACCAGTACGATGTAAATTGAAGGGATTATTTTTATTTCAGATCTGTTGGTAAACCTCATACTCCAAGTTCTTCTACTAAATCGAGTTCAACTTTGAGGTTATCTATAATGAATTCCTGCCTGTCCGGAGTATTCTTGCCCATATAGAAATTGAGCATTTCTTCTATAGATTTATCCTTGTCAAGCATTACCGGGTCAAGGCGAATATCCTCCCCAATAAAATGCTGGAATTCATCAGGTGAAATCTCACCTAAACCTTTAAATCGGGTGATTTCCACCTTGCCTTTTAATTTATTTACCGCCTGCTTTCTTTCCATCTCACTGTAGCAGTAGATAGTCTCCTTTTTATTACGGACTCTGAAAAGCGGAGTTTGTAAAATATAAAGATGGTTTTCCTTGATCAGCTCCGGAAAGAACTGGAGAAAAAAGGTGATAAGCAATAATCTGATGTGCATTCCGTCCACATCGGCATCGGTTGCGATCACAATATTGTTATAACGCAGGTCTTCCATAGACTCTTCAATATTAAGAGCCGCCTGCAACAGGTTGAATTCCTCGTTTTCATAAACAATTTTTTTGCTGAGCCCATAGCTATTCAAAGGTTTCCCCTTTAAACTGAAAACCGCCTGTGTGTTCACATCCCTGGACTTGGTGATCGAACCACTTGCAGAATCACCCTCGGTGATAAACAGGGTGGTTTCCAGGTAACGCTCTTTTTTACTGTCTCCCAAATGAATACGACAATCCCTGAGCTTTTTATTGTGAAGGCTGGCCTTTTTAGCTCTTTCTTTGGCAAGTTTCCTGATCCCTGAAAGATCTTTTCTTTCTCTTTCTGCCTGAAGAATTTTGCGGTGTAACTGTTCGGCAGTTTCAGGATTCTTATGCAGGTAATTGTCAAGGTTGGTCTTTACAAAATCGTTGATGTAAGTTCTCACCGTTGGCAGATCGCCACCCATATCTGTGGAACCAAGTTTGGTCTTGGTCTGGCTTTCAAATACAGGTTCCATTACCTTAATACTAATAGCTGCCACGATAGACTTACGAATATCTGTAGCCTCGTAATTCTTGCCGTAGAATTCCCTTATGGTCTTCACCACAGATTCCCTGAAAGCCGCCAGGTGCGTACCTCCCTGCGAAGTGTTCTGCCCGTTCACAAAAGAATGGTATTCTTCACTATACTGAGACCGGCTATGGGTTAAGGCTACTTCAATATCGTTTCCGCGCATATGAATGATCTGGTATAAGCGATCATCTTCATGTATGCTGTCTCCCAACAGGTCTTTTAAACCGTTTTCAGAATAAAATTTTTCCCCGTTATAAATTATGGTAAGTCCCGGATTCAGATACACATAATTCTTGAGCATTTTCTCGATATACTCATTACGGTATTTGAAGTTTTTGAAGATAACCTCATCCGGAATAAAAGTCACCTTGGTCCCGCGACGTCTTGACGTCTCGTCAAGCTCTTCTTCATTTACCAGGTTTCCCTGCTCAAACTCCGCAGAGCGGGATTTCCCGTCTCTTGTAGACTCTACCCTGAAATAAGACGACAGGGCATTAACCGCTTTGGTACCAACTCCATTAAGTCCAACCGATTTCTTAAACGCCCGGGTATCATACTTACCTCCGGTATTCATTTTTGATACTACGTCCACCACTTTCCCCAAAGGAATTCCACGTCCGTAGTCCCGAACGATCACCCGTTGGTTCTGAACTGAAATTTCGATGGTCTTTCCAGACCCCATTACGAATTCGTCAATGGAGTTGTCTAAGACCTCTTTAAGGAGAATGTAAATTCCGTCATCGTGGCTGGAACCATCACCAAGCTTCCCGATGTACATCCCGGGCCGCATCCTGATATGTTCTTTCCAGTCTAATGACCGGATATTATCTTCGGTATACTTCGTATCCTGGCTCATAAGTAGTAAATGGAGTTTGTCGCTAATATAATATATACCGTGCAAAGTCAAAACCCCGCACGCACAAAGTAATTAACAAAGATTTAGGAACAAATGTTAAAAGAATTGATTTTCATCAAATTTCGATGCAAAAATAAGCTATTACCGGAAATGAAAATTTATGAATTCAGCTTAATTCACCTTAAAAACTATCGGCAGGGAATACATTGTCCCCACGGTTTTACCCCGCTGTTTCCCGGGAAGCATATTCGGTAAGGCATCAGTAACTCTCCTTGCTTCTTCTTCCAGCTTTGGATGCGGAGCCCTTACCCTTATATCGGTGATCTCTCCGTTCTCATCAATTTTAAACTGAACAATAACGCGGTTCACCCCGCTAAGCCCCAGCTGTTTCGCTATGCCAGTATCGAAATTTTTATTTACGAAACCGCTAATCTTTTCTGAAGTACACTTTTTTACAGCCTCTCCCGGTTCAAGACCTTCGCAACCCGGAAATGCCGGCGGTTTTTCTATTACGGCATAAGGCACAAGCACTGATTCATAGCGATTCCCGGCCTCTTCAGACTGTGCTAACACCAGACCTGAATTAAGCAGACAAAAAATAAAGGCTAAACTGCAGGAAAAAATAAAAAAATGCTGTCTCTTTTCTTTTGGGGATGGACTTTCTACATACATCACATTACATTTTTAAGTTAGTTGTAATGTAAAATTAGCCAATCAGGCAGGTCATCGCCATACCCGAAACCCCTAATAAAACGGGTTTATACGTTAAACCTGAAGTGCATCACGTCTCCGTCTTTTACGATATATTCCTTTCCTTCAACGCGCATTTTCCCGGCTTCCTTAACTTTGGCTTCACTGCCGTAGCCTACAAAATCATCGTAAGCGATCACCTCGGCCCTGATGAATCCTTTTTCAAAGTCGGTGTGGATCACTCCCGCTGCCTGGGGAGCTGTAGAACCTACAGGGATAGTCCAGGCTCTCACCTCTTTCTCTCCCGCTGTAAAATAAGTTTGAAGATCAAGAAGGTTGTATGCTCCGCGAATAAGTTTTGCAGATCCCGGTTCATCAAGGCCTATATCCTGAAGGAACATCTGGCGCTCTTCGAAATCGTCAAGTTCTGTAATATCGGCTTCGGTCCCTACGGCAAGCACTAAAACCTCAGCATTCTCATCCTTTACGGCTTCCTTAACCCTTTCTACGTGCTCATTCCCGGTAGCCGCAGCATCTTCATTTACATTGCAAACATACATCACCGGCTTATCGGTAATGAACTGAAGCGGCTTAATGAATTCCTTTCTTTCGTCTTCGGTAAGATCTATAGCGCGGACAGATTTTCCGGCTTCCAGACCTTCCTTCACTTTAAGTAAAGCAGCCTCCTCTTTCTGAGCTTCCTTGTTTCCCGTTTTTGCAGCACGCTTTACCTTATCAAGTTTTTTTTCTGTAGTCTCGAGATCTTTCAGCTGAAGCTCCATGTCTATAGTTTCCTTATCCCTTAGCGGATCTATAGACCCGTCTACGTGCACAATATTATCATTCTCAAAACAACGCAAAACGTGAAGAATGGCATCGGTCTCCCTTATGTTTCCAAGAAACTGGTTCCCAAGACCTTCTCCTTTACTGGCACCTTTAACCAGCCCTGCAATATCCACTATCTCTACTGTGGCCGGGATCACACGCTCCGGATTCACCAATTCTTCCAGTTTTTGAAGTCTGGGATCTGGTACGTTCACAACGCCAATGTTAGGCTCAATTGTACAAAAAGGAAAGTTTGCACTCTGTGCCTTGGCGTTAGACAAACAGTTGAATAAGGTCGATTTCCCAACATTAGGTAATCCTACAATTCCGGCTTTCATATAATATAATTTATTGCAGTGTTTTTGCGGCTGCAAATATAGTTATTAGTTATGAAAACCAAGCCTGAGATCAAGGAATTAAGTAATGCCGAAATAAAGCCTTTTTAAGGGTGATGATCCCTGGACAAAATCTTTCGGTTTCTTCTAAAATAATTCAGCGCTCTTACCAAAGTAAGAACGCTGAACATTCTGGTTGGTCCTTTCTTTTTATTTACTTCCCATTTCCTGTGTAGGCTGAAACTTAGGATGCCCCGCCTGCCAGTAAAAGAAGGAGAAGGTATTGGCGAAATTCTCAAGCCTTTTTGTCTTGGTATCGCCTATCCCGTGTCCGCTTCCAAAATCGGTCAATAATAGAATTGGTTCGTCTGAAGCATTTGCTGCCTGTAACCTGGCCGCAAACTTCGCCGGTTCCCAGGCGCTCACGCGCGGATCGTTCATTCCACCCGTTACAAGGGTTGCAGGATATTTTGTTCCGTCTTCAATATGAAGGTAGGAATCCATCTCCAGCAATCCCTTAAATTCTTCTGGGTCTTTTACTGTCCCGAATTCAGGAGCATTCACTGGTCCGTTTGGTGTTTCTTCCATTCTTACGGTATTCATAGCTCCCACCTGAGGGCTCGCTGCTCCAAAAAGATCTGGTCTTTCGGTGATCGCTCGTCCTACAAAAATTCCACCCGCACTGCCTCCAAAAATGGATAATTTCTCAGAAGAAGTATAACCTTCATCTATCAGGTATTCCGCGGCTGCGATGGCATCTTTCCAGGTATTGGGCTTGTTGAGCTTTTGCCCGGCCCTGTGCCAGTCGTCACCTAATTCGCCGCCTCCTCGAACGTGAGGTACAACAAAAATTCCGTCATATAAGGTGTATGCCAATAACAACGGACTAAAGAACGGACCAATAGTTGCACCATAAGAACCGTAACCATACATCATTACCGGGTTGGAACCGTCCATTTTGATCCCTTTTTTGTGTAATATCGATACAGGCACTTTCACCCCGTCGTGAGAAGTCACCATTACTTCTTTAGCCACCAGATCATCTAATTCCGGGTATTCAGCAGGGGTTGATAAAGGCTGAAATTTAAAGTTATCAGTTGAAGGATCATACATATATCTTTTAGCTGGCGAGGTCCATCCAGAAATGGTAACCCAGACATCACCGAATTTACTTCCCTTAGTGGCTAATGACGCACTACCGGCAGTAAACGGAAGCTCTAACTGCTTTGCATTTTGCTGTCCTTTCGGCTGAAAATATACCTTAGCTTCCACCCCGTTAGATTTCACTACATAAAAAATTCCGTCCCTGGAAATTTCAAAATCATTGATCGGTCCTTCCTCAGGAGAATCAACCAATAATTCAGCATTTTCAAATGCCGGCTTATCAAGCCCGGCCATCATTATTTTGAAATTAGGCGCATTTTTAAAGGTTTTGTAATAAATATGATTTGAAGATAAACTGAAGTCTTCCACTTTATCATCGGCAGAAGTCAGTTGTTTCCAGGAAATATTATTCATATCTCCGGGTTCAGCCATATAAAGTTTAAGGGCTTTATTCACGGTCACCACGAGCCCCAGTAATTTATCGGCATCTTTATCGTAGAAAACCAAAGGAATTTCTTCAGGCTTTATATTAAGATCGGAGTTATTGGCAGATGAAAAAACAACTTTATCCTTAGCCTGCTCATCTCCCAATTTATGTATATAACTTTTTAAGTTCAGCTGCCTGTTCTTATCAGTTAAGTCTGCAGAATTCAGTTTGGTATATACCAGGCTATTATCATCCTTAAGCCAGGACACATAGTCTACAAGGTCGAGCTGATCCTGAAGCCTTTCCCCCTGCCTGTTCAGGATTATCATTTCCCCGTTTTCAGACCCATCCGGCGCAAGAATTATCGCTATTTTCTCTCCTTCGTTATCAGGAAAAAGTCCTAGTATTGAATAAGACCCGTCAGAATCTGATTTATAATTATCGGGCTCGAACAATAGTTTTTCCTCTCCTTCATAGCCTTTACTGTAGTAAAGTTTTCCTTTTTCATCTTCCGGCTTCTGAAGCAAATAATAATAATCATCATTATCGCTCATTTTCAAATTATAGATCCTTGCAGCGGTTCTGCCGTCCAGCTCCCTCATCTTCGCAAGCATTTCCTCTTTCCCGGGTATCTTATTGAGTACGGCTTCAGCATAATTGGTATTCTCCTTCATCCAGTTAATAACCTTAGGATCTTTAAGATCTTCCATATATCGATACGGATCCTCGACCTTAACCCCGTGATATTCATCGGTTACAATTTTTTGAGGTGGCGCATCGGGTTTTGCGATCTTTTGCGCATACAGACCTGTGGACACTAAAAAGGCAATAAAAAAGGCTAACTTTTTCATAATCGAACAGAATTAAATTGGTTATAAAAATTTAAAGCAGCATTGAGTTCAAAGGGATTCGCCTATGCGAAATTTGGGAAGTGGGGAATCGTAAATGGTTTTTTAAAACCTGTATTAATATAATAATCAGGCATTTATAAACAGTTAAGATTTTCCTAAATAATATTCTAAAGCCTTTGGGATAAGGTAACGGTAACCGGCAGGAAAGCTTTGTGAAACCCGGATTCCTTTCTTTTATACTCTTAAAGCATAAATCCTGATCTTCGTCAGTTTTACCTTAATTTAACCTCTGGCTGAATTTCTGTACCTTTAAATAGCCTTAATTTTGCACGCAGAATATTACAACTATGAACAAAGGAATTTATATCGCCACTCTGGAGCCCCACAGTGGTAAATCTATGGTCTCCCTCGGTTTAATGCGGACCCTGCTGGGAAAGACCGTAAAAGTAGGCTACTTCAGGCCAATTATAGATGATGTCCCAAAAGATGAAAGGGACAATCATATAGATACGATAATCAGTTATTTTGATCTCAACCTTCCTTACAAAGATGCTTATGCCTTCACCAGAAGTGAGATCATTCAAAAACGAAATGAAGGTAAATCGGGTGAGATCATTGATACCATCATTCGCAAATACAAAAAACTCGAAGAAGAATATGACTTTGTTCTGGTAGAAGGAAGTGACTTTTCAGGCGAAGGCAGTGTCTTCGAATTCGATGTGAATGTGCTCATCGCCAAGAACCTTGGGATCCCGGTGATTATTATAGCCAGTGGGGAGCATAAAACTTGGGAAGAACATCTCGGGAACCTTCAAATGGCTTATAACGCTTTTGTAGACAGGGATGTGGATGTAATGGCTATGGTTAGCAATAAGATGCAGGAAGAAAACCTGGGTCAGGCCGAGCAAAACATAAGGAAGTTCATCCCGGGCAAAATAGACGTTTTTGCCATTCCTTTAATAGAGACCCTTTCCAATCCAACCATTAAGGAGGTCGTATCTGCTCTTGAAGGCAGGATCCTTTTCGGGCAGGAGTTTTTAAATAACCAGACGGGGAATTTCGGCGTTGGTGCTATGCAATTGCGCAATTATCTTCCAACCCTTAGAAATGAAACCCTGGTGATCACTCCCGGAGACCGGGCCGATATTATTTTAGGTGCGCTGCAGGCAAATATCTCCAGCAATTATCCTCGTATCTCCGGAATTATTCTAACCGGAGGTCTTACTCCCGAAGAGCCTATCATAAAACTTATAGAAGGACTGTCTCAAATTGTTCCTATTATATCGGTGAAAGAAGGAACCTTTCAGGTAACCAATAAAGTAGGTGCCATCAAATCTAATATTTATGCTGATAGTATTCAGAAGATACAGACTACCATCAGTACTTTTGAACGTTATGTGAGTTTTGATCCGTTAGTGGAAAAACTTATCAATTTTGAACCGCACGGCATCACACCGCGTATGTTCCAGTACAGCCTGGTGAAAAAAGCTCAGGAAAGCAAGAAACACATTGTACTTCCAGAAGGTACAGACGAAAGGATCCTTACCGCAGCAGCCAGGCTTATTGCTATGGACCTGGTGAATATCACCCTGCTTGGGGACGAAGAAATAATCAAGAAGAAAGTGATGAATCTTGGGCTTAATCTTGACTTCGACAGGGTGAATATCATCAATCCTACCAAATCTGAACATTTTGAGGATTATGTAAAAACCTTTTACGAATTAAGAAAGCATAAAGGCGCAAATATGGACATTGCCAGAGACTGGATGACCGATGTTTCCTATTTCGGAACGATGATGGTCTATAAAGGACACGCGGATGGAATGGTTTCCGGGGCGGCTCATACCACCCAACATACCATTAGGCCGGCATTACAGTTTATCAAGACCAAACCCGGAGTTTCAGTGGTATCCTCGGTTTTCTTCATGTGTCTTGAAGACAGGGTTTCTGTTTTCGGCGATTGTGCCATCAACCCTAACCCAACTGCCGAAGAGCTTGCAGAGATCACCATTTCTTCCGCAGAAAGCTGTGTCGCCTTCGGAATTGAACCAAAGATCGCGATGCTTTCCTACTCTTCAGGAACTTCCGGAAAAGGAGAAGATGTGGACCGCGTAAGACAGGCCACCGAGATCGTGAAAACAAAACGTCCGGACCTTAAGATCGAGGGGCCAATTCAGTACGACGCGGCGGTAGATATCACCATTGGAAAGAGTAAACTTCCCGATTCTGAGGTGGCGGGACAGGCAAACCTGCTTATTTTCCCCGATCTTAACACCGGGAACAACACCTATAAAGCCGTCCAAAGGGAAACCGGGGCCTTAGCCATAGGACCAATGCTCCAGGGCCTTAACAAACCGGTTAATGACCTTAGCCGCGGATGCACGGTAGACGATGTCTATAACACGGTAATACTAACAGCCATACAGGCGCAAGGAATTTAATTTACAGCAATGAAGAATATATTAGTTATAAACTCAGGGAGTTCTTCCCTTAAGTTCCAATTGATAAAAATGCCGGCCGAGGAAGTACTGGCCTCAGGAATGGTAGAAAGAATAGGGCTTCTGGAAGCGAAACTGCATTATAAGACAGGAGAGCATGCGGTCTCAAAAACTATAGATGCACCAAATCACGAAGTAGCCTTAAAAGAAATCACCAAACTATTGATGGATACTGAAAAAGGGGTGATTGAAGAAGCTTCAGACATTTCTGCGATAGGCCACCGGGTGGTTCACGGCGGAGATACCTTTTCCGATACCATAATTATAGATGATAAGGTAAAATCTGAAATTAAACGTTTGTTTTCCCTGGCCCCCCTGCATAATCCGCCAAACCTGAACGGGATCGAGGTTGCCGAAAGCATTTTCCCCGGTGCGGTCCAGATCGCGGTATTCGACACTGCCTTTCACAGAAGCATTCCTTCAAAAGCCAGTCAGTTTGCCATTCCCGTGAAACTCTCTCAGGATGAAAAAATTCAGTTATACGGCTTTCACGGGACCAGCCATAAATACGTGACCGAAAAAGCAATAAAATATCTTGAAAAGGAAAATTCCAAGCTCATAAGTATCCATTTAGGTAACGGTTGCAGCATCACCGCGGTGGAAAATGGAAAGAGCATAGACCATTCCCTGGGTTTTGGTCCTGTTAACGGACTTATTATGGGTACCCGAAGCGGAGACATAGACCAGTCGGTGATCTTTTATATGATCGAGCACCTGGGCTACACGGCGCAGGAAGTCAGCGATATTCTTCATAATAAAAGTGGAATGCTGGGGCTTACAGGCTATAGCGACCTGAGAGAGATAGAAGATCAGGCGGCTAACGGAAACCGGCAATGTAAGCTCGCGCTGGAAATGAATGCCTATCGGATCAAAAAATATATTGGGGGCTATGCTGCCGCTATGAACGGGCTGGATGCCATTATTTTCACCGCCGGAATTGGGGAGAACAGCAGTGTGATCAGGGAGTTGGTATGCAGGGAAATGGAATTTTTCCGCATAAAACTGGATGCAGAAAAGAACAGCATCCGTTCAAAGGAAATAAGAGAAATAAACCTGCAAGACTCAGAAGTTAAGGTGCTGGTGATCCCTACCAATGAGGAACTGGAGATCGCTAAGCAGAGTTTTGAGCTAATTTCTTAAAAAAAGACCGGCAGGAGTTTATCTAAAAACCGTCAAGCTGAATTTATTTCAGCTCCTCAGAGATCCTGAAACAAGTTCAGAATGACGAAATTAATAAACCTCTGCCGGTTTTTCTGTATTTCTATAGCAGAAAGAACTTCTACTCCACTATATACATCTCGTTAGAAGCCTTGATATATTCCTGAGGATTAAAAGTAGACTCAAAACTATTCCTTACCATGTCCAGTTTTAGTTCGAGCTGAACCATTTCATCTTTCAGGTACTTATCATTCTTATACTTTTCTATAAGTTTCTCATACTTGTTAAGGTTCTCAAGTATTCTGAAAGTAATACTTCCAAAACGAATCTTCAGATTCTGTACCGCCAACATCTGATCGTGATAGGCCTGTTTCCAGTTTTCAGGATTCTTATTTCTTTCTTCAACGATCTTATTTTCGGCTATCTTAGAAATATCCAGTATATACTGCGTACGTTTCTTAGCATCGGTTTCGTTGGTGAACTTCTCCTCGAATTCTTTCACATCTACCCCCAGAATATCCTGTAAATTTTCCTTCAGGGCCTTATTCTGAAGCTCCTTAAGTTCCTCCAGGCTTTTATTGATCGCCACCCACTCTGTTTCTATCAGATCCTTATCGTGAGTGAACTGAGCTACAGTGGTAGTGAGTTTGAGCATTTCCATACTCTCCTTTTTCAGCTCCCTGTCCCTGCGATTCAGCGAATTAATAAACATACTTATTCCGTCAAAAAGACTTCCTGCAAACATCCCTGTAAACGGGGTCCCCTTGGTAAGATCTCCGGTTACATTAAGAATATGGTCTAAAGCCGCCAGCTTCGCATCGTCTTCCTTCTCTTCCTTCATATAATCTTTAAAGGTTCCGAACCACTCCTGGTAACCTTCGTGGTGCATCGGGTTACTCACCCTGTCCAGAGTCGAATAGAACTCCCGGGAAGTATTAAAAAGATTAAGCGGCTTGATCTCACGCTCCATAGATGCGAGGTTCAGCACCGCCGAACTATAATTATATTTATAAACACTTATGGTGTTCTTATCTATTTCCTCCTGACGCTCTTCGAGATATTTCACGCGTTCCAGGAGTTTCTCTACCTTCTCTGAAGCCGAATTTGAATTCTTAATACTCTCATCCAGATTACTGATCTTTGAGTCAATTTCTCTGATCCTGTAATCCAGGCTTTGACTCAATAATGTTCGCTCTCTGTTCAACTCCCGTAACACCTGTTCGGTTACCGACTGGCTGTTTTCAAGCTCCTGTGCCTGTACCGGCAAAACCAGCAGACTGGTAAACAAAAAGAAAACTAATTGTATTTTTTTCATATTCAATTTTTTAAAATCTGATCTTCACACTTAATAACGTCCTGCCGTGGAGCATATTTTATGCCATAATCCTTTAATTTGTAGCCGGGTACAGCTTTATAAAGACAAAGGCTAGGTTTCCACGGGAAAATAAAAAATGCCGAATTTAATAATAAATTCGAAATGCTGATAGCTGTTGCCAAATTCCCCAGTCTTAAAATCCTGAGCACGTAAAAGTAATCTGAGGATGTCTTATTTTCTTCCCAGGCGAAATAATATCGGGAAGCTGATCTCGCCGTAATCCCCATAGGCTTTATAAAGTTCTTCTGAAATCAGGTCCACGGGGTTATGATTCTTTGAATTTTCATAATGTTTTACGGCACTCCAGGTCCTCAGGTAACCAATTAAATGTTCAAAACTCCAGCTCACTTTACTTTCAAATTGCGGAGTACCTATTTCATCGAAGGGAAAAGGAATGCTCTGATATTTCTCATCAAGATACTTTCTTTCGGGGTCCCAGAAGGGCCCGATGATCTCCTTGTAAAATTTAAGGATTACCTCATCGGTCTCTGGATTGGAATTAAATAAAGAATAACCTAAAACAGCAATAAGTCCGCCGGGTTTGAGCAGCCTCTTTACTTCGCCATAGAATTCATCAAAATTGAACCAGTGTATCGCCTGCCCTACAGTGACAAGATCGAAACTCTCATCGGGGAATTTGGTTTTCTCAGCGCTTTGCCTACTATAATAAATATTCGGTTTTGCAACAGCATTTTCCAATTGCCGCCTGCTGATATCGGTAGCCTCTACCCTTTCCATAAATTCCGAGACTGCTTCCGCAACCTGGCCATTTCCCGTTCCGCAGTCCCAGGCCTTTTCTTTATTTCTTAAGTGATTTTCAATAAACCGAAACACTTCAGCGGGATATCCTGGGCGGAATTTTGCATAATCTTCAGATTTAGTTGAAAAATTATCCTTCATAGCGATGCTGTTTCAGCAGGCAAAAGATACCGAAAATGATTGAATTTAATTCCCGCCACAAAAACCGGATTATTGAAGCATCTTCTGTACCAGCCAATTAAACCTTCAAAAATGACCCTTATCATATTTTATGGATAGTAAGCCTTTTAAATTTAGAACATATTAAACCAACTGCGTAAGATGAAAAAGTCTACACTGGATCTTTACCTGATATTACCCGTAAAGAATTTTATCGAAAAACAGACTTCGGTTGGTCTTAGCCTTATCTCTGCAACCATTCTCGCACTTATTATTGCAAATTCTCCTCTAAAAGAACTTTACCACAGCTTTTGGGAACAGGAAATTTACCTGGGTGTTGAAGATTATGAGATCAGCAAAAGCCTCCTCCATTGGATCAACGATGGTTTAATGTCTATGTTCTTTTTCCTGGTCGGTCTGGAACTGAAAAAAGAAGTGCTACATGGCGAACTTTCCAGTGTCAGGAAGGCCATTCTGCCTGTTGCCGCCGCTCTTGGAGGAATGATCTTCCCTGCCCTCATTTTTTGGGCCTTCAATAGTGGCAGTGATGCCATCTCGGGTTGGGGCATCCCAATGGCTACCGATATCGCTTTCGCCCTTGGTATTCTTTACCTTTTAGGAGACCGCGTCCCACTTTCCCTCAAGGTGTTTCTCACAGCCATCGCCATTGCAGATGACCTGGGAGCCGTGCTGGTGATCGCGGTCTTCTATACTTCCGAGATCTCCTTAGACAGTCTGGGGATCGGAGCCTTTTTTCTCTTTGTCCTTATCACCGCTAATTATATTGGTATCAGGAATACCCTTTTCTATGCGATAATGGGAATTGGAGGACTGTGGCTGGCCATATTGCTTTCAGGGGTTCACGCCACTATAGCCGCAGTTCTTGCAGCATTTGCGATCCCAACCAGAAAACGCATCAATACGTCTTTATTCCTTCGGAAGGCAAAACTACTTTCCTATCATATAAAGAGCCAGGTTAAGAAACCTCCGGCCGAAGAAACCCGGAAAGAAGAAGATATCTCGAATACCATTAGCAAATTTTCTTCGCTTACTGAAGATGCCACGGCACCCCTGCAAAGGCTGGAACACAGCCTGTATCCGTTTGTAAGCTTTGTTGTGCTCCCATTATTTGCTTTCGCCAATGCCGGTATCAGTTTTAATACCGACTCTCTGGCATTTCTGCACAGCCCGGTAACCCTGGGAGTTGGGCTGGGGCTCATATTCGGGAAAATATTCGGGGTGATCCTCTTTACCCGCCTTATGGTCTGGACAGGGATCTCAAGCCTGCCCAGAAGGCTTAAATGGAAACATATTCACGGAGCCGGACTTTTAGCTGCCATAGGCTTCACCATGTCTCTCTTTATCACCGATCTTGCTTTTGAAGAAGAAACCTACCTGATACAGGCCAAGATCGGAATCTTTTCAGCTTCCCTTTTGGCCGGCTTGCTAGGCTATTTCTACCTTAAAACACTCAAAAAATAAATGTCTATCAGAAATAAGCTATGAACTAAACCTAATTATAACGCATAGGTTCATAACCTGAATCTGCCAATACCTGACCTGAGTCATATTTTTTCAGTCTCTTATTCCGAATCTTTGGGGCTTAAAATTCAAAGGGGGAAAATGGCTAAATGTTATCACTGTGGTGACCCGTGCAAAAACGGGACAATTACTTTTGATGAAAAATCGTTCTGCTGCAACGGCTGCAAGACGGTTTATGAGATACTGGACGCCAGTGACCTGCAGTACTATTATGACCTTGAAACGTCTCCCGGCATTTCACCGGACAGCACAGAAGGGAAATACGACTTTCTGGACAATAAGGCCATTGAAGAGAAATTACTGGAATTCAGTGATAACAACATCAATATAGTTTCTTTTTTTATCCCTTCAATTCACTGCAGTTCCTGTATCTGGGTCCTGGAAAACCTAAATAAATTACACCCCGCGGTTCAGTCCTCCCAGGTTAATTTCCCGAAGAAGACTATACGCATTAGTTATTCATCAGATAAGCTAAGCCTGAAAGAGCTGGTATATCTACTTTGCAGAATTGGTTACGAGCCCTACATTTCCCTTGACGACTTCGGACCTAAGAAAAGCAAGGTAGACAGAAGTCTTATTTATAAACTGGGAGTGGCAGGTTTTGCATTTGGAAATGTCATGTTCCTTTCCTTTCCCGAATATTTCGAGGTAGATGAATTCTGGCTGGATCAGTTCAAACATGTTTTCAGATGGATGATGTTCTTTTTCTCGTTGCCGGTAGTCTTCTATTCCGGCAGTGATTATTTCATCTCGGCCTATAAAGGCCTAAGGGCAAAATTGCTGAATATTGATGTACCTATTGCCCTTGGGATAAGCGTCCTGTTCATCAGAAGTACCACAGAGATCCTTTTCAACCTTGGCACAGGCTTTTTCGACAGCCTTACCGGCCTGGTATTCTTCTTACTACTGGGTAAATTCTTTCAGCAAAAGACCTATTCATTTTTGTCTTTCGAAAGGGATTACAAATCTTATTTTCCTATAGCAGTAACCCGGCTAAAAAAGGATTCAGAAGAAGAGAAGAGCATTGAAGAACAGGTGCAGGTCTATGAAGTCCAGGCAGGAGATCGTATTCTGATAAGGAATGGCGAACTTATTCCAATTGATGCCGTGCTTATAAGCGGCAATGCTCTTATTGATTACAGCTTCGTGACCGGAGAAGCTGAAGCCGTAAGTAAAGCATCGGGAGAACGGCTTTATGCCGGAGGAAGGCAGCAAGGCGGGCCAATCGAAATAGAAGCCTATAAATCTATAGACCAAAGCTATCTTACGCAGCTTTGGAGTGACGACGTTTTCAGCAAAGAAAAACGCAGCACCTTTCAAACGCTTATCAACCAGATAAGTAAACGGTTTACATTGGGCGTGCTAAGCATTGCTTTTTCAGCCACCCTGTTCTGGCTTATTACCGATCCCGAAAAAGCCCTGAACGTATTTACGGCGGTCCTGATCATCGCCTGCCCCTGTGCCATAGCTTTAGCCTCTCCTTTCACCCTTGGCAACCTGTTACGAATTTTCGGGCGACATAAGCTTTATTTGAAAGAAGCCGGAGTTATTGAGCAGATGGCAAAAATAGACTGCATAGTGTTCGATAAGACCGGTACAATAACAACAGGAAGTAAAACTTCAGTCTCTTACCTGGGTGAAGCTCTTGATAAAGAGGAAGAACAACTCCTAACCAGTAGTCTTAGAGCCTCAAACCACCCGTTAAGTCGCGCTCTTTATGAAATACTGGACAAGAACAACATCAGCACCCTCGATGATTTTGCCGAAACTACCGGAAAAGGGATAGAAGCTAAAGCCAGAGATAAAAGCATAAAGATAGGTTCAGCAGGATTCGTGGAGGGTAAAAACACTTCAATGGCTGAAATTTCGGAAGTCAACAAAACAAGCGTGCACATAAGCAGTAACAATACTTACAAAGGTTGTTACATCTTCAGGAATGAGTACAGAAAAGGGCTGGAAGAGCTCTTCAAAAACCTGAAGGAGAACAGAGAGCTTTACATCCTTTCCGGTGATAATGACGGGGAACGAGAAAGACTAAGCCAGTTGCTGCCAAAAGGCACCGGACTTTTATTCGATCAAAAGCCGGATGACAAGCTGCAGTTCATAAAAAGGCTTCAGAAAGAAGGAAAAACAGTGATGATGGTTGGCGACGGACTTAATGATGCAGGGGCTTTAGCTCAAAGTGACGTCGGCATTTCGGTTTCCGAGAACATAAACGTGTTCTCCCCTGCCTGTGACGGGATTCTTGATGCTTCAAGGTTCCGTGATCTGGACAGCTTTTTTAAAATAAGCCATAAAGGAATGAGCGTCATAAAGTGGAGCTTTTTACTATCGCTCTGTTATAATGTTATAGGCCTTGGTTTTGCCGTTTCAGGCAACCTGATGCCGGTTATAGCTGCAATACTTATGCCTGTAAGTTCTATAAGCATAGTAGTGTTTACAAGCATTAGCACACATTTCATAGGTAAGAGATTAAACAAATAAACATCAAAAGCTGACTCTGGTCATTTTTTAAAGAAAGCCTGGCCAATAAGTTTGCCAGTATATTAAACAAGCATCAAAAATGGACATTATTTACCTGTTATTAGCCTTAAGCGTACTGGTTGCACTGGTATTCTTTTTCGCCTTTATCTTCTCGGTAAAAAAAGGCCAATATGACGATGTATACACACCCTCGGTAAGGATGCTTTTTGACGATGAAATTGTAAAACCTAAACCCAATAAAAAAGAATCCACCACTAAAGAGAAATCAAATTAATTATGGAAGTAGAACAGTTTTATTACGATAATAAGATCGTAAAGAAGTTTACCATTGCGACCTTGTTCTGGGGTATTATCGGAATGTCGGTTGGTCTATTGCTGGCTTTTATGTTTTTATTCCCGGGGCTGACCGAGGGCATATCCTGGCTTAGTTTCGGAAGATTAAGGCCATTGCATACCAACGCAGTAATTTTTGCATTTGTAGGAAATGCGATCTTTGCAGGAGTTTACTACTCTACCCAGCGCTTGCTCAAAGCCAGAATGTTCAGTGACTTTTTAAGTAATCTTAACTTCTGGGGCTGGCAGGCTATTATAGTTGGGGCTGCAATCACTTTACCCTTAGGTTTTACCACTTCTAAAGAATATGCGGAACTGGAATGGCCTTTTGATATTGCCATTGCGGTTATATGGGTGGCCTTTGGGATCAACCTGATAGGAACGATACTTAAAAGGAGACAACGTCACTTATATGTTGCGATCTGGTTCTATCTGGCAACCTTCGTGACCGTAGCTGTACTCCATATCGTAAATAACCTGGAACTTCCGGTTAGTGCACTTAAGAGTTACTCTATTTTTGCAGGAGTACAGGACGCGTTGGTACAGTGGTGGTATGGCCATAATGCCGTAGCATTCTTCCTTACCACACCATTTCTTGGTCTTATGTACTATTTTGTGCCTAAGGCTGCGAACAGGCCGGTATATTCCTATCGTCTCTCTATAGTTCACTTCTGGTCCCTGATCTTCATATATATCTGGGCAGGACCTCACCATCTGCTGTATTCGGCTTTGCCGGATTGGGCACAAAACCTTGGAGTTGCCTTTTCGGTAATGCTGCTTTTCCCTTCCTGGGGAGGAATGATCAACGGACTTTTGACCCTTCGTGGCGCCTGGGATAAGGTGCGAACAGACCCGGTTCTTAAGTTTATGGTGGTTGCTATTACGGGTTACGGAATGGCCACTTTTGAAGGCCCTATGCTTTCCCTTAAGAACGTGAATGCCATAGCTCATTTTAGTGACTGGATCATTGCTCACGTTCACGTAGGAGCGCTTGCCTGGAACGGATTCCTGACCTTCGGAATGGTGTACTGGCTGGTCCCGCGACTTTTCAAAACAAAACTGTATTCTGTTAAACTTGCCAATGCGCATTTCTGGATAGGAACCCTGGGTATTATTATGTATGCTTTGCCTATGTATGTTGCCGGATTCGTACAGGCTTCTATGTGGAAACAGTTCAATCCTGACGGAAGCCTTGTTTACGGTAACTTCCTGGAAACCGTTAGCGAGATCATCCCAATGTACTGGATGAGAGCAATTGGTGGAAGTTTATACATCTTCGGAACATTTATCCTTCTTTATAACATTGTGAAGACCGTGCGCCAGGGATCTCAGGTTGAGGATGAACTTGCCGAGTCTGCACCTCTTCAAAGGGTGACCACGAAACGTATTTCAGGTGAAGCTTACCACACCTGGCTGGAAAGAAGACCGGTTAAATTAACCATTTACGCAACAATTGCTATCCTTATTGGAGGAGCAGTACAAATTATCCCTTCCCTGATGGTAGACGAATATGTTCCTGTGATCTCAAGCGTGAAACCTTATACTCCTCTTGAACTCGAAGGGCGTGATATTTATATAAGAGAAGGCTGTGTTTCCTGTCACTCTCAAATGATTCGCCCTTTCCGAAGTGAAGTGGAACGTTACGGGGAGTATTCAAAATCGGGAGAATACGTTTACGATCACCCTTTCCTTTGGGGAAGTAAACGTACAGGGCCCGACCTGCTAAGGGTTGGAGGTAAATATTCCGACAACTG
Organism: Salegentibacter chungangensis; assembly: GCF_042678405.1. Classification (NCBI taxonomy): domain Bacteria; kingdom Pseudomonadati; phylum Bacteroidota; class Flavobacteriia; order Flavobacteriales; family Flavobacteriaceae; genus Salegentibacter; species Salegentibacter chungangensis. Next base: position 1,886,491 of record NZ_JBHTLI010000001.1, on the reverse strand, counting down.
GCACCTCAACCATATGTACGATCCTCAAAGCACTTCATCAGGCTCTATTATGCCATCTTACAAATGGCTGGTTACCGATGAGCTTGACAAGTCGGATACCGAAGCTAAAATGGAAGCTATGGTTCAGCTTGGTGTTCCTTATACCCAGGAAGAGATTGACCGAGCCCAGGAATGGATGCTCGAACAGGGAACCCAGATCGAAAAGAACCTTTACGCAGATCCCGATTTTGCCGAGACTTACGAAGCCGACAAGAAATATGCGGCCGAAAATGATATGGATTTCGTTGAAATGCGAAACCGTGAGATCGTTGCCCTTATCGCCTACCTGCAAAGGCTGGGAACAGATATCAAGGCAAAAGACAATAACGAAATAACCGAAAACAATTAATCATGTTGAAATTTATTAAAGGTAATCTTGAAAGTATAGATGGGGTACAGGTCTACCCCATCATTTCCCTGCTAATTTTCTTCATCTTTTTCGTGCTGCTGTTCTGGTGGGTGCTCACCGCTCGCAAAACCTATATAAATGAAGTAAGCAATCTTCCGTTAGACGCTAATCAAAACGAAGAATAATTATGAAAAATACATTCTCATATTTAAGAATTATAGGTTTTTTGGCTCTTGCTGCCATTCTTATGGAAATTACGGTAGAAACAGGAGATCAATCTGCCGTCCTGGACTATCCCCTAAGCTGGCTGATTTTAGCAATAGTCCTGGTAATTGCCATAGCAATAGAAGTTTCGGTTTCGAGCCTCAGGAATCTTCTTTATCGCGGACTCACTCCTGAAGCAAGAGCTCAGTTTGATGCGGAAGAAGCTGAAAGGAAAGCCAGTCAGTTTGGATGGCTTAAGAAGCTATATGCCTCCTTACTGAATAAAAAACCTATAGAAAAAGAAGACGAGATCATTCTTGATCATAATTACGACGGCATCAAGGAACTGGATAACGACCTCCCTTCCTGGTGGCTTTACGGATTCTACATCAGTATAGTCTTCGCCGGCATCTATATGGCCAGATACCACATTTTTGACGGGGAATCTCAGAAGGAAGAATTTCAGACCGAAATGGCTCAAGCTAAAGCTGCCGTGGAAGAATACAAGAAAAACGCCCCAGATCTGATCGATGCCAGTTCAGTTGAACTGATCACAGATGCCGGAGAACTGGAAAAAGGAAAAACGATTTTCAACAACAACTGTGCGGCCTGTCACCGTGCGGACGGAGGTGGCGGGATTGGCCCTAACCTTACCGACGAGCACTGGATCCTGGGTGGCGGTATTAGTAATATCTTCAGCACTATTTCTGAAGGCGGACGTGACGGAAAAGGAATGGTTGCCTGGAAATCCAGTTTGAGCCCTTCAGAAATTGCCCAGGTCTCAAGTTACGTGATAAGCCTCCAGGGCACAAATCCTGAAGATGCCAAGGAAGCCCAGGGAGATATCATCTGGACAAAAGAAAAAACTTCAGGAGCCTCTTCTGAAGAAGCTTCGTTGGAGTAATATAAAAATGCCCGGGAGTTTCAGAGTTCAAAAAACTCCCGGTTCAAAACAAAAAGTTGTGGGAAGCACCGATAAAGAAAAATTTAGAGACAGTATTTCTACGGTAGATGACGAAGGAAAAAGAGCCTGGATCTATCCGAAAAAACCATCGGGTAAATTTTACGAATATCGCAAGTATGTAAGCTATTTTTTGCTGGCTATCCTTTTTGCATTTCCGTTCATAAAAATTAACGGAAATCAGCTGATGATGTTCAACATACTGGAAAGGCGTTTCAATATCTTCGGTTTCCCCTTCTGGCCCCAGGACTTCCACCTCTTTGTTTTGATGATGATCATAGGGGTGGTCTTTATCATATTGTTTACCGTAGCCTTTGGAAGGATCTTTTGCGGATGGATCTGCCCTCAGACCATTTTTATGGAGATGGTATTCCGAAGAATAGAATACTGGATAGAAGGCGATCGCGGAAAACAAATTAAGCTTTCCAAACAGGCCTGGAATGCCGAAAAGATAAGAAAGAAAAGCCTGAAATGGAGCATTTTTTTCATCATCTCCTTTCTTATTGCCAATGTCTTCCTGGCATATTTTATAGGGAGCGACAGGTTGGTGAAATATATCACAGATGGCCCGGCAGATCACGCCAGCACCTTTGGATCCCTTCTTATTTTTACTGGGGTATTCTATTTTGTTTTTGCCTGGTTCAGGGAACAGGTGTGTGTAATCGCCTGCCCTTATGGTCGCTTACAGGGCGTGCTGCTGGATACAAAATCTATTGTGGTTGGCTACGATCATAAAAGGGGTGAAAAAGAAAAAGGAAGGGCCAAATTCAGGAAAAATGAAGACAGGGCAGCAACAGGCAAAGGAGATTGTATAGATTGTTTCCAATGCGTGCAGGTATGCCCAACAGGAATCGATATCAGGAACGGGACCCAGTTGGAATGTGTGAACTGTACTGCTTGTATTGATGCCTGCGATAGTATGATGGAGGCCGTGAACCTGCCTAAAGGCCTTATCCGCTATACCAGTGAAGAGAATATAGAAAAGAAGACGAAGTTTAAATTTACCCCGCGCATCAAAGGATATATAGCGGTGTTGGGTATTCTTATCTCGGTATTTACGGGAATGCTCTTCCTGAGAAGCGAAGTTGAAGCAAGAATATTAAGGCTTCCGGGGCAACTCTATGAACATAAAGAGAACAATATTATCAGTAATGTTTACACCTATAAACTGGTAAATAAAACCACACATAATATAGAAAATGTTCATTTTAAACTAATGTCCCACAACGGAAATATCCATCTCGTACAGCAAGGAGCTATTCTTGTTCCGGGGCAGGAACTTACTGAAGGTACGCTCTTTATAGAAATAAACGGCAGTGCCCTCAAGGATGAAAAAGATAAAGTTGAAATAGGCGTTTACAGTGGAGATAATCTGATAGAGACTACCTCTACCACCTTCCTGGGGCCGCGCAGCTATAATTAAAATACAGAATTATGAAAATTAACTGGGGAACAGGACTGGTGATCGGGATGGTGGCTTTTATAAGTTTTATTTTATATCTGGTCATCAACATGCTTACCGATTCCAGATTTGATCACGATCTGGTGACCGAAGACTATTATAAGAAAGAACTCCTTTATCAGCAGGAAATTGATGCCGAGGAAAATGCCTTCAGTTTAGCGGAGAATGTTAGCGACGCCAGAAGTGAGAACGGATGGATAATTACTTTTCCTGAAAATTTGGATCCGGACAAGATAGACGGAAAGGTAAGCCTTTACAGACCATCAGATAAAAGGTTCGATTTTGAGGTACCGGTACAACTTTCAGATTACAGAATGGAGATCCCGAAAGAAAAATTCATTCCGGGTAGATGGAATATCAGTGTGAGCTGGAAGTATGAAGGGAAAGATTACTTGTATAAAAAGGAAATAGTCTTTTAATGTTGCTCTCTGCATTCATATTCGGTCTTCTGGGAAGCTTTCACTGCGTGGGGATGTGTGGGCCAATAGCCTTTGTGCTCCCGGTAGACCGGCATAGTAATTCAAAGAAATTCGTTCAGATATTCATATATCATTTTGGGCGAATTCTTGCTTATGCCATCATCGGCCTGCTTTTCGGACTTCTGGGAAAAGGGCTTTATCTTTTCGGAATGCAGCAGCAGCTATCTGTAGCAGTTGGAATATTAATGATCCTGGCCATTCTGTTGCCACAACGAAGCTTCAATAAGTATAATTTTTCCAAACCTGTTTACAGGATAATATCGAAAGTAAAGAACAGACTTGGAAAGGAACTTAAAAAGAAAACTCCCGATACTTTCTTGAGTGTGGGCTTTCTGAACGGATTCCTCCCCTGCGGCCTGGTATATATGGCCGTATTTGGAGCTTTGGCCAGTGGAAATGCATTTCAGGGAAGCCTGTATATGGTGCTATTTGGAGCAGGGACTATTCCCTTAATGACCACGGCCATTTATCTGGGAAATTTTGTGAGCGGAAAAGTGAGAATAAAGATCAGGAAAAGCATTCCTTATTTCGTAGTGCTTATAGGTTTGTTATTCATACTAAGAGGAATGGGGATCGGGATTCCCTATATTTCTCCAAAGCCCGTTCAACAGGAAATAAGTGCCAATTACAGTTGCCATAAATAATCAAATGAATCTCTAACCATAAAACCACAGGTATGATCTCAAATGCAATCGCTCTCGTAAACTGGGAAATGGGAGCTACAATAATAGGAGTTTTCGGACTGGTTTGTCTGGTCCTTATTATCGTAGTGACAAAAGCCATTTTTAATAATAAAAAATAGTCCCACCCGAAATTAAAAAGGCTTGCCGAATCCTTAATCAGCACTGGACGGAAGATTAAGAAGACCGGCAGGCCTTTTTAAGTATTTTAAATGTTCTTATACGGTCATCGAAAATAACCTGGTTTCAGGCTTTTTTCTTTGCAACAAGAGGTCAAATGCCATACACACGTTTCTAACAAAAGGCCTTCCCAACTCACCAATACTAAGCCCTTCTGCATCTAACTTGAGGATTCCGTCTTTTTCCATTTCTTTCAGACTAATCAGCACTTCAGGAAGTTCAGGGAATTTGAGATCATCTCCCTTCCACGAAGTTTCAAGTTTACACATAAGATTAAGAATATGACGTCTTATAATAAGATCTTCCTCATTTAAAATATGACCCCTGTACACCGGCAGAATTCCTTCAGCAACAAGAGCCTCGTATTCCTGAACACCTTTTACATTTTGTGCAAACCCATACCAGCTGTCACCTATGGCCGAAACACCTAAACCTACCATCACCTGTGTGGTGGAAGACGTATAGCCCATAAAATTTCGATGCAGTTGTTTCTTTTCAACAGATTTGTAAAGAGAATCGGTTTTCAATGCGAAATGGTCCATTCCGATCTCCACATAACCCGCATCTTCCAGCATTTTCTTCCCGGTTTCGTACATCCTTCTTTTTTCTTCAGCTGAAGGAAGATCAGCTTCCTTAAAACCACGCTGGCCATTGCCCTTTATCCAGGGCACGTGCGCATAACTGTAAAAAGCAATCCTGTCCGGCATCAGCTCTTTGGTCTTTTCAATAGTATGAACAATATGCTCTGCTTTCTGAAAAGGAAGCCCAAAAATGATATCATGCCCCACTGAAGTATATCCGGCTTTACGCGCTGCCCCGGTAGCACTTTTAACCTTTTCAAAAGGCTGAATGCGGTGAATGGCCTTTTGAACGGTTTCATTATAATCCTGCACCCCGTAACTTACTCGTCTGAAACCGTATTTCGCCAGAACTTCCAGATGTTCCGGAAGTGTATTATTGGGATGACCTTCAAAGCTGAACTCAAAATCTTCAGCTTTATCGGCTTTCCCGAAGAGCCCGTCAAGCAAAAACTGTAAGCTTTTAACAGAAAAAAAGGTTGGGGTTCCCCCTCCAAAATGCAACTCCTTGATCCTGGGCCGCTCTTTAAAAAGCTTCAGATAGATATCCCATTCCTTTAAAAGGCTTGCCACATACGGCACCTCAACTCCGTGATTCTTGGTGATCCGCTTATTGCAACCGCAAAAGGTGCAAAGACTCTCGCAAAAAGGCAGATGTATATATAAGCTGATGCCCTCCTTAGCATTGCTTTCCTTAAAGCTGCGTGTAAGGCTTTCTTTCCAGGCAACTGCAGTAAAACTCTCATCATCCCAATAAGGTACCGTGGGGTAGCTGGTATATCTTGGCCCGGGCACATTATATTTCCCTATCAATACTGAATTCATAATCAAAATTTTGAGACCAAAAGTAACGGGAGGACTTCAGACTATATATGATAAGAATCAGCTTAGGGAATATTGAAATAAAAAGGCCCGCTGCAAGTGCGGGCCCTTCTAAAAAAACTCAGTAAATAAATCTAACTAATCTATATATAGCTTCTTCGAGAAAATCTCCTCTCCTACCATAAAGCTTACGGTATATTCTCCGGCAGGAACTTCAGAAAAGTCAAGGGTTCTTTTAAAAACCTGTCTCCTGTCTGAACTTACACCTACCACCTCACCATAGGCGTCGGTCACTTCCATAGAGGTTTTTACATTCCTGTTATTATGAAGGAATACTTTTACAAGATCTCCCTCAACTTTAAAAACAGGCTTGAAAACAATATCAGTTTTGTCGCTCACCGTTATCCCGTAAGCGCTTTTTTTCACTTCAGTCCTAAGGACTCCTTCTTTTTTATCCAGTTTCAGGTAGTAAGTACCTTCGGGTAAAAGTTCAAAATCAAACTGCTTACTGAACCTGTCATTAGAAAGCACTTCCTTATAAAGGATATTCCCTTTAAGGTCCTGCAGGCTCACTACGGCTCCCGTAAGGTTGCTATCCAGTTCCACAACAAGGTGCTGTTCTTCACTCACTTTCACATCCCAGTCTTTGGCTGCGTATATATTAAAACTTGTAACCAGTAATAATACAAGGATCAGTGTTCTGCTTACTTTTTTCATAATCTTCAATTTTAAAGGTTAATAACTCCAATTCTCTGAGAATCACACAAGCAAAAGTAAGCCTGAAGTTCTTAGAACGACAGTACTGTATGAACACATTTATGTGCTTTTTTCACATCGGTTATTATTATCACACAACAACGATGTTTATATTGCACATATTTAAGCAAATATCCCACCATCAGGCAGCCATATTTTAAATTACATTTTTATTATCAAAAATGAATTTTTATGAATAATTCAATAAAACCAACCTTCGAAAGTATAGAACCGGCTTTTGGCAGTTCGTTTACCTGTAAATTCTATGACAGGAATAACCAGAACAAAAGCAACAATTTCTGGCATTACCATCCGGAGATCGAGCTGGTGTACGTGAACGGAGGATCTGGAAAACGACAAATAGGAAGTCACGTTTCTTATTACAGAAATGGCGACCTCATCTTAATAGGCTCTAACCTTCCGCATTGCGGCTTTACCGATACCCTTACCAATTATGAACAGGAATCGGTGATCCAGCTTAAACCCGAGTTTTTGGGAGACCGGTTTTTTGATATCCCAGAAATGAAAAACATAAGGGCTCTGCTTGAAAGAGCGAAAATGGGGATTGTCTTTCATAAAGAAAGTAAAAAGAACATCGGGAAGAGGATCGAAAAACTTGAAAGAGAAGACAGTTACGGCCGATTGATAGGATTACTGGAAATCCTGAAGATGCTGGCCGATTCAAATAATTATACCGTCCTTAACGCCCAGGGCTTCATCCTGGAAACCGAATTACAGGACAATAACAGGATAAATGTGATCTTCAATTTCGTAAAAGAAGAATTTAAAAGACCGGTGCCTCTGGAAGAGATCGCCGAAAAGGTTAGTATGACGGTTCCCGCCTTCTGTCGCTATTTTAAAAAGATCACGGGAAAAACTTTTGTTCAGTTTTTAAATGAATATAGACTGGTACATGCGGCTAAGCTGTTACATGAGAAACAGATAAGTATAACCGATGTATGTTTTGAAAGCGGTTTCAATAATTTCAGTCACTTTAACAAACAATTCAAGAGGTTCACGGGAAAATCGCCTTCCACTTACAGGAACGAATTGAAGGCTGTAGTCACCTAATTCTCTTCACAGCGGCCATAAAGGATATTCTGTTCCTTTAATTCTGCTGTTCTGTCCACGGGAATTTCCTGCGGGCTAACACGCCAGGTCCAGTGCTCGCCCTTTCCGGAAGGGACATTCATAATACCGCTCTCTCCAAGACCAATGATATCCTGAAGCGGTACTATAGCCAGCCAGGCAACCGATTTCAGGGCGAGATCCACCATCACTTTATTAACGTTCTTCTTATTAACTTTTAACGAAGTATAATCTTTTAAGTGCTGTTTTTCCTTGTCTGAAGTATGCCTGTACCATCCCTTGCAGGTATTATTATCGTGAGTGCCGGTATACACTACATCTCCTGCAGTATGGTTAAAAGGAAGGTACGGGTTCTCCAGTTTATGCCCCCCGAAAGCAAACTGAAGGACTTTCATTCTCGGGAATTTGAATCTCTCCAGGAGAGTATAAACATCTTCATCCAGCGAACCCAGGTCCTCAGCAATAAATGGCATTTCGGGAAACTCTTTCTTCAGGTTCCTGAAAAAATCGGTGCCTGGGGCTTTTACCCATCTTCCGTGAATCGCTGTCTTCTCCCCGGCATTCACCTCCCAGAATGCCGAAAAAGCCCTGAAATGATCCAGCCGTACCAGGTCAAAAAGAAAGAGATTCTGTTTTAACCTGGCTTTCCACCAACTGTAATCATCTGCTCTCAGGTTTTTCCAGTGGTAAATGGGCGTGCCCCACAACTGTCCTGTATCGCTAAAAATATCGGGGGGAACACCTGATATCTTTTCGGGCTCGCTGTTTTCTGAAAGCTTAAAATACTGCGGATTGGCCCAGCAATCGGCGCTATGGTGATTTACATAGAACGGGATATCCCCGAGCATTTTTACTCCCCTGGAATGAGCATATTCCAGCAGATCTTCCCATTGTTTAAAAAACAGGTACTGAATGAATTTCTCCTTTTCTACAAGTTCCCTTTTTTCAGTTTCCAGCTTCTCTAAATCTTTTTTCTTGCGATCCCGAAATTCTTCCGGCCACGCGGGCCAGTTATCGGAATATTGCTTTCTCAACACCTCGAACAGGGCATAATCATTCAGCCATTCCCGGTGCTTCTCACAAAAAAAGATGAATTCTTTCTTTTGTTCCTGTTTTTGAAGATAAGCACTATAGGCCGCATCCAGTAAATGTTCCTTGTAACGAACTACCGGTTTAAATTTTACTTTTTTATCCTTTATTCCTTTCGGAAGTTTTGCGGTTTTCAGGTCTGCAAGCCCTTCCTTCTCTAAAAGTTCAGGGCTTATCATTAAGGCATTCCCGGCAAACGCAGAATAGGTGCTATAAGGCGAATGGCTGTAAGCTTCCCCGGTGGGATTCAACGGCAAGAGCTGCCACCAGGAATAGCCCGAATCACTTAAAAAGTCCACAAACTTATATGCCTCAGGTCCCAAATCACCGATCCCGAATTTTGAGTGAAGGGAAGTTATATGCAATAATATGCCGCTGCTTCTTTTCGTTTTCATCCTTCAGTCTTTAAAACAACAATGGGGAATTCTTTCAAAAGCTCAGTAACATTTATCCTCTCCCCGAATTCATATATTACTCCGCTCAGGATGTTTTTCCATTTTTTCGGAAATTTCTCTGTTAGTAAAATATAGGTCTCTTCAGGAACAGGAATAAACCCCTTATCATCAAAAACCTTAGTTACTTCCAGGGCCAGAACAACCAGGACCCTTCTTTTTTTATATTTTCTGAAATATGCTATAAATCCATCTGATATCCTTCCCTCTAATTCGACAGGAATATAGTCTCCTTCAAAAAAAAGTTTTGGATCTGCTTTTCTCAACTCTAAAAGTTTATTCAACACATATAATTTGATCTTGCCATTTTGATAATTCCCCTTTAATCCTGATAAAGACAGAGATTTGTTTAGTTTAATTTCAGTCAGGTATTTTTTCCTCAATTCATAATCAACAGCCCTTCGGTTGTCAGGATCTACATAATTAAACTCCCATAATTCGGTGCCCTGGTATACATCCGGAAGCCCGGGAGCCGTAGATTTCAGCACGACCTGCCCCAGGGATTTTAAACATCCATAATAACTGACCTTTTCCATAAACGGATCAAAGGAAGTCCTGAATTCCCTGTTTTCCCAGATGGCTTCAACAAACTCCAGAACCGTCGTTTCATAGGATTCGTCAGGACTGGCCCAGCTGGAATTCACTTTGGTTTCTCTTAAGGCTTTCTGCATATAAGCCTTTGTACGCTCAATAAAGTCCGTTTCTTCCCCAAATGCTTTTACTGCTAAAAGACTTTGATAAAGAAAGTATTCCTCATTAGCATCAGGAATATTTCTTTTTTTCAGAAATCCGTTCAGCTGCTGCCATTCTTTAACTTTTCTGAAAAATTCATCAGGAATTTCACTTAGAACATTCAGGCGCATCCTGGAATCCTCACCCTTCTTGGTATCGTGAGTTGCTGAAGCATTCATCGCCAAAGGAAACCTGTCTAAACGCTGAAACATTTTTTGGTGAAATTCTGTGGTGCTAATACCGAAGCCTTCCGGAGAATCTCCAACCTCATTATGAGAAATAAGCCTGTTATAGATATAGAAGCTGGTATCCTCCACGCCTTTTGCCGCCAATGGCCCGGTAAACTGCTGGCACCTTTGCAGGAAGTAAAGTGATTTATCTTCATCAGCATCAGATTCCCCCAATAAAACAGCCTTAAGCTGCGTAAAAATATCAGTATCTTCAGAAGTATATTTTAATGCTTGGCTAACAGCTTCCTCTATTACCTGTTTTTCATTCTCTTTCAGAGGGAATTGTTGCGGATATATCCTGTAAACCGGAAAACCTGCGAGTATTTCTCCAAGTGCCTTTTTTACTGAATATCCTTCAAAATCATTCTTTTCGAGAAGCTTTCCTGAATCCAGAAGATCGTATAGATTTTGCAACTCTCCATTCATCCGGCTTTCCAGTACAAGCTGCTTCTTTTGAAACACAATTTGCTCATAACCTGATAGTTCCGGCACCAGAGCCTTATAAAATTCTGTAAACTTAGTTTCATTCTTTTTAGCGGTAAGCAACTGATTTACCTGTGCCAGAAACTCGTAACCCGTGCTTCCCTCCACAGGCCACTCTGCCGGAAGCTCCTCGTATTTTTCAAGAATCTTCTCAACAACCAGGTAGGCGTCTTTCCCAAAGTTTTTCCTCAGCCTTTGCAGGTATTCCAGTGGATCGAACAAACCGTCTATATGATCTATCCTTAACCCATTTATCAGTTCTTCCTCTACCAGTTTCTTTATAAAACCGTGGTAATCCTTAAATACCTTTTTGTCCTCCATCCTAAGGCAAATAAGATGGTTTATGGTAAAGAACCTGCGATAATTAATCTCATTTTCGGTGGTTCTCCAATATACAGGGACAAACTTTTGAAGCTGAAGAATTTCCCTTATAGAGTTGTGGGAACTGTTGATCTGAACAAACTTCTTACTTATCTTATGCTTCATTACGGGGTTTTTATCCAGCTCCTCCCATAAACCTGCTTTTAACCTTTGTAACTCCTCAGCAGTTCCTGAAAAAGAGCGGAACTTCTTTTTCCATTCTTTTTCCTCCAGTTCTTCAAAGATCCTTGAATAGGTTTGCAGATTTACCGGGTAGGAATTTTCAAAATATCTAAAGACAAAAGCATTTTCCCCGAAATCTAATTTAATTTGCCCCTTCTTGATCACTTCTTCTTTCAGCTCCCCAAGAAAAGGAGCCATTATTTTGTCTAATTCCTTATAATTCCAGTCAATATCAAAATGCTGATAATAATGAGACTTTACACCAAGCTCTAGAATATCCCGAATCCAGGGATTCGCCGGATCAAAAGCCATATGATTAGGGACTATATCCTGGATCCAGCTCATTTTTTTCTTATCAAGCAATTTTCTAATCTCCCTGAACTCCTCCAGCGTACCTATCTCAGGATTGATCTTAAGCGGGTCTGTATTATCATAGCCGTGAGTGCTTCCTCTTCTGGCTTCAAAAAAAGGGGAGGCATAGATAGTGGAAATCCCGAGTTGCTCCAGATAATCCAGAATTTCCTTCAGTTCCTGAAACCCAAAACCTGAAAATAACTGAAGTCTGTATGTGGCTATCGGCACTTTCACTTCACGACAAGATTTAAGTGATTCGCCAGTTCTTTAAACCCGGAAACCCAGGCCAGAGATTCGGGATTGCCATCTTCGCTGTTGCGGTTAAAAACCGAAAAATGATCAGATTTAATTTGAAATGCGATATTCTGAGCTTCCCATTTATCGGGTTTGATGGAACTTTTACTTATAACTTTAAGCAAATGATTAATCTCAGCGAGAATGGTGAGATTCTCAGGGTGCTGCTTCAGGTCATTTAACAGGGAAGTAAGTTTTTCATTGGTAAGATAATTAAGGGTTACCACGTCAAGTTCAAGTTCCACAAGTTCAGAAGAGTTAAGAATCTTAGTGAATCTTTGGAGGTTAAATGGCTTGTCCTTTAAAATATGGGTGAGTTTCGTGTTCACTGCCATTTCTATGGGCAGTTTAAGGCGGTTAGGGACTTGCAGGTTGATCTCCCTGAAGGTCTGTAACAACGGGTAAGCATTATCATACAACTGTTGCACCGCAGCTTCTGCACTTTTAAGCGTATTCTCGGTCACCTGCTCCATAATTCGCCTTTTCTCATCCCGGAAAAGGTGCCAGAAGGAGTAATTGTGGTTTCCAAAAAAGGCGTCCATCATATTGAAGATCTCATAGATATTTCCCTTTTTGAACAGTTCAGCCGCTTTTTGATGCATCTCTTCCAAAGCCTCAGACCCAAGAAATTTCCTGACTCCCCCAAAAAGATGATGGTCTCCCATATGCAGCACGGCATAGGAAATATCAACGGTTTCCCAGGTAATGTCAGATTTGAACTCTGTCCTGCCTATTACAAGCTTTTGCTTTCCTGCTTCATAATAATAATTCGCCTTAACCGAAGCCTTGAAGTTATAAAGGTTGATCTCTTCCGGAAACTCTTCAAAAAGTGAGGAAACAGCATAGTGTGCTCCAACCCTTATCATATCAATTCGCATTGGCCTCACATAACGATTATAGGCGGTAAGTGCAGTTCCGAATTCCGGAATATTACTGGGTATTTTTTCCAGGAGTTTTACGAAATCTGCCTCATAAACTTTTCCGTTTATTTCATCGGCCAGCTGAATAGCCCTGGTGGCGTAGAAGATATCCTGCATAGATTCAATTCCCGTCACTTCATCAAAGAACCAGCCGCAACTGGTATACATAAGCATACAATGGTATTGCATCTCCAGTAGTTTCAGGACCTTCACCTTATCTTCTTCAGAAAGTTCCTGCTCAAAATTTTCCTTAAGGAATTCAGCTACATTAGTTTCATTTCTATCAAGGATTATCATTATATATTTATCCCTTAGTTCCCAGGCCCGGGAAGAGAAGGCCTCCATTTCCTTCTCATACAGGATTATAAGTTCCTTCCTTATCCAGTCGAAAGTTTCCCTGAGGGGTGCCCTCCATTTCTGGTTCCAGTTTGGCCTTCCCCCGGTACTGCAGCCACAATCTTCCTTCCAGCGGCCGACGCCGTGTGAACAACTCCAGGAGGTATCTTCAAGAATCTGGGCTTCATATTCAGGAGGGAATTTTTCAAGGAATTCTCCATAAACAGTGAGCTTAATATCCTTATCGTTTTCAATTTTATTTAAGCAATAGGAAAGCGCCATTTCTCCAAGGTAGTGGTGGTGACCATAGCTCTCCCCGTCAGTAGCGATATGAACCAGCTGAGTTTCCTGTGAAGAGGTGAACTGCCCGGTAAGCCGTTTCGCAAAATCTTCACCATTATCCAGCAAGCCTTCAAATGCAACTCCCTGTGAGGCCGGACCATCGTAAAAAAACAGGTCAATATATCTGCCTGAAGGAAGGTTACAGCGGTAGGCTTTTCTGGGATTAACTTTTGCATTAGAGGCATCTTTCCATTCCGTATCTCCTATTTTCCTTACCTGTTTTGCCTGATAAGGAGACAGGATGGTGAATTTAATTTCGTACTTGGCAAGGACCTCCAGAACTTCGGTATTGACCGCGGTTTCACCAAGCCACATCCCCTCCGGATATCGTTTAAAACGGGATTCAAAATCCTCTATTCCCCAAATAACCTGGGTTTCCATATCCCGTCGGTTGGCAAGTGGCATAATCAGGTGATTATATGCTTGGGCAAGTGCCGAGCCGTGACCGGAGAATCGTTTCTGACTTTCCTGGTCTGCCCTCAGGATACCCTCATAGGTTTCCGGCGCTTCATTTTCCATCCAGGCAAGGAGAGTTGGTCCTATATTAAAGCTCATCCAGGCATAGTTATTCATAATGGCACTGATCTTAGATTCCGGGTCCAGGATCCTGGAAGAGGTATTACGTACATAGCATTCGGCATTTATCCTGTGGTTCCAGTCGTGGAAAGGATAAGCAGAATCCTGGATCTCAACTTTGTTCAGCCAGGGGTTCTCGCGGGGAGGTTGATAAAAATGGCCGTGTATACAGATATATTTATTATTCATAAGGAACAATTTTAGCAGCTGACAGTTTACGGGTAAAGCCCGGTCCTGCAGCCGGATGATTAAGTCCTGATAGCTCAGGTTTTGTATACCAAAATTGAAGTAGGTGGAAGTTCGAAGTGACTTTCAGCTTTAAAGGCATCAGGAAAAGACAGTGGTCCTTTCCATTTCTTCTCGGCTGAAGCAATGATCTTTTTCCAGGAAGCTGAGTTCCCGGTTGCTGGTATTTTTATAGTTTGGGGAGTACGTTCAAAATTAATGGCCACATATAACTTTTTATCCGGACCATTGGTAGTTAAGTTAAGCAATTTTCGGTCTTCACTGGCCTCTATATTAAAATTTCTGGCATTTAATTCTTTAAAAGCTGCTTCCTTTCTTAGTTTGATGAGATACATATAATACTCAAAAATACAGGCCTTAAACGGGTCTTCTTTAAAATTCCAGTTAAGCCTTGAACGTAAAAAAGTTTCTTCAGCCTGCGGGTCTGGAAAATCCCCTTCCTGTTTCAGAAAATATTTGAATTCTCTTTTCCGGCCTTCCTGGACAGCCCGGATCAACTCTTTATCCCCGTGGCTCACGAAGTACAGGAAAGGATTGGATTCAGCAAATTCCTCGCCCATAAAAAGCATAGGCACATAAGGCGAAACAAGCAGGATTCCTGCAGCGAGTTTTTGTGCTTCAAAAGAAACAAGATCAGAAAGTCTTTCTCCCAGCATCCGGTTCCCTACCTGATCGTGATTTTGCACACAAACCACGAATTTTTCAGGTGCCAGGCCTTCAGGATCAATGCCTACGGTGCGTTTACGGTGTTCTGAATAAATACCGTCATAAACAAAGGCCTGTTTCAAGGCCTTATTAAAACACCAAAGCTTACCAAAATCGGAATAATACCCGTCCTTTTCAGAGGTTAGAAGAGTATGAACGGAATGATGGAAATCGTCTGTCCACTGTCCCTCCAAAGCGTAGCCACCATTGGAATAATTATCGATAGTTCTGCGGTCATTACGGTCACTTTCGGCTATAAGAAAGTATTTTTTACCGGTATCCCGTTCCAGTTCCTTAACCGAATAGCTCAGCTGCCTTAAGAAATGAATAGCACTGCTGTCTATAATCTCGTGTACGGCATCAAGGCGCAACCCGTCAAAATGGAATTCCCCGAGCCACATTTTGGCATTCTGAATAAAGAAATTGCAAACCTCATCAGAATATTCATCGTCAAAATTCATCGCTTGCCCCCAGGGAGTCTCGTATTTTGAGGTGAAATAAGGACCAAAAAGGGAAAGATAATTTCCTTCAGGGCCCATATGGTTATAGACCACATCCAGAATGACCGCGATTCCCTTTTTATGGGCTTCATTTATCAATTCTTTCAGCTGTCCCCTCCCTCCGTAACTTTCCTGGACAGCGAATGGATACACCCCATCATAACCCCAATTCCGGTTACCGGGAAATCTGGCGATAGGCATAATCTCAATACAGTTTATCCCAAGCTCCTTCAGGTGATCCAATTTCTTCTGTATTCCGCTAAAGTTCCCTTCTGTAGAGAAGGTACCGGTATGCAATTCATAAATTATGAGCTGCTCCTGTTTTGGCGGAATCCAGGATTCGTCATCCCAGGAGAATTCTTCAGAAACCACTTCAGACCACGAATGCACTCCGTGAGGTTGCGACCTGGAAGCAGGATCGGGATAGCTTTCCCCGTCAACTTCAATTTTATATAAAGTCCCGGGTTCAATGTTTTTCAGAGTAACTTCCCAATAACCGGCCTTATCCATTTCCGGTGTTATGGGCTTTTCAGAATTCTTAAGAAGGATCCGGATCTTTTCAGCAAAAGGAGCCCAAACCGTAAAGCTACAGCCATCATTAATAAAATGTGGGCCCAAAATCCTTTCCATATCCCTTCTGCTTCAAAGTTTAGATAACCAACCAAATCTATGAATGATAAGTTTTAAGTTTCAATGTTTAATATATTTTTAACTTACAATTAGCACGCAATCATCTAATTTTAAGTGATTTAAACGCCCCCTCTATCACCCTTTTCGCCTTATTATCTCAAGCCTTAAGGCTCGACAACCCTTTAAAATACTAATAACTTGGAAGGTCTTAAAAGAATAGTCATAGAACACGTATACCCTCAAATTGATTGCGGGAAGCATCCGGTAAAACGAATAGTGAACGAACCGATGAAGCTTAGCGCGGATATTTTCGGGGACGGTCACGATAAACTGGAAGCTGTCCTGCTCTACAGAAAACAAAAGAAAAAAGGGGGCAGGGATAAAAAATGGAATGAAATTCCAATGAATTTTGAAGAAAATGATCATTGGACGGCCAGTCTTATTCCTGAAGAAACAGGATATTATGAGTATACCCTGGAGGCTTGGGTAGATCATTACGCAACCTGGCTTTCTGACCTTGAGAAAAAGATGGAAGCCGGACAGGATATAAAACTCCAATTGCTGATAGGAGCCGAACTAATGGAAAAAGCAAAAGAAAGGGCCACTGTTGGCCAGAAAAAGAAACTGGAAAAGTGGATGACATTGCTTAAAGACCCAAAAAGCGAAGGCCGTGCCATCGAGCAGGTTTTTAGCAAAGAAACTGCCGAGATGATGTATAACACCCGGGACAAAAAGATTGCTACCTGGTATGAGAAGGTCCTGATATTAAAGGTGGAAAGAAAAAGAGCGCTCTTTAGTGCCTGGTATGAGTTTTTCCCCAGATCGTCTTCAGAACACAAAGGTAAACACGGAACATTTAAAGACAGTGAAAAGATCTTACCCGAAATTGCCAGGATGGGCTTTAACGTGATCTATCTTCCGCCAATTCATCCCATAGGGCTAAGTCATCGCAAGGGAATAAATAATGCCACGGAAGCCAACCCCGGAGATCCCGGCTCTCCCTGGGCGATCGGTTCTAAAGAAGGAGGGCATAAGGCCATTCATCCGGAACTGGGCAGTCTTGAGGATTTTAAAAGTTTCGTTGAAAAAGCTCACGATCTGGATATGGAAATAGCCCTGGACTTTGCGATACAGTGCTCTCCAGACCATCCCTACGTTAAGGCACACCCGCAATGGTTTAAATGGAGGCCAGACGGGACCGTACAGTATGCAGAGAACCCGCCAAAGAAATATCAGGATGTATTACCGGTAAATTTTGAAACCGAAGACTGGAAAAATCTCTGGGAAGAACTCAAGAGCATTGTAGAATACTGGATAGACAAGGGAATAAAGATCTTTCGGGTAGATAACCCTCACACCAAGTCTTTCGTTTTCTGGAATTGGCTGATCCGGGAGATCAATGAAAAACACGACGGAATCATCTTCCTGGCCGAAGCCTTTACGCGCCCAAGGGTGATGGAAAAACTGGCTAAACTCGGGTTTACCCAGTCCTATACCTATTTCACCTGGAGAAACACCAAAGAAGATTTTATTGAATATCTTACCGAACTTTCAAAATCTGAGCTTCGGGAATATTTCAGGCCGAATTTCTGGCCAAACACCCCCGATATTCTTCCGGTTTCCCTGGAAGACCAGCCGGAATCAGCATTTCTTATCAGGATAGTCCTGGCATCCACGCTTTCTTCAAATTTCGGCATTTATGGGCCGCTTTTCGAATTTAATCTGAATGAAGCCTATCCCGGAAAAGAAGAGTATACCCGTTCTGAAAAATATGAGATCAAGAACTGGGACTGGCACAAGTCTACCAAGACCAAAGAACTCATTACCAGGCTCAACTTGCTTCGCCTTGAAAATCACGCACTCCAGACCACCTGGAATATCGAGTTTTCGGAAACCGACAATAAAATGATCCTTTGTTATTCAAAGATCGACGAAGATTCCGGTAATAAACTGCTGATCGTGGTGAGCCTGGATCCAGATCACAGCCAGTCGGGCTGGGTGAAAATGCCGGTAGACCTGTTCAAGATAAAAAACCCAAATTCCTACAACGTACACGACCTGCTAAATGGTTCAAATTATATGTGGCAAAATGAATGGAATTACGTGGAGTTGCATCCGCAAAGCATTCCTGCCCATATTTTCAGAATTGAAACCTAAACTTAAAAAGCAGATATATGAGTTTCTCCGGAAATATTGATGATCAGATCCACTGGTACAAGGATGCCATTATCTATGAATTACATATAAAAGCATTCTTTGACAGCAATGGGGATGGAATTGGGGATTTTAACGGCCTCCTGCAAAAGCTCGAGTACCTGGAAGACCTCGGGGTAACAGCCATCTGGCTATTGCCTTTCTACCCTTCCCCACTCAAAGATGACGGGTATGATATTTCCGATTACTACAAGATCAATCCCAGTTACGGCGATGTGAAGGTCTTTAAGAAATTTATTAAAGAAGCACATTCCAGGGGATTGAAAGTGATCACAGAGCTTGTAATCAACCATACATCAGATCAGCATCCCTGGTTCCAAAGAGCGAGAAAGGCAGCTCCCGATTCCCCGGAAAGGGATTATTACGTATGGAGCGATGATCCTAAAAAATATAAAGATGCCCGTATCATTTTTACCGATACCGAGCCCTCCAACTGGACCTGGGACCCGGTGGCGAAAGCCTATTTCTGGCACCGGTTCTTTTCGCATCAGCCCGACCTTAATTTCGAGAGCGAACTGGTACAACAGGAGGTCTTTAAGATCCTTGACTTCTGGTGTGAGATGGGTGTTGACGGCTTCCGGCTGGATGCGGTTCCTTACTTATACGAAAGTGATAATACCAATTGTGAAAACCTGCCGGAAACACACGAGTTTCTGAAAAAATTAAGGGCCCACGTAGATAAACATTTTGAGAATAAACTTTTGCTGGCCGAAGCCAATATGTGGCCAGAAGACTCTGCAGCTTATTTTGGCGATGGAGATGAATGTCATATGAACTACCACTTCCCAATTATGCCACGAATGTTTATGGCCATAAAGATGGAAGACCGCTACCCGATAATCGATATTATAGATCAGACCCCGGAAATACCCGATACCTGCCAGTGGGCCATTTTCCTGAGAAATCACGATGAGCTAACCCTGGAAATGGTAACCGATGAGGAACGCGATTATATGTATCGGGTGTACACCAAAGACCCGCAGGCCAAGATCAATGTCGGGATAAGGCACAGGCTGGCACCTCTGCTTGAAAATAACAGGAACAAGATCGAGCTGATGAATATCCTTTTATTTTCTCTCCCCGGAACTCCGGTGATCTATTATGGTGATGAAATTGGAATGGGAGATAACTTCTACCTGGGAGATCGCGATGGGGTAAGAACGCCTATGCAATGGTCTGCCGATCGCAATGCAGGTTTTTCCAATGCCAATCCGCATAAATTGTACTTACCGGTCATTATAGACCCGGAATATAAATATGAGTCTATTAACGTCGAGGCACAGCAAATGAACTCCTCTTCCCTCTTGTGGTGGATGAAGCGCATTATAGGAATGCGGAAAAAGTTCAAGGCTTTCGGAAGAGGAAAGATCAGATTCCTGTCCCCTTCAAATGCAAAAGTGATCGCTTTTATCCGAAGTTATGAGGAGGAAGAAATTCTGATAATCGGCAACCTTTCCAGGTTTCCCCAGTCAGCGGAGCTGGAACTGGAAGATTATGAAGGCTACACTCCGGTAGAAGTTTTCAGCCATAATAAATTCCCAAAGGTGACCGAAGCTCCTTATTTATTTATGATGGCTCCTTATGGCTACTACTGGTTCCTGCTGGAAAAAGAAAAAGAAGCTTACCAGGGGCAGGAACATCCCCCCGTAGTACATCTCCATCAATGGTCAGATCTCCTGGAGAACAAGACCAAAAGCCTGTTGGAGAACAAGGTGCTTCCCGGTTACCTGCAAACCTGTCGTTGGTTTGGAGGCAAATCCCGCGTTGTCCAGAACTTTTCGATCATTAATCATATCAAAATTCCTGTTCCCGATCTGCATTCCTGTCTGATCACCCTTGAAGTAAACTACAACGAAGGCCTTCCGGAAATTTACCAGCTTCCGCTTGCCTATGCTTCGCAAGAAAATGAAGCCTTATATAAGGAAATTCCGCAGAAAGGAATTATAGCCAATGTAAAACTTAACGGAGACGAAGGGGTCTTATTTGACGCTGTATATGCCGAAGCATTCAGAAATCTGCTCCTGAAATTTATCAGGAAAAACAGGAAACTTCCGGGAGAACGCGGAAATATTATTTTCTACCACAGTAAAGGCGGAAAGTTCTCTTCAGATATTGTGCATTCCAAAATCCTGAATGCCGAACAAAGCAATACTTCGCTGATCTTCGAGAACAAATATTTTCTAAAGCTGTATCGTAAACTGGATAATACTATAAATCCAGATCTCGAAATTACCAGGTATCTTTCAGAAAAAACAGATTATAAGAACGCTCCTAAGTTTGTGGGCGCCATAGAATATAACCCTGACCCAAAAAATATTGTGGTGCTGGGAATGATGCAGGACCTGATCCCTAACCAGGGAGATGCCTGGGACTACACAAAGGATTCCCTGAACCAGTTTTTTGAAAATGTCCTGACCAGGCCCAAAGAGATGAAGATAAAATCTCCTAAAGCAGATCTCACCACCCCCATAAAATATCAGGATATGCCAGATTTTATGAAGGACCTGATGGGTATTTTCCCGGAAAGGGTATCACTTTTAGGACAGCGAACTGCAGAAATGCATAAAGCTCTTGCAGCACATCCTGAAGAAAAAGATTTTGAGCACGAGCCATTTTCGCTTCATTATCAGCGTTCCTTATTCTCGTCTCTCCAATCTCTTACAAGAGGATCTTTTCAAAGCCTGCAAAAGAATATTGCAAACCTGCCTGAGGCAATTCAGGAAGAAGCCAGAGAAGTTCTGGAGATGAAGGCAGATATCCTTGATTGCTTCAAACGGGTATTTGACCATAAGATCCCGATTATGAAGATAAGAACGCACGGTGATTATCACCTTGGCCAGGTATTATGGACGGGGAAAGATTTTGTGATCATAGATTTTGAGGGGGAACCGGCCCGTTCCTTTAGTGAAAGGAGATTAAAGAGATCAGCCTTACGGGATGTGGCGGGAATGTTAAGGTCTTTTCACTATGCTGCCTACAGCAGTATGACCACCTCAGAATTCGATCAGCAGAAGAAAGAAAGTAATCTTGAAGATTGGGCAGAATCCTGGTTCTACTACGTTTCCAGGCTTTATTTATTCGGGTATCATAAACACACCAGGAACTGTGACTTTATTCCCGATAATCCGGATGATTTCAAGATCCTGATGGAAACCTTCTTACTTGAAAAAGCGATCTACGAACTGAGTTACGAACTAAACAACCGCCCCGATTGGGTTCTCATTCCGCTTAGGGGTATAAAATCTATAATGGGGAGGTACCGAAATGACTAAAAAAAAGGAAAATAAAAAAACAGAAGCTACCGGAAAAAAAACAAAGACTGAGAATATGCAGTTCCCGAAAGACCCCGGACAAATCAAGGGTTTTGTAAAAAGATCTGAATCTGGGACAGGTCCTGAAAAAAGGAAAAGCGCTCCTTTAAAAACTGCACCAAAGAAAGCGGGAACAGAGGCCTGGATCTCAGAATATGATATTCACCTTTTTAAGGAAGGTAAGCATTATCATTTATACAAAAAGCTGGGTTCCCATCTCAGGACCAAAAACCGAAAAAAAGGAGTGCAGTTTGCCGTATGGGCACCAAATGCCAGTAAGGTCTCCGTAATTGGAAGCTTCAACAACTGGGATAAGACGGCCAACCCAATGACACATCGTTACGACGAATCGGGAATTTGGGAGTGTTTTATTCCGGAAGCGGAAAAAGGCAGTGTTTATAAATATTTGATCAGCTCACGTGATGGATATACAGCCGAAAAAGGTGATCCTTTTGCATTTATGTGGGAAGAACCACCCAAGACAGCATCGATGGTCTGGGACCTTGAGACAAAATGGAAGGATAAGAAATGGCTTAACAAACGAAATAAACAAAAGGGAAAACCTCAGCCGGTTTCGGTTTACGAGCTGCACATCGGGAGCTGGAAAAGAGTTCCCGAAGAAGGGAATCGCTCTCTGACCTATTTGGAGCTTGCCGAGCAATTACCCGAATATATTAAAGAAATGGGGTTTACCCACGTGGAATTTATGCCGGTTATGGAACATCCTTTTTACGGTTCCTGGGGTTACCAGATCACGGGTTATTTCGCGCCATCCAGCAGATATGGTACGCCACAGGACTTTATAAAACTGATAGAGGCCTTACACGAAAATGAAATTGGAGTTATTTTAGACTGGGTTCCCTCCCACTTCCCTTCAGACCTGCACGGACTGCATTACTACGACGGCACTTATCTCTACGAACACGCCGACCCTAAAAAGGGATTCCATCCCGACTGGAAAAGCTATATATTCAACTATGGCCGAAATGAGGTACGTTCTTTTCTGATAAGCAATGCGGTTTTCTGGCTGGATAAATATCATATAGACGGCCTGCGGGTAGATGCCGTGGCTTCTATGCTCTACCTGGACTATTCCCGGGAAGACGGGGAATGGATCCCGAATGAATATGGCGGCAGGGAAAACCTTGAGGCTATAAGTTTCTTAAAGGAATTCAATGAAGTTGCTTACGGGGAATTCCCTGATATTATAACCATTGCGGAAGAGTCTACTGCCTGGCCAATGGTTTCGCGGCCAACCTATCTTGGAGGGCTTGGCTTCGGGATGAAGTGGATGATGGGCTGGATGCACGATACCCTGGAATACTTCAAAAAAGACCCGGTTCACCGCAGGCACCATCAAAATGATATCACCTTCAGCACCACCTATGCTTTTACCGAAAACTTTATGCTTCCTTTATCTCACGACGAGGTAGTCTACGGAAAACAGGCACTGATCAACAAAATGCCCGGAGACGAATGGAATAAATTTGCCAATCTTAGAAGTCTTTATGCCTATATGTATGCCCACCCCGGCACAAAACTGCTCTTTATGGGTGGGGAATTCGGGCAAACTTCCGAATGGGATCACGATTCCAGCCTGGAATGGCACCTATGCCGGTATCCGCTTCATCAACAGATACAGGAAACTTTAAAGACGCTAAATCATATCTATAAGTCCGAACCGGCACTTTATGAGGTCAGTTTTGAACATACGGGTTTTGAATGGATAGATATACACGATGCCGAAAACAGTGTGATCTGTTTTATAAGAAAAGGAAAAAAAGCCGAAGAGAGCCTGGTGGTGATCTGTAATCTCACTCCCGTGCCGAGAGAAAATTACCGGATAGGTATTCCACAAAACAGAGCATGGAAAGAGCTCTTTAATTCCGACCTTGATAAATTTGGCGGAAGTAATACCAGAAACAACAAGTCTTTAATTCCTGAAGATATCCCGGCCCACGGCCAGGAGCAGTCTATAAGCCTTACTTTACCCCCAATGGCGGTGTTGTACCTGAAGTTGGAATAAAGAAACTAAAACAGCTTATTCCTTAGTTTGCATTTGAGGCTTTTCTCCGAGAATTGCCTTAATTTCATCTTTATACAGGATCTCCTTTTCCATCAGTGAGGCTGCAAGGGCATCAAGTTGGTGGCGATGAGAATTAAGAATCATCTTAGTCTTCTCATAAGCCTTATCGATAATAGCCTGCACTTCAATATCTATTTTTTCTGCGGTCTTTTCGCTATAAGGCTTTTGAAGTGCTCCTTCCCGTTTTCCGGTGGAATCATAAAAGCTAATATTGCGCAGTTCATCACTTAACCCATAGTTTACCACCATAGTGTAAGCCTGTTTGGTCACTTTTTCCAGGTCGTCTATAGCATTGGAAGACACCTCCTCAAAAACGATCTCTTCTGAAGCCCGTCCGCCTAAAGCAGAACAAATTGCATCCAGGAATTCAGATTTGGTAATGATCTGGTGTTCTTCCGGCAGGTACCAGGCTGCTCCCAGACTTCTGCCTCGTGGGATTATAGATACCTTAAGCACAGGCTGAGCGTGTTCCAGATACCAGCTTGCGGTAACGTGGCCGGCTTCGTGATAGGCTATCCTTTTCTTCTCGGCAGGAGTTATGATCTTGCTTCGTTTTTCCAAACCTCCGATCACGCGGTCTATGGCATCCATAAAATCCTGCCGGTGAATTGCCTCCTTTTCTCTTTGAGCCGCAATAAGGGCAGCTTCGTTACAGATATTAGCGATGTCGGCCCCTGAAAATCCTGGTGTTTGGGCAGCCAGTAATTCTTCATTCACATCCGGACCAAGTTTTAAAGGCTTCATATGCACCTTAAAAATCGCTTTCCTTTCGGTTAGGTTGGGCAATTCCAGCTGGATATGACGATCGAACCTGCCTGGCCTTAACAAAGCCGGATCGAGAATATCGCCCCTGTTTGTAGCTGCAAGAATGATCACCCTGGTATTGGTATCAAAACCGTCAAGTTCTGCCAATAACTGGTTTAGGGTACTCTCTCTTTCATCATTAGATTGAAAAATGGTGGAGCTGCCTCTTGCCCGGCCAATCGTATCTATCTCATCTATAAAAATTATACTGGGAGCCCTTAATTTGGCCTTGCTGAAAAGGTCTCTTACCCGTGCCGCACCTACGCCCACAAACATTTCAATAAATTCGGAACCCGACAAGGAAAAGAAAGGGACTCCTGCCTCCCCGGCCACTGCCTTAGCCAAAAGGGTTTTTCCCGTTCCCGGGGGACCTAATAGCAGGATTCCCTTAGGTATCTTAGCCCCGAGGCGTTCAAATTTTTCAGGATCTTTCAGAAATTTGACCAGTTCATAGATCTCTTCCTTAGCTTCTTCAAGACCGGCAACATCCTTAAATGTAACCCGGGTTTCGGTTCCCTGTTCCAGTATCCTGGCCTTAGACTGCCCGAATTTAAAGAAGGAAGAATCGGCTCCCTGCATTCTGGCTGAAATTCCCCGCAGCATATAAACCCAGAACAGAATAAGCAGCCCAATAGGTAACAGCCAGGGCAAGATGGTACTTCCCCAGTTTTGTCTCCTGCTATAAGTGACCACAATTTCATTTGCCTCAGGATATTCTTCTCCGGTTCTTTTAAGCTGATCATAGAAAACCTCAACAGCACCTATATTGAAAAAATATGAGGGACCCCGCGCCTGCTCTCTTTCCAAAATACTTTGGGTCTCCTGATCGGCGGCTTTCTTTTCTTCAGTTTTGAGGTATACCTCAACCCACTCATTATTTACCACATCCAGACGATCGACTTTATTCTGTGCTAAAAGTTCCTTTTCAAAGTGATTCCAGCTAATCTGCGGAAGAGAGCTGCTGCTTTGGAAAAACCACATCCAGATAAAAAAGAAAATCATCACAATATAGATCCACCAGAACGTAGATTGTGGCTTTCTGGCCGGGGTTTGTGTTTGTTTTTGCTCTTGTGAATCCATAGCCCCATTTTAAAGAAAAGACGAGATACCCGTACTGAAAGTCCTTTAAGTTCCGATTTTATGCCGAAAGCGGAAATGATAAAAGTCATTCGGAAAGTACCTAAAACAGGAAGATACTTTTCTTAAACCCGAAGTACCTTGGCTCCTCTTATCTTCTGGGTTTTCATCTCCAGAAGCGCCTTATTGGCTTCCTCTAGTTTATATTCCTGAAATTCGGGTTTAATTCGGGCTTCGGCTGCCAGTTTTAAAAAACCCTTTACGTCTTTTGCAGTAACATTGGCCACACTTTTAATCTCTTTTTCCAACCACAGGTCCCGCTGATAGGAAAGCTTTTCCAGATAACCCTTGTCGCTTTCCTCTTTTCTTATGGCGTTAATTACAAGCCTCCCTCCTTTTTCAAGGTTGGAAAGAGCTTCGACCACCGGCTTCCAGGCCGGAGTGGTATCGATTATGGCATCAAGTTTCTCCGGAGACCTGTCGGTGGTGTCACCGGCCCAGGTGGCACCCAGTTCCAGAGCGAACTCCCTGTCAGATTCACTCCTGGCAAAAACGTAGGTTTTCACTTTTGGAAACTGATATCTTAGCATTTTTAAAACCAAATGTGCCGATCCTCCGAAACCGGTAAACCCAAGCCTCTGCCCATCCTTAATTCCGGCCAGACGCACTGACCTGTAACCAATAGCCCCGGCGCATAACATTGGCGCAGCTTCGGCATCACTGAAGAATTCTGGGATCTTATAAACATACTTCTCCTCTGCCACCATAAATTCGGCATAACCTCCATTAGCATCGCGTCCGGTAGCCCTGAAATAATCACATAGGTTCTCATTCCCGGCTTTGCAATATTTGCATATTCCACAGGCAGAAAAGATCCAGGCAACTCCTACCCTGTCACCGGTTTTGAAATTTGAAGCTCCGGGACCATTCCTTTCCACTCTGCCCACTACCTGATGCCCGGGAACTACGGGGAATTTAGGAGGAGCGGTCCTGCCCTCTATCTCATCCAGTTCTGTATGGCAAACCCCGCAAACTGAAACTTTTATCAATACCTGCCCGGGGCCGGGTTCAGGAATTTCAATATTACTGAGTTCCAGCGGCGACCTGTTTTCCTCAAAAGATGAGCTGCGGTGTAATAGCATTGCCTTCATAAACACTTATTTGATCAATTAACCGTTTAATTCCACTATACCATTTCCTGACACTTCAGTCCCTAACTCTGAAGAAAGCTTCTGCATTCGTTTCAGAGTCCAGTCATAATCTTCAGCCCGGGCTTTATTTACCTGCATATTCCTTATCCTTACGGGGATGAGCTTCAGCTTTTTCAACCCGGAGCGGTCTGCTTCAATAATGAAGAAAAAACTCCGGTCATTTCTCAACACGGGGTCCACCACATAATCATCAACAAAGTCACCCGTATCATACATTATAAGGCCCTTATTATAGATCTCTATCCCCTGAAAAATATGCGCGCTGTGGCCGTGAATAATATCTGCCCCAAAGTCTATGATCTTATGAGCGAAGTCCTGAAACTGCCGGGTAGGTTTTACTCTCATGTTCGGGCCCCAGTGGTATGAAACAATAAGAATATCAACCTCCTTCCTTAGGGCAGAAATATCTTTTTTAATCCTTTCAGTATCCCCAACTTCCAGGTAGTTGGTACCCGGGTTGGCACTTGCAATCCAGCCAGGCTCATTATCGGTATAGCCCAACAGGCCAAGTTTTAAATCTTTAACATCAAGAATCAATGGTTCTGTTGCTTCCTTTTTATTCTTCCCGGCCCCAACGTACCTTATTCCGGCCTTATCCAAAACTTCAATTGTTTCTAAAAGGCCTTTTTCAGAAAAATCGAGGATATGATTATTGGCAATTGTGACGGCACCGATCTTTGCGGCGATCAGGGTCTGCACCTTATCGGGCTCTGCTTTAAAATTGAATACTTTGGGAACTCTTTCTTTACTTTCGGTAAGCGTGGTCTCGAGATTAAGAATATTGAGGTCTGTTTTTTTCAGAAAGTCCAAGAGGTCTCCCCAGGGATAGAAATAATTGGTTTCAGAGATCTTAGCATTAACACCTCTCCCCAGCATAGTATCGCCTCCAAAACCTATTGTAATTCCCGTATCCATAATTCAAAACATTAAATTACAGAATTTCAATGCATTACGCACTTTACAGACAATTAAAATTTAGCCAAAACGGAAAATCAGGACATAAAAAAACCGCTGCGCAAAGCAGCGGTTCCAATATATTTAAACGGTAATTAGTCCTCGTGGTGCATAAAGTTTTGTTTCCCGAGTAATTCCTCTTCGGTCTCCACGTGATCTTCATCCGGCACACAGCAGTCTACAGGACACACTGCGGCACACTGAGGTTCCTCGTGGAATCCTTTGCACTCGGTACATTTATCGGGCACTATATAATAGATCTCATCACTAATAGGCTCCTGGGCTTCATTAGCATCTACTTCTTTTCCATTGGGAAGCACTACATTCCCTTCAAGGTCTGTCCCGTCGGCATAACGCCAGTCATCAGCCCCCTCATAAATTGCAGTATTGGGGCATTCCGGTTCACAAGCCCCGCAGTTTATACACTCATCTGTTATTACAATTGCCATAGCTCTTTTTATTTGTAAATTTAAACTGAAAATTAAAACTAATCCACCGCTTTCTTAGGAGTTTGAAAGCGTAAGTTTTATTTTCGCAGATACAAATTTAACGCCAATCGCATTCATAACCAAATATGCAAATGACAATCGAAGACCGCAAATCTCACTTTCTTACACTTGGTAAATTTCTTGGACAATTTGAACTGAAGGACTCGGTGCTGGATGAAAAACTTCCGCACAACGAGAAGTTTTTTACTGAAATGGATCATAAGATAGATTCAGCGGTGCATCATAACGGATGGTTCAACAGGGAAAATGTGGTTTTTTCACTTCAGGAATGGAGCAAAGCCCTGACCCGTGAAAACCTGGACGAGTGGCTTAGCAAATACGAATTCAAAGAAAAGGAACCTAAAACCGTGGCCGTTATAATGGCGGGAAATATCCCGCTTGTAGGTTTCCACGACTTCTTATCTGTTCTAATATCAGGCCACCGGGTGCAGGTTAAACAGTCTTCAAACGATAAACAGTTATTACCCGTAATTGCCGCCTATTTAATGGCCCTGGAACCGGAATTCGAAAAATACATCTCGTTTACCGATGAACAGCTGGATGATTTTGATGCAGTGATCGCAACCGGCAGCAACAATACCGCCAGGTATTTTGAATATTACTTCGGAAATAAACCGAATATCATCAGGAAAAACAGGAATTCTGTAGCCGTACTTACCGGTGAAGAATCCAAAGAACAGCTGGAAGCCTTAGCCGAAGATATCTTCAGGTATTACGGACTTGGCTGCAGGAATGTCTCTAAGCTTTATGTGCCTGAAGGCTACGATTTTGATTCGTTCTTTAAGGCGATGTACGGCTGGAACCCGATCATCAACCAGGCAAAATATGCCAATAACTACGATTATAACAAGGCCGTATACCTGATGAGCGAATTTAAGCTCCTGGAAAACGGGTTTCTTATCCTTAAAGAAGATGGCAGCTTTGGCTCCCCCATCGCCACCCTGTTCTACGAGACTTACAAGGATAAGGATGAGCTGAAAGGCAAACTTGAAGCGCACAAAGATAAATTGCAATGCGTGGTATCCCATAACTTTAAGGAAGATGAAGTGCGCTTTGGAGATACCCAGCATCCAAGGCTTTGGGATTACGCAGATAATGTGGATACTATGGAATTTTTGTTAAATTTATAGTTGCTATAATTATCATTTTAATAACAGGCTGTCCTTCCTGTTTTTAGCATCTTTGTATAAGAAACAACCAATTTTATGAAAAAACACAACTATAGTGCAGGCCCTTGTATATTACCGCAGGAGGTATTTCAGGAGGCCTCACAGGCTATACTGAATTTCAATGACTCCGGATTATCTATCCTGGAAATATCCCACCGCAGCGCCGATTTCGTCTCGGTAATGGAAGAAGCGAGAGAACTGGCCCTTGAACTATTAGGGCTTCAGAACAAGGGCTACAAGGCTCTTTTCCTCCAGGGAGGTGCAAGCATGCAGTTCCTGATGGTCGCTTACAATCTACTGGAGAAAAAAGCGGCATATCTCAATACCGGAACCTGGTCTACCAAGGCCATCAAGGAAGCGAAATTGTTTGGGGAGCTGGATGAAGTAGCTTCCTCTAAAGACAAGAATTTCAACTATATCCCGAAGGGTTACAAAATCCCTTCAGATGCCGATTATTTTCATTGCACCAGTAACAACACAATTTTCGGTACACAGATAAAGGATTTTCCTGAAACGGATATTCCGCTGGTATGTGATATGAGCAGCGATATCTTCTCCAGGGAAATGGATTTCTCAAAATTCGACCTTATTTATGCCGGTGCCCAGAAAAATATGGGGCCTGCGGGAACCACCCTGGTAGTGGTAAAAGAAGATATCCTCGGAAAAGTTAGCCGACAGATCCCGTCAATGATGGATTATAAGGTTCATATTGGTAAAGACAGTATGTTCAATACCCCGGCAGTTTATGCGGTGTATGTTTCTATGCTTACTCTAAGATGGATCAAGGCCAAGGGCGGAATTAAAGCAATGGAGGAGCGAAATGCTGCCAAAGCCAAGCTGTTATACGATGAAATAGACAGGAATTCTATGTTTGAAGGTTATGCCGCTGTTGAAGACCGCTCTCCTATGAACGCGACCTTCAACCTTAAGTCTGACACCCATAAAGAGACTTTTGACAAAATGTGGAAAGAAGCCAATATCAACGGGCTTAACGGGCATAGAAGTGTTGGAGGATACCGCGCTTCTATGTACAATGCACTTCCGCTGGAAAGCGTTCAGGTGCTTGTAGACACAATGAAAGAATTCGAAAAGAAGTCAGGAAAATAAATTTCTGCCTTCCGGAATAGAAAAACACAAAACATATATGAAAGTTTTAGCAAACGATGGTATCTCACAAAGTGGTATCGAAAGCCTGGAAAAAGCAGGATTTGAAGTGATCACTACCAGAGTTGCCCAGGAACAACTGAAGGATTATATCAATAAGAATCATATTGAAGTACTGCTGGTAAGAAGTCCCACTAAAGTAAAGAAAGAACTCATTGATGCCTGCCCAAACCTAAAAGTGATCGGTCGTGGCGGAGTTGGTATGGACAATATAGATGTAGATTATGCCAGAAGCAAAGGCATAAAGGTGATCAACACTCCCGCAGCTTCTTCGAGTTCGGTTGCCGAGCTGGTATTCTCACATCTTTTTGGTGGTGTACGTTACCTGCACGATGCCAACAGAAATATGCCCCTGGAGGGCGAGTCCAGGTTCAAAGACCTTAAGAAGTCTTATGCCAAAGGAATGGAGTTAAGGGGAAAAACCCTTGGTATTATCGGTTTTGGGCGCATTGGTCGTGAAGTGGCCAAGATCGCTTTAGGGGTCGGGATGAAGGTGATTGCCAGTGACAGTAAAGTGGGCGAAGCCAGCATCGATCTTGAGTTCTATAATCACCAGAGCATAAAGATTCCTATTAAGACCGAACCTGTAAGTGAACTTATCAAGCATTCCGATTTTATAAGTCTGCACGTGCCTGCACAGGATAAGCCCGTAATTGGCAAGAAAGAGATAGCTCAAATGAAGGATGGCGTTGGGATCATCAACACTGCCCGTGGCGGAGTTATCGATGAAGAAGCGCTCCTGGAAGCCCTGGAAAGCGGAAAGGTAGCTTTTGCCGGCCTGGATACTTTTGAAGACGAGCCAAAACCCGCTATAAAATTACTGATGAACGAGAAAGTCTCCTTAAGCCCGCATATTGGTGCTTCCACCAATGAAGCCCAGGACAGGATAGGAACTGAACTCGCCGAGCAGATCATCGATATTCTAAAATAAAACCAGGAAGATTAATCTGAAACTCATAAAAATACCCCGATTGCCTTGCCTTCGGGGTATTTTTATAATAAATCTTTAACGCTTGCTTCGGTTAAAAAGTTGTAATTTAAATTTAAGCGGTAAAAGCAAAGTTCACGACTTGCTTCAGGGAAGCTTTAATAAGGTTTCACAGGAAGTTTCCGCAAATGAATATTAAAAAATAAACGACCCCGTTATGAAAAATCTGATATATGTAGCTTTATTAGGGCTTTTAATCTATAGCTGCGGAACTATGCGAGACAGAGACCTGAGGTCTGACGAGATCGCGAATGCCGAGAATGACACGGTGCGTATTGCCAATGATAGTCTGGAGTATGAGATCATTATCATTGAGCCCGGTTTTGACCTTTTCATCAATACCATTGCAAAACCTGAGGGATACTATTCTCAGGAATATCTTGAGAATAAAAATCGATTCCTGGTAAGTGATTACAACAACCGGGTACACCAGCCACAAATTTATAACCCAAATCTTTATGTGCAGGAGATCAACTATGATCCCAGTATAGACTATGGCTATGAGGTGAATTATCTGCTTTATAATTACTTTGTTTACCTGAGCCGGCAGTACAATCAGCGATTTTCTGTCCCGACAAGGATCTAGCAGAAATATTTTATTCTCATAAGCTTTTAATATATTTGCCCCTATGAATAAGTTGAAAGAACGCTGGGGCATAAATTCTAATTGGCAAATTTTAGTGATATTTCTGGTATTCGCCATTACCGGATCTACCGCAACTAAACTTGCTGCTCCAGTATGCAGTTTTATAGGACTTGATCCTGAAAGCACTCACTGGAGCATTTACTGGTTTGCCCGTATAGTTCTTATTTTCCCTTTATATCAGATCCTTTTGGTAAGTTTTGGATGGATCTTTGGCCAGTTCAAGTTTTTCTGGGCCTTCGAAAAGAAAATGTTAGGCAGGCTGGGACTTCACAAAATTCTAAAGCACTAAATGAAAAAGGCTCAGGAAATATTCTTAGTTCTTACAGCGATACTACTGCTCTTACCTTCTGCGGTCAGTTTCTCGCATCTTTTTCTTGGCCACAGTCATAACCTCTGCGACAAGTATGCAGAGCAACATTACCACAAAAAGTCCCTGGATTGCGAGCTTCATAAATTCCAGAAGAATCCGGCATTAGAAATTCAGCTTTCAGCAGTTGAAATTCCAGTCTTTAACGAGCCTAAGCTGGAAATCTACAATCATTATCAATTTTTAAGTGATTACCAAAGGCTGCCCTTTGAACTAAGAGGACCGCCTGCATCTGTATAATTCCAATCTATAATCTATTATACAGAATCTTTAATTACCTATTATGAAATTGATATATACCTGTATGCTGCTGTTAGCGGCATACAGCTCAGCATATTCCCAGAATTCTTTTTCGGGAATTGTAAAAGACCTGGATACAGGCGAACCTATTTTTAGTGCTACGGTTTATTTCCCTCAACTTGAAAAAGGAACAGTAACAGAAATGGATGGTTCCTTCAGTTTATCAAATCTTCCGGAAGGAAAATACAAACTCGTTATCTCAACAGTTGGCTATGCCAGCTTTTCTGAAGAAATCCGGGTTCCTTCAGAAACAAGAAGTTTCAGTCTGAAACCGGCAGCGGTGGAAATGGAGGAAGTGATCATTTCCACTCCCTTTCACCAGCTGCAAAGCGATAATGTGATGAAGGTGGAACGTGAAAATATGAAGGAGCTCAATAAAAAAGGAGCCTTAAACTTATCGGATGGTATTACCCAGATTGCAGGTGTAGAAAGCGTGACTACCGGTGTAGGCATAGGGAAACCGGTAATCAGGGGACTCAGTTCAAACCGTGTACTGGTTTACACCCAGGGAATACGGCTTGAAAATCAGCAATATGGAGATGAACATGGCCTTGGTATAAGTGCCAAAGGGATAGGTAGCATAGAAGTGATAAAAGGCCCCGCTTCCCTACTCTACGGAAGTGATGCCATTGGCGGAGTGCTTTACCTGAACCCTGAAAGTTATGCTTATGCCGGAAAAACAGAAGCTGAAGCCGGCGCTGACTATTTTAGCAACACCAGAGGGTACCAGGCTAGTGCTATGGCTAAGACCTCCGGAAAAAAGCTCAAGTTTTTAACCCGCGGAAGCTATGCTGCGCACAGCGATTATAAGACCGGCAACGACATTAGAGTGACCAATACCCGCTTCAGCGAAAAGGACCTTAAAGCCGGTATTGGGTTTCAGGAATCGAAATATAAAGGTAACCTGAGATATAATTATAACCAAAGCGAGATAGGGATCCCGGAAGAAATCGGCATTCAAAGTACCGATAAGGATGTACTACTTCCCTATCAAAAAATAGACAATCATATTCTGAGCCTTGACAATAGCATCTATTTAAAGAATTCCAGCCTGAATCTTAAACTGGGTTATCAATTCAATAACCGAAAGGAGTTTGAAGAAGAACACGAAGGGGAAGAACATTCAGAAGAAGAACATACCGGGGAAGGACCAGCTCTTGAAATGCACCTTGAAACCTTGAATTATAACCTGCAGTACAACCTCCCGAAAACAGGGAATTTTGAGACGATTCTTGGCTTGCAGGGAATGGAGCAGAACAATAGTAATTTTGGTGAAGAGATACTGATTCCCGATGCCCGGACCAGCGATATAGGTGTTTTTGCAACCACCCACTATCATCTTGAAAATTGGGATCTTCAGGGTGGTTTGAGGTATGATCACAGGAATATTGACAGTGAAGAGTTCGGTGAGGATAATCAAGAACATTTTATACCAGCCGTTAACAGAGACTTCAACAGCCTTAATGGAGCTCTTGGGGTAAAATATCAGTTTGACCGTAAATTAATAACCAGGCTTAACCTGGCAACAGGATTCAGAGCACCAAACCTTTCTGAACTCACTTCCAACGGAGTGCATCACGGAGCAAATCGTTATGAAACCGGAAATACCAACCTGAAAAATGAACAGAACTTCCAGGTCGATCTTTCCGTGGAATGGAGAAACAAACATTTTGAAGCTTCCGTCAATGCTTTTCACAACCAGGTAAACGATTATATTTTCCTGGATCCTACCGGGGAAACAATAGAAAACTCTGAAGTCTTTGAATACACCCAACAGGATGCCAGACTTTATGGTGGTGAGGCCGGGGTACATATTCACCCGCACCCTTTAGACTGGCTGCACCTGGAAAGCAGTTTTGAAATGGTTACAGGAAAGCTGCAAAACGATGAATATTTGCCACTAATTCCGGCAAGCTCACTGACCAATACTTTGAGGGTGGAACTGGAAAATAAAAATGAAAAAATTACTGAAAAGTATGGCTTCCTAAGACTGAAGAATGTCTTTGCCAAAGAGAATATAAGCAGGTTTGAGACCACTACTCCGGCTTATGCTTTACTTTCTGTAGGATTCGGAAGTACTGTTAACCTCTCTTCTTCAAAGATCGACTTCAGTATTAGCGGTACCAACCTGCTGGACAAAGCTTATATCTCCCATCTCTCCAGGTTAAAAAGCGATAACATAGCCAATATAGGCCGAAACATTAAATTTTCCGTTAGCTGGAACCTATAAAAGAAAAAGCTGTCCGGGATCTTACGGACAGCTTTTCATTCAACTAATTAAAATTAAGATCTTTAGTAACTTTCAACCTCAATCACTCTGGCTTTAGGAGCAGGCTCCTTCTTCCATACAAAAGTGTACAGGTACATAAGGGTGAAGGTTGGAATAATATCGGTACCCGGCAGGATCTCTTCAAGGAACACCAGTACAGAAGCTACCTTTCCTTTTTTCCCGGGATACATTTCACTCATTTTTTTCGAGGCATAAGGCGCCCATAATATGTCCAGAAAAGGCCCGACAACGGGAATAGCTACTGTAGCCATACCTACTGCATCATAGACCAGGCTTTTTATGAATAACTTATTTTTTAAAATCTTCATTGGTTGTTTTTCCTTAAAAGATACAAATAAGGTGCCAGACTTCTATTTAAGGTCTGAACTGATGAGTTTCAGAAATTCATTACGGGTTTCATTCTTCTCAAACTGGCCGCGGAACCCTGAAGTTGTAGTTGAACTATTCTGCTTTTGAACTCCCCTCATCATCATACACATATGCTGAGCTTCAATTACCACAGCCACCCCCTGAGGTTTCAGGGTGTTATTGATACATTCTACAATATCATTGGTAAGGCGTTCCTGCACCTGTAACCTCCTGGCAAAAACATCTACTACCCGTGGCAACTTGCTTAAACCAACAATATGGCCATTCGGGATATAAGCAATATGGGCCTTCCCGAAAAAAGGGAGCATATGATGCTCACATAAGGAATAGACCTCTATGTCCTTAACCACCACCATTTCACTGTAGCTCTCCTTGAACATCGCCTTTTTAAGGATCTTATTGGCGTCCATTTTATACCCCTGCGTAAGGAACTGCATAGCCTTTGCTGCCCGCTCCGGAGTTTTTAACACCCCCTCCCGTTCCGGGTCTTCTCCCAGTTCCCGGATGATCTCTCGAAAATCATTTTTAAGGCTGTCGGTGGTCTTGAGATTGTATTCTTCAAAAAATTGATAATGCATTTTATTTCTTCTTGAGTTTATCTGAAAAACTTGTGGTTAACTTTTTGATCTTCGGATCTATGATATACTGACAATAGGGCTGCTGCCGGTGTCTGTTATAAAAATCCTGATGTTCTTCCTCGGCTTTATAAAAATCTGAAGCCGGTTTTATTTCCGTTACTATTTTGTCTTCAAAGACCTTTTTTTCCTCCAGCATCGCTATCACTCTTTCGGTCACTTCCTTCTGCTCCTGAGAATGATAGAATACAGCGCTCCTGTATTGTGTGCCCACATCATTCTGCTGGCGGTTAAGCGTTGTAGGGTTATGTGTCCCGAAAAAGATAAGTAAAAGATCTTCATAACTTACCACTTTCGGATCGAATTTTAACTGAATCGCTTCAGCGTGACCGGTACGCCCGGTTATGATCTCCCGGTAAGGAGGATTTTTTATAAAGCCGCCGGTGAACCCTGAGATCACTTCTTCTACGCCCTCTATCCTTTGAAAAACCGCTTCGGTACACCAAAAACAACCTCCGGCAAAAGTCGCAGTTTCTCTTCTCAGTTCTTCTCCCATCCTTCTCTGTTTATTTTGTTTATCAAATTTAATTATTTTTTAAACAAAACTATGTTTGTTCATTAGTTTTGTTTCAGATTTCAGCAAGTCTTAATAATCTTATGTAACATTGCAGCTATCCGTCTGTCTTTTTAGCAAATCTATTATTAATGTATTTCCAAAAATTAATTTTTGCACTATTTCTTTTAATCTTTTACAATTTTCAGGCCCAAAACAGAGCATTTGAGAATACTCCAAAAAAGTTCTATACCGCCACCAGGATCCAGGAAGCTCCAAAAATAGATGGCATCCTGGAAGATAATGTCTGGAAAAATAAACCTGTGGCTTCCAATTTCGTTATGGTTGAGCCCGGAGACGGCACGCAAATCCCGGAAACTCACAAAACAAATATAAAACTTCTATACACCGATGAAGCCATATATATTGCTGCATACCTTCACGAAAACGAGCCGGAAAAGATTGTTAAACGATTCACCCAAAGGGACAATATAGAGGTTAATGATTTCTTCCTGATAGATATTAATACCTATAATGACGGAGAGAACCAAACCAGGTTCATCGTTACCTCTGCCGGGGCCATAGCCGATGGAAAAAGCATAGGGAACAGCGAAGACTATAGTTACAATGTGGTTTGGGATGCGGCAGTATCACAGGACGAAAAGGGCTGGTATGCTGAGATCAAGATCCCATATGCCGCACTCAGGTTTCCGGATAAGGAGGAGCAACTTTGGGGTATTCAGTTCGCCAGGCAGATCACACACCTTAACGAAACCTATTCCTGGAACTATATAGATAAGTCGGTTGGCAAGATTAGTCAGCACGCAGGTCTGCTAAAAGGATTGAAGAATATCGACCCTCCTGTTCGTCTTAGTCTGTACCCCTATGCATCGGTGAGCACCGATTATTTTAAGAAAACTAGTGAAACACGTTTCAGTGCCGGGATGGACCTGAAATACGGAATTAATGATGCATTTACGCTGGACGCCACCCTTATCCCCGATTTTGGTCAGGCTGCTTTTGATGAAGTAGAACTTAATCTTGGACCGTTTGAACAGACCTTCGGCGAGAACCGGGCATTTTTTACAGAAGGCACCGAATTATTTACCAAGGGTGATCTTTTTTATTCACGCCGGGTGGGAAGTACACCTACCGGTTTCAATGAAGCCCAGAAAGATGTTCTTGAGAATGAAGAGATCATCGAAAATCCGCAGAAAACCGATCTTCTAAATGCACTTAAGATCTCGGGCCGTACCGAAAACAGCCTGGGGATAGGGTTCTTTAACGCGATCACCCGGGAGACCCACGCCAAATACAGGGACACGATTACCGGCGAGATCCGCGAAAAAGTTACCGAACCGCTGTCTAACTATAATATTCTTGTGCTGGATCAGCAATTCAATAAGAACTCCTCCATCAGTCTCATCAATACCAATGTCACCAGAGAAGACAACTTCAGGGACGGGAATGTGACCGGATTCTTATTCGATCTTTACAACAAGAGCAACTCGTTCAATATTTCGGGGCAGGCAAAAATGAGCAACGTAAATAAAAAGCCTGAAAGCCTGACCGGGTTTGCCTCTACTCTGTCTTTTAACCGTACCAAAGGGAATTTCAGGTATGGGGTGACTCACGATTTTGCGAATGAGACTTATGACATTAATGATCTTGGCGTGAATTTTACCAATAACTACAGTAATTTCTTCTGGATGACCTCCTACCAGATCTTTGAGCCTACCGGCGGCTTCAATACCTTTAACCTTCAGGTATACGGAAATCATCAAAGAAGATATAAACCAGATGTTCCCGTTAGAACAGGGGTCGGGACCAGTCTTTTTGCCATCACCTCCAATCGTTTTGCTTTCGGAGGCTTCACAGATATCAACTCCAGGTATAAAGATTTCTTTGAGCCAAGAAAGGACGGCCGGTTCGTGGAATACAATTCAGATATCCTCGGGGAAGTCTGGGTTTCTTCAGATTACAGGGAAAAATTCGCCTATGATGTTCGGGTAGGCTATAAGAGCCTTTTTGGAACCAATGAAGAACGGGTAAAATTAAAGCTGAAGCCAAGATTCAGGTTCAATAATAAGTTCAATATGATCTATTCCTTTAATTACACCAATCATATAAACCGAAACAGTTTTGTTTCCATAGAGGATGAAGATATCATTTTTGGCAACCGGGATATGGAGAGCATTGAAAATTCATTACAGGCTTACTATAACTTTAATACAAAACAGGCCCTAAGCTTAAGTTTCAGAAATTTCTGGTCTACGGCGAGTTTTAGCGATAACGGGTTTAAAAGTTTAAACGAAGATGGCAGCCTTATTTCTACCACCTATGACAACAGTGGTGATAATGATCCTAATGTGAACTTTAATATCTGGAACCTTGACCTTAGTTACCGCTGGCAATTTGCCCCTGGAAGCGAAGCCATCCTGCTTTACAGAAATTCCATTTTCAATCAGGATACGCTAAGCGCTCTTTCCTACAGCGAGAGCCTTGACTATTTATTTGCCCGGCCGGCCAGGCACAATCTGAGCCTGCGCATAGTCTATTATATAGATTATAACAATGTGATGAACATATTCAAAACCTAACTTGGGGATTGTGCCGATTTTAGCTACTTTTCAGCATTCGTAGAAAGAACCGGAATGATAATAGCCAAGAATATTCATAAATACTATGGTGATCTTCACGTTTTGAAGGGAGTAGGTTTACACATTAAGAAAAGCGAAATTGTCTCAATAGTTGGGGCATCGGGAGCCGGGAAGACCACCCTGCTTCAGATCCTGGGAACGCTGGACAGACCGGAAAAGAACAAGGAATCTGAGCTGAAGATAGGTAGCACCAACATCTATGGGCTGTCCTCTAAGGAGCTCTCGAGATTCAGGAACAAGCACATTGGTTTTATATTTCAGTTTCACCAGTTACTACCTGAGTTCACTGCCCTGGAAAATATCTGCATCCCGGCTTTCATCCATAAAACCCCTAAGGCTGAAGCCGAAAAAAGAGCTCACGAATTATTAGGTTTTTTGGGACTGGAACACAGGGCCAACCATAAACCCGGCGAGCTTAGTGGCGGGGAGCAGCAGCGTATTGCAGTGGCAAGGTCTCTCATTAACAATCCTTCGGTGATTTTTGCTGATGAACCTTCGGGAAACCTGGACAGTGAATCGGCTGAAAACCTGCATCGTCTTTTCTTTAATTTAAGAGACGAATTTCAGCAGACCTTCGTTATTGTAACCCATAACGAAGAACTCGCTGATATGGCCGACAGAAAACTGACTATGGTTGACGGAGAAATTGTTTAATACGCAAGGCACAAGAATTTGAAAAAAAGCGAACTAAAATCTTTTTTAGACTTTAAAGCTAAACAATATAATGCTCCGGAATTCATAGATTCTGACCCCGTGCAGATACCTCATCTCTTTAGCCAAAAAGAGGATATTGAGATCTCGGGATTTCTTACGGCGACCATAGCCTGGGGAAACAGAAAAAGTATTCTTAAAAACTCTAACCGGCTGATGGAGATGATGGGCAACAGCCCTTATGATTTTGTGATGAATCATAAGAAAGAGGACCTCGATAACCTGGAAGGATTTGTTCACAGGACTTTTAATGATACAGACCTGAAGTATTTCATTAGATCCCTTCAGAATATTTACCGCAACCACGGGGATATTGAGTCAATTTTTAAGGAATATGCTTTACCAGACTCGCTTCAGCCTGCAATTCACGAATTCAAAAAAATATTCTTCGAACTTCCCCACCCTTCAAGAACCCGCAAACATGTTAGTGATCCGTTAAAAAACTCTGCTGCCAAGCGAATCAATATGTACCTAAGATGGATGGTTAGAAAAGACAATTCAGGAGTGGATTTTGGTATTTGGGAAAGTATAGATCCCTCACAGCTCTCCTGCCCTTTGGATGTGCATTCCGGAAATGTGGCACGAAAGCTTAAACTCCTGAAACGCAAGGCTAACGATGCCAAAGCCCTCGCCGAACTGGACCACTCGCTGAGAAAACTTGACAGGACAGATCCGGTAAAATATGACTTTGCTCTTTTCGGGTTAGGAGTTTTTGAAAAATATTAGCAAATACCACTGAATTTTCAATTTTTTTGTTAACTTAGAGTTAAATCTTCAACAGTTAACCACCTCTAAATTAACAAAACCTTCAGAATGCTACAGCCGGCGGTCCCTTTATATGAAAGAAAAAGGCTTAGGTCTCTTAAAAAGACCTATCTACTGAACACGCCTGCTGAATCCAAATTTGACAGCATTACCAAACTGGCGTCTTACATTTGCAAGACACCTATAGCTCTTATCACACTTGTTGATGACACCAAGCAATGGTTTAAATCTAAGATTGGCACTGAAATTTGTGACACAGACCGCAACATCTCATTTTGTGGCCACGCCATCCTGGAACCTAAAGATTTAATGGAAGTACAGGACACGCGATTAGACCCGCGTTTCAAAAATAATCCACTAACCAGGTCTCAAAAAGATCCTATCTTATTCTATGCCGGGGTGCCTCTGCTGGACAGTGACGGGATGCCCCTGGGAACATTATGCGTTCTGGACACCAAGGTGAACAAGCTTGATAAAGGTCAAAAGGAAGCATTAAAAGACCTTGGAAAACAGGTGGAATCATTGTTTGAACTTCACCGTAAGAATCATCATCTTGAAAAGGCAGAAAAAGAGCTGCACATTCACAATACCCTGCTTAAGAATTTTGCTGCAATGGTCTCTCATGACATCAAAATGCCATTGGCAAATATGGTCATAACCACCGATGTGTTACGCAAAAAATATGCTGCTTTATTAGGAAAAGAAGGAGTTGACTACCTGAAGAACCTTAAGCGCTCAAGCCTAAACCTTAGCAATTATGTGAACGGTATCTTGAGCCACTATGAAAGTGATACCATTTCGGCATCCCTAAAGCAGAAATTCAATCTTAACCATTTACTTGAGGAGATCATAGACCTGTTGAATATTACTGAAGATTGCGAGATAAACCTCCCGGAACAGGATGAAATAATCAAAACAAACAGGGCGGTAATAGAGCAGATATTCCTTAACCTCCTTGGGAATAGTCTGAAATACAACAATAAAGATAAGATCATTATTGATATTGGGTTTAGAAAGACCCGTGATTACTACTATTTCAGCATTAAGGATAACGGGATGGGAATTCCTCTCGAGAAACACAGAGATATCTTTAAACTCTTCACCACCCTCCACACCGCAGACAGGCAGGGGAACAAAGGAAACGGGATTGGTCTTTCTACAGTAAAAAAGCTGGTTAAAAGGCTTAAAGGTAAGATAAGGCTCAACTCAGAAATTGATAAGGGCACCGAATTCCTGTTTTCCATAAAACGCAATTTATCAGAGTAATAGGAGTGAATTAATTAAAATTCTCAAATAATTTTAATTACATTTAGCTTAGAACTACTAGCGCAGCAATGCAAATAAACAAAAAGACGTATCCATATAATGAAAAACTCCGGCAGGCTGCTCTAGCCGAATACGCTATTTTTAAATCGGGGCCAGATAAGGATTATGATGAGCTTACCTACCTGGCCGCGAAATCCGGAGATTTTCCCGTTGCTCATATTAGCGTTGTCACCAGAAAGAAAGTCTGGTACAAATCTGAATACGGCACAGCCATTAAGGAAATTGAAAGGGAGAACTCCTTTTCCAACCTGGCTGTAAAAGCCGGGGAAGAAATCTTCATCCTAGACAGCAATACTCACCCTGAAATTTTTAAAAAGCTGAAACCGCACTACCCTCTAGAGATAAATTTCTATATCGGGATCCCGCTTTTTAATCCACAGAGGCACGCCATTGCCGTTCTATCTGTTTTCGACAGCAAACCAAGAGATCTAGGTGAAACCGAAATAAGGACTCTGAAAGCACTGGCAAACCAGACAATGAACCTTTTGGAGTTCAGAAAACAAAAAAATAAACTGCAGCACGTGCAGCGAAAGCTGAAGCAGAAATACAGAGATCTTGAGAAGTTTGCCAGTCTTGTTTCTCACGACATAAAATCTCCCTTGGCGAACATCATCTCTTTAACCGAACTGCTAAAAGAAGAAAACAAAGGGAAGTTCGATAAGGAAACCGAAGAGTATTTAAAATTCCTTATAGAATCTTCTTATTCCCTGCGGAATTATGTTGATGGAATCTTAAGCTTCTACAGAAGCGACCATATCTTTGAAAAAGATTATGAGAATGTGGACCTTGGGAGGATGTTAAACAATATTGCGAACCTCTATCAGGTGTCTGATGATGTAACGATTAATTACCCGCAATCCGGGACCCTGCATAATGTAAATAAGGCTGCATTAACCCAGGTTTTTATGAACCTGGTAAGCAATGCCCTTAAATACAACAATAGTAAAGAAAGAATGGTCGATATCTGTTTTAAAGAGACAGATCAATATTACCATTTTCACGTACGCGATAACGGCAGCGGAATCCCCAAGGCTAAATCTAAAAAGATCTTTGAACTGTTCACTACCCTGGACACCACAGATCGCGATGGAAATCCCGGCAGCGGAATAGGTCTGGCCACGGTTAAGAAACATATCGAAAATATGCAGGGAGACATAGAGGTTGAATCTGAGCCCGGCCAGGGCAGTACTTTTAAATTCAAAATTAAGCGGCTTTAATACGCTTGTTTTTCTATATTTGATAAACACTTGAAAAAGGCATGCAATTTTTACACCCCGAACTTCTTTATGCCCTCTTTCTTCTTTTAATCCCCATACTTGTTCACCTGTTTAGGTTAAGAAAATTTCAGAAGGAATACTTCACGAACGTAAAATTCCTGAAAAAGATCTCAAGTGAGACAAGAAAAAGTTCTCAGCTTAAAAAATGGCTAATCCTGATTTCGAGGCTATTAATGCTAACGGCCATAATCATTGCTTTTGCCCAGCCTTACCTACCGGCCCAAGGCTCGAATGCAGCGGTTACCCGGAAGCTGATTTACCTGGATAACTCCCAAAGCATGCAATTAAGAGGGCCTAAAGGGGAACTCCTCGCCTCTTCGGTACAAAGCCTGCTGGAGAATATTCCTGAAAACGATAAGCTTAGCCTTATCACAAACGACAAGGAATACTTTAACCTAAGCACATCAGAACTGAGAAAGGAACTCTCTGAATTAGACTACTCCCCTGGTAGTCTGAATTTCGAAGAAATTAAACTGAAAGCAGGCAATTATTTTAAAAATAAAAACTCAGCCAAAAATGAGCTGATCCTCATTTCCGATTTTCAGCAGAACATAAATGTGCCGACACAACAAGATTCCTCTGCCATCAATATCAGTTTTATTCCGCTGAAGCCTGTAAAACCCGAAAACATAAGTATCGATTCAGCCTTTGTTCAAAATAAGAATACAGAAGGAATAGAGATCAAGCTTCTTCTTAAAAGCAATACAGAAATTGAGGATCCGGTTTCAGTATCTTTATATAATAACGAAGATTTACTGACTAAGAACACCGCTGATTTTAACGAAGAAAATGAGGCAGAAACCATTTTTAACTTGAAAAGAGAGGCACTTTCAAATGCCTATTTTGAGATTGAAGATAACGGGCTTATCTATGATAACCTGCTATACTTTAGCCTTAATCAAAACCCCCAAATTCAGGTAAGTGTTATTTCTGATAGTTCGGCAGATTTTCTGCAGCGAATTTTCACTGAACCGGAATTCAGCTTTCATAATTTTAGCCTGCAGCAACTGGATTACAAGGTCCTCAGTTCTTCCAATCTCATCGTGCTTAATGAAATTCCCGAAATAAATTCCGCTCTTAGCCAGAACCTGAAACAGTTCTACAAAAACGGAACTGTAATCTGCCTTATTCCGGCACAAAAGGCACAGCCTAATTCTTATAATCTTTTCCTTAAAGAATTGAACGCCCCCGTTTACGGTGAGGAAACAGAGAGAGAACAGTTAATAACCGGGATCTCCTTTGAGCACCCTTTATTCAACTCTGTTTTCGAAAAACAGATCAGTAATTTCGATTATCCAAAAGTTCAGTCATTTTACCGCGTCTCCCGAAACCAGAATGCAGCTCTTAGCCTGCAGGACGGTTCTCCTTTTCTGCTACAGCGGGATCAGCTTTTTATGTTCGCTGCAGCTCTGAATAGTGAGAATTCAAACTTCAAGCAATCTCCTCTTATCGTTCCCAGTTTCTACAATATGGGACTTGCTGCTTTAAAAAGTCCAAAATT
The DNA here is from genome assembly GCF_042678405.1 of Salegentibacter chungangensis. Taxonomy (NCBI): domain Bacteria; kingdom Pseudomonadati; phylum Bacteroidota; class Flavobacteriia; order Flavobacteriales; family Flavobacteriaceae; genus Salegentibacter; species Salegentibacter chungangensis. Next base: position 1,841,633 of record NZ_JBHTLI010000001.1, on the reverse strand, counting down.
ATATTATCAAATTAATGATCGGGACCAAATAGATATCCCGGTCAGTATTGGGCAAGATGAGGTTTTAAGCCTGAAATCTGAAGAAAGCTCTGTAATTCCACAACAGCAATTGTTTCCGGATAAGGTACAGATCTTCACTAATGCCATAGAAACTCCCGGAAACTATAGAGTTATGTACGGAAAGAGTGATCTGGGGAAGCTTAGTTTTAATGAAAAAAGAACAGAAAGCAAGCTGGTGTACACTCATCCTGAAAGCCTGAAAAACATCCGTAATTTTGAATCTATCGATAAATATTTCGAAAATGCAAAAGCATCGGGTCAAACCAAGCCGCTTTGGAAATGGTTTGTTATTTTTGCATTGTTCTTTATGAGCCTTGAAATGCTACTATTAAAATTTTTTAAATGAAGCTACTAATTAAATCAGCCAAAATACTTGACCAGCAGTCAGCTTTTCACAAGCAAACCAAAGATATTCTTATCGAAGATGGGATCATTAAAAGGATCTCTTCAGAAATAAAAGAAAAAGCAGACAGGGAAATCAGAGAGGGAAACCTGCACGTTTCGAGAGGCTGGTTTGACAGCAGTGTAAGTTTTGGAGAGCCGGGGTATGAAGAACGGGAAACCATTGCAAACGGACTTGACACCGCCGCCAAGAGCGGATTTACTTCGGTGGTGCTGAATGCCAGCACCAATCCTGTTATAGACACCAACTCGGCCGTGATCTCCATAAAATCAAAGGCGCTGGATCACGCGGTTAACCTGTTACCCACCGGGGCTCTTACCGTTAAAAGCGAAGGAATTGACCTTGCCGAATTATATGATATGGCCCAGGGCGGAGCCGTAAGCTTCGGGGATTACAAACAGCCGGTAGACAACCCGAACCTTTTGAAACTGGCACTGCAGTATACCCAGAATTTTGGCGGGCTCGTACAATCTTTTCCGCAGGAGAACAAAATAGCAGGAAAAGGCCAGGTGAACGAGCACCACAGCAGCACTTCTTTAGGGCTTAAAGGAATTCCTAATCTGGCTGAAGAGCTTCAGGTGGCACGAGATCTGTTCCTTCTTGAATACACCGGAGGAAAATTACATATTCCAACAATTTCAACCGCCAAAACGGTAGAACTCATAAGGAAGGCTAAGGAACAAGGGCTGGATGTAAGTTGCAGCGTCGCAATCCACAACCTTATCTTTACAGATGATGTTTTAAAGGAATTCGATGCCAATACCAAGGTACAACCACCCTTAAGAACCAAAGAAGACCTTGAAGCTTTAATAGAAGGGCTAAAAGATGGCAGCATAGATATGGTTACCAGTGATCATAATCCCATCGATATTGAGCATAAAAAGGTAGAATTTGAAAATGCTATGTACGGAACGATTGGGCTGGAAACTGCTTTTGGCGCTCTTGGAACCATTTTTTCTGCTGAAGACTGTGCAGAGATCCTAAGTCGGGGGAAAAACCGTTTTGGGCTTAAAGCTTCCACTATCGAAGAAGGAGAACCTGCCGACCTAAGCCTTTTCTCACCAGAAGTGGATTATAAGTTTACTAAAGACCATATTCATTCAACTTCAGAGAACAGTATTTTCCTGGGAAGCAAACTTAAAGGCCGGGCTATTGGAATTATTACTAAAAAAGGCTTTGCCGGTCTTTAGAAAAAACAATATTAATATCTTTGTATATCTGTAATTACAGATTAAACTTCATCAAATGAAAAGCGTTGCAGAAGAGGGAAAAACAGCAGCTATAGTTGCGTATCTCACAGTTATAGGCACCATAATTGCCTACTTTATGAATAATGATACCAAGAACCCGTTTGCCAGCTTCCATATAAGACAGGCTTTCGGGATTCATATTACCTTTTATCTTTTAGGGGTACTTGTAGGAATGTTCGACAGCTGGCTGATCTCTTCCGCGTTTTACGTTTGCATCTTTATTCTCTGGATCTACGGATTTGTAAGTGCGGTCCAGGGGGAACAAAAAGAAGTGCCTCTTGTTGGCGCACAATTTCAAAAATGGTTTAGCACAATAAATTAATGAATACCACCAGTTTATCCCTATATCATAAAGTAAGAGAACCTAAAGTAAAGCTTGATAAGGCGCCTTTACTGATTATGTTTCACGGCTACGGAAGCGATGAGAACGATCTTTTCTCCTTCGCCGGAGAACTACCTGACGAACTTTTCGTGATTTCGGTAAAAGCTCCTTATCCTATGCAGCCTTTCGGAAATGCCTGGTATGCCATACACTGGGATAATACCGACGGAAAATTCAGTGATGATGATCAGGCTATAGAATCAAGAGACAAAATCGCCGATTTTATAGATGAAGCTATAGAAAACTACCCTGTAGACCCTGCAAATGTTACGCTTTTCGGCTTTAGCCAGGGCACCATTCTTAGTTATGCCGTTGCCCTCTCCTACCCTGAGAAGGTTAAAAACGTAGTTGCACTAAGCGGTTATGTAAATAAAGGCATTCTGAAAGAAAATTACGAGAAGAATGATTTCTCACACCTTTCTTTCTACTGCTCACACGGCTCTGCAGACCAGGTGATCCCAGTAGAATGGGCAAGACAAACCAAACCTTTCCTGGACAGCCTGAATATTGAAAATACCTATTCAGAATTTCCTGTAGGCCACGGGGTGGCCCCACAAAATTTCTTTGAGTTAAAGGACTGGCTTGTCAAGCACCTTTAATCTTTCTGATATAAAAAGGATTTTTCAGGAGTAAAGCTTATTTCGCCTTGATCGTCTACCGAGTAGCTAAGAAGAATTTCTCCCCAATAGGTCCCGTCAGTAAAGTCGGCAATAATCCATTTATGGTTTAGCAGCTTGATCTTATTAATACGCATAGGCCCTTCCATTCCTTCAAAGGGAACCAGGTCATTATCTTCATTAGCACGATTGCGGCTTATAATCTCATCTCTCACTTTATTTTTGATCGCCAAAGGGTCCAGCCCCCGGTTTTCAAAATAAGTAAGCGCATCTTCATTAGATTCCAGAGAAAAATACGTTTGATCCTGGGTCTCAGACCTAAGCTCTTCTATTTCGGCCTCCTGTGATTCGCTTCTGTTTTCAAGTTGTTCTATGGTAGCGTCCCTGGCATCAAGTATTCGTTTATCATTAACATAAATAAAGATCACGAACAGAACGGAAAAGATGAGCAGGTAAACCAGTATTTTATTTCGCATAAGTTTAAAGAGTGATTTTCAGGTTATCATAGGCCAGAAATACATTTTCCGGCAGCCTGGCCTCCACTTCGTCGTGAAAACCAAGCAAATGGCTTATATGGGTTAAATAGGCCCTTTTAGGCTTTACTTCTTCAATAAATTCCAAGGCTTCTTCCAGGTTGAAGTGAGAGTGATGAGGTTCAATTCTAAGCGCATTCACCACAAGAACCTCCAGCCCCTCCAGTTTTTCCACTTCTTCCTCTTCTATACTTTTAAGATCTGTCAGGTAGGCAAAATCCTTCATCCTGAACCCGAAAACCTGCAGGCGGTTATGCTTAAAATCTACTGGAAGGATCTTATGCTCCCTGAAGCTGAACTCCTTGTTTTCAATTTGATTCTCAATAACCCCCGGAGCACCGGGATATTTATTCTCAGATGTAAAGATATAATCAAAACGCTTTCTAAGCGATTCAAGCACTCTTTGATGTGCAAAAACCGGTATATCTCCCTGACGGAAGAAAAAAGGCCTGATATCGTCTAATCCGGCAGTATGGTCATTATGTTCGTGAGTGAACAGGATAGCATCCAGGTGCTTTACATTATTGGCAAGCATCTGTGCTCTGAAGTCGGGACCGCAGTCAATTAGAATGTTGCAGCCGTCCCACTCTACCAGAACCGAGACCCGTAATCTTTTATCTTTAGGGTTTTCACTTAAACATACGGGATGTTCGCTTCCTATAACCGGAATTCCTTGAGATGTTCCTGTGCCTAAAAATGTTACTTTCAAAGGGAATTTATTTTGACACAAAAATATATATATTTTTTTGTATACCTCGCCGTTTTAGTACCTTTGATTAAAACAAAAAGGAAATTCATTTAAAAGAAAAATTATGCCAATTACCATAATGGGCGACAAGGAATTTGAAAACGTTCCTTCTATAAAAAGTAAAGCACTTCGCATTAATTTAAATGAAAATATTTATGGTACTTTCTCTGAAATTGGTGCAGGACAGGAGACTGTAAGGAATTTCTTTAGAGCCGGTGGTGCTTCGGGGACTATTGCGAAAGCGATGAGCGCCTACGATAAAGACTTTAGTGATGCTATTTACGGGGTTGAAGATGACAGAAGATATGTGACCGAAGCCCGTTTAAAAAAGATGCTGAGCCACGAGATCAACCTTATTGAAGAGAGAATTTCTCGCGAAAAACATCCAAACAAACTTTTCTTCAGCTACGCCAACACCGTAGCGACCATAGATTTTGCAAAGAAATATAAAGGTCACGGATGGGTAGGGATCAAATATCAGGTAAGACCTGAAGAAGAATACAACGAAATTATTCTTCACGTACGCTTTCATGAGAATGATGCACGTCACCAGCAAAACACTTTAGGGATCCTTGGGGTAAACCTTATATATGGAGCTTACTACAAGTATGATAATCCAAAAAAATTACTGCGTTACCTCTACGATCATATAGACAAAGACCAGATAGAGATCGATACCATCAACTTTTCAGGGCCAAGATTCGAGAAGGTTGATAACCGTTTAATGAGTTTACAGCTGGTTAAAAACGGAATGACCGAGGCCGTAATGTTCGGACCTGACGGAAACAATGTACTACCGGCCAAGATCCTTTATAAAAAGAACATCCTTGCCTTACGTGGTAGCTTTAGACCGGTTACCAAGGTAAATATGGATATGTATGAACGTTCCAAAGAACTTTTCTTCAAAGAAAGCAAAGTAGATAAGGACAATACCGAGGTGATCTTCGAGATTACCCTTTCCAACCTGCGTGCTGAAGGAGAGATCGATGAACGTGACTTTATGGACCGCGCCGAACTTCTTTGTTCCCTGGGCCAGACAGTGATGATCTCCAACTTCCAGGAATATTACAGGGTTGTGGAGTACTTCTCAAGATATTCAAAACAAAGAATGGGGCTTACAATGGGTGTTAACAACCTGATAGATGTATTCGATGAAAAATACTATCGTCACCTGAGTGGCGGGATCCTTGAAGCTTTTGGAAAGTTATTCTTTAAAGACTTAAAGGTTTACCTGTATCCTTTAAAAGATCCGGAAACAGGAGAAGTTACTACAAGCGAGAACCTGAAGGTGCACCCTCGTATGAAAGAACTTTATAAGTTCTTCAAGTACAATGGCCGTGTGGAAGACATCACCGAATTCAATCCAAATATTCTGGATGTTTACTCCCGCGAAATTCTGCAGATGATCCAGGAAGGAAAAGAAGGCTGGGAGGATATGCTTCCTGAGAAGACCACCCAAATGATTAAAGAACACAATCTGTTTAACTACAAAGAGAATAAGAAAAAGGCCCAAACTGAAGCCTGATCATAAATCATTATAAAAAGAAAAAAGCTGTCAGATCTGACAGCTTTTTTTATATCTAGAAATGAAAAAACCTTCTTAATCGACTCTTTCAATTTTTGCTCCAATTGCTCTTAAGCGCTCATCGATATTCTCATATCCCCTGTCTATCTGCTCAATATTATGAATCGTAGAGGTTCCTTTGGCAGAAAGCGCTGCGATAAGCAGGGAGATCCCGGCACGAATATCTGGCGAAGACATCGTGGTAGCCTTCAGCTGAGATTTAAAATCGTGACCAATCACAGTAGCTCTGTGCGGATCACATAGAATGATCTTGGCTCCCATATCTATAAGCTTATCCACAAAGAACAGCCTGCTTTCGAACATTTTCTGATGAATCAAAACACTGCCTCTGGCCTGTGTGGCAATTACAAGAACGATGCTCAGTAGATCCGGAGTGAATCCCGGCCAGGGCGCATCGCTGATATTCATTATAGAGCCATCAATAAAGCTCTGCACTTCATAACCATCGGTATGTGCGGGAATAAAAATATCATCCCCCCTTTGTTCCAGGTGGATCCCAAGTTTTCTGAAAGTAGTCGGAATAAGCCCAAGCATACCCCAGTTCACATTCTTAATGGTGATCTCACTTTGCGTCATCGCCGCAAGGCCAATCCATGAACCAATCTCGATCATATCAGGAAGAATGCGGTGTTCACAATCGCCAAGTTCCTTAACCCCTTCGATCTCAAGGAGGTTGGAACCTACACCTTTGATGTTTGCCCCCATCGAATTCAGCATTTTACAAAGCTGCTGTAAATAAGGTTCACAGGCGGCATTATAAATCGTGGTCTTGCCTTCGGCAAGGACGGCCGCCATCACGATATTGGCTGTGCCGGTAACCGAGGCCTCCTCAAGCAGCATAAAGTCTCCCTTAAGCCCATTAGGAGCCTCTACTCCGTAGAAGCGCTCCTCTTTATTATAGCGAAATTCCGCTCCTAACTTTATAAACCCTTCAAAGTGAGTGTCAAGGCGTCGGCGTCCTATTTTATCGCCTCCCGGCTTAGGAATAAATCCTTTTCCGAAACGCGCAAGCAAAGGGCCTACGATCATAATCGACCCTCTTAAGCCGCTTCCGTCTTTCTTGAACTGGTCACTGCTTAGGTAGTCCAGGTCCAGATCATCGCTTTGAAAAGTGTAACTCCCCTTCCCTGTCTTTTCTACTTTTACCCCTAAATTTCTTAAAAGGTTAATAAGCTTATTCACATCAAGAATATCGGGGATATTGGAAATGCTTACTTTATCTGAGGTTAATAATACGGCACACAGAATTTGCAAGGCTTCATTTTTGGCACCTTGTGGCTGTATTTCTCCACTTAAGCGATGCCCGCCTTCAATCTGAAAAGTTCCCATGTAATAAGATTTTTAGTGGCGTTTACGGCCTTTACGACCAGATTTCTTTGAACTGCCCTTCGTGAATTTTTTCTTGCCCCGTAAAAGGTTTGACGTCTCGGTCAAATCTTCATCGGCATTTTTCAGGTTAATTTCTCCGTCGCTAAGCTCTCTTAAATGCTCAAAGATCACAGCATCTTCAACGGCATCCCTGTTCCAGTTCAGGAAAGATTTCTTCATATGGTTAGCAATGGTATACACCAAAGCCTCTTTTAAAGGACCTTCGTCATAAGTTCTGGCCTCATCTATCATCCGCTTGATGTTATTTCCGTAGAATCGATACTTCGGGAAGTTTTGAGGATAATCTAAAGGATCCGGTCTTTCTGCCAGCATTTCTCTGGAGGGCTTCGGAAAAGGAGAATCGACATCCAGTTTAAAATCGCTAATGATGAACAACTGATCCCAAAGCTTATGTTGGAAATCCGGAACGTCTCTTAAGTGAGGGTTCATATTTCCCATAACCGCAATAATAGACTGGGCTACTTTGTTTCTTTCTTTATCGTCTTCAATAGTAACGGCATGTTCGACCATTTTCTGCAAATGCCTTCCATACTCGGGAATAATCAAATCACTCCTCTCGGAGTTGTATTCTAATGGGTGTGTCAAAATAGAATTTTATAGGGTGATACTTAACTGTAGAAGTTTAATCGTTTGCAAAATAAGAAATATTATCCAAGATTAGTAAAAATTGAAGTCTTTTCTAATCTCCCGGCATTACTATAATGAAATAACCCCCTTAACTTCTGCCGCCACTTCCTTATATTTAAAAATCACAGCATCGGGATTCCTCATTCTAACATTTACAGAAACACTTGTATAATTACCGTTTTTAGACTGCTTGGTCTTTATTACTGCCCCGGTATTATCAAAGATGCTCTCTATCTTTTTGATCTTCTCATCACTGGTAGGCACAATAAATTTATACAGGTATTCTGACGGCCACATACTTGTATCCTGTAGCTGCGCTTTTAATTTAATATAAAACTCCTTAGACTTACTTGCGTCGCTCATAACTTTCTTCTTCATTTATAATTGCAAAGATACATGGAATGAATGCATTTTTATAATCAAATTCAAATGACGAAATTTGCAGCGTGAGTAAGAAAAAAATTGTTATTACCGGTGGTCCCGGAACAGGAAAGTCTTCTATAATCCATAACCTGGAAGCTCAAGGAAATGAATGCCTGCACGAAATCTCCAGACAGGTAACCCTCGAGGCCCAAAAGGAAGGGATTGCACAGTTATTCCTTGAAAAACCCCTGCTCTTTAGTGAAAAGTTACTTGAGGGGCGTATCAGGCAGCATTACGAAGCCGAAGAAAAAACTATAGAACCTATTTTTATAGATCGCGGAATTCCGGATGTGATCGCTTATATGGATTATTTTGAAACCCGGTATACTTCAAAGTTTACCGAAGCCTGTGAAAGGCATAGCTATCACCAGGTCTTCATCCTTCCTCCGTGGAAAGAGATCTATAAAAGCGATAACGAACGTTACGAAACTTTTGAAGAAGCCCTGGCGATTTCCAAATTCCTGAATGAGACCTATAAAAGGTTCGGGTACCAACCTGTAGAAGTCCCAAAAGGCCCTGTGGAAGAAAGAGCTAACTTTATATTAAATAATCTCGATGACTAAATTTGCAGGAAGCCTTACACATACTAAAGAAATACTGGGGTTATGATGAGTTCAGGCCATTACAGTGGCCCATCATTTCAGATCTTTTAGAGAAAAAAGATATTATAGCCCTGCTGCCTACCGGTGGCGGAAAATCTGTTTGCTTCCAGGTTCCTGCCTTACTGCAACCGGGCATCTGTATTGTTGTCTCCCCGCTTATTGCCCTTATGGAAGATCAGGTCTCCTCCCTTCATAAAAACGGCATAAAAGCTATGGCCGTTACAGGAGGTATATCTTATGACGACCTGGATAAAAAACTGGATAACTGCATTTACGGAAATTATAAATTCCTTTACCTCTCCCCGGAAAGGCTTCAGCAGGAACTGGTACAGGAGCGTATCAAACAAATGGATGTAAACCTTATCGCCGTAGATGAAGCCCACTGCATCTCTCAATGGGGACACGACTTCAGGCCTGCATACCGGAATATCAATAAGCTCAAAGAGCTGTTACCGGAAACTCCCCTGGCTGCCCTTACCGCAACCGCCACCCCTGAAGTGGTTAAAGACATCAAAAAGGAACTTGAACTGGAAGGCTCTGTTCTTCACAAGAAGTCCTTTGCACGCCCTAATATTGCTTATAATGTCTTAAAGGCTGAAGACAAATTCTATCGGTTAAGCCGACTTCTAAAAAGCAAATCTGAAACAGCGATCATCTATGTAAGAAGCAGGAAAGCAACTATAGATATAAGTGAACATCTTAATAAAGAAGGTTACAGGGCCCTGGCATTTCACGGCGGGCTCAAAAATGAAGAAAAGTCAAAGAGACTTAATATGTGGCTTGCGAACGAGTCCTATATTATGGTAGCGACCACCGCTTTTGGGATGGGCATAGATAAACCCGATGTGCGGCAGGTGATCCACCTTAACCTACCGGAAAGCCTGGAAAGCTATTTTCAGGAAGCAGGCCGTGCAGGGAGGGATGGAAAACCGGCAGCGGCAAGTATCATTACCAGCACCAGTGATATTCCGGTCTTAAAGAACCAGTTCTTAGCAAGTCTACCCGACGTCAAAGACATTAAACAGGTCTATAGAAAGCTAAATTCTTATTTTCAGATCGCTTTTGGTGAAGGAGAACAAACAACAGAGAATTTTAATTTCTCAGATTTCTGTGAACAGTATTCCTTTAATGCCCTTAAGACATACAACTGCCTCCAGGTATTGGACCGCTGCAGTATTCTTAAACTTTCGCAACAATTTCATAAGAAAACAGAGGTGCAGTTTATTATTTCTTCGGCTCAGCTGGACCATTATTTAAGCAGCCATTCGGCGTACGACGATCTTGTAAAGGCAATGCTGAGGACTTACGGCGGAATCTTAGAAAACAAGACTTCCATCAACCTAAATGCTCTCTGCAAAAAAGCGGGCATTACTGAAGACAAGGCCATAGACATCCTGAAACGTCTTGAAGCAGATGAGATCATAGAGTTCAATTATGCCGCACAGGATACAAGTATCACCTTCCTTGTTCCCAGGGAAGATGAAGCGACAATTAACCCTGTGGCCAGTTACATCAGGCTTCAGTATGACACCAAAACAAGCAAGATTGAAGCAGTGCTAAGTTTTATCGAAAATGAGAAAGAATGTAAAAGTCAGCAATTGCTGAAATATTTCGGAGAAACAGAAACTTCTCCCTGCGGGATCTGTTCGGTTTGTAATAAAGAAAACACCGAAATTAGCAGAAGTGTGATGAACAATATTTATAAAGAGATTGTACTTCTTCTGAAAAAAAGAGAATTAAACTCAAGAGCGCTCACAGAACAAATTGATCTTTACAGAGAGGAGCATATATTAAAGGTATTACAGCTGCTTGTTGAAAGAAAGATCATATTAAGGACACCAACCAACAACTATAAATTACCAGAAAAATGAGAGAATTAAGGATTGTATTTATGGGCACACCCGATTTTGCGGTATTTAGCCTGAAAAAGATTGTGGAAGCCGGATACAATGTGGTTGGCGTGATCACCGCACCCGACAAGCCTGCCGGGAGAGGCCGAAAGCTTCAGCAAAGCGCGGTAAAGAAGTATGCACTGGAAGAGGGCCTGAAGTTAATGCAGCCCAGCAATCTTAAATCTGAGGAATTTCTTGAGGAACTAAAAAGCCTGAACCCGAATTTACAGGTAGTAGTGGCATTCAGAATGCTGCCAAAATCGGTTTGGTCTCTTCCCGAATACGGGACCTTCAATCTACACGCATCCCTCCTGCCCCAGTATCGCGGTGCAGCCCCTATAAACTGGGCACTTATAAACGGGGAAAAGACCACAGGGGTTTCTACTTTCTTGCTGGATGAGAAAATAGATACCGGGGCTATGCTGCTTCAGAAAGAAGTAGAAATCGAGCCGCAAGAAAATGCAGGCCAACTTCACGACAAACTTATGCATACCGGTGCCGGTCTTATTCTGGACACCCTGAAATTAATTGAAAGCGGAAAATCAGAGGCCGTTAAGCAGGAAGAAAGCAAAGAGCTTAGACCGGCCCCAAAACTCAATAAGGACAACACCCGTATAGACTGGCATAAGAGCACAGATAATATCTATAACCTTATAAGAGGCCTCAACCCCTATCCTGCTGCCTGGAGCCTTCTTATAAATGCCTCGAAAGAATTAAAGGTTAAGATCTTTGATATAGAAAAGCAAAAGTCAGAGCACCACTATCCAATAGGTTCTATTACGGTGCAGGACAAAAAACTGAAAGTGGCAACTTCAGACGGATTTATTATCATCAGTTCGATTCAGCTTCCAGGGAAGCGAAAAATGGAAGTAAAAGACCTGTTAAATGGTTTTACCTTTACTCCGGACGCAAAATTCCTGTAAACCCTTATAGACACTGAAACGAGAAAAAATCAATAATTTAAAGCCATACTTATTAACAAAAACCCTAAGTTATTAACAATAATCGGCATTTCCCTTGGTATTACTTGCACGGGCGAGAAATCCATATAAATTTGTAGAGCAATTTAACAGAATGTTTAACCAACAATTTATTTTAAAATTCAAATTATGAACAAAACAGATTTAATCGATGCAATGGCTGAAAACGCCGGGATTTCAAAAGCAGCTGCTAAAAAAGCTCTAGAGTCTTTCTTAGGAAACGTTGAAAAATCTCTTAAAAAGGGAGACCGAGTTTCTCTTGTAGGATTTGGTTCTTGGTCAGTATCTAAAAGAGCTGCTCGTGAAGGAAGAAACCCACAAACCGGAAAAACCATAAAAATTGCTGCTAAAAATGTAGTGAAATTTAAAGCCGGAGCAGATTTACAAAAAGCTGTGAACTAATAATTTGTATTAGTAAAAGATTATGAAGCCTTCCCCCGGGAAGGCTTCTTTTATTCATAAAATTGGCATAATTTTTTGAATTTAAATAAATAATTATTTAGCTTAGTTAAAAACATTGCTGATATGATCGCTTTAAAACCAACCAAAGGTCATCTCTTGGTAGCAGAGCCCTCCATTATCGGAGATGTGGCTTTTAATCGCTCTGTGGTGCTTCTGGCAGATCATTCAGAAAAAGGATCGGTTGGCTTTATCCTGAACAAAGTACTGGACTTCACCCTTACCGACCTTATCCCTGATCTTGAGGCCGATTTCAGAATTTATAATGGCGGTCCCGTAGAACAGGATAATCTTTACTTTATCCACAAGGTGCCTGAGCTTATTCCCGATAGTATAGAGATCGCCAACGGCATCTACTGGGGCGGAAATTTTGAAGCCGTACAGGAACTGATTACCAAAAATCTTATAGACGAAAAACAGATAAGGTTCTTCCTTGGCTATTCGGGCTGGGATGCAGACCAGCTGAATGAGGAGTTAAACTCCCATTCCTGGATCGTCACCACAAATGAGGATAATGACATTATTGAAAGACCTTACAGTTCTTTCTGGAAGGATAAAATGATGCAACTGGGCGGAGAGTATGTTTTATGGTCAAATGCTCCGGAAAATCCTGCCTACAACTAGCCACCCAAACGGGCTTTCACATTCAATTTAGACAGAAGATCTTTCGCCACTTTGGAGGCGAATTCCTTTTTACGGTATTTGCTTACCGGCTGAATACCGGTAATTACATTCGTAATAAAAAGCTCGTCAGCTTTTTGCAGCTCGAAAGGAGAAATAGAAGCTTCTTCAAGACTATAATCATCAATTTTCTCAACGATCCCTAAAAGCTGCTTCCTGGTGATACCGTTCAAAGCACCGTCACTTACCGGCGGAGTTTTGATCACACTGCCTTTTACCAGGAATATATTTCCGTTAAGGGCCTCTACCACGCTTTTCTTTTCGTTTAGAATAAGGCAGTTATTGTATCCGTTTTCAGAAGCGAAAATACTTCCAAGAACATTCACTGCACGATTGTTGGACTTAATACTGGACAAAAGCCCGCTGTTTATATAATGATCTTTAAAAAGTTCAATTTCATAGAAATCGTCGCTTAAAGTATAAAAAGCATCATCCAGCTCCTTTACACTCGCCACGTAACCAATATCCCGGGTTTCCGGAGTGTAATACCCACCTTCTTTACGGAATACGGAAAATTTGACTCTGGCAGGAGAGGTTTCCAGCTCATTGGCCTTTACCAGGGTTATGATCTCTTCTTCAAGAAACTCAGGAGAGAAATTAGCCGGAATCTCCATCCGCATAATACGCATAGAGGCCATTAGCCTGAAATAATGGTCTTCCCAGAACATTATCTTTCCGTTTATCACCCGTATAGTTTCAAAAACCGAATCGCCGTAGGCAAATCCCCTGTTCGAAACCGAAAGGCTGGCCTGACTGTCTTCTAATAAGTTTCCGTTTAAATTGATCATAAAAAAACCCCGTTTATTAACGGGGTCAAAGGTAATGTTTCTCTATAGAATATTAAACTGAACCAAGCACCTGTTTTAGGTCTGATATCATATTTTCCCAAAGCATTTTCCCTTCTTCCACTTCATCTTCATCTTCCGCGAAATCTGTGATCATAATAGACACGTCTTTGGTAATATCATCTACCTGAATCCTGATTTCAAAAAAGTAAGGGGTGTCTTCTTCTGAAAGCCATTTAAATTTTACACGCTCATCGCTTTTCTTGCTAACAAGCTTGGCCTGCTCCTCACTTCCTTCCCAGATAAAGGTGAAAAGTTCACCACGGGAATTCACGTTATCAGCATACCATTCGCTTAAACCTGAGGGTGTTGAAATATATTGATATAATAATGAAGGAGAAGCATGAATGGGAAACTCCATTTCGTACTTGATCTTTTCTTCCATTTGTAGATTTATTAGTTTCGGGCAATATAGATATTAATTGGAAAGATAAAAAGAAAACAAAATAAATATTTTAGAAAATATTGTTTGCGTCAAATCAAATTGTTTTTATATTTGCACCCGCATTTGCAAGCACCGTCAATAGCGCGCAAAGGCAGGCCAAACGCAAGTTTTGAGCCATTTTAGAATGATAAGGCGAGGTAGCTCAGTTGGTTAGAGCGTCGGATTCATAACCCGGAGGTCCCGAGTTCAAATCTCGGTCTCGCTACAAGAAAAAATCCCTTCAAAAATTGAAGGGATTTTTTAATTTACTACAAAAATTGAAGCTTAGCTTCCCTCGAACCCGCAACTGGTCCTGGAGATATTTTCTGCAACTTGAAATTTCCTGCCGCACTTCGTCAACAGCAATATATCTGAACGCTCTTACGATATAAATAAGAAAATTAAGGTAATCCTGAAGAAGTTATCATCGCCCACTCAAGATATTCTGGATACAACAGCAGAAAGCTGCATTAAAGATGGTTAAAACACCCGGCCTGATATCAAAGAGACAGAATATTGAGAAAGGGATAATGAAGACCAGACTTACAACTTACCCGGGTTTAAAAGGTATAGTTCAGGATCACATCAACGTGGAACAAATCTGTCTTATTCAGGAAGAGATTCGGGTTATCAGGAACATCGCCATTTGAGAATTTGGTCACAAACAGTAGTTCCGGTTTTAAGTTTTTAAGTTTTTCAAAATGAAAAAACAGATCAAGGTTAATATGCGTGTAATCAGGCACCGCATATTTATTCAGTTTCGCATTTGCAACAGAAGGCTTCCATTGATGTCCTACACTAAGAATAGTTTGAATTTTTGAAGCGGGGTTATTTAACTGAAACACATCCTCGTAATACATTACCAAAGCGTGATTATCTGCAGTCCCCTCACTTCTTTCCCGCTTTTGAAAACTGAATAGAAACTCCCTTCCCCATTCCCTGGGAAAAATGAACTGGCCGTGAGGAAGGATCCTGTCATAAGCCAGGGAAACAGAAGCCTGATCTTCCGGCCATTTATATTTTAGTTTCATCCCCAATACATCTGAAGAATTTGCCCTGAAATAACTTAAAGAATCTATTTCATTCCCCCCCTCACCTATTTTATTTTGGTGCAGCCATTCCATTTGCAGTTCAAGCCTGGAGGAAACATCAAATTTTGGGTTGAAGTAAACAGAGTTTGAAACATTATCTATATAATAGTCCCAGATCTCAAAATTAAGCCGATCTGTCACTTCTAACTTTACATTAGAGACCACTAGAAAATCTGATTCCGTATTACCCTTATATTGAGACTGACTACCGGACCAATCCCGGCCAACACCATAAGTACCTATACTTTCCCCAATAGGATAAAATTCTCCGGTAGACCTGGGAGCTACCTCATTAAAAATCCCGAATTGAAAATTATTCCTGTTAGAGGGCTTGTACTGATATAAGAATCCCTGGAATAGACTTGGTATCATTCTTCCGTCTTCAGGATTCACCAAGGGAGATTTGATCTTCATTCTCCCCAGGCGAAATTCGTGTTTCTCGAGCCCGTAATTCATATAGAGTTCTCCAAGCAAGAACACAAACTTATTATCAAGGTTCAACCGGTCAAAAAGCCCTTCCTCATACCTGCTCAGTTTTCCCGTCTCGGTATCTGGTATTGTCAAATCCTGAATCCAGGTATTGGTGGAGTTATAACCTGCAAGCCCGAATTCCAGGTTATCATTGAACCTGTACTGATATTTTATTTTACCACCTACGGCCAACGCCCTAAAGTCTTTCAGGGAACCTTTATTAAAGGTATTCATATAATAAGTGCGCAGCTGGCCGGATAGCTTACCGCGCTTACTCTTTTCGGTAGTTTCCTGAGCAAGCGAAGCAAAAGGAGCTAACAATATAAAGAGGACTGTAGGTATAAAGGATCTGATCATTTACTTTTAGTTATTCCGTATTCTTGTTTGTAAAATTTCATAATAGGTTGAAATGGCCCATATTTATGTTGTTCAGGGGAAAACTTATCTGCCCAGGGTCCATACGGAGTTGAAACTGGTTTTAATTTTAAATCTGGATAATCTTTTTCTAAATTTCTCTTTTGTGGCCTGGAGAAGCTATTGATATAGCCCGCTAAATGGTAGGCCTCTTCGTCAGTTAGTTTGGGATTATCCCAGGTCGCCTGACCAAAGGGCATATTCCCTTTAATGAATTGAGCGGCAGTAATAACGCGGTGCATCCCTGCTCCATTATTATAACTATCTTCTCCCCAAAGTGGCGGATATTGATAAGCTTTAGTGCTGTCTGCAAGCTTTTGTCCCTGTCCATTTTCACCATGACATACCGCACATTCCTTAGCAAACAAGGCCTTACCTTTTTCAAGGATTACTGCAACTTCAGGGATCTCAATTTTTGGAAATCCTTTAAATTCTTTTTCACGTTCTTCTGGCATTCCTTCTCCCAGCCATTCCATATAAGACACAATAGATCTCATTTCTTTAGATTCTACCGGAAGCTTTTCACCATTCATACTTCTTTGCATACAACCATTCACTCTGTCTTCTATGGTCCCTTCGCTATTGGACCTTCCCCGAAATTGAGGGAAGCGTTGCACCACTCCTATCCAGGAAGCTGAACCCGCCTGAGTACCGGCATTTAAATGGCAGTTCGCGCAGGCCAGATTGTTCCCGGCATAACGCATACCCGGATTTTCAGCCAAAGGACCTATATGCTTAGAAGTCTCTGCAATTAACTGGTACCCGTATTTTACATCACGCGGCATAAAACCGGAATTCAGCTCGGCCTCGACATCTTTCGGTTTCCAGTTCTCAGCTGAAATTTTATCGCTTTGGAAAAAGTCAGGATTGGAGTTATATAAAAACAAGCCTGCAAAGAGGAAAATTAAAAGGGCGGCGAATGCCGAAAAGAAATAATAAATAGCCCTAACAAAAGCTCTAAAATTATTCATCAGAAGAAAAAATTATAGTGTCTTAGCGAAAAGATGAAGATTAAATTTGAAAAAAAACAAACCTAAAAGAATTGGTGGTCTTTCATTGTAACTTAAGTTACATACCAGAGGATGCGCATCACATATATTTAGCTTTTTAAAAAAATCAACAAATAAAAATGAAGTTTATTAAATTTACGTTGCCAATTTATGCAGTTTTGGCATTAAGCCTATCTGGTTGCAATTTCTCAAAAAACAGTAGTTCGGATCAAAAAAGTGCGGAGGATGAATCCGTAACTATATCTGTACTACATACAAATGACATTCACGGATCTTACATGCCTTTCACCACAACTTTGGATAATTCCACGGCTCAAACCGGGGATGAAACAGACGTTCTGGTAAGATTTGACAGAGAGGGTATAATTGGAGGAATGCCTCGAATGGCCCAGGCTGTAAAATCGATCAGGAGTCAAAAGGGTGAAGAAAGCGTTATATTACTCGACGGCGGCGATACCTTCAGTGATGATCAGTTAAGCAACTTAACAAAAGGAGAAACTGTGATCAGGCTAATGAACCAGCTGAAATATGATATGATGGTACTGGGGAATCACGATTTCGATTATGGACTGGAAAGAACCCGGCAGCTTAACGAGATGGCAAATTTCCCAATGCGTGCGGCAAACATTATAGATGAAAGTACCGGAGAACCTATATTCAATGAAGCTTATACCATTTTAGAAAGAAAAGGTTTAAAAATCGCGATCCTGCCAGTTGGGTACAGGAACACTCCTTTAACGGGAAATCCTAAAAATATAGAAGGCCTAAGATTTGAAAAGGGAGTTGAAATCATTCAAAAGTATCTTCCGGAGCTTAAATCCAAATCTGATGTGATAATTGTACTATCTCATGAAGGTATGGCGGTAGATAAAACTATTGCTGAAAAAGTAGAAGGTATAGACCTGATTATTGGAGCGCATAGTCACGATGTGATAACTCCCCCGGTAAAAATAAATGGAACCTTTGTGGTGCAAGCCCTTTCTGATGGTGCTGTCCTGGGAGAAACAGAATTGATCATCAAAGACAAGGATCTTTCCGGCATCAACACCAATTACCACTTTCTCTGGAATGAAGACTTTGATAAAGATGCCGAAGCAGAAAAGTTAGTTCAGGAGCTTCGTAAACCACATTTATCAAAACTTGAAGAGCAAATTACGACAACGGATACCATAATCGGAAGACAGTACAAATCTGAGAGCCCGTTTGACAAAATGGTAACAACTCTAATGATGGAAAACTTTAATGCGGATGCCTCATTTCTTCCAGGTGTTGGATATGGTATTTCTCTAAAAGGAGATATCACAAGTGAAGATATCTACAAATTATTACCCCATCCGGCTAAAATCGTAACCCTTAAAATGACAGGGGAACAAATAAAGACAACACTGGAGCAGACTGCCACCAACTTAAAACCCAAAAACAAAACAAATATTGTTGGAGGACTTATCCAGTCGTCTGGAATAAATTATAAAATAGATATTACAAAGCCATTAGGACAAAGGGTCACAGATATTATGATAAACGGTCGGGAACTGGAAATGACGCATAATTATAAGGTTGCCACACATTCCGGGATGCTGAACGGCATTCATAACTACGAAGAATTTGGTAAAGGAATGGATATTGAAAAAACCGATATTGTCCTTACCGAGTTTGTAATCCAAAATCTTCGGGACATAAAAAAGCTTCCTTTTCCAAAAAAGATGGGAGAAGTAAAGCTTACCAAATAGATGAAACAGTAAATCTGTGAAAAAATCCCTTCAATTTTTGGAGGGATTTTTTAATTTCAGGGAAAGTATTTCCGTACCTCTTCCGTAAAATCTAAACACCCTATTCCACTGAAAAAATTCCGGAGTGTCCTACTCCTCAATTACTGAAAGAATATTCCCCGAAGGATCCTTAAACCAGGCCACAGAAGGTCTGCCTTCTGCCCTGCTGATCCCCTTCTCATCGGTTTTAATATTCCCGTCGTAATGTTCAAATTTCACTCCCTTTTTCTCTAAGGCCTCTACAGCCTCATAGATATTCTCTACCGGAAAATTAAGTACTGTAAAGCTTGCCGGGGTATGATCTGGTTTAGGATAAATAATAAGCCTGCCGCCGGGCCCCGAAGCTATTTCAAGAAGCCCCATTTTATTCTTAGTTAGTTTCAATCCTAAAACTTCTGTATAAAAATCTTCTGCTTTCTGAAGATCGTTTACAGCAAAACTTGTAAATATCTTGTCTTTAATTATCATAACTACCTGATTTTTATGGTTTATAGAAAGTTACGATAGTACCTGAAGTTTGGAAATAAAAAAATCCCCTCAGTTTTTGAAGGGATCTCCCATTATTAATTTTAAACAATCATTTCTGATCTTCGGCGGCATTCATATTCACATACGAAGAAACACCCCTTATAAAATCATTGGCCATATTATTGACCTGTTTTCGCGCTTCCGCAGTGACCTTCCTCGGATTTCCTTCCAGGTCGAAAAATGACCATTGTGTCTCACTACCATTAAGGGCAAAAGTTGGGGCATCAGGGCTGCTTACCTCCATCAGCTTAACATCGTACCTTATATGCTGGTCCTTAAAAGTAAATGAAACATCAAAAAGAACATCCCATTTATAGACTTCATCATCATTCTCCAGAACAATTCCCTGCGGAACAAACACCCTGTATTGAAGATACTGATTGGTATGGTGTTTCTTCATCGCTTCCTTTGAATTGGCTATAGCTTGTTCAGCCCAGCGCTTTACGGCCATAAACAATTCTGAGTCGGTCTTTCCGGGATACTCCCTGACCACATAATTTTCAAAACCTTCAGGAGATAACTGAAATTTTTCAGCTTCCATTTTTTCCTGGGCCAAAAGTTGAAATGGCACCAATAGTATACAAAGTAGAAATCCTAATTTTTTCATAACATAGATTTTTTGGTATAAGTTTAATATAACAAAATTTACTAACTCCTGTAACACCGGTATATGCGGCGATAATGCGCATATTTTTTTTAAAAAGAAAGTTATAAAGGGCTTAATAGCTCCTCTTAAAATATCCTAAAAGAAAGACTAAATACTTTTGTTTCCTCTCCAGTTTTTATCTTTATAAGATAAAGCTCAATGAACCAAATATGAAAAAGAAACAACTCGGCAGAACAGACCTCCATACTCCTCCGATAATTTTTGGAGGAAATGTATTCGGATGGACACTAAATGAACAGGAGTCCTTTGAAATGCTCGATGAACTGGCAGACCGTGGATTCGATATGATAGACACCGCAGATGTCTATTCCAGATGGGCTGAAGGCAACAAGGGGGGTGAGTCTGAAAGGATAATTGGAAAATGGATGAAAGACCGCGGAGCCAGGGAAAAAGTATGCCTGGCCACCAAAGTGGGTTCCAGTATGCAACAGGGCGGCCCTAAAGATATTTCTAAAGCTCATATCATAAAAGCGGCTGAAGATTCTTTAAAACGTCTCCAGACAGATTATATAGACCTCTACTTCACTCACTGGGATGATAATAAGACTCCCGTAGAAGAAACCCTTGAAGCCTATCAGCTGCTCATAGATCAGGGGAAAGTGAGATACATTGGAGCTTCCAATCTGTCTCCTGAAAGACTCCGGGAATCCCTGGATGCCTCCAGAGAAAAGGGGCTGCCTAAATATGAGGTTTTTCAACCGGAATACAGCCTTATGGAACGCAATAAATTTGAAGGAGAAATAAGGGATATTTGCAAAAAAAATCATTTAGGGGTTACCAGCTACTTTTCCCTTGCCAGCGGTTTTCTAACCGGTAAGTACAAAAGCAAAAGCGATATTGAAGGAAAGCCAAGAGAAATGTTCCTTAAGAATTATTTTGATGAGCGCGGAGAAAAGGTTCTGCAGGCCTTAAGCGGGATCGCAGATAATTATAACATTTCAGAAGCTGCGGTGGCCTTAAGATGGATAATGAATCGACCCGGCATTACCGCACCTATTGCGAGTGCGACCAGGATCAAACATCTGCGGTCCTTCCACCAGGCGATCGACATCAACCTTACCGAAGAGGATATGCAAAAGCTCAATGAAGCCAGTGAATAATCCCCTTCCCGGAAAATAAAAAAGGTCGCAATTTAGCGACCTTTTTTATCATTTACATTAATACTAAATTCTTAGTTACCTAATAGCTGAAGTTAGTTCTTCCAGAGAAAGTTTCTGCTGCTCCCCACTCTTCATATTCTTAAGGGTGTATTTAGCTTCATCCATTTCAGCCTCACCGGCAAGAACTACAAAAGGGATCTCCCTCCTGTTGGCATATTTCATCTGCTTGTTCATCTTAGCCGAATCGGGATATAGCTCAGCAACAACTTCAGAATCTCTTAATTGTCTCACCGCCTTCATTGCATAAAGCGCTTCCTTTTCCCCAAAATTGATAAAAAGTACCTTGGTGTTCTCCGTTACCGTATCGGGAAACAAACCGAGTTCTTCCAGAACCAGGTAGATGCGGTCCAGTCCAAAGGAGATCCCTACCCCGCTCATATCCTTAAGCCCAAAGATACCGGTAAGGTCATCATAACGACCGCCACCGCCAATAGAACCCATTTTTACATTCTCGGGAGCTGAAACCTCTAAGATAGCCCCGGTATAATAGTTAAGTCCGCGGGCAAGAGTTACATCAAGGTCCAGTTTGGCTGTTTTAAGGGGCATTTCGGCAATGGCATTTTGGATGAACTCCAACTCTTCTATTCCGGCCTTTCCAGTCTCAGAAGTTTCGAGTATGGACTTTATTCCTTCAATTTTCTCAGAAAAACTCCCGCTTAAACCAAAAATAGGCTGAATCTTCTCTATAGCCGATTCAGAAATTCCTTTTTCCTGCATTTCCTTTTTCACGCCATCCTCACCTATTTTATCGAGTTTGTCAAGTGCAACCGTAAAGTCTATCAGCTTATCTTTCTCGCCAATAACTTCGGCAAATCCGGAAAGCACCTTCCGGTTGTTTATTTTTATGGTAACCCCTTCCAGCTTCAGGGTATTGAAAACAGCATCGTATAACTGAACAAATTCAACTTCCTGCCATAAAGAATCACTTCCAACCACATCTGCATCACATTGGTAAAATTCCCTGAACCTTCCCTTCTGAGGCCTGTCGGCTCTCCATACAGGCTGGATCTGGTAGCGTTTAAAAGGAAAATCGATCTCGTTCTGGTGCTGCACCACATAACGGGCAAAAGGCACAGTCAGGTCATACCTGAGCGCCTTCTCGCTAATAGAAGAAGTAAGTTTCAGGCTATCTTTCTCTTCATAAGCCTTGGCATCTGCTTTTCTTAGAAAGTCCCCGGAATTCAGGATCTTAAAGATCAGTCGGTCGCCTTCATCTCCATACTTCCCCATTAGGGTATCAGAATTCTCAAAGCTTGGAGTCTCAATAGGCTGAAACCCGAATTTTTTAAATTCACTTTTAATGGTATCGAATATATAGTTCCTTTTTGCCACCTCTGCCGGTGAAAAATCTCTGGTTCCTTTTGGTATGGATGGTTTTTGTGCCATAGGATGCTTATGCCTGTCTGGGTTAGATTTCTTATTAAAATGCCTCGCGGAAAAGCCGCAAAACAGACTGCAAATATCTTAATTTTTAAGCGAACCCAAACAAATTTCAATTTTTAAGTAACATTCGGGAAGGTTTATAGTCTAACTTATGAGCCCGAATAACTTTTTATATGTTTACACTGTTTAAAGAAAACATACGTATCGCTTTTAATTCGATTAAAAGTCAGCTTCTCCGAACCATACTAACCGTTCTTATCATTGCCATAGGCATTACCGCTCTTGTAGGGATACTAAGTGCGGTTACGGCTCTGGAGAATACCATAAGCAGTGATTTTGCATCAATGGGCGCCAATACCTTCAACCTGCAACGCTATGAATTCAACACCCAGAGAAGAGGCGGCGGAGAGCGGGAAAAGATAAATCCTGTAATAAGTTACCGCGAGGTAAAGGAATTCGAAAAGAACTACACTTATCCCTTCACCCAAACAGCTATTTCCTTTACCGGGACGAGCCGGGCAGAAGTGAAATACGAAAGCGAAAAAACAGATCCTGAAGTTTCGGTGCTGGGAGTGAACGAAAATTTCCTGACCAATTCCGGGCTGGATCTTGAGAATGGGAGGGAATTCAATATTTTTGATATCAGGAACAACAATAATGTCGCCATCCTGGGATCAGATTTCGCCAAACAGGAAGGCCTTTTTAAGGGAGCAAATCCTGTGGGAAAAACCATAAGCATACGGGGTGCAAAGTTCCAGGTGATAGGCGTTCTGGAAAGCAAAGGCTCTACTTTTGGAAACAACCAGGATTTGCGAGTTCTAATCCCCATTCAGGTGGCAAGGTCCCTGTTTACACAGCCACAAATAAACTACAACCTTAGCGTAAGGGTGGAAAACAAGGAATATCTTGAAGCAGCGCAGGATGAAGCGATAATCACCTTTAGAAATATCAGGAAATTGAATCCTGTCGAGGAAAACAATTTTGGAATAGAACGTAGTGATGACCTTATTAACCGAATTTTTCAGATCACCAGCTACCTGAATATTGCTGCCTGGATAATTTCCATCATCACCATTTTCGGCTCCTCTATCGCATTAATGAACATTATGCTGGTAAGTGTAACCGAAAGGACGAGGGAAATTGGGGTAAGAAAGGCGCTTGGAGCCAAACGCGGCACCATCGCCACCCAGTTCTTTATGGAAACCGTGATCATTGGCCAGATTGGAGGAATATTGGGGATAATATTGGGGATCCTTATCGGGATAGGGGTATCTTCAGCTGCAGATTTTGATTTTACCACGCCTTGGAAAGCTATGCTATGGGCAACGGGTATCACCATTCTGGTAGCCATTCTTGCCGGTAGTTATCCCGCCGCGAAAGCCGCAAAACAGGATCCTATAGAATCGCTGAGATACGAGTAATCCTATTCCTTCACTACATTTTGAAAGTAGGAATATAGCTCTCCTTTGGTAATATTTGCACCCTGCTGAATAAGTGCAAAAATATCCTTATTACGATCGTCGCTAATAGCTTTCGTGGAGGTGTAAATATTCACATCGTCATCCATCAGGTTTTTCTGAAGCCAGTGATAACCTCCTTTTGTGGTAATATCCACCTCTTCCTTTTCGATCCTTACCGCTATCAAATTTATGGTAGCCGCAGTGATCTGGAATAAGAACATTTGCCTTGGAGAAAAATGTTCCAGGTACTCCACTTTATTGAGCACACCTTCCCAGATAAGATCGCTGAATATATCCAGCTCCTGTTCAGCAACATCAGGTTTATTAACCTTTATGTCTTCCCATTCTTCAGCAGTAATCTTCTGGGTAGCCAGGAAATTGATAAATTCCTGGTGCATTTCATTAAACTGTTCTTTTGTTAATCGGGCGTACTTCATAGCAAATTAAATTACAAGAGATCTTACGACTATCTTCTAAGGATTTTCAAATACAAGGTCTTTTCAAAAAACCTCAATAAATAGAAAAGCCCACTCAGGAAGAGCAGGCTTTATCTTTTCAATAAAATAAATTAAGCTTCAGATACTACATCAAAAGTATAGGTAGTAACTACTTCACGGTGAAAACGCAAAGTTGCTTCATACTGTCCTAAACGCTTGATGTTTCCACCTGCGATGCTGATATATTTCTTCTCGATCTCCACACCTTCTTTAGAAAGTGCTTCAGCCAGGTCTGCATTGGTGATAGAACCGAACAATTTGTCTCCAGCTCCTGCCTTGGCAGTGATCTTGACATCTACATTGTTAAGTTTCTCAGCCTGCTTCTTAGCCTCGTCGATATGTTTTTGTTCTTTATAGGCACGTTGTTTCAGGGTTTCAGCCAATACTTTCTTAGCTGAAGGAGTAGCCAGTTCAGCGAATCCCTGAGGAATTAAAAAGTTTCTGCCGTAACCGTTTTTCACGTTTACCACATCATCTTTAAAGCCTAAATTATCTACGTCTTGTTTTAGTATCAATTCCATAATTGCCTCTTTTTATTTTAATAAATCACCAACGTATGGCATTAATGCCAAATGACGGGCACGTTTCACGGCAACAGCCACTTTTCTCTGATATTTCAAAGAAGTACCTGTTAAACGACGAGGCAATAATTTCCCCTGCTCGTTTACAAAGCTCATTAAGAAATCAGGATCTTTATAATCGATATACTTGATACCTGATCTTTTGAACCTACAGTATTTCTTAGCCTTGGTGGTTTCTATATTAAGAGGAGTAAGATATCTGATCTCCCCGTCTTTTTTTCCTTTCGCTTGTTGTTCAATAGATGTAGCCATACTTATGCTTTTTCTTGTTTTCTATTCCTTCTTTTTTCAGCCCAAGCGACAGCATGCTTATCTAACTTCACGGTTAAATAACGCATCATACGCTCATCTCTTCTGAATGCCAATTCCAAAGGCTCGATAGCCTCACCTGGAGCCTGAAATTCAAATAAGTGATAAAATCCACTCTTCTTGTGCTGGATCGCATAAGCAAGTTTTCTTAGCCCCCAGTCTTCTTTGGAGATCATCTTGGCACCTTTAGAAACAAGAAATTCTTCGTATTTCTTAACTGTTTCCTTTATCTGCTCATCAGATAAAACGGGATTCAAGATGAAAACAGTTTCATAATGATTCATAAAAAATTTTATTTAAATTAAATTGGCTGCAAAAATAGAACTATTATTTCTATTTTCAAAGCCTCATCCCTTCTGTTTTTATTGCGACAAACTTCATTTTTTATCGATGAAATTCAAGTTTATCTTGTATTTATTAAATTTAATCTTTAATATTGTTATTACCTAACCTTATTTACCGTGGAAGAAGTTTTACTCAAGTGTACCGTGGTTGACGATTCAAGCCTGCAGCGCCTTTCGCTGGTAAAGCTTATTAAAGATCACCCAAACCTGAAGCTTGTGGCGGAATATAATAACGCCATCGAGACTAAAAACGGGCTTTTAGATACGGAAACTGATCTTATCTTTCTGGATATTGAAATGCCAATCCTTTCCGGATTCGAACTTTTGGATGACCTTCCCAACAAACCACAGATCATTTTTGTTACGGGCAAGACCAAGTATGCCTTTAAAGCTTTCGATTATGATGCGGTAGATTATATTCACAAACCGGTTACCAAAGAGCGGTTCAATAATGCGGTAACCAAGGCCATTAATTTATACAGACTAAAACACCAGGCTGCTCCTGCCGAAGATGAAGACTTTATTTTTGTAAAGAGCAACCTTAAGAACAGGAAAGTATTTCTTAATAAATTAAAGTACATTCAGGCTCTTGGGGATTACGTGAAATTCGTAACCGAAAAAGATAATTTCGTGGTACTGGCTACAATGAAGTCCTTTGAAGAGCAACTCCCTAGTGACAAATTCTTGCGTATACATAAATCTTATATAGTAAACCTTGATAAAATTGAGCGCTACAATTCCAAGAACATTGAAATCGACAAACAGAAGCTGCCCTTAAGCAGGCATAAGAAAAGTAACCTGGTTGAAGCCCTTAGCGCTAACCAGTAAGATTTAAATCTGACCAACTATAACTATTAAAAAAGGCCGCTAAATGATTTAGCGGCCTTTTTTTACATAGGATCTACATTAACCACTACCCTTACGCTCCTGAACGCAGGAACAGCATTAAAGCTCGTGAGCACCTTATTTACCACTTCTTTTGTTTTCCCTAAAGATTGTTTCTGTGGAATCTTAAGCAGAATATTTTTGTAATATTCATTTCTGATACGCGCAACCGGTGGAAATTCGGGCCCCAGAACATTTTCCCTGAATACATTGGTCAGAGCTTTGGCCAGCCAGGCTGCAGACTCATTCGTTTTACTATAATCCCTGGATTTAATACTGAATTTTATAAGCCGGTAAAAAGGAGGATATTTATAATTGTAACGCTCCTCGATCTGGTCTTTATACATCCCCTTATAATCGTTGGTAGAAACCTGTTGCACAATCTGGTGGTGTGGATTATAACTCTGGATAAGCACTTTCCCCCTCTTTTTTGTTCTTCCGGCTCTTCCGGCTACCTGAAGCATCAGCTGAAAACTCCTTTCGTGGGCTCTAAAATCGGGAAAATTCAGCAGGTTGTCCGCATTCATAATTCCTACCAGTTTCACATTCCGGAAATCAAGCCCTTTACTTAACATTTGTGTCCCTACCAAAATATCTAACTCGTGCTGCTCAAAAGCGGTAATGATCTTTTCATAGGCATATTTACCCCGGGTGGTATCCTGATCCATCCGGCCAATCTTATAATCCGGGAACAAGGCTTTTAATTCAGTTTCAATTTGCTCGGTTCCGAAACCTTTAGTGGAGATGTCGGTACTGTCACAAGCCATACACTTTTGCTGCATCGCGATATGGTACCCGCAATAATGACATCTTAACTGCCTGCTGAAACTGTGATAGGTTAAACTCACATCGCAGTTTGGGCATTGCGGGGAATGTCCGCAGGTATTACACTCCAGGATTGGTGAAAATCCGCGCCTGTTCTGAAAAAGAATCACCTGCTCTTCCTCTTTCAGTGCTGCAGTGATCTCCTGAAGTAAGCTGTCTGAAAAATGCCCGGTCATCTTTTTCTTCTTGTGCTTGGTCTTTATGTCGACGATCTCTATCTCCGGCTCCAGCACATTTCCATAACGGCGATCAAGCTCCACCAGCCCGTATTTATGGTGTTTGGCATTAAAATACGATTCCAGCGAAGGTGTGGCAGAACCAAGCAGGATCTTAGCCTTAAAGAAATTAGCCAGCACCACGGCAGTATCCCTTGCATTATAACGGGGTGCAGGATCAAATTGCTTAAAAGTGGTTTCGTGCTCCTCGTCGGTAATGATAAGTCCCAGATCTGCAAACGGCAGAAAAACTGCAGATCTTGCGCCAAGGACGATTCTCGCCTTTGGATTATTCTGAAGCACGTGGTTGTAGACCTCCACCCTTTCATTTACTGAATACTTGCTGTGAAACACCAGCACCTGATCTCCAAAGTAATTACGAAGCCTTTGAATTAACTGTGTGGTAAGAGCTATTTCCGGAAGCAGATACAATACCTGCTTTCCTTTCGCGATCACTCGCTCAATAAGTTTTATATAAACTTCAGTCTTTCCCGAGGAGGTGATCCCGTGCAGAAGACATACATTTTGTTCCTTAAGGTTTTCCCTGATCTGCTGAAATACCGATTCCTGCAGCTCACTCAGCCTGATCTCCCCTCTTGCCGTTTCTTCCTTGAAAGAAACCCTGTCCACCTCCAGATAATATTCCTCAAGTATGTTTTTATCGATCAGGCTTTTTATCGTTGCTGAAGAAGCCCCGCTTTTTGAAGTAAGGGTCTTCACTTTCAAAGGCTTTTTGCTTTGTGCCTGCAGGTTAAAATAAGTGAGAATGACCTCCCTTTGTTTTGGAGCCCTTCCCAAATCATCCAACAACTGATGCATTGCCTTTTCGGCTGAGAACTCCTCCCGAAGTTTCACAAACCGAACTTTTTTAGGCGTGTACTGTTCATAGATCTCCCTGTCTAAAACTACGGCTTTTTTTGCAACCAGACGGTTCAGTACAGGTAATACCGATTTTTTGTCCAACACCTGCATTACCTCCTGAATCTTCAAAGAAGATTGTCTCTGTAATGCTTCGGTTACAAGATATTCTTCATCATTTAATTCGATTTCTTCCTGGTCAAATCCCGGTGCAAGCTGCACAATATTTTCACTCTCCAAAAGGAATGCCCCGGGAAGAGCGGCCTTTAACACTTCTCCTTCGGCACACATATAGTAAGAGGCAATCCACCTCCACAACTCCAGTTGCGTTTTTGTGACCACCGGACTCTCATCAAGGATCTGGCTAATTGGCTTGGCCTCATAGACCTGTGGAGCATTTTTATGCTTCCCGGCCACGACCGCCGTATATATTTTAGATTTCCCAAAGGGAACCGCAACCCGCATTCCCAACCTGATCACTTCCGACTCTTCAGGAGTAACCTCATAGGTAAAGCGTTTATCTAAGGGCAATGGAAGAATTACATCTATAAAGTGTGGCATTGGTTAGTATTGGTAAGCTTCGGGGTTTATAAATCGATTCTAAATGTAAAAATAAAAACCATTCTTTAGGAAGAATGGTTTTTTAATTAAAATATGATTTGAATGTTTATTTTGCCCTGTCCCAGGTCTTGGTTTTATAGAAGAAGGCTATATAACCTCTTACTTTCAGTTTATCCGGGTTATCTTCATCTACCCATATTTTCCCTTTATATTCTTTTCCTGTTTTAGGGTCGGTAAGCACTCCGTTCACATACTCATCCCCATCCTTCTCAAAGCCCCTGATGAGATTCATCCCTTCTATGGGTTTATCTTTAAGCTCTCCGGTACACTGATCGCATATACGGTCCCTGTCTTCCTCCTTCATAATTCTAACTACTTTGCCGTAAACTTCATCTCCTTTTTTGTAGATATGGATAATGGAGTTCACTTTCCCTTCATCATTGGTCACCTCCCACTTGCCGAACACATCCTGAGACTGTGCCGACATTGAAGACAGCGCAATAAAAAAGATCCAAAACAGGTTATTTTTAACATTCATAATGTAGGGTTTAATCGAGACAGCAGCATTTTAGCTATTGAGCATCGCCTCCTTCAGGTCGTCATCTGCGGGTTTATCTGATAACCAGATCCCAAACAGGGCTTTTTTAAACTCCATTCCATTAATGGTCCCCTGCTCTTTTCCGTTCTTATAAACCACAACACCTTTAGCTGGTAAATATACTATATCAAAAACGTCATCCTTGTTAATTTGTTCTTCAAAGAAGCTTATAAATTTCTTAATTTCAGTAGAAATGGCCGCTGTATTACCGTTGGTAGAATTCTCAAAACCTTCATTCACGGCATCCATCATTTTCTTACTTGTAATTAACTTAGATACGATATGCAGTTTAATTGCCATTGGTTTATTGGCACCCATAATAGCATCAGCATCTGAAGATTTGGAGTCAAGATAAAGTCCACCGGCATACATATCCATCCAGAACTTTTCACGTACTCCGGCCCCGTTAAGGCTAAGTGTGGTCTCCCCGAAGTTTACAGAGTTTGGTAATTGAACACCGGCAACTTCAGTAGTTTGCGCGGAAGCAAATCCGAAGCTGATCACAGCTAATAATAAAAAGACAGTTTTCTTCATTGTAAGTAGTTTTGGTTAAGATTAAAATTATTTAAAGTTCTTTTTCAGTTTTATAAGAGAAGCGTTCAGTTCAAAACCTAAGAGCAATATATTTGAGTTAAGCCAGATATAAACCATCAGGATCAACAGCGCTCCTATGGAACCATAAAGTTCATTATAAGATGAAAAGTTCACAATATACAATTCAAATAAATAAGTTGTAAGCATTATCAACAGGGTCGTAAACAATGCCCCTATCGAAAAAAACCTGGCTTGTCTCGCCTCCTTGGTTCCAAAATAATAAAGCGTAGCCACAGCAATATAGATCAACAGTACAAAAGCCGAATATTTAATAAGTCCTGCCCCAAAACTATCTTTCTTCAACAGCCCTAAGGTATCCAGATCTTCCAGAGCATAGGTTAAATAAACCGCAAGTATCACTGTAACAATCAATAAGAATGCCATAATTAAAGAAACCCCCACTGCAATAATATATTGCCTTATAATTGAACGGTTCGCATTGGTATGATAGGAGAATTCAAAACCGGTAAAAATAGCGTTTACGCCATTGGTCATTAAAAAAATGGAAAGGATAAAAGCGACTGACAGAAGCCCTCCCCTGGGAGTATTGGCGATATCCAGAAATATGTCATTAAAAAATTCAGAAGTATTTGGCGGCAGCAGCGAATCCATAAAAATCAGGAACTGCAGCTGAAAATCATCTATGAACCCGATATAGGGAATTAAGTTAAGCATAAACAGCAAAAACGGGAACAAGGCCATAAAGAAACTAAAGGCAATTGCGCTTGCCCTGGTTGAAAAGGTGCCTTTTATAATCCCGTTAGAATAGATCTCCCATAGATCGTAAAGCGAAAGCCCTTCCATACCCGGCAAGATCAAGCCCTTGGTCTTCTTTTCAAACCAATTGGAAAATTGTTCGATCTTAGTGTAAAGCGCTTTTCTGGGAGCCATATAATTAGACAGCTTTAAGGCTAAGGTCCATATTATACACCGAATGTGTCAGGGCGCCACTTGAGATAAAATCGACCCCGCATTCGGCATATTTTCTGGCTGTATCCAGGGTGATCCCACCGCTTGATTCAGACTGGCATTTCCCACCGATCAATTCCACAGCCTTCCTGGTATCTTCATAATTAAAGTTATCGATCAAGATACGATAAATTCCATCGGACTCAAGAATTTCAGCCACTTCTTCCAGGTCTCGTGCCTCTACAATAATCTTCAGGTCCAGACCTTTCTCGATTAGATAGTTCCTGGTCTTTTCTATAGCCTTTGTGATACCTCCGGCGAAGTCGATATGATTATCCTTCAGCATGATCATATCATAAAGTCCAAATCTATGATTTTCCCCGCCTCCTATCTTTACAGCCCACTTTTCCAGAGCCCTTATCCCGGGAGTGGTTTTTCGGGTGTCAAGGATCCTGGTCTTGGTTCCTTCCAGCTTTTTTGCGAAAGTATTCGTCTTGGTCGCTATGGCACTCATACGCTGCATTGCATTAAGCACCAGGCGCTCTGCCTTTAATATAGATTGCGAAGAGCCCTGAACATACAGCACAATATCACCTTTCTTTACCTGTGACCCGTCTTTTACCAGCACTTCTATGGAAAGCTTAGGATCTACTTTTTCAAAAACCCTTAAAGCAAATTCAACCCCGGCAATTATACCATCATCTTTTACCAGCAGTTTCGCTTTTCCGGTAGCCGATTCAGGAATGCAGGCCAACGAACTGTGATCGCCATCTCCAACATCTTCTCTTAAGGCATTATCAATTATTAGTTCAATTTCTTTTTCAAATTGTGCTTTCGGGATCATTTTCAATACTTATTTTTGTAAATGTAGCAAAGTCTGCGATAAATTCACCTGATGAACATAAAATTACTCTGCATAGGAAAAACCGATAAACAGGAGCTTCAGGACCTAACCGAGGTCTATGTAAAACGGCTTCAGTTCTATACCAAATTCGAAATGGAAATCATCCCCGACCTCAAAAAGGTCAAGAACCTGGATGAAAATCAGCAAAAAACCAAAGAAGGAGAGCTCATTCTCTCGAAGGTCCAGAATTCAGATTTCGTGGTGCTTCTTGATGAGAACGGAAAACAACTGAGCTCGGTGGCTTTTTCTGAATATCTTCAGAAACGTATGAATACCGGCCTTAAGCAACTGGTTTTCGTCATTGGCGGACCTTATGGTTTTTCAGATGAAGTATACAAAAGAGCAGATTCTAAGCTATCTTTATCAAAGATGACCTTTTCCCATCAGATGGTAAGATTGTTTATCACGGAACAGATATACAGAGGATTCACCATCCTTAAAAATGAACCCTATCACCACCAATAATAACTAAATGGAACTAGTATTTGCCACTCATAATAAGAACAAGTTAATAGAGATAAAAGCCCTTTTACCGAGCCACATCAAACTGCTTTCACTGGATGATATTGGTTGTACAGAAGAAATTCCGGAAACCGCCGATACCATAGACGGGAACGCGATCCTAAAAGCTGAGTATGTAAGGCATCGTTATGGTTACGATTGTTTTGCAGACGATACAGGCCTTGAAGTTGAAGCTCTTGCCGGAGCTCCCGGAGTTTACTCGGCCAGATATGCCGGGGATGATAAAGATCCAAAAGAAAATGTAAAGAAGCTTTTAAAGCAAATGAAAGGCAAAGAAAACCGGAACGCGAGGTTCAAAACCGTGATCGCCTTAAACCTTAAGGATAATGAAAACCTGTTTACGGGCATCTGCAAAGGGCGTATCACTACTGAAGAAAGAGGAGAAAACGGATTTGGGTATGATCCTGTTTTTCAGCCGAAAGGCCACCAAAGGACCTTTGCCGAAATGGATCTCAGCGAAAAATCTGAACTAAGCCACAGAGGGAAAGCTTTCAGAGCACTTATTTCATACCTTTCTAAGTAAACCGAACAACTCCTTTGAAGCGCTTCTTACAGACCTGATGCCACCCTGGATTAACTTTCTGATTAAAAGATATTTACGAAAAGTACCGAATAAATTCGTGTTCTTAAATAAAAGCCTATCTTTGCCGCTTGAAAATTCCTCAGGGTGAGGATGTGTTGCTGGAAGTTTAGTTAAGTATGTCGGTTCGCTTCTTATGTAACACTTACATATCATAATCGAATACTTATTACTTTAGAATGAACGCATTCCAAAAACTTGGACTTGACGCAGAAATGCTACAAGCCATTAATGACCTTGGCTTCGAAACTCCAAGCGAAGTACAGGAAAAATCAATCCCAATTTTATTAGAACAGGAAACAGATCTTGTTGCATTAGCCCAAACAGGAACAGGTAAAACTGCAGCTTTTGGTTTCCCAATGCTTCAGAAGATAGATTTCAACAACAGGACCACACAAGGCCTTATTCTGTCTCCTACCCGCGAACTATGTTTGCAGATCACCAATGAAATAAAACAATACGGTAAATACTGTAAAGGACTTAATGCTGTTGCCATTTATGGTGGAGCAAGTATTACTGAACAGGCCAGAGACGTAAAGAGAGGAGCACAGATTCTAGTGGCGACTCCGGGACGTATGAAGGATATGATTAGCCGTGGGTTGGTTGATATCTCGAAGATAGAATATGCCGTGCTGGATGAGGCCGATGAAATGCTGAATATGGGCTTCTTCGAAGACATATCAGCTATTTTATCACATACCCCAAAAGAGAAATCCACCTGGTTATTTTCAGCTACGATGCCAAAAGAGGTGGCGACCATCGCAAAGAAGTTTATGCGTACCCCAGTGGAAATCACAGTGGGATCAAAGAATATGGGAGCCAGTAATGTTTCTCACGAATATTATCTTGTGAATACCAGAGAGCGTTATGCGGCCCTGAAAAGGCTTGCCGATGCTAATCCTGATATATTCTCAGTGATCTTTTGCCGTACCAAAAGAGATACGCAAAAAGTAGCTGAAAAGCTTATTGAAGACGGGTACAGTGCTGCAGCATTACACGGAGACCTTAGCCAGAACCAGCGAGACCTGGTAATGAAGAGTTTCCGCACAAAACAAATCCAGATGCTTGTCGCTACAGATGTTGCTGCAAGAGGGATTGATGTAGACGATATCACCCACGTAATCAACTACCAGTTACCTGATGAGATAGAAACCTATACGCACCGAAGCGGTAGAACCGGGAGAGCCGGAAAAAGCGGAGTTTCTATGGTTATCGTATCAAAAAGTGAGCTGCGAAAGATAAAGACCATTGAACGTATTATTCAGCAATCTTTTGAAAGAAAAGATATACCCGATGGGATGGAGATCTGCAGGGTCCAGCTATTTCACCTTGCCAACGATATTAAGAACACCAAGATCAACCACGAGATCGACCCATACCTTCCGAGTATCAATGAAGTTCTGGAAGGATTCACAAAAGAAGAGCTTATTAAAAAAGTCTTCTCTGTTGAGTTTACCAGGTTCTTCAATTACTACAAGAACGCCCCGGATCTCAACTCGAAATCTGCAACAATACCGGACACCCATTCAGACTCTACAAGATATTTCATCAATGTAGGTGCCAAGGACGGATTCGACTGGATGAGCCTTAAGGATTTCCTTAAAGCAACCCTAAGCCTTGATCGTGACGGGGTTTATAAAGTAGATGTAAAAGGAAGTTTCGCCTTCTTTAATACCGATGCTTCAGAAACCAAAAAAGTACTTGAGATCTTCCAGGACTTCAAATACCAGGGAAGACATATAGATGTAGAAGTGACCAAGGATTCCGGAGGAGGAAAACGCGGCGGTAAAAAAGGTGGCTTCGGTAAAAAGAAAAAATCAGGATTTGGTTCCAAGGACAACAAATCTGGCGGTGGAAAAAGACGCTCCAAAGACTTTACTCCCTCAAAAAAAGGAGGAAAAGGTGGCGGCCGCTCAAATAATATCGAAAATTCTTTAAAAAGAAGACGTTCCAAAAAATAAACTGCCGGGATTGGCTTAAATATTAAAATCTGGCATTGTTTTTTATAAGTATTTTATATTTTAGGCGCGAATTGTTATGAAGAAACTTCTCCTATTTATAATACTTACAACTATTGGTTATATGGGCTATGCCCAGGATAAAATATCGGGAACGGTAATGAACGCCTCGAACGATAATCCCCTGGAAAATGTGCATATAGTCAACTTAAATCAGGTAAAGGGTGCTGTTAGTGACGCCAAAGGTAACTTCGAGTTGCAGGCAAAGGTTAACGACACCCTTTATTTTTCTTACCTGGGCTTCAGGTCCATTAGAGTCAGGGTAACGAACGACTGGCTCAAATACGGCAACGTAAAAGTAAAAATGACCGAATTAGGCATTGCTCTTGAAGAAGTTGTGGTAAAACCTATCACCTTAACCGGTTACCTGGAAATAGATGCCAAGAACATTCCCATCTATGAGAACCACAGGTACAGTATTTCCGGCCTTAACACAAGCTATGAAGGAGGTGAGAATGCACCGGGTGCGGTTTCCAGGGTCTTAGGCTCATTATTTAACCCGGCCGATGTACTGCATAATATCTTTGGTAAGAAACCCAAACAGATGCGGAAACTCAGGCAGATGAAAGAGGATGACGAAATAAGGGAACTTTTAAGAAATAAATTTGATCGTCAGACTTTAATGGCATTGCTACAGATCAATAAAGTGGAGATTGATGAGATCCTTCGCCGTTGTAATTATTCAAAAGACTTTATGAACTCTGCCAACGATCTCCAGATCCTGGACGCAATAAGCGGTTGTTACGAAGAATATAAGGTGTTGCAACGAAATTAAGCCATTGTCCTTTTTTCCAATAAAACTTTAAGATTCTTAAGTCCCTGATCAAAATCCTGCCCCAGCAGTTTCTCAGGACTGTAGAAAAGGCTGATAACACTTAAGGGAAATCCGAGCAGGCCTCTCACTCCCCAGATCATTTTGGTCTTTTCGGGCTCGATCTCTTTAACCCCAATATAGGTGAGTGCGGTAATTTTTATTGGCTTCACAAAAAGCAGCTTGGTTTCCATAACCTTTCCCTGCTTGATCTTCACTATTCTTTGAATACCTTCTCCGGCCTTATTATTTCCCTTCCAGTAAAAAGAAGCTCCCAGTTTCCCATCTTCCCCCTTATATTTCAGGATGGCTTCAGGATCGCGTTGAAACCAGGGCACCCATTTTGACTGAATCTTCAACTGTCTTACAACGCCATACACCTCATCCTTAGACCTGTTGATCACTACAGTTCTGCTCACATCATAATTCTTTTTTGCATACGCGTGCAAAAAAGCGAAGAATGTTATAATTGCAATTACAATGTAAAAAAACAGAGTCATTCCGGTAGTTTTAGGGACTTTAAAAATAGTAAATTAATCAAGACCCCTGAAGCGATGAATAAGTTCTTCGGAGTTTTTTATGGTTTTCTTAGCCCATTTCAGTTTTAACTGAAGTTTTTCTTCTTCTGAAAACTGCCAATTCAAATCACTTTTTCGAAGTCGGGAAGTAAGATGCTGGAGAATAATTGCCGCCGAGACCGAAATATTCAGGCTTTCGGTAAAACCTACCATAGGAATCTTCAGTTTAACATCGGCCTGCTTCATAATCTCTTCTGAAAGACCTTCCTTTTCAGTTCCAAAGAAAAATACCGAAGGCGAAGAAATATCGAATTCTTCAAGGCTACAGGAAGACTCGTGGGGGCTGGTGGCTACAATCTGATAACCGGCTTCCCTAAGTTTCCTAACGCATTCTTCCGAGGTGTTATACCGGTTCACATCAACCCATTTCTGCGCACCCATCGCTATCTCCCTATCGATCCTCTTTGGCTTTCGCTCCTCTATCACGTGCACATTCTGAAGCCCAAAAACATCACAGCTCCTTATTACAGCACTGGTATTATGAAGCTGAAAAACATCCTGCGTGGCCACCGTAAAATGGTCGGTGCGCTGGTCAGCAATTTTTTCAAACAAGCCCTGTCTTCTTGGAGTTAAGAAACCATATAAAAAATTGAGTAATGCCTGATCTTGCATAGGTCAAAAATAAAAAAACCCGGCTTGTTGCCGGGCTTTTTCCTTAAAATATAATCGCAATTATGAATTGGAACCAATATCTCCCTGGGCTACAAGAACATCCAACTGTTCCGCACTCAGGTGAACATTAATATAACCATCATATTCGATAAGACTCTCAAAGTCTATACTTTCACCGTCATCTCCATTGAATTTGGTAACATTGGTTTTGCTCATTCCGCTTGCCCCAACTATAGAGTTAAGCGTAATAGCGATATCTCCCGGAGCTTCTGCCACAGATCCCATATGAATATGTGCAGGGTGCATTCCGTCTGCAGGAGTACCTGTAAGCATAATAGTTACAAGCGTCTCGCCGTTCACTCTTTCACTGAACATTGCAGTTCCCATAATTCCGGCTACATCTTTCGTGCTAAGATCATAAGACTCAGAATTACCTGTAAGCTCATTCTGACCGATATCTCCCTGGGCTACAAGAGTCCCTAAGGCATCGGCGCTTAAGTGAACATTGATATATCCGTCATAATCCAGAACATCTTCATACATAAAAGCCGACCCGTCATCTAGCGCAGCCACATTGGTCCTGCTCATCCCGGTAGTTCCGTTAACCGAATTAAAGGTAAAGGCTATATCTCCACCTTCAGCAGCGGTGTTCGTATGAATGTGTGCAGGGTGCATTCCACCGTCAGGAGTATTCTCCAACATTAGAGTGGCAAGGGCCTCTCCGTTCACCCTTTCCTGAAACATTGCCATCCCGCTGATCCCTTCAGCATCACGTTCTTCCAGCATATAGGTTTTTGATTCACCCGTAAGCATATTTTCACCAATATCCCCTTGTGCAACCAGAGTTCCGAGATCATCGGCACTTAAATGAACATTGATATATCCGTCAAAATTTATAATATCTTCATAGGACACCGATGTCCCGTCATCTAAAGTAGAAAAGGTGGTACTGCTCATTCCCGTAGAACCATCAATAGATTCCAGCGTAAGAGCTATATCCCCGCCTTCTGCCGCGGTGTTGTAATGAATGTGAGCCGGATGCATTCCATCGGAGGTTCCGTCCAATTTTATCTCGATGGTCGTACTATTGTCCTCATTTTCCATTACGGTAGCTGTACCCGAAATGGAAGCGTCTGAAACCGAACTAAGGTTATAGACCATTGTCTCTCCCATAAAATCGGGACCTTCGTTTCCCCCCATATCATCATCGTCTTTGTCACAACTAATGAATGAAAATGGAATTGCCAGTAAGATTGTGGCAAGTAAAATCTTTTTCATAATAATAAGTTTTAAATTAGTAATTGAATTTTGATTCATCTGCTAATATCTACGGGCCAGGCAGCAGCTCGGATTGTTAAGATGTCTTATAATTTTCATAATATTTTGTTAAATGAAAACCATAGTTGTACTTACCGGAGCCGGCATAAGCGCAGAAAGCGGTATAAAGACCTTTAGAGACGCCGATGGTTTATGGGAGGGACACGATGTTATGCAGGTTGCCTCACCCCAGGGATGGGAGCGAGACCCTGAACTGGTCCTGGATTTCTATAATAAGCGCAGGAGACAACTTTTAGAAGTGGAGCCTAACCCCGCTCATTATGCCCTAGCTGAACTCGAAGAATTTTATGAGGTGCAGATCATTACCCAGAATATCGATGACCTGCACGAAAGAGCCGGCAGTACAAGTGTCACCCATCTGCACGGAGAACTCCTGAAAGCCCGCAGCACCTTTGATGAAAAGCTGGTGATGGACTGGAGAAAAGATATCAATATCGGAGATTTCTGTGAATTCAACTATCAGTTAAGACCTCACGTAGTTTGGTTCGGAGAATCAGTTCCATTGTTTGAAAAGGCAATGAGGATCGCTTCCCGGGCAGATATTCTAATTGTAGTGGGCACTTCTATGCAGGTGTATCCCGCGGCCAGCCTTGTAGACTTTTCACCGGCCGGAACACCTGTTTACTTTATAGATCCAAAACCAAACATTGTAGAAAACCGGGAGCTTACAGTTATTCAAGAAAATGCCTCTGAAGGTGTTCCTAAGCTGACAGAAAAATTAAAATCTGAACCGTAGGCTGACCTAATTAAAGTTTTTCTAATGAACATCTCCCTTTATTCAGATTACTAAATAAAAAAAGCCAAATGCTCGAAATTCAGAAATAATAAAATAAATCCATTCGCGAAAACAGAAGCCATAATGCCGGAGACAAAAAGTTTATAAAGAAAACAGAAGAGCGGTTTTTCAGAATGTTTTGAAGCAGTATATTTACTCCTTTAATTTTTTATTGTAAAAACATCATAAAATGACTCCGCTAACTGCAATTTCTCCCATAGACGGGCGCTACCATTCTAAAACCAAAAACCTGGCCTTATATTTTAGTGAAGAGGCCCTTATTAAATACCGGGTTAAAGTTGAAGTAGAATATTTTATAGCGCTGTGTGAATTACCCTTGCCCCAGCTGAAAGAGGTAGACCGGGCCATATTCCCGAAATTAAGGGACCTCTATGAGAATTTCACCAATATAGATGCGAAAGCGATAAAGAAAATTGAAAAAACCACCAATCACGATGTTAAGGCGGTAGAATATTTCCTGAAAGAAGAATTTGAAAAATTGGGACTGGAAAAATCTAAAGAGTTTATTCATTTTGGACTTACCTCCCAGGATATCAATAATACGGCAGTTCCTTTAAGTTTAAAAGACGCTGTAATAAACGATTATTTACCAGCCCTTGAAGAGATTCAGGAAAAACTGAGCGGACTTTCCCAGGATTGGAAAGACATACCGTTACTGGCAAGAACTCACGGGCAGCCGGCTTCTCCAACAAGATTAGGCAAGGAAATTTCCGTATTCACCACCAGAATAAAAGAGCAACTGGAATTATTAAAACAAATTCCTCACGCCGCTAAATTCGGTGGCGCTACAGGTAATTTTAATGCTCACAAAGTGGCCTACCCGGACATCGACTGGAAGGACTTCGGGACCAGGTTTGTGGAAGAGCAGCTTGGCCTGCACCACTCCTTTCCCACTACCCAGATCGAGCATTACGACCATATGGCTGCGCTTTTTGATGCCTTGAAACGCATCAATACCATTCTTATTGATCTGGACCGC
The DNA here is from genome assembly GCF_042678405.1 of Salegentibacter chungangensis. NCBI lineage: Bacteria > Pseudomonadati > Bacteroidota > Flavobacteriia > Flavobacteriales > Flavobacteriaceae > Salegentibacter > Salegentibacter chungangensis. Next base: position 1,801,466 of record NZ_JBHTLI010000001.1, on the reverse strand, counting down.
GACATCTGGACCTATGTGTCTATGGACTACTTCAAACAGAAGATCAAAAAGGGAGAAGTAGGATCTTCGGCAATGCCTCATAAAGTGAACCCTATAGATTTTGAGAATAGTGAAGGGAACCTTGGGATCGCAAATGCGATTTTTGAACACCTTTCTTCAAAACTTCCCATCAGTCGTTTGCAACGTGATCTTACAGACAGTACGGTTTTAAGGAATATCGGAGTGCCTTTGGGCCATAGTATGATCGGATTCAAATCGACTTTAAAAGGTTTGAACAAATTATTACTGAATGAAGAGAAGCTTAACGCCGACCTTGAAGCCAACTGGGCTGTGGTTGCAGAAGCCATCCAGACCATATTAAGAAGAGAAGGATATAAGAACCCTTATGAAGCCTTAAAAGGCCTCACCAGGACCAATGAAAGGATCAACAAGGAAAGTATTGCCAGTTTTATCGAAACCCTTGAGGTTTCTAAAGAGATAAAGGAAGAACTGAAGGCTATCACCCCTCAAAACTATACCGGGGTCTGAGTCCTGATACATCATTAAAAAAGCCCCGGAAATCCGGGGCTTTTCTTTTTCATAGCATTTTGACTTATTTGCCTTCCTCTTCAGTTTCAATTTCAATCTCTTTCTTTTCTGGATCTTCAGAGGCCTTATCATCATTTACCTTAGAATTTATCATTCCGGCAATACCTTTAATTCCCTTCACGTTAAGATCTCCTTCTTCAAGAGAGCGAATCAGTTTCATAATCTTTGCAGGGTCCATATCCTCACCAAGAACACGGGCAACCCCCACTCCACGAGTATCATCATATCCGAAAACAATAAGCTCGTCTATCGCATCTTCCTTCCCGGTAAAATAAACCTCAGCTTTTTTCCCGTTGGAGCCATACTTCATTAGCAATTGATATTTGTCGTTTTTCAATATGTTCTGAAGTTCTGCCTTTTCAGCTTCAAGTGCTTCCTTTCCTTGTTCTAAAGGAAAAGCTAACACATTCACTTTTTTAACCGATTCCAGGGTTGCACGATGCTCTTCATCTAAAGAGTCGGCATTCGCAAACATACTTGTAGGCATATCTATAGCGATGAACTTACTGTCTTCCTGGTTACTCACATAATACTCCTGAAGACTTGGGTCGTTATTGCAGGCGGCAAAGCTAACTGCAGCGATTGCAAGGATTAAGATTTTAAAGCTTTTCATAATTTAGGATTTATTTTCGATATTTTTTAATTCTTCAGCTCCCGGAACTTTCAAATCAGAAGTAAGTCTTGACAATTGAGACAGATCTATCTGGCCGGTTATACTTAGGATAATAGAGATAGGTTCTCCGTCTTTATTCCCTTCCATAAACATAAACAGTTCGCTCACGTAATTATCATTTTTACCGGGACGTGAATAAAACTTGATATTCTTCCCGTCTTCAGTAACCCTCATTAGCTGCTCCAGAGAACCTCCCTGCAGGTAGCTTTTTACATCGTTAGCCATTTGATTTCTCACCTTAGTGTCTTTGGATGTAAAAACTCTTATCTGGTCCAGGTTTTCAATTAACTTGATATACTGTTTAGCCTCAGGATCGGTGTCACTCAGGTCTACTTTGGCCAGCATCTTGAACATTTTACTGGTCACGATCATCGCATCAACGTCTTTCATATTTTCATATTTCTCGAAAGACTGTGCCGTTGTCATAAAAGGCATTAAGGCGGCGATTACTGCAATTATTAACTTTTTCATGATGTTTGAATTTATTTCTCTTTTATAATCTTATTTGTTGTTTTGCCAAATTCTTTAAGGTATACCAGGTCTTCGGTTCCTTCATTCATATATTCCGAAACCAGCCTCAGGGTCTCCTTTGTTTTCTGATAGGCCATTTCTTCATCGGTAATGGTTCCCAGATCTTCCTGAGACTTTCTCATATCATTATCCTGATATAAGAACAAACCTAATGCCAGTATCACCGTAGCGGCTACTCCACTCCACCAGTAATTCACTTTTCGTCTTTCAGATTTCAGCTCAGGAATATCCGAAAAATGCTGTTGCTTTTGCTGATGGGCATATCCAAATATCGCTCTGTAAACCTGCAGGCGTGGCGGCACCTCCCTGGTTTTAAAGTACTCCCGCAAGGCCTTCTCTTCTGAAAGAGAGGTCTCCGCAGCCTCATACTTTTCTATTAGTTTTTCAATTTCTCGCAATTCCATAATTGTGCTTTTTAGTTAAGCTTTCTCTTATTTTTTTTCTGGCTCTGGATAAGGCCACCCTTATCGCGGTGTGGTTCATATCCATAATTTTGGCGATTTCCTCAAATTCATATTGCTCCACATCTCTTAACTGAAAGATCATCTGCTGTTGTTCCGGTAATTCCTTTAAAATTTTATCTACCCAACTAAGCTCATCCTTTACTTCCAGGGCTCTCTGAGCCGAAATGGAACCACTGTCATAATTTTGATGAACAATTTTAAGGTGACTGTTATGCTTCAGTTTTAACTGATCCAGACAGTAATTTTTGGTCACGGTCATCGCAAATGCCTCAACATTGGCATAATGCTTGAGCTTATCCTTACGATCCCACAATTTCAGGATCACTTCCTGCGTGGCATCTTCCGCCGCCTCTTTAGAGGTAAGCAGTCGCAACGCCAGGCGATACATCTTATCCTTCACAGGATCAATGATTTTAAGGAAGGCTTGTTGTTTCATTTTTGGTTTGGTTGGTTTCATATAACCCTCGTACTCTTACGACGACTATCAAACCTATTTGTTACAATAAAAATTTTTATTTGCTGAAATTGTATTTACTTTTAGAACCTTGAAAAGAAAAATTAACCTATGAAAATGTACAAATTACTAATTCTTTTAATACTCGCCGCAGGGCTTGCAACATCGTGCTCCAAGGATATGGACGATGTGAGAGAGCCTGTAGGAGAGAACCCGGATAATAAAAACCCGGAAGAGGCTAAATTTGTAGTTGAAAACTTCATCTATGAAGCGATGGATATATATTATTTATATGAATCTGAGGTCCCTGAATTAGCCGAAGAAGGTTACTTTGACAGCCAGGCCGACCTGAACCAATTCCTGGGAGGCTTTAACTCTCCGGAGGATCTATATTATAATGGTCTTGTTGCTGATGAATATGATGAATTCAGCTTTATGACCGATGACTATGTATGGCTGGAAAATTATTTCCAGGGTACTACAGGTACTACAGGAATGGAATATGGATGGTACTACTATCCCAATGATAACTCTAAGGTCCTTGGTATTGTGCGTTATGTTATTCCGGGGTCCCCGGCAGATGAAGAAGGGGTTGAAAGAGGGATGATCTTCACAAAGGTAGATGGAGTGCAAATAACTTCGGGTAATCTTGGAACCATACTTGGTGAGCAGTCCTTTAGCCTGAGTCTGGCCACTTTAGACGAAAACGATAATATTAATGAAACCGGGGAAACAGTAGACCTGTTCAAGGAAGAACTTACCGAAAACCCTATTCACATATCAAAGACATTTGATCTTGGAGGCGGGAAAGTAGGCTACCTGATGTACAATGGATTTACCGGACCATTTGACGACGAATTAAATGATGTATTCGGCGAGTTTAAAGCAAACGGAGTAACAGACCTGATCCTTGACCTGAGATATAACGGCGGGGGTGATGTAAGAACCGCGACCGATCTTGCCAGTATGATCACCGGGCAATATGATGGTAAGCTTTTTGCCAAAGAGCAATGGAACAGATATCTCCAGCCATATTTAGAGGAAAATTATCCCCAGTATATCTATAATAACTTTCATACTAACCTGAGAAAAGACAGCTCTTATGGTCTTAATGGTGAAGTGATCAATAGTCTGGAGTTAGAAAATATCTACATAATTGCGACAAGGTCATCAGCTTCTGCCAGTGAGCTTATAATAAATGGTTTGGACCCTTATATTAATGTGGTTCATATTGGGGAAAAAACCAGAGGAAAATTTCAGGCGTCCGTAACACTTTATGATTCTGAAGATTTCAACAGGAAAGATGCAAACCCTAATCACAAATATGCCATCCAACCACTTGTTCTAAAGTCGGTAAATGCTGAAGGTAAATCAGACTATTTTGGAGGACTAGCTCCCGAAATTTCAATAAGCGAAAGCATTAGGAACTTTGGAGAGCTTGGAGATCCTTCTGAGCGATTGCTTTCGAAAGCTCTCGATGCCGTGCAGGGTATCCGAAAAGTGGAGCCGATGGAAGACGAGCTTCATTTAAAACTTCTTGGAGAATCCGGAATGAATGAACCAAGTTACCAGCGAATGTACATTGATAAGCTCCCTCCTGTTAAGAGAAATCAATAACAGGATTCAAATAAATATAAAAACCCCGCTGTTCTGCGGGTTTTTTATTGTTAAAACTGATCTATTCGCTGAAGAAAATTCCGTTGGGATTAATCCCTGTTTTAAAGGAATTAAGCAGGTTCCCGGTGGTGGCATCATAAATATAAAGATCGCCGTCTCCCGTAAAATCTGCATTTGCTGAAGCCGCGAAGATCAGGCCGTCCGCGACCTCAAAACCATAGAGAACAGCTGCTTCCTCCAGGCTCATAAAGGGAGTTTCAGGTAAGGAAGTATCATTCTGGTCAAAACTATATACCTGGGTTCCCAGAGTGTAATAAACAAAAACATCATTCAGTTCTAAATTGGAAGGATGGGCAGTTGCTTCAGCAAATTGAAATTTCTCAGCTATCTCCCCGTTTCCAAGATCCATTCTCAGGATACTTCCCGCAGTTTCCTCCCCGGAATATGCCGGCTTTCCGCTGCAGGCGATCCACAACGAATTCCCGCTAACTTCAAGGGAATTAGGAATCTCCCCTACTTCAACCTGCTTCTCCACTTCATCTGAAGCCGAATTGATCACAGACAATTTATTGCTTATAGAAAACCCTCCCGGGTGTGCCACATAAAGCTTTCCGTTAGCCGAAACGATCTGGTCAGGTCCTTCCGAAACACTTATATTCTTTATGATCTCCAAGTTTTCCGGGTTGATAACGGCAATAAAATCATCATCGGGATTGGTCCCGTCACCCCAATTGGTCACATAAGCCTTTCCGTTGGCAAAGCTTATAAACCGCGGATTCAGCAGGCCGCTGTCAATAGTCCCGATCCTCTCAAAGCTGTTTCGGTCCACCACTTCAATTTTATTCGAAACATTCAGCACTATAAAAGCATAGTCTTCATAGAAACCGATGTCCTGTCCTGTATCTCCTAAGAGTTCCACTTGATTCTCTTCGGTAAAAATATGATGGGTTATGCCGGTCATATCCTCATTTAGAAAGGAAATGCTGCTGTTTCCGGAACCGAAATTCCCTTCATTCAGCACAAAGGCTCCTGAAGCGTAATCTCCTTCCACTTCCGGTTGTGGAATCTCTTCTGAGCTTTCCTTTTCACAGGAAGTGAATGCAAATACAGTGGTCAGGCCGAGGAACAATAATTTTTTGATGTTCATTAATTAGAATTTAAAGGTTAGTGATGAGTTTATTGAGCGTCCGGGCATTGGCCGGGACGGTAAGCTTTGATATTTCTTATCAAACAGGTTGCGCAGTTCCAGCCCTAACTTCAGTTTCTTCTTCACGCCAAAGGCATAAGCCACTCCCAGGTTGGAAATGCTATAACCATCAAGCTTGTAAGCATTGTCGGTAGAGGTATATATAGGGCCGTTATAGAGGAATTGAAAAAATGTGGAAAAATGTTTCAGAGCATACCCCAGCGATGCTGTTGCTTTATGCTTCGGGGTATAGATAAGCTCTTTCCCGAGCTTATCATCCCTAGTCCTGGTATATGCATAGGTAGAATTCAGGCTGAAATGATGTTGCCCGAAATCCTTATCCAGATTTCCGCGAAGCTCGAGCCCGTAGTTGGTAACGCTTTCGGTATTCTGCGGCCGCCAAAGCCCGGAGTTATTGGGCACCCAGCGCAGCAGATCGTCGATCTTCATCAGGTAAACAATAGCGCCAAATTCTGCATTATCAAAATGAAATTTCTGTCCCAGCTCTCCCTGCCAGGAAGTCTCAGGCCTGAGATCGGGATTTCCGCTACCTGCCCAGAACAAATCATTATAAGCAGGGATCCTGTAATTCTTCGAAATACTGAACTTTATGTTATAGAATGAAGTAAGGTCGTAGCCGCCACTTAAAGCAAACAATAAAGGGGATTCATAGCGGTCGCTTAGTTCCTTCCTCAGGCTGGCTTCATAGGAAAATCGATCAAGATCCTGACTGTAAAGAAAGGCCAAAGCCCCTGTATTTCTTTCTCTTTTATCAAAATTACTTCCCTTACCCAGGGTATTGCGGTAATCCAGAATAACGTTAAGCTGAATTCCATTGCCGGCATTATAGTTCAGGTCGTATCTGGAAATGAAGGTTTTAGCATCGCCGAATTCAAAGTTTTCACTATCCCGGTTTTCATAGTATTTATAATGCTCATCGAGATAAGCTAGTTTCAGATCTGAAGTGAATTTGTTGAAAAAACCTTTCCATTCCAGGAGATTTCGGTTATTCACGTCCTGGTATTTACTGTTGGAAGGAGCAGTCAGGGTTCCAGAAAAAGCCCGCTCCCCTTCATAATACATAGTGTGAAACTTCAGAACATTATTTTTATCCAGCCAGTACGCGCTCCCGCCACGGAAGCCCAGGTTGTGAAAATCACCATTTTCATTATACTTTTCGGTCCCGGGATATTTATAGTCATTATCTGAAGTGACCCCGGAAAGACCGGCATAAACGGAAAATTTTTCCGAAGAAAAGCCGGAAGAAAGATCTCCCGAAAGCGTATTGAAACTTCCGTAATTCAGCCTTAATTTATTCCGAAGGCCCTTGCCAAACTCAAAACGGTTGTTCAGGTGAATGCTCCCGCCTATAGCCCCGCTGCCGTAGATCACGCTTCCTCCTCCTGCCCTTACTGCCACATTATCGTAGCCCGAGGTGTTGATCGTATTAAAATCGGTCTGCCCGTTAAACTGAGAGTTGATATTGATCCCGTTCCATACCACCGCTGTCTGGGAAGCCGTAGTCCCTCTGAAAGACGGGGAAGCCACCATCCCATACCCATTCTCCCTGATATATACCGGGGAATTGAATTTAAGCACAGAAGTTAAGAAAGGTTCATTTTCGGTGAGCAAGGAATCTGATAAAACGCTTACCTCCTGTCCCCTGGTGTTCTGGTATAATTTTACATCACTAAGCACCACCTCCTCCAATCGCGTAATACTATCGTTTTGAGAAAAAACAGGCGTTGAGCAGAGCAAGCCGATAAAAAAAATGTAGAATCTTATATTTTTCATGCCTCTTGACCTTTATCCCGAAAGTCCTGGGTTTTAACAGTTACTTTTGGCAGGTCTCCTGGCTCGCGTCTTGCTATTCACCTTCCCATCTTAAAAAAGACAGTGGTTTGAAGAGGTATAACAAGCATTCCGGGTTGCGGAACTAAGCTTACAGTTGCGGGAACAGCTCAGGCTTTACCGAAGTCCAAAAACTTCTCCTGATTCCCTTTTAATCGGCGCGAAAATATTCGCATCCGAACCAAAATTCATTGCGAAAATAAACATTTCAGTTTGTTGAAGCCATAAATTTTCAAATAATCTTACTTTTGAATCATAAAATCTAAGTTTTTGAAAAAAATCATCTTTCTTTTTTCCCTCTTCTGCTTTCTATCCTGTAAAGACCGGGAAAAAAAGCCTGTGGCTTCACCGGACAAAGGTGAATCTGTGAAGATCGAATATGCAAAAGGCTTTAGCATTGAAAATTTTGAGGATTATTCAATACTAAAAGTGAACAGCCCCTGGCCCGAAGCAAAAGAGGCTTTCACCTACCTTTTAGTGCGGAAAAATGTGAAGCTTCCTGCAGGACTGGAGTATGATGAAAAAATTGAAGTCCCGGTAAAAGAACTGGTGGTTACTTCCACCACCCATATTCCTGCCCTTGAAGCTTTGAATGAAGAAAAAGCACTGACAGGCTTCCCTGGACTGGATTATATTTCTTCAGAAAAAACGAGGAAACTGATTAATTCAGGTGAGGTAAAAGAGCTTGGAAAAAACGAGAATATCAACACTGAAGTGCTTATAGACCTTCAGCCCGATGTGGTGGTAGGTTTTGCCATAGACGGGAACAACAAGAGTTTTCAAACTATTAAAAAAACAGGAATTCCGGTAGTCTATAACGGTGACTGGACCGAGGAAACTCCTTTAGGCAAAGCCGAATGGATCAAATTCTTCGGAGCTTTTTTCAATAAAAATGAAGAAGCAAAAGAGATCTTTAACGAAATAAAGTCCTCTTATCAGGAATCTAAAGAACTTGCTAAAACAGCGAAGGAAACCCCTAAAGTCTTAAGCGGGTCTATGTTCAGAGATCAATGGTATATGCCCTATGGAAATTCCTGGCAGGCCCAGTTCATCAAGGATGCCAACGCAGCTTATGTGTATGCTGACACGAAAGGAAACGGCAGTATGTCTCTTTCTTTCGAGAGCGTACTCGCAAAAGCCCAGGCCGTCGACTTCTGGGTAAGTGCCGGGCAATTCACCTCATACTCCCAGCTTTTAAGCGAATCGGAACATTACAGCCAGTTTAAGGCGGTACAGAATAAAAATGTTTATAGCGTGAGTCTGACCAAAGGAGAAACGGGCGGGATCCTCTATTTCGAATTAGGACCGCAGCGCCCTGACCTTGTTCTTAAAGACTTAATTTCTATATTTCATCCGCAATTACTGCCAGATTACGAATCAACTTTCTTTAAAGCCCTGCAGGAATAATGCCCGCAATTAGAAAATATACAGGAATCCTTATCCTCCTATTTATGGCGGTGATCCTGCTTACCTTTATAAATATCGGCCTGGGCTCTGTGGATATCCCAATAAAAGACATTATAGGCTCGGTATTTAATCTTGAGGTTAGCAAAGAGACTTTTCGCTATATCGTGGTCGAATACCGGCTCCCTAAGGCTATTACCGCGATCATAACAGGCTCCGGGCTTGCTGTAAGCGGACTTTTAATGCAAACCCTTTTTCGAAATCCGCTGGCGGGACCTTACGTTTTGGGACTAAGTAGCGGTGCAAGCCTTGGAGTGGCCATCGTCCTGATGGGAGCTACACTTATTGGCGGGAGCTTTGCTGCTCTGCTGCTTTCAAAGTGGAGCATTGTGATCGCTTCAAGTTTGGGAAGCTTACTGGTGTTAATGGCCGTTATGCTGGCCTCCACCAGGTTACGCGATACTATGGCCATTCTAATTATCGGGCTGATGTTCGCCAGTCTTACGGCTGCCGTGGTAAGTGTCCTGGCATACTTTAGTCCGGCTTCAGAGCTTCAGCAGTACGTTTTCTGGTCCTTTGGAAGTCTTGGAGACCTGTCCTGGGAAGAAGTGTCTATACTGGCCGTAATCTGGCTTACAGGGATCCTGTTGGCTATATCCTGTATCAAAAACCTGAACACCCTTCTCTTGGGAGAGCAATATGCTAAAAGCCTTGGGGTAAGTATTCAGAGGAACAGATTGCTGATCATTATCGCCACCAGTTTGCTGGCAGGAAGCATCACTGCCTTTGCAGGGCCTATCGCCTTTGTAGGGCTGGCGGTTCCGCATTTAATCAGGCAGGTGATCCCCATCAACAATCACAGCATTCTGATGCCGGCAGTAATCCTTGGGGGAGCCGCCCTAATGCTTGTTTGCGACATCGCCGCACAAATGCCCGGAAATGAATTCACCCTACCTATAAATGCAATAACTTCGCTTATTGGAGCGCCGGTAGTGATCTGGCTTCTGGTAAGAAAACGTAAATTTCTATTCTGATCTTGAATAAACCCGACTCAAATAGCATCCTGAAAACTGAAGATCTCGACATTGGTTACCACAGCAAAAAAGCTGAAAAGCTTATTGCCGGCAATATTGAGATCGAGGTCAATGAAGGAGAACTGGTAGCCGTGATCGGGATCAATGGTGTGGGCAAGTCTACCCTGCTAAGAACTTTAAGCGGGGTTCAGGAGCCCCTGAGAGGTAAGGTGTTGATAAGGAATACCGAAATCAGGAAGATAGAACCTTTGGAAAAAGCTTCGTTGATAAGCCTTGTCCTAACCGGCCAGCCAATTTCAAAGAATTTAAGTGTTTTTGAGCTTGTCGCTCTAGGCCGGCAGCCATACACTAACTGGATAGGCACCTTAAGCAAGAATGACCTTCGGAAGATCAAAAAATCCCTTGAGATAGTGGATATCGATAACCTCAAGGATAAAAAGTGTTATGAGCTAAGTGACGGACAAATGCAAAAGGTTCTTATTGCAAGGGCGATCGCACAGGACACTCCCCTTGTAATTCTCGATGAACCCACCACTCACCTTGACCTTTACCACAAAGCTTACGTGCTGAAGTTGCTCAAGAAATTAACCAGAAAGACAAAAAAGGCTATTCTTTTTGCATCCCACGAGATAAATCTTGCGATTCAGCTTTGCGACAGGATCATCCTGATGCAGGAAGATAAGGTGCTCACCGGGACCCCAAAAGAACTCCTGGATTCCGGAGCCTTTTCAAGCGTCTTCCCCGAAGGCCTTATAAGGTTCGATAAAGATTCAGCTTCCTTTAAGATCAACCCCGGTAAATAATCCTAGGCTAATTTTAGAACAATTCATTCAAATAAGTATCTTTGGAAAAAGAGCCTTTCCTAAATGACCGACTACCTAAGCTTTCTGATAATTTTCGTTGTAGCCCTCCTGCTTGGCTTCTTCTTTGGAAAACTGATTTCCGGGCTTAAAAACAAGAACAGCACCAGTATCCTTCAGGAGAAAAACAGCCAATTATCTCTTCAAATAGAAGAACTTAAAAATCAGATAAACAGCAATTTAGAAAATTATAAAAATGAATTATCTGAAGTAAAGCTTTCAATGCAAAAGCAGGCCGAAAAGCTTGAAAATGAACGGGAAGAGATCCGCCGGGAAAAGGATTTTCTAAGTACCGAACTCACCAGGAAAAATTCGGAATTTGAAAATCTTCAGCAGCGAAATGAAGAACAAAAAGCCGAGGTGGAAAAACTGCAGGAGAAATTTCAGAAGGAGTTCGAAAACCTCGCCAACAAGATCCTAGACCAGAAATCGGAGAAATTCACCTCGCTTAATAAAGAGAATATTCAGAATATCCTGAATCCGCTCCAGGAGAAAATTCAGCATTTTGAAAAAAGGATCGAAGAAGGGAATAAAGAAAGCATAGACAGGCACGCGAGCCTCAGGCAGCAGATACTTGGGCTGAAAGACCTGAACGAGCAGATGAGCAAGGAAGCCAACAACCTCACCAAAGCTTTGAAGGGTGACACCAAAACCCAGGGGAACTGGGGTGAAATGGTTTTGGAACGGGTGCTCGAACGCAGCGGACTCCAAAAGGACAGCGAATATTTTGTTCAGCAGAACTTTAGCACCACTGAAGGTAAGCGAGTAATGCCCGATGTGATCATCCATCTGCCGGGCGACAAGAAAATGATCGTGGACTCTAAGGTTTCCCTGAATGCCTACGAACGTTACATCAACGAGACCGAAGAAGACGAAAAGAACACGCATTTAAAAAATCACCTGATCTCCGTAAGAAACCGGGTGAGCGAACTAAGCGCGAAGAACTATCACAGCCTTTACCAGATGGAGAGCCCTGATTTTGTGTTGCTTTTCATCCCTATTGAAGCGGCATTTGCATTGGCTTCCAATGAATATCCCAATCTTTATTCAGAAGCTTTTGACAAGAATATCATTATAGTAACCCCTACCACCCTGCTTGCGGTTCTAAAGACCATAGACAGTATGTGGCAGAACGAAAAGCAAAAGCAGAATGCCATAGAGATAGCCACCCAGGCCGGTGCTTTATATGATTCCTTTACCAATCTTACAGACGAATTGCTAAAGGTTGGAAGGCAACTGGGAACGGTTCAGAACACCTATGAAGGGGCGATGAAAAAACTTACAGGTAAAGGCAACCTGATACGCCGGGTTGAAAAACTTAAGAAACTTGGCGCTAAGGCCAGTAAACAAATCGACCAAAAGCTGATCTCCCGGACTGAAGCCCTGGAAGAAAACCTGACCGAGGATGCAGCAACATCAGAAAAAAACGAATAAAATGAAGAAAACACTATTTACCATACTGGGAGTGATATTCCTGCTTTTTTTGGCCTGGTTCGCTTTCGTTTATTTCGTGCCTTATAGTGAAGGAACCCGAAGCGGAGAACTCATTAAATTCAGCCGAAAGGGCGTGATCTCCAAGACCTGGGAAGGTGAAATAAGCCAGGGAATTAGCGGCGCACAAATCTTTCAGTTCTCGGTACTCGATAAAGACCAAAAAGTCATTCAAGACCTTAAGGACAATGAGGGGAACTATGTGAAACTTACCTACAAAGAGCGTTATGCCACATTTTTCTTCTGGGGAGATACAAAGTATTTCATTACCCATGTAGAAGAAGCCGTTTCACCACATTTTAGAAACAGATAGAAAATGACCAAATTCAAAAAAATAGAAGACTCAAGGGTAGTGATCTCTGAACTGATGCTTCCCTCCCATTCGAATTTCAACGGGAAGATACATGGAGGGTACATCCTTTCTTTGCTTGACCAGATCGCTTTTGCCTGTGCCTCCAAACATTCCGGCACTTACTGTGTTACTGCCAGCGTAGACACCGTAGACTTCCTGAAACCCATCGAGATCGGCGAGCTTGTCACAATGAAGGCCTCGGTGAACTATACCGGGAACAGTTCTATGGTGATCGGGATTCGTGTTGAGGCTGAGAATATACAGACCGGCCAAAAGAAACATTGCAACTCTTCCTATTTCACAATGGTTGCGAAAGACAAAGAAGGGAAATCAATGCAGATTCCCGGCCTTATACTGGAAACAGAAGATGATATCAGGCGTTTTGCCAAAAGCATCAAGCGTAACAAAATGAAGTTCAAGAATAAGAAAGAATTCAATGATACCGATTTCGCTTCGGAAGAATACCTGCACATACTCGAAGAACATAAAGTTAAAATAGAACGTACGGATTGAAGTTTAACGGATTCATAAGCGCCCTTTTCCTGGCCATAGTGGTCGCCTATTTTTTACCTCAGGGGACAGAAATTCTCCCCTTGAAAACCATTACGGACATAGGAATTGGCCTTATTTTCTTTTTCTACGGGCTTAAACTCTCCCCTCACGAGTTCCGGGAGGGACTTATGAACTATAAAGTCCACATCCTTGTACAGGCCAGCACATTTGTGCTTTTTCCAATACTGACATTACTTTGCCTTCCCTTCTTTGAAAAAGGCGTAGAATCCCAACTCTGGATCGCGCTATTCTTCCTGGGAACCCTGCCTTCAACGGTTTCCTCATCTATAGTAATGGTTTCACTGGCCAGGGGAAATCTACCTACAGCCATCTTCAACGCAAGTCTCTCAGGGCTTCTGGGGATTGTAATGACGCCTTTATGGCTTAGCTTTTTCCTGAAGAGCACGACCGATTTTCAGTTCCTGGATGTTATTCTCAAATTATGCTGGCAGATCGTTTTTCCTTTGATAATCGGACTGTTACTGCAAAAGATATGGGGGCATTTCGCGAGAAAACACAGCAAAAAACTGGGGCTTTTGGATAAAACCACCATCACACTTATTGTTTACTCCAGTTTCAGCAATTCTTTTACCTCAGGTGTTTTTACCAGTGTAGATCCATTAGACCTGGCGAAACTGGTGATCATAGTCGTAATCCTCTTCTTTTTAGTATACTTCGGGATAGGCGCTTTCTGTAACCTGATGGGCTATAATATTAAAGATAAGATCACTTCCCAGTTCTGCGGAACCAAGAAATCTCTTGTACACGGCTCGGTAATGGTAAAAGTAATTTTTGGTAACAGTGCCAACACAGGTCTGTTACTACTGCCTGTAATGCTGTTCCATTCGCTTCAGTTACTGATCATTGCCTTTTTCGCTGAAAAATATGGTCACCGGGAAGATAATTAAAGGTAAAGAGCGATCTTGGCGATATTGATCGTAAACAACACCCAGCCAATGATAAGCAGTAATCCCCCAACCGGGGTAACAGGTCCCATAAACCGAAACTTTTTTCCTGAAGACGCTCCCAGATTCAGCGCATAGATGCTGAAAGAGAAAAGAAAGGTTCCAATTATAAAAAAGAGCGCCGTCAACTGCTGTGAGAGCACCAGGAACGGAAAACTGATTCCGCAAATGATAAGCATAATGGCGTGATACATCTGGTATTTCACCCCGGTCTCAAAACTTTTAAGCTGATCTGCAGTAAAGCGCTTTTTAAGTGCGTGAGCACCAAAAGCACCAAAAATAACAGCAAGAGTACCATAGATACCGCCAATAATCAAGACTAATTCTTTCATAGTTTTAGGTATTAAAAAAGCCCATTAGGAAACAATTTAACACTTATTTCCCAATGAGCTTAAAAAATTTTGAAAACCACCTACTTACTCAGGTACATTTTTCGTCTTGAATAAAGGTCATAAAATTCATCATCCTTCAGACTGTCAATGAACAAAATACTTTCTCCAGTACTTTTCATCTCAGGCCCCAGCTGCTTATTCACCTTATGGAACTTATCAAAGGAGAATACCGGCTGTTTGATGGCGTATCCATCTAGTTTAGGTTCAAATTTAAAATCTGAAAGCTTCTTTTCTCCCAACATTACCTTGGTAGCATAATTCACATAAGGCTCTCCGTATGCTTTCGCTATAAACGGGACCGTACGGGATGCTCTCGGATTTGCCTCAATGATGTATACTTTATCATCCTTGATGGCAAACTGAATGTTAATAAGCCCTACGGTGTTAAGAGCGAGAGCGATCTTACGAGTGTGATCCTTAATTTGCTCCATTACAAGATCACCAAGATTGAAAGGAGGAAGCAAAGCATTGGAGTCTCCGGAATGAATCCCACAAGGCTCAATATGCTCCATAATTCCTATGATATAAACATCTTCTCCATCGCATATCGCATCTGCCTCGGCTTCAATAGCACCGTCCAGATAGTGATCCAGAAGAAGTTTGTTATTCGGTATTTTTCTAAGAAGATCTACAACGTGTTCTTCCAGCTCGTGTTTATTGATCACGATCTTCATTCCCTGACCTCCTAATACGTACGAAGGCCTTACCAATATTGGAAAATCAAGCTCATCTGCAAGTGTAAGAGCCTCATCGGCAGTTTCGGCCGTACCAAAATCAGGGTAAGGTATATTGTTATCCTGAAGTAATTTAGAGAAACTTCCCCGATCTTCGGCAAGATCAAGAGCCTCATAACTGGTTCCCATAATCTTAATGCCATAACGACTAAGCTTCTCCGCCAATTTAAGAGCGGTTTGTCCACCCAGCTGCACGATAACACCTTCCGGTTTTTCGTGACGAATAATATCGTAAATGTGTTCCCAGAATACCGGCTCGAAATAAAGTTTATCGGCAACATCGAAGTCGGTAGACACGGTTTCAGGGTTACAGTTGATCATTACGGTCTCATAATCACATTCGGCCGCAGCAAGTACTCCGTGCACACAACTGTAATCAAATTCTATCCCCTGGCCTATTCTGTTCGGTCCTGACCCCAGTACTACGATCTTTCTTCTATCACTTACCTTACTTTCATTGGCCACATATTTATTTCCGTCTGCGGTTTCAATATCAGCTTCAAAAGTAGAATAGTAATAAGGAGTTTCAGCCTTGAATTCGGCCGCGCAGGTATCCACAAGTTTATAAACCCGGTTTACACCCAGTTCCTCACGTTTATTATAGACCTCACTTTCCCAGCAATTCAACATATAACCAATCTGCCTGTCGGCAAAGCCTTTCTGCTTAGCTTCCAGCAGCAGGTCTTTAGGCAGGGTGTTTATATCATAAGTGGAGATCTCTGCCTCCAGGGCATAAAGTTCTTCATATTGCTTAAGAAACCACATATCGATCTTGGTGATCTCGTGAATGCGGCTAAGCGGAATCCCCATTTGAATAGCATCATAGATCACAAAAACGCGATCCCAGCTAGGGTAGGTTAATTTCTCAATAATTTCATCATACTTGGTATAGCCTTTACCGTCGGCACCAAGCCCGTTTCTCTTGATCTCAAGCGACTGGGTGGCTTTATGAAGGGCTTCCTGAAAAGATCTCCCGATTCCCATCACTTCTCCTACAGATTTCATCGTAAGTCCAAGAGTGCGGTCAGATCCTTCAAATTTATCGAAGTTCCAACGTGGTATTTTCACGATCACATAATCCAGAGAAGGCTCAAATAAAGCCGAAGTGGATTTGGTGATCTGGTTATCTAATTCGTCAAGATTGTACCCGATAGCAAGTTTAGTAGCCACTTTGGCGATCGGGTAACCGGTTGCTTTAGAGGCCAGTGCCGAAGAACGGGATACACGAGGGTTGATCTCGATAGCGTATACCTCTTCTTTTTCATCCGGGCTTACCGCAAACTGCACGTTACATCCACCGGCAAAGTCACCTATGCTGCGCATCATCTTAATTGCCTGGTCCCTCATCTTCTGGAAAGCCGTGTCACTAAGGGTCATTGCCGGAGCCACGGTAATGGAGTCTCCCGTATGGATCCCCATTGGATCCATATTCTCGATAGTACAGATAATTACAACATTATCGTTCTTATCGCGAAGCAGTTCCAGCTCATATTCTTTCCATCCGAGCAAAGCTTTATCTATAAGCACCTCGTGAATTGGCGATGCTTCCAGCCCATAGGTAAGCATTTCGTCAAAATCTTCGGGATTGTGCACAAAAGATGCACCTCCTCCTCCAAGAGTAAAAGATGCTCTAATCACTAACGGAAAACCGAATTCCTGCGCTACTTCTTTTCCCTGCAGATAAGACGTTACGGTTTTTGCAGGAGCTACAGGAACTCCAATCTTACCCATTAATTGTTTGAATTTTTCACGGTCTTCACAGATATTGATCGCGTCAATATCCACACCTATCAGTTTTACATTAAAATCTTCCCAGATCCCTTTCTCCTCTGCTTCTATACAAAGGTTCAATGCGGTCTGACCTCCCATAGTAGGCAGTACGGCATCTATATTAGGGTGTTTTTTAAGGATCTCTATAATAGATTTCGTGGTAAGAGGCTTAAGATAAACGTGATCGGCCATCGAGGGGTCGGTCATAATCGTTGCCGGGTTAGAGTTGATAAGGATCGTCTCTATCCCGTCTTCTCTTAAGGATCTTAATGATTGGGTTCCGGAGTAGTCAAATTCACAAGCCTGACCTATAACTATAGGTCCAGAGCCTATGATAAGGATACTTTTAAGGTTGTTGTTCTTGGGCATTTTTTCGTATTGTGTTGTTGATAAAAATAAGGAAGCAATTGGATATAAAAAAAGGCGTTACTAAAAAAAGTAACACCTTTATTATTTTAAAACCAATTCCTCATTAGTGTTTATGTCTGTTCTCAGAAGATACCGATAATTTCTTTCTGCCTTTAGCCCTTCTTCTTGCAAGGACTTTTCTGCCGTTAGCACTTGCCATACGCTCCCTGAAGCCGTGCTTATTCTTTCTTTTTCTCTTGGATGGTTGAAACGTTCTTTTCATTTTAAATATCTTTAATCTTCTGTGAAATCGTTTTTATAGCTCTCTGTAAAACTGCGTGCAAATATACAAAGCTTTTTAACTCCTACAAATACTAAATTAAAATAATTTTTAATTGTTTTTATTACCTTTGCCGCCTGCAAAACAAAAGTACCATGTTCAATAAAAATATCAAATTAGTTTTAGCCGCCCTTATCATCGCCTTAGCGATCTGGCAATTTGTAGAAGGTAATATAGGAAACGGGATTATGTACATCCTTCTCTCCCTTATTTTCATCTTCCTTTACTTTAAAAATGAAATGATATTAATGGCCTTCTTGAGGCTGAGAAAACAGGATTTTGACGGCGCCAAAAAATGGCTGGACAAGATCAGGAACCCGGAGACCGCCCTTACCCAGAAACAACAAGGGTATTACTGGTACCTTCACGGGCTTATGGTTTCACAAACCAATATCACGCAGGCCGAAAAATTCTTTAAAAGAGCTATCAAATTAGGGCTTTCTATGGACCAGGACCTTGCAATGGCCAAACTTAACCTTGCCGGGATCGCAATGACCAAACGCCGTAAAAGAGAAGCCACTAACCTGCTGGCTGAAGCCAAGAAGCTTGATAAACACGGGATGCTGAACGACCAGATAAGAATGATGAAGCAGCAGATGAAAAAGATCTAATTTTTTGCAAAATTTGGTTAATTTCTGTGAAGTTAAGAGTTCAAAAACTTTTAACTAATATATAGGTCGTTGAACGATTAATTTTCGAACTAAGGATCCTGAAAACTACCTTCGCGTTTTGAATGCCCCAATCAAAATGCAGTGAGGAAAATAGTACTCCTTTTTATACTTTTTAGCCCTACACTTTTTGCCCAGCAAAAAGAGGACGAACGACTGTATTTTTCTGAAGCTCTCTATAAGCATCTTCCCAAATACGAACAAAAAGCAAAGCAGGCATACCGATACAGAGACTACGAAAGAGCTGAAGAACTTTTCGACTCTTTGGTGAATTTTTCCCTTAGCGGCAGCTATATGAATAACTTCAAATTCAGATCTCTTAAGAAGAAGGAAGTTTCCTTATACGATTTTGAAAAGCCGGTATATCTTATCACTTATGCGTCCTGGTGTATCCCCGGGAAAGGTGAGATCCCGGCCCTGAACAAAATGGCTGAAAAATATCATGATAAGATCGATTTTATCGTCCTGTATTGGGATGACCCTAAGATCGTAAGGAAAAAGGCTAAGGAATTTAGCGACCACATTAACGTGGTTTATGTAGATGAAAGTAAAAACAGCGGAGGATTCGTTGTGAAGCAATTAAAACATTCCTTAGGACTTCCTACCTGCTTCCTTTTAGATAAAGAGAAAAGAATAGAAGACATTAGAAGAAATCCTTCCTCGACTTACGCATCATCTAAAGAAGAATCTTTCAACAGGAATTTCAGAGCCATAGAAGAAGGAATAAGCACTCACCTGATCCCTGACAATGACCGAATGGATCTCGCAGAGAACTCCATTGCCGAATAAATCTTACAGTAAAGGCCCCAGCAATCTACACAGGCTTTCCTTTACTTTTTCTGACATCGATCGCTTTACCCATTCCTCCAGCAGCAATTCTTCGCTTTCCTCAATATCTGCCTTATAGTTCTCACAAAGTTCAGTGGCTACATTTTCATCAAAAACAAAAGCATTAATTTCAAAATTGATCTCGAAGCTGCGATTGTCCAGGTTACAGGTTCCCACGGAAGAAAGCACATCATCCACAATTAGCGTTTTTGCGTGCACCATTCCCTTACAGTAATGATAAACCTTGATCCCGGATTCCAGCAGCATTTGGATAAAGGAATTTGTGGCATATTTAGCGATCACTGAGTCCCCCTTCTGCGGAATAATGATCCGCACATCCACTCCCTGCCTGCTGGCCGTGCAAAGGGCGGTTAAGATCTGATTATTCGGAATAAAATAAGGAGTAGTGATATAAATATATTTTTCGGCGGTGTTTATGGCTGTAAATATAGCCTCCATAATATTTCTCCAGTCGGTATCAGGTCCGCTGGAGGCGATCTGAACAGCAGTGGTCTCATTAAGATTTACCTCAGGAAAATACTCGTCTTTCAGCTCTACCTCCCTGCCACTCACAAAATTAAAATTCAGAAGAAATTGCGCCTGCAAAGATTTTACTGCGTGGCCTCTTATCCTTAAATGCGTATCGCGCCAGTAGAATTTATTCTTTGGATCCTCCTCATAGTTAATAGAATCATCGGTCACATTAACCCCACCCACATAACCTATGCAGCCGTCTATCACGCAGATCTTTCTGTGATTTCTATAATTAAGCTTAGGGGTAAAAGCCGAAAACCAAACCGGCATAAACGGATAGACCTCAATACCGGATGCCTTCATCCGCTTCAGCACATTATTGCTGATAGAACTTCCCACATAATCATAGCTTACCTTAACGGAAACACCCTGTTCTGATTTTTTGCACAAATGCAGGATCAAGCGTTTTCCTATCTGGTCACTATTGAAGGTATAGTATTCAACATGAATATGCTTTTCGGCTTTTTCAATATCCTCGAACAGGAGCTTGAATTTTTTTTCCCCATTGATAAGGATCTTTACGCTGTTCCTTAAAGTGAGTGGTTTAGCCTGGTTATTCTGAAGCAGTCGTACGAGCTTTATCTTTTTCTTGATAGGCCCGTAGGTCATTCTTTCAAGCTCCTCTTCCCCCAGCAGCAGCTTATCTTCCCATTCTTTGATCATTCTGTGGTCATAGACCCTTTTCCGGTTAAAGATCTTGTCTTTCCGGTAGTCCTGAGCAAAGAGATAATAGATAATTATTCCTATAAAAGGGAGGACAATGAGAGCAAAGATCAGGGAAATGGACTTCACCGGCTCGCGGTTCTGCATCACTTCAAATCCGGCAGTAGCAAAGGCTATCAGGTAATTTGCACCAAATAAGATCCACCAGATATGATCCCTGAGAAACTCCATTTATTTTCCCATATTGTAATAACCTTCTTTTGGAATATCTATAAAGTAAGTCTTTCTGGAAGCATTATTTAAATGCGCCTCCCTTAGCCAGGGATTGTGAATCTTCAGGATCTTGTAATTGATGCCAAAATCTTTGGCGAAGTCGGCAAAATCTGAAACAGCAGTATCTACTTTCACCTCGTATGTAGGGATATGATGATACAGATCATCCTGGTCAAAATTGAAGCCGTATTTTTCAGGATGATTCATAATCTCTTTAAGAGCAAGTATTCTGAACATATATCTTCCGGTCTCCTCGCCAAGCAGAAGGTCGTAATAATCATTGACTTTCTGACGTTCCAGCTGTCGTGCAATCCCGGCATTTCCTGCATTGTACGCCGCAGCAGCAAGGGTCCAGGTTCCAAACTTTTCCTTAGCTTTTTTAAGGTAGTTAGCAGCAACCCGTGTAGATTTCTCTATATGATAACGCTCATCTACATTATCATTAATCTCAAGTTTATAATCTTTCCCGGTTCCTTCCATTATCTGCCAGAAACCGATAGCTCTTGCCGGTGAAACCGCCTGGGTAAGACCGCTCTCGATCACCGCAAGGTATTTAAAATCTTCAGGCACCCCTTCCTCTTTCAGAATAGGCTCAATTACAGGAAAATATTTATTAGCACGCTTCATTAGAAGTAAAGCGTTAGACTGCCAGTAAGTATTCACCAGTAACTCCCTGTCTATACGTTCGTGTATATCCGGCTCATCCAAAGGTACTTCCTCTCCTGCAAAGTCCATTTCTTCAGGCACCGGTAAGGCATAGATATTATAATCCTTCACCACATTCTTTTTCTCCTTCTTATCATAGGTCCTGTTTTCGGCATTTTCTGAACCTCCGTCCTGTACTGCATTTATACTTACTGCGCACACCACAAGAAATCCAACAATCATCAAAGCATTCTTTATCATCTTCATAGCATTAAGTTTATTCAATTTGAGTTTTTTTCCTTTTTTTAATCTTTCCTTCCAGAATAATTTCAGGGAGATGTTCATTAAACCACCTGAAACGGTTTATCACCATAACGTGGGTACCTCCTTTTACACGAATGCAATCCCCTATATACCTAAACGGGAAAATCTCGTCTTTATCGCCGTGAATATGAATTATATTTTCCGGCGGTTTATCACAATCCCATAAGACCATATTTTTTATAGCCCAATCGAGATAAACCTTATTCTTTACCGAAAGGTATTTCTTATATAGTTTCGCCCTTTTCTTGGCAAAATCTCCAAAAGCTATCTTTTCAAAGTAATCTACGTAACCGGCAAGTCCTGTTGGGATCATCCTGAAAAACCCCGTAATTGCCGCAAATCGCATTCTCCTTGGAAGTTCATCCCGACACTTTACGCTGGAAATAATAATAAGCCTTTTTAATTTAAGATATTTACTCATTTCCTGAACAACAACCCCGCCAAAGGAAACGCCTATCAACACCGGATTCTCATGTTTAATATGCTTGTTCATTCTTAGAGCATAATCGGTAAGGCTCTCGTCAGGATCCGGAATTATCCATTTTAAATAATGCACCCTAAATTTATCTTCCGGCAGTTTTATATGCTCAAAAATTGCCGGATTAGCAGCCATTCCCGGCATAAAATAAACGTGTATAGGAGATTGATCACCAGTCATTTTAACAAGTATATAACATAAACCCCGTGTCTAAAGCCGTAAATTTACTAATCAAAATTACTGCTATTTTATTGGCTTTCACAATAAGAAAGATTAAAAATAATGGATAAAATCCTTCACCCTGCAAAATCCCGAGGTACTGCTAACTTCGGATGGTTAAACGCCAATTATTCTTTCAGTTTTGCAAATTATTTTAATCCGGACCGGCTTCAGTTTGGCCTGCTACGAGTGCTCAACGACGATTTTGTAGCCGGAGGAACAGGATTCGGAACTCACCCCCATAAGGATATGGAGATCATCACCATTCCCCTTAAAGGCGCCATAAAACACAAGGATTCTATGAATAACTCGGGTACCATCAAGGCCGGAGACGTACAGGTAATGAGCGCGGGGAAAGGGGTTCAACACAGTGAAATGAACGCCAACAGCGACCAGGAACTCAACCTTTTGCAATTATGGATCTTTCCGGACAGGCAAAATGTGGAACCCAGATATGATCAGAAAAACTTTGAAGATAAATTAAAACCTAACAGTTTCACGAATATTGTTGCCCCAGAAAGCGATGATCCCAAGGAAGCTCTCTGGATCCATCAGCAAGCCTATTTGCATTTAGGAGAGTTCGAAGAAGGAAAAAACGCGGCCTATACAATCAGAAAACCGGGACACGGGGTGTATGTATTTATGATTGAAGGTGAAGCAAAAATAGGTGAAGATATTCTAAAGAAACGCGATGCCATAGGTATCTGGAACACCGAAACAATAAATTTCGACCTCATTCAGCCTTCAAAAATCCTGGTCATCGAAGTGCCAATGAACTAAAAACTTAAATATGATGAGTGATGCAGCAGTAAAGATTACGGATAATGAATTTCTAAGGCAGTTCGAAACTACCATAAACGGTGAGTTGGCTACCATAGAATATTCACAACAGGAAAGAAAGATTTTCCTCACCAAGCTCCTTATGCCGGGTTCGGCAGATAACAAGAAAGATACTGAAGCTTTTATAAAAGCCGTGCTCGAGGAAATTAAAGAGAGAAATACCCGGGTAATGCCTACAAGCCCTGATATTGTTAAGTATATGAGGAAACACAAAAACAGGTACAAAGACCTGCTTCCGGTAGGAATAAATATTTAAACAGCTAGCGGCTTATTAACAAACTCAAACCTCACAAGGCCGTCTTCATCTATTTTCTCAAGTTTAATATCCTGAAGGGTATTCACCAAAGAAGGATCCCAGGGAGCTTTAACCTTCACGTAATTCTCGGTAAACCCGTGAATATAGCCAGACTTATTTTCTCCTTCGAAAAGAACCGTACAGGTATTACCCAACTGGCTTTCGTAAAAAGCTCGCCTTTTCTTGGCAGAAAGCCCTCGAAGCATTTTACTTCTTTTCTTACGCACTTTCAGAGGCACAACCCCATCCATTTGTGCTGCCGGAGTATTATCCCTTTCTGAAAAAGTGAATACGTGTAAATAAGAAATATCAAGTTCGTTCAGGAAATTATAGGTTTCAAGGAAATGCTCATCGGTCTCACCCGGGAAACCAACAATTACATCTACCCCAATACAGGCATCGGGCATCACCCTTTTAATTTGCTCAACCCTGTCAACATAGAGCTCGCGCAGATAACGGCGTCGCATCAGCTTAAGGATCTCATTGCTTCCGCTTTGCAGCGGAATATGAAAGTGCGGCACAAAAGTTCTGCTGGCAGCCACAAAATCTATTGTCTCATTCTTCAGTAGATTCGGTTCTATAGAAGATATTCTTAAGCGTTCGATCCCGTTAACTTCGTCCAGGGCTTTTACAAGATCAAGAAAGGTATGCTCATGTTTCTTGTTCCCGAACTCTCCTTTGCCATAATCCCCTATATTAACCCCGGTAAGAACAATCTCTTTTATGCCTTTAGCTGAAATTTCAGCGGCATTGTTCAGGACATTCTCCAGCTTATCGCTCCTGGAAATCCCGCGAGCCAGAGGTATGGTACAATAAGTACATTTATAGTCACAACCATCCTGCACCTTCAGGAAAGCGCGGGTACGGTCTCCAAAGGAATAAGAACCCACATAAAAGTCGGCGTCTTCTATTTCACAGGAATGAATTTCACCAAAATCGTTCTTGGTAAGATCATTAAGATAATCGGTGATCTTGAACTTCTCTGTCGCTCCCAGAACAAGGTCCACCCCGTCTACTGCAGCAAGCTCTTCCGGCTTCAGCTGAGCATAACAACCAATAGCGATCACAAAAGCATCTTCATTAACCTTTTGAGCCTGCTTTACGATTGTTTTAAAGCGCTTATCGGCATTCTCGGTAACCGAGCAGGTATTAATCACATAAATGTCTGCTTCCTCGGTAAAATCTACCCTATCAAAGCCCTCGCTCTTAAAGGAACGGGCGATAGTTGAAGTTTCCGAGAAGTTAAGCTTACAACCTAAAGTATAAAAAGCGACTTTTTTATTATTCATAAACCTGCCAGTTTCATTGATTTTACCGAATCTCTCCGGCCTTATTTTGGGGCTGCAAATATACCAACTTAAATCGTTTTCCTGAAATGATATAAATGAAATTATACAGCCTGGACCTTTGAAAATGAGAAGTCTGTAAAATTCAGTAGTTTTATAAGACCTAAATCTACTGCAATGAGTTTCGGAAGTACCAGAGGTGCCATTGTAAGCCTCAAAAACAACCGGCGTGAGAAAAAATCGAAATTTTCAAAATTCCGAAATTCTACCGGGTCCATCAGTGAAGGCATAAAATCTGAGAAAAGGATTTCAGAAGCAGAGCTGCTAATTTTAAAAACAAAGCTTAATCGCGAACATCAAAAAAGGCAGCTTAAGATCATAACGATCACCACTGCCTTTCTTATAGTATTAGGTGTTTTATTTTACAAGTTTATGTTTTAGCTAGTCTCTTCTCCACTTTTTAGTGTCCTCGAAAACCTGCTCAAGGATGAATTTATCTTCATCAGTAAACTCCTCTCCTCTTCGTTTCATCACTACTTCAGCCACTTCAAAGGCTTTTTGGGTTTTATAGGTGCTCATTCCCGAGCTACCTCCCCAGCTGAAACTGGGCACAAAATTCCGTGGAAATCCGGCTCCGAAAATATTCGCACTCACTCCTACTACGGTACCGGTATTGAACATCGTGTTTATTCCGCATTTACTATGATCTCCCATCATTAACCCGCAAAACTGCAGGCCGGTTTTAGCAAAGCCTTCGGTCTCATAATTCCAGATTCGCACCTCGGCATAATTATTCTTAAGATTGGAGTTATTGGAATCCGCTCCCAGGTTACACCATTCCCCAAGCACCGAGTTCCCGAGATAGCCATCGTGACCTTTATTGGAATTCGCAAACAGCACCGAATTATTGATCTCTCCTCCCCCACGACAATAAGGCCCAAGGGTGGTAGGACCGTATATCTTGGCTCCCATTTTCACCAAAGCACCTTCACATACCGCAAAAGCCCCTCGTATTAAACACCCCTCAAGAACCTTGGCATTTTTGCCGATATAGATTGGCCCGGCAGAAGCATTCAGGGAACAAAATTCCACTTCAGCGCCTTCTTCAATAAATATATTTTCAGGGTTTACAATATAATTGGATTCCGGAATGAGCTGAGATTCCCGACCTTCTGTAAGTAATTTGAAATCGGCTTCAATAGCCTCCCCATTTCTGGAGAAAATATCCCAGGTGTTTTCGATCTGGATCACCTTACCTTCCAGCTCTATATGACGAAAATTATCAAAATCTACTTCTTCATCTTCCCTAACAAAGAAAGCTACAACTTCTTCTTCAAAGAATATGGCTTCCTCAGGTTTCAGAGCTTTTATTTGCTCAAGAAATTCGGGAGATGGCAAGAACGAAGCATTGATCATCACATTTTCTTCCAATTCCACCAACGGCCATTTTCCTGAAAGATAATCTTCAGTGACCGTAGATGTGGTGCTTTCCAAAAGCTTCTCCCATTTTTCACGTATCGTTAAAATACCGACACGAAGATCGGCCACAGGCCTGGTGAAAGTAAAAGGCAAGAGATGGTTCCTGGCCGAACCATCAAATAATATATAATTCATCCGCACTAAATTTAGTGCCTAAAGTTAAGAGTAAAAAAATAACTTAAAAGCGCGAAACTCTAAATTGAAGTTAAATTTACTGCTCTTCAGACTTCAGGCAAACAAAAAAAGCCGTCTTAAACAGACGGCTTGTAAATTTATTTCTAATTCAGAAGAATTACTTCTTCTTGAATTTTGCGTATTTGTTCTTAAACTTATCAATACGACCAGCGCTGTCTACCAGTTTAGTCTGACCAGTGTAGTACGGATGTGATGTTCTGGAAATTTCCAGTTTCACCAAAGGATACTCAGTACCGTCTACTTCTATGGTTTCTTTAGTATTGGCGGTAGACTTTGTTAGGAAGATATCGTCATTAGACATATCTTTAAATGCTACCAATCTATAATTTTCCGGATGGATTCCCTGCTTCATCGCTTTGTACTTTTAATTTTTTCGAGGTGCAAATTTAATTAATTTCCATTTAAATACAAGGTCTAAGTTTAAAAAATATTAAAAATGTAGCCTTGTGTAACGTTTTGCTATATTTGCTTACTAACTGACAAAACTAACCAATCTCTTTTAAAATGGAAAATTCCCCCTCAGTTAAATCAGTAGCATATCCTTATGGATTAATGCTGGCAATCTATTCAATCCTTGTCCTGGTCCTTATCTATTTAATGAATATTGATCAGGAAAACTGGGTTATAGGAACCGTTAATTCTCTTGTCACCATAGTGTTGTATATATTGGCACTGCGTACTTTCAAAAAGAAAAACGGCGGCTTTATGAAGCTAAAAGAGGCCTTGAAAGTAGGCCTTGCCATAGCTGCAATAAGCGGTATTATCTCTGCTGTTTATGCTTATATCCATTATAGTTTTGTTTACCCCGAATTTCTGGATATGATGTATGAAAAATCATACTTAGACATTACCGAAAGAAATATGCCCCAGGCACAAACAGATCAGGCTCTTGAGCTTTCAAAAATGACCCTAAGCCCCTTGTTTTTTGCAACAACAACCCTTATCCTTAACCTATTCTTTGGATTTTTAATTTCCCTGATTGTAGGATTAATAATGAAAAGGGAGAACCCGGCTTATCAATAGCCTAAATAAATTACAGAATGCAAATATCCGTAGTCATCCCCTTGCTCAATGAAGAGCAGTCTCTGGTAGAATTATACAATTGGATCGCGAAAGTCTTGCGGTCCAATTCCTTTTCTTATGAGATCATTTTCATCGACGATGGCAGCACAGACAATTCCTGGAAAACCATAGAATCTCTTGCTGTAAATGACAATGCCGTAAAAGGGATCAAATTCAACCGAAACTACGGAAAATCACAGGCACTGCACGCAGGTTTCCTGAAAGCAAAAGGAGATGTGATCATCACTATGGATGCCGATCTACAGGACAATCCGGAAGAGATCCCGGAGCTTTACCACCTTATAAAAGACAAAGAATACGATCTGGTCTCAGGCTGGAAAAAGAAACGTTATGATGATGTGCTTACCAAAAACCTTCCTTCCAAACTTTTTAACGCAGCAGCAAGAAAAACTTCAGGGGTAAAACTCCACGACTTCAATTGCGGCCTGAAAGCCTATAAAAAAGAAGTAATAAAAAACATTGACGTATACGGGGAAATGCACCGGTACATCCCCGTTTTGGCCAAAAATGCCGGCTTCTCCAGGATCACAGAAAAGGAGGTTCAGCACCAGGCCAGAAAATATGGAAAGACGAAATTTGGTGTGGAAAGATTCATCAACGGCTTCCTGGACTTGATAAGCATCTGGTTCCTTTCAAAATTCGGGCGCAGACCTATGCATCTTTTTGGAGCCTTAGGAGTTCTTATGTTCATCTTCGGGTTCTTTACCGCCGGTTGGGTAGGCTTTTCAAAACTTTATAAAATGTACCATAATGAGCCCAATATCCTGGTAGCCTTAAACCCGTGGTTTTATATTGCCCTAACAGTAATGATCATAGGTTCACAGCTCTTTTTGGCAGGTTTCCTGGGGGAACTCATCCTTCGGTCAAAAAGGGATCAGGAACGCTATCTTATCAACAAAACCACCGATAATTTTTAAGCGCTTTCCGCTTATAATCCTTATTTTTGCGAAGCAAACCTATTAATTATGTCACAGCACAAACCTGAAATTCTGGCTAAGGCCGAAGCCTGGCTTACCGATATTTTTGACGCCGATACCAAGAAAGAGATACAGCATTTAATAGACAACGATCCTAAGGAGCTCGAAGAAAGCTTCTATAAAAATGCAGCCTTTGGAACCGGTGGAATGCGCGGAGTGATGGGAGTTGGCACAAATCGAATAAACCGATATACCCTGGGGCGCAACACTCAGGGGCTTTCAGATTACCTGAAAAAAGAATTTCCGGGAGAGCAGTTAAAAGTGGCTATTGCCTATGACTGCAGAAATAACAGTAAAGAACTTGCACAAACCGTAGCCGATGTATTTTCCGCCAACGGAATAAAGGTCTACTTGTTTTCAGAATTAAGACCTACACCGGAATTATCCTTCGCAGTAAAACATCTGGATTGCCACTGCGGTATTGTGCTTACGGCAAGTCATAATCCGCCGGAATATAATGGTTATAAGGTTTACTGGAAAGACGGCGGACAACTGGTCCCTCCTCACGATGCTAATCTTATCGAGATCATTAACAATCTTGATTACGAGAAAATTAACTTCAGCTCGAACGAGGAACTTATCACTAAAGTAGATACCGATATCGATAAGGTTTTTGCCGAAGCCTCTGTTAGGAACGGAAGCTTTGATACCAAAGATGAAGCCAGAAAAAATCTGAAGGTCATTTTCACCTCTCTGCACGGCACCTCTATCACGATGGTTCCTGAGGTTCTTGAAAAAGCCGGGTTTGAACAGATTCATATCGTAGAAGAGCAAAGAGACCCGGACGGGAATTTCCCAACGGTAAAATCTCCAAACCCTGAAGAGCCAGAAGCTCTT
Source organism: Salegentibacter chungangensis (assembly GCF_042678405.1). NCBI lineage: Bacteria > Pseudomonadati > Bacteroidota > Flavobacteriia > Flavobacteriales > Flavobacteriaceae > Salegentibacter > Salegentibacter chungangensis. The sequence continues at coordinate 1,772,236 of NZ_JBHTLI010000001.1, read as the reverse complement.
GAAATGGCCCTAAAACTGGCTGAAAAAAAAGATGCCGATATTGTGATAGGCACCGACCCTGATTGTGACCGCCTGGGCGTTGCCGTCAGGGACCTTAACGGGAGGATGATTCTCCTTAACGGCAACCAGACCATGTTGATGATGACGTGGTTCCTCCTGGAGCAATGGAAGAAACAGAACAAACTGGACGGGAACGAATTTGTAGCCTCTACAATCGTTTCGACTCCTATGATGAAGAACATTGTAGAAGCCTATGGAGTAGAGTATTTTGAAGTGCTTACCGGATTTAAATGGATCGCAAAACTAATAAAAGATAAGCCTGAACTTGACTTTATTGGCGGCGGAGAAGAAAGCTTTGGCTTTATGGTTGGAGATTTTGTGCGCGACAAAGATGCTGTAACCTCTACCCTGCTTGCCTGCGAGATTGCAGCTCAAATGAAAGACGAGGGAAGTTCCTTTTATGAGCAATTGCTGAAGCTCTATAAAGATTACGGACTCTACAAAGAAGAGCTGATTTCCTTGGTTAAGAAAGGAATTGAGGGAGAGGCTGAGATAAAGCAAATGCTTATTGACCTCAGGGAAAAGCCCTGGAAAGAGATAGACGGCGAAAAGGTTGTTCTGGTTGAAGATTACCAGAGTTCTGTTTCCAAAAACCTTCAGGATCATACCGAAGAAGCTATAAATATCCCGAAGTCTAATGTGCTGATCTATTATACCGAAAATGGCACAAAGATCGCTGCAAGACCAAGCGGTACAGAGCCTAAAATAAAATTTTACATTAGCGTAAATTCTTCTTTGGATAAAGTGGAAAACTTTGAAAAAGAGAATCAAAAGCTTACAGAAAAAATTGCCCGTATAACGGCAGAACTTGAATTGGGCTAATCGCTCGTTATTTATGACCTATTTCAGAAAAATACTCCAGTTCGCAATTCCCTACAAGAAATACGCGATCTTAAACATTATTTGTAATATTTTCTACGCTGCTTTCAGCACGCTGTCTTTTATAGCACTGATTCCGGTAATTAACGTATTATTCGACAAAAGCAAGAGGGTGAACACAAAACCCGTTTGGGAAGGTTTGGCCGGGCTTAAAGACTATGCCGTAGATTATTTCAACTTCTATGTGAGTCAACGGGTGGCTGAAGACGAAGTTTCAGCTCTTATCTTTATTTGCGGGATCGTGGTGGTTCTTTTCTTTCTGAAAAACCTGTTCGGATACCTCGCAGCGTTTTTCATTACTTTTTTAAGGAACGGGGTGCTCAAGGATGTACGTGATGCGATGTACCGAAAGATACTGGAGCTGCCGGTGTCTTATTTCTCTGAAAAAAGGAAAGGAGATACAATTTCGAGGATCACTGCCGATGTGAATGAAGTCCAGACTTCGTTCCTATCGATCCTGGAACTTATAGTAAGAGAGCCACTTACCATCATTTTCACCATTATCGCGATGCTGATGATGAGTGCAAAACTGACCATTTTCGTGTTCGTATTTTTGCCCGTATCCGGTTTTGTGATCTCCCTTATCGGAAAAAAACTGAAAAAACAATCGAACCAAGCACAGGAGGAGAATGGATATTTTCTGTCCCTGGTTGAAGAAACCCTTTCCAGTCTTAAGATCGTGAAAGGATTTAATGCCGAAAACAAGTTTCAGAAGAGGTTTGAGAAATCTACCAGCCGTTTAAATCATATTCTGAATCAGCTCATAAACAGACAAAACCTAGCCTCTCCTACCAGCGAATTCCTTGGAATCTTTGTAATTGTGATCATTCTTTGGTTTGGCGGGAATATGGTGCTTGTGGAAGGCAGCCTGGATGCAGCCACCTTCATTGCTTTTCTTGGGCTGGCCTATAACATTCTTACACCGGCCAAACAAATCTCAAAAGCATCTTACAGTGTTAAGAAAGGAAATGCAGCAGCCGAAAGGATCCTGCACGTCCTGGAGACCCCTTCAAATCTAATTGATGCTCCAAACGCGATAGATAAGAAGAAGTTTGAAGAAGCCATTGAAGTAGAGAATATCAGTTTTAAATATGAAAAAGAAAAGGTACTTAAGAATTTCAGCATAAAAGTCCCAAAAGGAAAAACAGTTGCACTTGTGGGACAGTCCGGAAGCGGAAAATCCACAATTGCCAACCTGATCACCCGTTTTTACGATGTAAATGAAGGCAACATTAAAATTGACGGTACCGATATTCGCCAGATCTCGAAGTATTCTCTTCGTAACCTGATGGGATTGGTAACCCAGGATTCTATACTTTTTAACGACACTATTAGAAATAATGTGAGCCTCGGAAAGGACAAGGCTACAGACGAAGAAATAATTGAAGCCCTGAAGATCGCCAACGCCTGGGAGTTTGTTAAAGAACTACCTCTTGGTCTGGACACCAATATTGGAGATAGCGGGAATAAACTTAGCGGAGGCCAGAAACAACGTCTTTCTATAGCCAGAGCCGTGCTTAAGAATCCTCCAATTATGATCCTGGACGAAGCGACTTCAGCCCTGGATACCGAAAGCGAAAAGCTGGTACAAAAAGCCTTGGAGAACATGATGAAGAACAGAACTTCTGTTGTGATCGCTCACAGACTATCTACCATTCAGAGCGCCGATAATATTGTGGTGATGCAAAGAGGGGAAATCGTAGAACAAGGCCGCCACGAAGAACTGCTTTCCAAAGGCGGTACCTACCAGAAACTCGTAGAAATGCAGTCTTTCGACTAAATTTAAAAACATCTGAAAACAAAAAAACGGATGATGTTAATCATCCGTTTTAGCGAAAATTATTTCCATCTTGGGGCTAATGGAAATAAACGATTTAAATCATTTTTAGTTTGGGGCAAAAAAAGATTAAATCAAATTATCTTTGATAAAGATACTACAAAATTAAACTTCTCCAAACAAAAAATACCTTTTGACTAAAAAAAAGGTCGTTCATCGGAGCTTAGCCCTCATTCCTACAAGGATTTCTTACAACACTTAAACCTGTAAAATATTCTTCAGCTTTAAACTTTTCTATACCTTTAGCCTCTTACAAACCTAAGAGCTGTATTCAAATCATATTAAGAAGCCGTTGCGGGAATCCGAAAATCTACTCATACAACGCTTAAAAGAGCCGGCCTCCACCCAGGATGCGTTCAGGGAACTTATGTCCCTGTACAAGGAGAGGCTTTACTGGCACATCAGGAATATGGTGAAAGATCACGAAGATTCACACGATGTGCTTCAGAATACTTTTTTCAAGATCTTTAAAAATATTGATCAATTCAAAGGTGATAGTAAACTGTACTCCTGGATGTACCGAATTGCTACGAATGAAGCGATTACTTTTTTAAACAAAAAGGCCAAACGCAACCAGATCACCTCCGAAGAGTTGCAGAATCAGCTTATAGACAATCTGCAAAGCGATGTATTTTTTGAAGGTGACGAGATTCAGCTAAAATTACAGAAAGCTATCGCCAGGCTTCCCTTCAAACAACAGCAGGTGTTTAATATGAAGTATTTTGAGGATCTGAAATATCGCGAAATGTCTGAGATCCTGGAGACCAGTGAAGGAGCCCTGAAGGCGTCCTACCATATTGCGGTAAAGAAAATTCAGGAATATCTAAAAAAGAATTAAACCTTTTAATAATTGTTCAGTCAAAGAACCAAATGAAAAAGAATCATTCAGCATATCATAAAAATCCGGGATTTAAAACCCCTGATAATTATTTTGAGGAGTTTGAAGAAGATTTTCTCGAAATGGTTAATATTGCTGATAGTGCCGGGCTTAATGAGGCTGAAAAATTAAAGTCTCCCGGTTATAGGGTTCCTGAGGATTATTTTGAAAACTTAGACTTCGTTTTTTCAGCTGAGCAAAGGGAAAACGATCCAAAGGTTATTTCTATTTCCACCAAAGAAATCCTCTACTATGTAGCGGGAATAGCTGCGATTTTAATCGCTGTCTTTGGTACGGTAAACCTGGAGGAGGAGCCTGAAAACTCCTGGAACAATGTAGAGGTTTCTGCCCTTGAGAATTATATTGATGAGGCCTATGACGATGGTTATATTGAATTAAGCACTTCAGAAGTTTCTTCTGCGGTTTTTGGGGAAGGCTATACAATAGACCCTACCAATTTCAATGAGCTCGATTCTGATGCTGCACTGGATTATATAGATGAAAATGTTGAAGACCCTGTTTATATTTTAGAATAAAATTGCTATGAAAAAGATTCTTATCTGCCTGCTTATGTTCACACCCCTGCTACAGGCGCAGGCCCAGTCTCGTGAGGAAGACCGGGAAAGGATCAAAGCCCTGAAGACCGCATTTATTACCCAGGAACTTAATCTAAGTAATAAAGTAGCACAAGAGTTCTGGCCTATTTACAACGAATATGAAACCAAACGCAGGGAATTACACCAAAGAGAGCACATAGAGCTAAAAAATATAGAGTGTATTTCTGAAAGCGAAGCTGAAAATATGCTTCAGGAGTATCTCAAAATTGAAAAAGAAGAGTACAGTATTAAAAAGCAGCTTTTCTCTGAACTAAAGGAAATTATTTCGGCTCAGGATATCATTAAACTCCACAAGCTGGAAGATGAGTTCCACAAAAAGCTTATCAAAGAATACCGAGCCCGAAAGGCAGATGAAAAGTAAAAGGAATAAAACTCATTGCGAGTTTTATGTTTAGTTTTTTTGGTTAGTTAGAATGAAAAAATCCGGTTGAAGATAACCGGATTTTTTATTTAAAATGCAACAAGGCTATTCTCCCCTTCCCTGCTGCATAGGCTGTGGAATCATCTATGAATCTTAATGTATAAAAACCTTCTTCAGAAAGTTTATTCCAGGTACTTCCGGAATCCTTGGAATACGATATTCCACTGAAACCTGAAGCAACAAGTTCTGCTGCATTAGAGCCCGGAACATACCTAACCGAGCTTTTATAGCCCGGGTCTTTGTCCTTACCAACAAGCTGCCAGGTCTTCCCCCCGTCTTTGGTCACAGCTTTATTTGCCCTATTTTCCTTTGGCTTTGTATAATCTCCGCCAATTATAAAGCCATTATTTTCATCATAAAAAGCAATACTGTAACCGCCGGTGGTAGCTTCTCCCTGAACCAGCGGAGTTTCGAATACCTCCCAGGTCTTTCCTTTGTCGGGAGAATAGAAAACTCTTGACCTTTTTCCTCCGGAAAGGATCCAGGTATTATCCCCTTTTACAGCTATGTTCGAGTTACTTGCTGCGAATGCTGCTTCCCCTTCTTCGGCTTCAGGCAGTACATCACAGCTAAGTTTTTTCCAGGTTTTTCCCGCATCACGGGTAATGATCACAGATAAACAGTTTTGGGTAGGATCGCCCATCGCTATCCCTTCGGAATCGTTCCAGAAAGCCATAGAGTCATAAAATGCCTTCTCATCATCTTCCTCATAAACAAGCTCCATCTTTCCATTCTCCCCTGTTTTGTATAGAAGTGCCGGGCTTGCCACGCTTAGCATAAAGAAGTCATTGGGAGTACTTGCCACAGCCCTAAATTCAGGTACAAGGGTATCATATTTCTGAACATTGGTTTTCCAGGTATTTGCCTGGCGGTTATAAAGTCCGTAAACCCCTTTATTTCCTGCAAAGGCCAGGTTGTTCCCAATCACTTCGATCGCTCTGATGCTCAGGGTATCGGCTTCCAGGATCGGTTCTACTTCCACCGAACTAAAATATCCAGGCTTTTGAACCTGAGCCTTCCCTTCTTTATTATCTGATTTACAGGCGAAAACCAGTAGTATTGCGAGATAAAATATACGTTTCATAGATAGAATTTGTACCCAAAGATAAATTTTTTCCGCAGTAAAAAAGCTTACCTTTGCAGTCTTAAAATTTATTTATGCGTTTACATCGAAATTTGGTTTTTGCTACTATAGATGCTCTTTCCGAAATTTTCAACGAAGGAAAATATGCCGATAAGGTAATCGAAAAAACCCTGAAAAGGGATAAACGCTGGGGTTCCCGTGACCGCAGTTTTATTGCTGAAACCACTTACGATATTGTAAGGTGGAAAAGGTTATACGCCGAAATTGCCGAAGTAAAAGAACCATTTTCACGCCAGAACCTGTTTCGTCTTTTTGCAGTATGGGCCACTTTAAGAGGTATAAAATTACCCGATTGGAAACAACTGGAGGAAACTCCAACCCGTAGAATCAAAGGGAAGTTTGACAGCCTGAGCAAGATCAGAAAATACCGTGAGTCTATTCCGGATTGGCTGGATGAGACCGGAGTAAAAGAACTTGGGGAAAAGAAATGGGAAAAGGAGATCCACGCCCTTAACGAACAGGCCCCGGTGATCATAAGGACAAATACCTTAAAAACCACTAAAGAGGCACTGCAGAAGCAACTTGCGGACGAAGAAATATTTACCCGTCCCATAAAGAACCATCCTGAGGCATTAGTCCTGGAAGAACGTGCCAATGTCTTCAAAACCCAAGCCTTTAAAGATGGGTTCTTTGAGGTACAGGATGCTTCTTCACAACTGGTTGCCCATTTTCTCGACGTACAACCAGGAATGCGGGTTGTAGACACCTGCGCCGGTGCCGGTGGCAAAACGCTTCACCTGGCCGCCCTTATGGAAAACAAAGGCCAGATCGTTGCACTGGATATCTACGGAAATAAACTGAAAGAATTAAAACGCCGTGCACGTCGTGCCGGCGCTCATAATATTGATCCGCGTGCCATAGATAACAATAAGGTCATTAAAAAGCTTAAAGGCAGTGCCGATCGTGTTCTTATCGATGCCCCTTGTAGCGGACTTGGAGTGCTTAGCCGGAATCCTGATGCAAAGTGGAAACTGCAGCCTGAGTTTATCGAAACTCTGAAGCAAACCCAATCTGAAATTTTAGAACAATACTCTAAAATACTGAAACCGGGAGGAAAAATGGTTTACGCCACCTGCTCGGTCTTACCTTCAGAAAATCAGGACCAGGTGGAAAAATTCCTGAATTCGGAAGCCGGGAAAGATTTCAAAAAGGTAAAAGATGAAAAGATACTTTCTTCTGAAACCGGTTATGACGGATTCTATATGGCATTGCTGGAAAAAAGCAATTAATATAAAGGACTATAAAAAATCAAGAAAAGCGACAGGAAGTTCCTGCCGCTTTTTTGTTTAAAGCCATCCCTTATTTTATGTTTCTATTCTCTGAATAATCTTAAAAATATTCTAAATTTGCGGCTGTACACAACAACACAAAACAACCCGTAATGATCCTTTTCTTCGGAACCCAATCTGCCAAGGTTTATGCTGTAGAAACACACCACGACCTTTCGGCTCAGAATATCAGCAAACTGAACTGGCTTTTCGGAAATACTCAACAACTAAATAAATCTGCGCTGGCAGATTTTTTTGTTGGTCCCCGTGCCGCTATGATCACTCCCTGGAGTACAAATGCCGTTGAGATCACCCAGAATATGGGCATTCCCGGTATTATTCGTATCGAGGAATTTATGAAAGTAGATGAACATTTCCACGATTTCGACCCTATGCTTTCTCAAAAGTATGAAGCTCTGGACCAGGATATTTTTGATATTCACATCAACCCTGAAGCTATTAAGGAGATTGAAGATATTGAAGCCTACAACCAGCAGGAAGGTTTGGCCTTAAATCCTGAAGAAGTTGAATATCTGGAAAATCTTGCCAAAAAATTAGGCCGAAAACTGACCGATTCAGAGGTCTTCGGATTCTCGCAGGTAAATTCTGAGCACTGTCGCCATAAGATCTTCAACGGAACTTTTGTTATTGACGGTGAGGAAAAACCGGCTTCCCTGTTCAAGATGATCAGGAAGACTTCCGAAGAAAATCCTAACGATATCGTTTCGGCTTATAAAGATAATGTGGCCTTTGTAAAAGGACCACGAGTAGAGCAATTTGCTCCAAAAGCTGCCGATATCCCTGATTTTTACAGGACCGTAGATTTTGATTCGGTCATTTCCCTAAAAGCCGAAACCCACAATTTCCCTACCACCGTTGAGCCCTTTAACGGGGCTGCAACAGGGAGCGGCGGGGAGATAAGAGACCGTCTTGCCGGCGGAAAAGGTTCTTTACCTCTTGCCGGGACAGCAGTTTATATGACCTCTTACTCAAGACTTGAAAAAGAAGGCCGTGACTGGGAGAGCGGAATGCAAGAAAGAGACTGGCTTTACCAGACCCCTATGGATATCCTGATTAAAGCTTCTAACGGAGCATCAGATTTCGGGAACAAGTTCGGGCAGCCACTTATTTCTGGCTCCGTCCTGACCTTTGAACATTCTGAACACGAACGTTCTTTAGGCTACGACAAGGTGATTATGCTTGCCGGAGGTGTTGGCTACGGAAAGGCCGATCAGGCTAAAAAAGACATTCCTAAGAAAGGAGATAAAATAGTAGTCCTTGGTGGTGACAACTACCGCATCGGGATGGGCGGTGCCGCGGTTTCTTCGGCAGATACCGGAGAATTCAGCAGCGGGATCGAACTCAATGCCATCCAGCGTTCCAACCCCGAAATGCAGAAACGTGCAGCCAATGCCGTTCGCGGAATGGTGGAAAGCGAAGAAAACCCAATCGTATCCATTCACGATCACGGCGCCGGAGGACACCTTAACTGCTTAAGCGAACTTGTAGAGGAAACCGGCGGAAAGATCGACCTTGATGCACTTCCTGTTGGAGACCCTACCCTTTCAGCAAAAGAAGTGATAGGGAACGAATCCCAAGAACGTATGGGGCTTGTAATTGGCGACAGTAAACTGGAGATCCTGAAAAGAGTTGCCGACAGGGAGAGATCCCCGATGTATGAGGTTGGAGACGTTACCGGAGATCATAAATTCACCTTTGAAGGCAAGAAATCGGGGCAAAAGCCAATGGACCTTGACCTTACCGATATGTTCGGAAGTTCGCCGAAAACGGTGATGAAGGACAATACGGTAAAAAGAGAATATGCCGATCTTCAATATTCATCAGAAAAAATACACGATTACTTAAATCAGTTGCTTCAGCTGGAAGCCGTTGCTTGTAAAGACTGGCTCACGAACAAGGTAGACCGTTGTGTTTCCGGCCGCGTGGCCAAGCAGCAAACCGCAGGTCCGCTACAGCTACCGCTTAACAACTGCGGGGTGATGGCTCTTGATTATAAAGGAAAAGAAGGAGTTGCCACTTCTATTGGCCACTCCCCTGTTTCGGCACTTGTAGATCCTGTTGCAGGATCTAAGAATTCCATTGCAGAATCTCTCTCTAATATTGTATGGGCTCCCCTTGAAAAAGGACTGAAATCCGTTTCACTTTCGGCTAATTGGATGTGGCCTTGTAATAACGAAGGCGAAGATGCCCGTTTATACCAGGCCGTGGAAGGAGTTTCAAATTTTGCCATCGCACTAGGGATCAATGTTCCTACCGGTAAGGATTCGCTTTCTATGAAGCAGCGCTACAAGGATGGCGAAGTGATCTCCCCGGGAACGGTGATCATCTCGGCCGCCGGACATTGTGACGATATCACGAAGGTTGTGGAGCCAGTGTTACAAAAAGACGGTGGAGATATTTACTATATCAACCTATCACAGGACGAATTTAAACTCGGCGGATCTTCTTTTGCCCAGATCCTGAACAAGGTGGGAAGTGAAGTTCCTACTATCAAAGACGATGAGAAATTCGCAGAATCCTTTAACGCGATTCAGGAGCTTATCAAAAAAGACCTGATCCTTGCCGGACACGATGTGGCTTCAGGTGGACTTATAACTTCCCTGCTGGAAATGTGTTTTGCAGATACCGATCTTGGAGCCGATCTTGATCTTTCCGCACTAAAAGAAAAGGATGCTGTAAAACTTCTTTTCAACGAGAACTGTGGAATCATCTTCCAGGCTAAAAATGCTTCAGTTGAAGAACTGCTTTCTGAAAAAGGGATCGAATTCTTCAAAATTGGTAAAGCCATTGAAGGTGACAGCCTGAACATTAAGAATAATGACGACAAGTTCAGTTTTAATATTGCTGAATTAAGAGACACTTGGTATAAGACCTCGTTCCTGCTTGACGAAAGACAAAGCGGAATTGACAAGGCTACCGAGCGTTTCCATAACTATAAGGAACAATCGCTGGAGTTCAGGTTCCCTGAAAACTTTACCGGGAAACTGCCAAAATTGGACGAAAATAAACCAAGAATAAAAGCCGCGATCCTTCGTGAAAAAGGATCGAATTCTGAACGTGAAATGGCGAGGGCGATGTACCTGGCCGGTTTCGACGTAAAGGATGTGCATATGACCGACCTGATAAGCGGGCGCGAAACTCTTGAGGATATCAGTTTTATTGGCACCGTTGGAGGGTTCTCAAATTCTGATGTTCTGGGTAGCGCCAAAGGATGGGCCGGAGCTTTCCTTTATAATGAGAAAGCTAAAACCGCGCTCGATAATTTCTTTAAAAGAGAAGATACCTTATCCCTGGGGGTTTGTAACGGGTGCCAGTTATTTATAGAGCTCGGATTAATAAATCCTGAGCACGAGCAAAAACCGAAAATGCTCCACAATGAATCGCATAAATTTGAATGTAATTTCACATCAATTGAGATCCAGCCTAATAATTCTGTAATGTTATCCAGCCTTGCTGGAAGCAAACTTGGAATCTGGGCAGCACACGGGGAAGGTAAATTCAGCTTTCCTTATGAAGAAGAGCGCTATAATATAGTTGGGAAATATGGTTACGAAGGTTACCCTGCCAACCCTAATGGCTCGCATTATAATACCGCAATGATGACCGATGCCAGCGGCCGTCACCTGGTAACTATGCCTCACCTGGAGCGATCTACCTTCCAGTGGAACTGGGCTTATTATCCTAAAGGAAGAAAAGATGAAGTAACTCCCTGGCTTGAAGCCTTTGTAAATGCAAGAAAGTGGCTGGAGAAAACCCGAAACCAATAAATCCGGATTTTGTTTAAATCTTATTTTTTCAGGAAATTTTTAAGGGATATGAAAATATCCCTTCTTTTTTTTAACATCAATTTGATATAGCCCGCAATTTTGCTATTTTGCGAAGCATATCATAATTCATCTACTTACATGAACGAACCAACACGTCTTTTTGATTTTCCATACTATCAACTTGAAAGATTTCCTCTCGAAAAAGCTCTGGTAACAAAATATAAAGGGAAATGGGAAGCTTTATCTACCCAGCAATATATTGACAAGGCCAATGCCATTAGTCGCGGACTTTTAAGACTTGGTGTACAAACCGATGAAAAGATCGCCGTGATCTCTTCCAGCAACCGTACAGAGTGGAACGTTATGGATATAGGAATCCTGCAGTTAGGTGCAAGAAATGTTCCTATCTATCCTACTATTTCGGTAGAGGATTATGAATATGTTTTAAATCATAGTGAAGCCACCTATTGTTTCGTATCAGACGAGGAAGTACTCGGAAAGCTTAATGAAATTAAACAGAATACAAAGCTTAAGGAGGTTTACAGTTTCGACCAAATTGAAGGCTGTAAGCACTGGTCTGAGATCCTTAAGCTGGGAGAAGATAAAAGCAATCAGGATGAAGTGGAAAAGCTGAAAAAAGCAGTTTCACCACAGGACCTTGCGACACTTATCTACACTTCAGGAACCACAGGAAAACCTAAAGGAGTTATGCTAACTCATGAAAACATTGTAAGCAATGTACTGGGTAGTGCTCCCCGCGTCCCTTTTGAAAGAGGTACCTACGTATCCCTGAGTTTTCTTCCGGTGTGTCATATTTTTGAACGAATGATCCTTTATCTATATCAGTATTATTCGGTTTCCATTCATTTTGCGGAATCCATAGATAAGATCAGTGACAACCTGAAGGAGGTCAAACCACACGTAATTACGGCAGTTCCAAGACTGCTTGAAAAGGTATACGATAAGATCATAGCAAAAGGATCCACACTTGGCGGGATCAAACAGAAATTATTCTACTGGGCCGTGGAACTTGGGCTTGATTATGAACCATACGGGGCCAACGGCTGGTGGTACGAAACAAGACTTAAACTTGCCCGAAAGCTCATTTTCTCAAAATGGAAAGAAGGTCTTGGCGGCAATATAGAATTGATAGTTTCAGGAAGTGCTGCCCTGCAACCAAGACTGGCCAGAGTATTTGCTGCAGCAAACATCCCGGTAATGGAAGGTTACGGTCTTACCGAAACTTCTCCTGTGATCGCGGTGAACGATCAGCGTGACCGTGGCTTTAAGATAGGAACCGTTGGGCGCGTTATAGATAATGTACAGGTTAAGATCGCTGAAGACGGCGAGATCCTTACCAAAGGACCCAATCTTATGAAAGGGTATTATAAGGAACCGGATAAGACCAAAGAAGCTATAAACGGAGACGGATTTTTCCATACCGGGGATATTGGCGAGATAGATAAGGACGGCTTCCTTAAAATCACCGACCGTAAGAAAGAAATGTTCAAGACCTCGGGTGGTAAGTATGTTGCCCCACAGCTTATTGAAAATACGATGAAACAAAGCAGGTTCATTGAGCAGATTATGGTAATTGGAGATGGAGAAAAAATGCCTGCTGCCTTGATTCAGCCTAATTTCGAATTTATTCAGGAATGGGCTCATCGCAAGAAGATTGACCTGGGCAGTGAGAAACCAGAAGATATTGTTTCTAATAAACAGGTAATTGCACGTATTCAGGAAGAAATAGATTTCTACAACCAGAAATTCGGGCGATGGGAACAGATAAAGGCCTTTGAACTTACTCCAGACGTGTGGAGCATAGAAGGCGGACACCTTACTCCTACTATGAAACTGAAGCGACGCAATATTAAAGACAACTACATAGACCTTTATAATAAGATCTATCAACATAATTAATATCTAATCAGATTATTAAGTTATTGTTAAACTCTCCGGAAACGGGGAGTTTTTTTATGCTTTTCGGTTATTTTTAGATGCTTTGATGTGATTATTTAAATTTCTTCTGAATTTATTATGCACGCATAATATTTTTTCCTAAATTTGAGACTCACTCAAACAGAAGATGAAAGATAAGACCATAGATTATGTATTGCGGGCCACCTGGATGGCGGTTTCTAAGATGTATAATGAAGAGGCCGGAAAAGCCGGAAGCACTATGGCTACAGGTTTTGCCCTTTTAAGCATAGACCCTGAAAAGGGTACTCCTTCAACTTCACTGGGACCAAAAATGGGAATGGAAGCCACCAGCCTCTCCCGTATACTAAAAACTATGGAAGAGAAAGGTTTAATAGTAAGAAAGAAAAATCCCAACGACGGGAGAAGCGTTCTTTTGCATCTTACCGATTTTGGGAAAGAAATGAGGGAGTATTCCAAAAAAGTTGTGCTTCGCTTTGATGAGGCCGTAAAGGAATCGGTTTCAGAAGAAGATCTTCACACCTTTATTGAAGTGGCCAATACCATTATGGCCCTGATCGCCGACAAGAAAATTTATAAAGAAGAAATAAAAATTAAATAACCGAATAACCTCACTCCTGTTGGCCGTGAGGTTTTTAAAATAAAAAACACCAAATGAAACGAAGAATCAACAAGGTTGCAGTAATCGGTTCCGGAATTATGGGAAGCGGGATTGCCTGTCACTTCGCCAATATTGGCGTAGAGGTACTTCTGCTGGACATCGTTCCGCGGGAACTGAATGACAAGGAAAAGAAAAAAGGATTGACTCTGGAGGATAAGGAAGTCAGAAACCGCCTGGTGAACGACTCACTTCAGTCGTCTTTAAAATCTAAGCCCTCTCCTATTTACCATAAAGATTTTGCTAAAAGGATCTCTACCGGTAACCTTGAAGATGATATCTCAAAGGTTTCTGAAGCAGACTGGATCATTGAAGTGGTGGTTGAAAGACTGGACATCAAGAAGAAGGTTTTCGATGATCTTGAAAAGCACAGAAAAGAAGGTACTCTTATTACCTCAAATACTTCGGGAATTCCTATCAGCCAGATGAGCGAAGGCCGAAGTGAAGATTTCCGCAAACACTTCTGCGGAACCCACTTTTTTAACCCGCCACGTTACCTGAGATTATTCGAGATCATTCCGGGACCTGACACTTCTGAAGAAGTACTGGACTTTTTCCACTATTATGGAGAGAAATTTCTTGGAAAAAAACCGGTTATCGCAAAAGACACCCCTGCTTTTATAGGAAACAGGATAGGTATCTTTAGTATTATGAGCCTTTTCCATATGGTTAAGGAGATGGGAATGACCATTGAAGAAGTCGATAAACTTACCGGACCGGTAATTGGAAGACAGAAATCGGCTACTTTCAGGACCGTTGATGTTGTTGGACTGGACACGCTTGTTCACGTTGCCAACGGACTACATAAGGGAGTTCCGGACGATGAAGCTCACGATCTTTTTGCCCTGCCGGATTTCATCGATACGATGATGGAAAATGAATGGTTCGGTAGTAAAAGCGGACAAGGATTCTATAAAAAGATCAAGAAAGATGATGGTTCCAGCGAGATCAAATCCCTGGACCTCGATACAATGGAATACCGCGATCGTAAAAGCGCTTCCTTCGCCACCCTTGAGCAGACAAAATCTATAGATAATGTAGAGGATCGCTTCAAGGTTCTTATAAACGGAAAAGACAAGGCCGGGGAATTCTACAGAAAGAACTTCGCCGCGCTTTTCGCATATGTTTCCAACAGGATTCCGGAGATCACAGACGAGCTATACAAGATAGACGATGCGATGAAGGCCGGTTTCGGATGGGAACACGGGCCATTCCAGATATGGGATGCCATAGGCGTTAAAGAAGGAATTGAAATGATGAAGGCTGAAGGGAAAGAGCCTGCAGCCTGGGTAAATGAAATGCTGGAAAGCGGAAGCGATAGTTTCTATACGGTTAAAGAAGGTAATACCTATTATTACAGCATTCCGGATAAAAAACAGGTAAAAGTGCCAGGACAGGATGCATTTATCATCCTGGATAATATTCGTGAATCTAAAGAGGTTTTCAAGAACAGCGGTGTTGTTGTTGAAGATCTTGGAGACGGGATCCTGAACGTGGAGTTCCGCAGTAAGATGAACTCTATTGGAGGAGATGTACTGGACGGGATCAATAAGGCGATTGATATTGCTGAAAAAGACTACAACGGTCTTGTGGTTGCCAACAACGGGAAGAACTTCTCTGTTGGGGCCAATATCGGGATGATCTTTATGATGGCCGTGGAGCAGGAATATGAAGAGCTGAATATGGCTATTAAATACTTCCAGGATACAATGATGCGTATGCGCTACTCCTCTATCCCAACCGTTGCCGCGCCACACGCGATGACCCTTGGAGGTGGTTGTGAGCTTTCACTGCACGCCGACAGGGTTGTGGCAGCTGCCGAAACTTATATGGGACTGGTTGAATTTGGAGTTGGAGTGATCCCCGGTGGTGGTGGTTCTAAGGAAATGACCGTTAGAGCTGCTGATACTTTTCAGAAAGATGATGTAGAGTTAAACCGACTAAGAGAACACTTCCTGACCATTGGTATGGCAAAAGTATCTACTTCAGCCTATGAAGCTTACGATACCAACATCCTTCAGAAAGGAAAAGATATCGTTGTGGTGAACCAGGACCGTCAGCTTGCCATTGCCAAGAAACAGGCAATGCTGATGGCTGAGAACGGATACACCAAGCCAATTCCGCGAACTGATATCAAGGTGCTTGGAAAACAGGCTTTAGGTGCATTCCTTGTAGGAACCGACCAGATGAATGCCGGAAAATACATAAGTGACCACGATAAGAAGATCGCCAATAAACTGGCCTATGTAATGGCCGGAGGTGATCTGTCTGAAGCCTCTTATGTAAGTGAGCAATACCTTCTGGATCTTGAAAGAGAAGCCTTCCTTTCTCTTACCGGGGAAAGAAAAACCCTTGAGAGACTGCAGCATATGCTGAAAAAAGGGAAACCACTACGTAACTAAAATAATTTTTGGGGTGAGTTATTCTCACAGCTAAATTCAAAATTCTAAGAAAATGAAAACAGCATATATAGTAAAAGCATACAGGACTGCCGTAGGGAAAGCTCCCCGCGGAGTGTTCAGATTCAAACGGCCGGATGAGCTTGCCGCAGAGACCATTCAGCATATGATGGGCAAACTGCCGGAATTTGATAAAAAGAGAATAGACGATGTAATTGTTGGAAACGCAATGCCTGAGGCCGAACAGGGACTTAACGTTGGACGCTTCATCTCCCTGATGGGACTTGAAATTAAAGATGTTCCGGGAATGACGGTGAACCGCTACTGTGCTTCAGGACTTGAAACCATTGCAATGGCATCAGCCAAGATCCAGAGCGGGATGGCCGATTGCATTATTGCCGGTGGTACCGAAAGCATGAGCTATATCCCTATGGGTGGTTACAAGCCTGTTCCAGATTACAAACTGGCTAAAGAAGGCCACGAAGATTATTACTGGGGAATGGGGCTCACTGCAGAAGCAGTAGCTCAAAAGTATAAAGTATCTAGAGAAGATCAGGATGAGTTTGCATTCAATTCTCACCAGAAAGCCCTGAAGGCACAGGAAGAGAACCGTTTCCAGGACCAGATCGTACCTATCAAGGTAGAGCAGACCTATGTTGATGCAGATGGCAAGAAACAAACCAAATCTTATACCGTAGATAAAGACGAAGGCCCAAGAAAGGATACTTCCAAAGAAGTACTTGGAAAACTGAGACCTGTCTTTGCCGAAGGCGGAAGCGTTACTGCCGGGAACTCCTCGCAAATGAGTGACGGGGCTGCCTTTGTAATGGTGATGAGCGAAGAAATGGTGAAAGAGCTAAATGTTGAGCCTATTGCAAGACTGGTAAGCTACGCTCCTGTTGGAGTTGAACCACGAATTATGGGAATAGGACCGGTAGAGGCAATCCCAAAAGCCCTTAAACAGGCCGGATTAAAGCAGGACCAGATGGAACTTATTGAGCTGAATGAAGCCTTCGCCTCTCAGTCACTTGCGGTTATGCGAGAACTTGGTCTGGATCAGGACAAAGTGAATGTGAACGGAGGAGCTATCTCTATGGGACACCCGCTTGGATGTACCGGAGCGAAATTATCGGTTCAGATCTTTGACGAAATGCGCAAGCGTAACCTGAAAGATAAATACGCGATGGTAACCATGTGCGTTGGAACCGGACAGGGAGCAGCTGGAGTTTATGAAGTGTTCTAAATTTTAAATGTTGAATTTTATATGGGGGCTCGGTGAAAAAGGAGAATATTATTGCTGATAAAACATTCAGGTTTTCACTGGAAATAATATCTCTTTTTAAAGAACTGAAATCTGAAAATGAATTTATCATTTCCAAACAGTTGTTAAGATCCGGGACAAGTATTGGAGCAAATGTAGAAGAAGCAATTGCAGCGCAGTCCAGGAAGGATTTTATAAATAAAATGTCAATTGCATCTAAAGAAGCCAGGGAAACAAAATACTGGTTAAGATTATTGAGCCACTCTGAGTTAACTGAAATAAATGTTGACTCTCATTTAAACGAGATAGAACATATTATAAACATTATAACTAAAATTATAATAACCACTAAAACTAAAATAACCTGAATTTTAACTGCTTTTAATTCAGCATTTATAATTCGAAATTCAAAATAAAAAATGAGTACAGATACAAAAGAAAAAGATATGCTTCGTGGCGGCCAGTTTTTGGTGAAACAAACCAGCTGTGACGATGTTTTTACTCCTGAAGACCTTAATGAGGAGCAGAAGATGATGAAAGATTCGGTAAAGGAGTTCGTTGACCGCGAGATTTGGCCGAAGAAAGAAGAATTTGAGAAGAAGAACTACGCTCTTACCGAAGAGATAATGAACAAGGCAGCAGAACTTGGGTTCCTTGGCGTTGGTGTACCGGAAGAGTATGACGGGCTTGGAATGGGCTTCGTTTCCACAATGCTGGTATGTGATTATATTTCGGGAGCAACCGGCTCTATAGCCACCGCTTTTGGAGCACATACGGGAATCGGGACACTTCCAATTCTACTATACGGTAGTGAAGAACAAAAGAAAAAGTATGTTCCTAAACTTGCCACCGGGGAATGGTTTGGTGCATACTGCCTTACCGAACCGGGAGCAGGTAGTGATGCCAACTCAGGAAAGACCAAAGCAGTACTTTCTGAAGACGGTAAGCATTACAATATAAGCGGACAAAAAATGTGGATCTCGAATGCAGGCTTCGCTTCTGTATTCATCGTTTTCGCAAGAATTGAAGACGATAAGAATATCACAGGATTTATCGTAGAATACGATAAGGACAATCCAAACGGAATCACCTTTGGTGAGGAAGAGAAAAAGCTGGGTATCCACTCCTCTTCTACCCGCCAGGTATTCTTCAATGATACCAAAGTGCCGGTAGAAAATATGCTTTCTGAACGTGGTAATGGATTTAAGATCGCAATGAATGCTCTTAATGTTGGCCGTATCAAGCTTGCCGCTGCGACCATCGACGCCCAGCGAAGGGTGACCGATGTAGCCGTGAAATATGCCAATGACAGGGTGCAATTCGACACTCCTATCGCGAAATTTGGTGCCATCAAGTCTAAGCTTGCCGAGATGGCTACTTCGGCTTACGTTGGAGAAGCTGCCAATTATCGTGCGGCTAAGAACATTGAAGATCGTATCAGCCTTCGTCAGGAAGGCGGAAACTCTCACGCTGAAGCAGAATTAAAGAGTTTCGAGGAATATGCCATAGAATGTTCTATTCTGAAGGTAGCTTGTTCTGAAGATGTTCAGAACTGTACCGATGAAGGGATACAGATCTTTGGAGGAATGGGCTTCTCTGCCGATACTCCAATGGAATCGGCCTGGCGTGATGCCCGTATCTCAAGGATCTATGAAGGTACTAACGAGATCAACCGTATGCTGGCGGTAGGGATGCTGGTTAAAAAGGCGATGAAAGGACACGTGGACCTTTTAGGGCCAGCCACCAAGGTAGCGGATGAGCTTACCGGAATCCCTTCTATGGAAAAACCGGATTACTCTGAATTATTTGCAGAAGAAAAGGAAATGATTCAGAAGCTTAAAAAAGTATTCCTGATGGTTGCGGGATCTGCGGTTCAAAAATTCGGACCTCAGCTCGAAGAGCACCAGCAATTGCTTCTTGCAGCTGCTGATATCCTGATCGAGATCTATATGGCAGAATCAGGAATCCTGAGAGCCGAGAAGAATGCGAAAAGATTCGGGGAAGATATCCAGAAAGAGCAGATCGCAATGGCGAAATTATACCTGTATCACGCAGTAGACACCATCAACCAGAAGGCGAAAGAAGGAATCGTTTCTTTTGCTGAAGGAGACGAGCAACGAATGATGCTAATGGGACTTAAACGTTTCACCAAGTATCAGAAT
Organism: Salegentibacter chungangensis; assembly: GCF_042678405.1. Classification (NCBI taxonomy): domain Bacteria; kingdom Pseudomonadati; phylum Bacteroidota; class Flavobacteriia; order Flavobacteriales; family Flavobacteriaceae; genus Salegentibacter; species Salegentibacter chungangensis. The sequence continues at coordinate 1,752,927 of NZ_JBHTLI010000001.1, read as the reverse complement.
ATGCCAAATATCGTTGAGCTTAGAAACAAGATTGCTGAAAAGCTTACTTCCGAGAACAAGTACTGTTTCTAATATTTTTAATTTTGATTAATAAAAGGCCGGTTCTTTAATTGAACCGGCCTTTTTTTGTTCCCTTTAAATTTTAACATAACCCTAATAAATAAAAGGAAATATTGAATTAATTTTTTAAAATGAAATTCTCCCTTCACTTCATCATCATAATGTTTTTGGCATTCTTCGCTCAGAATGCGCCAGTGTTTGCACAGGAAAAGACCGACGAAAAAGATAGCCTTAAAGATGAATTACCGTCTGAAAACAAACTTGCTCCTGAACATAACCAATACATCGATAACAGTCTTCAGGAATACAACAAAGCCTATTATAAACTTGACAGACTAAATAACCCTAATGGCTTAGCTCCTGAAAGAATCAATCTTCAGACTCCCCAAGCTACACTGGAACATTTTATAGTAAGTTCCAGGAATAAAGATTTTAAAGATGCAGCATATGCATTGAACCTTAACCTGATGCCAAGTAACCTTTCGAGCAAAGAAGTTGAGGATCTGGCAAATAAATTATTCTTTGTACTGGATAAAAGGATCAACATAGACTGGGACGGACTGCCAGACCGCCCGGATGGCCAGATAGACATCAGGACATCAACAAACCAAGCTGTGGCAGGTGTTCCAAGAAGAAGTATAATATTTGGAGAGACTAAATTAAATAACCGGAATATTGTTTTCAGGTTGCAACGTGTTCAATACAAAGACTACGGAGCTTTCTGGTTAATTTCTGCAAACACCGTAGAAAATATAGAAGAACTTTATGAAGTTTACGGTCCCACCTTACTGGACCGGACAATGCCACAATGGTCTCGTGGTAAAATAGGAACGGTTCCTCTATGGAAACCGATCTTAACTATTATTCTAATAATCATCTCTTTTTTACTGGGGAGATTAGTGATCTTCATCCTCAAAAAGATTGCCCGCACTTATAATAAAAGATGGGTTATCGGGCTTAGCGAAAGACTGGGCATTCCCGCCGGCCTGGCAGTAGCCGTATTCTTTTTTTATATAAGCCTGAATAACCTTATATCTTATTCCGGAGCCTTCTCCAGCACCATTTATGCCTTTCTTCTCGCCATAGTAATAGCCTCAGGGACCTGGTTCTTTATGCGAATAATAGATTTCCTGATGAAGTATGTGGCAGAGAATAAAATTGCGAATGCCTTTTCGGAAAACAACGATGAAGCAAAACAGTTATTCACCTATATCTCGGTTGCAAGACGAATTATCACTTTTACAGTAGTAATAATTGGTACAGCCATAATACTTTCACAATTCAAGTCTCTTGAAAAACTCGGGATCTCAATGCTGGCCTCTGCAGGTCTGGCCACCATAGTTCTGGGTATTGCCGCCCAGAATACACTGGGGAATATCATTGCGGGGATTCAGATTGCCCTTACAAAACCTGTGAGAATAGGCGATACGATAATTATAAACGATCGCTGGGGCTATGTTGAAGACATCAGGTTTACCTATATGGTCGTGAGAACCTGGGACCTGAGAAGGCTGATAGTTCCCCTTCAAACCGTAATCTCCGATTCTTTTGAAAACCTTTCCATAACAAGTCAGAATCAGATAAGGGAAATCAGCCTGTATGTAGATTACCGGGTAGATGTAGACAAGCTTCGGAAAAAATATGAGGAACTTTTAGAAGCTTCTGAAGAATGGGATGGTAATAACCCCCCTCTTTTCCAGGTAACCGATATGACCGAAAAATCTCTAAAAATTCGAGCTATATGTAGTGCTAAAGATCCTAATGAGGCCTGGAATCTGCATTGTAAATTAAGGGAAAAGCTTGTGGCTTATATCAACGAACTTGAGGATGGCATTTATTTCTCAAGAACGAGGATAGATGTAAGATCTGATGATGGTATAAAGGAAAGCCCGAAATAATTCTCTTATTTGAGCTGAAAAATCTGCCCGCTTTACGGCGTTTTTCACCTCAACCCTAAAATTCACCGCATCGTTATTGAAAATTGAGCTTTTAGCAACTCATTAATTTTCAATAGTTTTAAGTAATAAAACCAAACATCCCGGTTCTTATGAAATCTTTAAATACCGAAGTTCTCGCCTATTTAATTTCAGGAATTGCAATTCTGGCGTTCACTTTTAGTGTTGTTTTCTTTATCCTGAAAAAGTTGGGTAAAGACCCGGGGAATGTGCTTCCTGTAAATTTTGCTAAAAGAGTAAGGGTACCCCTTCTTATCTTTATCGCTTCACTGTTAATGCAAATAGCAGTAATAGGCAATATCTTCAGATACGACACCACTTCAAAGATCGTAGGGCACCTAAGTATAATTGGGCTTATCCTTAGTATTACCTGGTTCCTGATCAGGATCCTTAAAGTTTTTAAAGCCCGAATGTTGAGAAGGTATGATGTCTCTACAAAAGACAATCTACGGGCAAGAAAGGTATATACCCAGTTTATGGTGCTGGAGAATATCATCATTTTTATCCTGGTCATTCTGGCTTTAGGAATAGCATTAATGAGCTTTGAAAGTATTCGGCCCATTGGCGTTAGCCTGCTAACTTCTGCCGGGATCGCAGGGATCATCATTGGTTTGGCAGCACAAAAAGCCATAGGAACCCTGCTTGCCGGGATCCAGATAGCCATTACGCAGCCAATAAGGCTTGACGATGTGGTGATTGTTGAAGGGGAATGGGGCCGTATTGAAGAAATCACCCTAACTTACGTGATCGTAAAAGTCTGGGACCAGCGAAGGCTTGTTGTACCCACAACCTATTTTATTGAAAACCCATTTCAGAACTGGACCAGGACATCTTCAGATATTCTGGGCACGGTCTATATCTATACCGATTATGAGGTTTCCTTTCAAAAATTAAGGGAAGAACTTACCAGGTTACTGGAGAGCACTCCCCTATGGGATAAACGGGTAAACGTTTTACAGGTTACCGATGCCACCGATAAATCTATCGAGATTAGAGCACTTGTTAGCGCCAAAGATTCCCCAACAGCCTGGGACCTTCGGGTCTTTATCAGGGAGAAACTCTTAGACTTTTTAAAGGAGAATTATCCCGAGAGCCTGCCAAGAACACGCATTAGTATTGAAAATGACAACTCTCCTAAAAATACCTGATCGCACTTTCTTCTGAAGCCATTCCCTTACTGAAATTAGCGGCAGTTTCTATTAATGCCAGGTGCGAATATGCCTGTGGGAAATTCCCCAGTAATCGCTTGGTCTTAAAGTCTATATCTTCGCTAAACAAGCCTAAGTGATTGCTATAAGAAAGCAGCCTGTCGAACATTTTCTTCGCCTTTTCCCGCTCCCCTATTTTAAAGAGGCTGTCAATAAGCCAGAACGTACAGATGGTAAAAGAAGATGAAGGTTCCCCAAAATCATCCTTGTTCTTATAGCGATACATCAACCCGTCTACGCAAAGTTCTCTTTCAGTAGCCTGGACTGTACTTATAAACCTTGGATCTTCAGCTTCAATAAACCCGTAATTCTCCATTAGCAAGGTAGAAGCATCCAGGTCCTTTGAGCCATAGGATTGGGTGTATGCCTGCATCTCTTCATTCCAGCCATTCTTATAGATATCATTGTAGATCTCGGCTCTAAGGGCTTTCCAGTGGGTGTCATTAATTCCGCGTCGCAGGATCTCCCCTATCTTGATAGCCCTGTCTATGGCCACCCAGCAGAGCAATTTGGAGAAAACAAAATGCCTGTCTTCGGTGCGCAGCTCCCAGATCCCTTTATCGGGTTCGTGCCAGTTCTCTTGAACTATCTTAACGATCCCCCGGGTAATAGTCCAAAGTTCCTCACTGTTCTCCAGGGAAGTCTCAAACTGTAGGAATTGCTGATAGATGACCTCCATCAAAATTCCGTAAATATCGTTCTGTTTCTGTATATATGCCGCATTCCCGGTCCTCACAGGATAGGAGTTCTTATACCCATCCAGGTGATCAAGAATATGCTCTGTAAGCTCCTTCTCTCCGTTTATCCCGTACATAATCTGGATCTTCTCATCCTTGTTCGGGATAATATCAATGATAAACTGCAAATAATCCTTCGCCGATTTGGTATGTCCCAGGCCTGCCATTACCTTGATCACCATAGAGGCATCTCTCACCCAGCAAAAACGATAATCCCAGTTCCTCTCTTCGCCTATGGTTTCTGGAAGCGAGGTGGTGGCGGCAGCAAGCACGGCGCCGGATTTTTCAAAGCTAAGCACCTTAAGTACCAGTGCGCTACGCATAATTTGTTCACTGTAATGCGTATAGCGGGTGGTCTTTTCACTCCAGTTCATCCAATAGGTCTTGGTACGCTGAAATTTCAGGTAAGACCGGTCAAGGCTTTGAGGGATAAGTTTTTCGTGATATCCCATCAATAAATACTGATTTCCGGTGAGCGCTATCTCTTTCTGCTCCATTATATCCTGCATTTCAAATGAAGAATAAAGGAAGAGGGAGTCATATTTTCCTTCTTTAGTAAAACTCTTTATGTAATTTCCCTTGTTCTCATTATAGGTCTTTTCACGGCCAAACTCGAGCTTTGGGTCATATTTTACGCGAAGCTTAGGTTCTCCCTTAATATGCCGAAGAAACCTGGCAAGATCTGGCGGGGCATAAAAAGACCCGTCATCGCGCTGATATCTCGGCATAAAATCTATAAGCTGAAATGCATCCTTTCCATTATCGAAAACCGTGCTTACAATATTGGTCTCCCAAAGATACTCCTGGGTGATCTCATAATCGTCACTAACAAGGATCTCAAAACTTCCGCCTTTCTTTTCATCAAGGATCTTTGCAAATACCGCAGAAGAATCAAAATTAGGCAGGCAACACCATTCAATAGCCCCATATTTCGATACAAGTGCCGCTGTTTTACAGTTTCCAATTATCCCGTAATCTAAATTGTCCATATTATCTTAAAGTTCTTTTAAAAGGATGGTGTTGTGAAATCATTTTCGGAAATTTAATAAAAAACAAACTCGCGGCAACAGCATTTAGAATTAATTATGAGTAAAACCATTATAATATCCAACCGATTACCTCTTCAGATTTCACTAGAAAATGACGATTTAAAAGTAAGCCCCAGCGTAGGTGGCCTGGCTACCGGACTAAAATCCTTTCACCGCGACGGAGACAGTATCTGGATTGGATGGACCGGTCTTACCGAAGAGGAAATACCAGAGCACCTGAAAGAAGATGTAAAGGAAAAGGCGAAAGAAGAAGCCTGTATTTCGGTGAATCTTAACCAGGAAGAATTAGACGGTTTCTATTATGGTTTTAGCAATCGTACCATCTGGCCCTTGTTCCATTACTTTATGGAATTTACCGAAGCCGATAAAGAGCACTGGGAAACCTATAAACGGGTGAACCAGAAATATGCCGATATCATTCTTGAGCATTATGAAGATGGAGACCATATTTGGGTTCACGATTACCAGCTGCTGTTGGTGCCCAATATGATAAGGGAACAGCAACCCGATGCCATTATCGGGTTCTTCAACCATATTCCGTTCCCTTCCTATGAAGTTTTCAGAACGCTGCCCTGGAGGGAAGAAGTTCTGAAGGGAATGCTCGGTGCCGACCTTATCGGTTTTCATACCTACGATTATGAAAGACACTTCCTGAGTTCTGTGAGCCGTATTCTTAGACACCAGGTAGATTTTAATGAAGTGGCCCTTCCGGACAGGATCGTGAAAGTAGATTCTTTCCCTATGGGTATAGATTATAATAAATTTGAAAGCGCGGCTCTTAATCATTTCGAGAATACCGCCGAAGAGCAATCTGAACTACAAAGAAGGCTCGACCATCACCTGGAAGCTACGCCAGATGCCAAGCTTATTTTAAGTATAGACCGGCTGGATTATACCAAGGGGATCGCGAACCGCCTTAGAGCCTTCGAATATTTTCTGGACAACTCCCCCCGGTACATCGAGAAAATTCGTTTGGTAATGCTGGCCGTTCCCTCGCGTTCCAATGTGCCTCAATACCAGAGACTAAAAAGAGAGATCGACGAACTTGTAGGCCGTATCAACGGAAAGTTCTCGACGGTTAGCTGGACGCCTATCTGGTACTTCTACAGGTCTATGCCTTTTGAAAATCTTATAGACCTTTATACTTCCTGCGATATCGCCCTGCTAACCCCTATCAGGGACGGGATGAATCTCGTGGCCAAAGAATATGTGGCCACCAGGACCAATCATACCGGAGTGCTTATTTTGAGTGAAATGGCCGGAGCTGCCCAGGAGATGAATGAAGCACTGATTATAAACCCTAATAATTTTGACCAGATAGCCGGAGCCATAGAACAAGCGATCAATATGCCCGAAGAAGAACAGATGCAACGAATGAAAATGCTTCAGAAAAGACTGAAGCGTTACAGCGTAGAGAAATGGGCACAGGACTTTATGAAGACGCTAAGGAATACGAAGGCGAACAGAGATTCCTTTAAATCCATCCGCATTAACAGCGAAGTGAGCGAAACGCTGATGGAAGAGTATAGTAAAGCAAACAGGCGAGTACTCTTCCTCGATTACGACGGCACCCTGGTCAATTTTACTGATAAGCCTGAACATGCAAGTCCCGATGAGGAATTAAAGGAAATGATAAAGACTCTGCATAACCAGGAAGGAACAGACGTGGTTCTTATAAGCGGAAGGGATAAAGACACCCTTGGAGACTGGTGGAAAGAGACAAAGGTAGAACTCATTTCTGAACACGGGGTATGGATGCGCAAATCTGATAAGGACTGGCATCTTGCCGAGAATGTAAGAAGTGACTGGATGGGAGCCGTGAGACCGGTGATCGAGAATTTCGTAGACCGCACCCCGGGAACTTTTATAGAAGAAAAGAATTATTCCCTGGCCTGGCATTTCAGAAAAGCCGACCCTGAATTAGGAGAAATAAGAGCCAATGAGCTTTCTAATGTACTGAAGGAACTTATCTCCAACCACGGCTTAAGTGTACTGGAAGGAAACAAGGTCCTGGAGATCAAGAGCAGCGGTGTGAATAAAGGAAAGGCCTCAAATAAAAAACTGGTAGATACTCAATATGATTTTATTTTCGCCATTGGAGACGACTGGACCGATGAATATATGTTCAGGGAACTACCCGAAGAAGCCTATACCGTAAAAGTTGGGATCAAGAAAACCAGTGCCAGGTTTTACGTGGAAGACACCAAAAGAGTAAGGGAAATTCTGCAGAAATTTATCGAAAACGGATAAGTGTTAAAATCCTTGACATTTCAAGATAAAGTTTAATTCAACCTTAACTACGCATCTATGGCCACAGGCTTAATTCTGAGTACTTTTATACTATAAAAATTTACGAACCAAATTACTAAAACTAGAAGTATGAAATCAGGAAAATTGTTGTTAGGATTACTATCAGGAGCAGCTGCAGGAGCAGCAGTAGGATTACTATTTGCCCCTAAAAAAGGAGCAGATACACGTAGGGCGATTTCACAAACAGGAGATGACTATCTACAGGGTGCTAAAGGTAGGTTCAATGAATTTTCAGATTCCCTAAATCACAAAGTTGAAGCACTAAAATCTAAGACCAAAGCAAACCTTGCTAGTTCAAAATCTAAGGAAAAAGCTCACGAAGCTAAAGCTGAAATTCACAATATGAAAGCCAGCTAATCCATAAAATTGACCATTATTAAAAGTATTAAGCCTTGCTATTTGCAGGGCTTTTTTTATGCCTGATATTGAAATTGTTCTTTCCGTAAAACTTTCAGTAAATTAGGGAGCTCAATTAAACCCCTCAATAATGAACAATACCTATTTCCCATTATTTTTATTTTTCAGCATAATCTTTATTTCCCAACCAGCGGTTTCTCAGGATACAGATCAGAGACTGTACGAAATTATAGACAGGGTCTCGGCGGACAGCATTGAACACGACATTAGAAAACTTGCCGGCTTCGGAACCAGGAACACCTTCAGCGATACTGTTTCAGACATCCGCGGAATTGGTGCTGCCAGAAGATGGATAAAATCTGAATTTGAGGAGATCTCAAAAAACTGCGAATCCTGCCTGGACGTATTTTACCAGAAACAATTTGTAACTACCGAAGAAAGCGAGAGAGTTCCTAAGGACGCCTGGGTAGTTAACGTAGTCGCTGTCCAGAAAGGAACAAAATATCCAGACCGCTATATCATTATGAGCGGAGATATAGATTCCCGTGCCAGTAACACAATGGATTTCACCACTGATGCTCCGGGTGCAAACGATAATGCCAGCGGAATGGCCGGTACGATGGAAGCTGCAAGAGTGCTTTCCAATTACGAATTTGAAAGCAGCATTGTGTATGTGGGGCTTTCAGGAGAAGAACAGGGCCTTTTCGGAGGTCAGGGCCTGGCGAAATATGCTAAGGAAAACAACTGGAATATTATAGGCATTCTGAATAACGATATGATCGGGAATATTGAAGGAGTAGACGGGGTAATAGACAATCGCACATTCAGGATCTTTTCTGAACCCGTGCCTCCTACCGAAACCGAGGAGGAAAGACGTATGCGAAGATATTATGGTGGCGAAGTAGACGGTATTTCACGTCAGCTTGCAAGATATATACATAAGACCACTGAAACCTATATGCCTGAAATGAACCCGATGATGATCTATCGCCTGGACAGGTTTGGGCGCGGAGGTCATCACAGACCCTTCAATGACCTGGGATTTGCCGGAGTAAGAATTATGGAAGCCCACGAAAATTATAACAGGCAACACCAGGATATTAGAACCGAAAATGGCATTAAGTACGGAGATGTTGTAGAAGGCGTGAATTTTGATTACGCCAAAAAACTTACGGCTGTAAACGCCATCAATCTGGCCAGCCTTGCCTGGGCTCCCCCTGCTCCTAAGAATGTTGAGATTGGCGGAGTTGTAGAGCCTTCTGCGAAATTACGCTGGGAGAAAGTTGAGGGCGATATTGCCGGGTATAAGATCTACTGGCGGGAAACAACAGCACCGCAGTGGCAGTATTCAAGGTTCGTAGGAGATGTAAATGAATTCACCCTGGAAGGGATCGTGATAGATAATTACTTTTTCGGGGTTTCGGCTGTTGGAAGGAACGGCCACGAAAGCGTGGTGGTTTTCCCTTCCGGCGTTTTCAGATAGCATTGGAAAAACAAATACTTATAAAAAAAGCCGGAATTAATTCCGGCTTTTTTTAGTCTATCAGGGAAAGCTGTACTCTTTTTTGTTCCAGATCTACACTGAGAACCATAACCTCAACTTCCTGGTTCAGTTTCACAATGCTGTTGACATCACTCACGAACTGATTGGCAAGTTTGGAAATATGCACCAGCCCCCTTTCCTTAATTCCTATATCCACAAAACATCCAAAATTCGTGATATTGTTCACTATTCCGGGTAACCTCATCCCGGGCTTCAGGTCTTCAATAGCTTTTACCGAAGGATCAAATTCAAACTGTTTTAAGGCTTTTCTTGGGTCAGCGCCGGGTTTTTTGAGCTCTTTTACGATGTCCTTAAGACTGATAAGCCCTGTTTGGTCGTCTGTATATTTCTCCAACTCAAGGCTATCGAGGACTGTATCATTTGCGATGAGATCACTGACTTTCAGCCCCTGGTCTTTCGCGATCTTTTTCACCACCGGATAACTTTCAGGATGTACGGCAGAATCGTCCAGTGGGTTTTTTCCATCCTTAATTCTCAGGAAACCGGCCGACTGTTCAAAAGCCTTGGCTCCCAGGCGGGGAACTTTTAGCAATTCCTGCCTGTCCGGAAAATTCCTTTGTTCATTTCGGTATTCCACGATATTCTGTGCCAGCGCAGGCCCGATTCCCGAAACATAAGACAATAGTTCTTTCCCGGCCGTATTAAGGTTCACTCCAATCCGGTTCACGCAACTGGCCACAACCATATCCAGTTTTGCCTTTAGTTTAGTCTGGTCTACCTCGTGCTGGTACTGCCCTACTCCTATGGCTTTCGGGTCTATCTTTACCAGTTCTGAAAGCGGATCGCTTAATCGTCTTCCGATGGAAACAGCCCCACGAACAGTAATATCATATTCGGGAAATTCTTCCCGTGCCACTTTGGAAGCTGAATATACTGAAGCTCCGGCTTCGTTAACAATAAAGACAGCCAGGTCACGATCGAACCTTATATTCTTTATAAAACTTTCGGTTTCACGGGAAGCAGTTCCGTTCCCTATGGCAATCGCCTCAATATCGTAAGCATTTACCAGCGACTTTACTTTTTTCGAAGCCATTGCCACTTCTTTTTGAGGTGGGTGCGGGTAAATAGTCTCGTTGTACAGTAGCTTACCCCTTTCATCCAGACACACCAGCTTACAACCGGACTTAAAGCCGGGATCCAGGGCCAGGATGCGTTTCTCTCCAAGAGGAGCAGCCATTAGTAACTGCTCCAGATTAGCTGCAAACACCCCTATGGCATCATCATCGGCCTTTTCCTTCGCCTCATTCAGGATCTCCGTATCAAAGGACGGCTTTATAAGCCGTTTAAAGGAATCTTCTATGGCAGCGGTGATCACCGGAGCCATAGAACTATGTGGCTGCTTTAAAACTATACCTGAGATGATATCAAAAGCCTTCTGCTTTTCTACTTCCAGTTTAATGCGTAGAAAACCTTCCTTTTCCGCCCTGTGAATGGCCAGGAAACGATGCGAAGCGATCCTTTTTACCGGTTCACTCCAGTCAAAGTACTGTTTATATTTTACGGCTTCCGGCTTTTCTGCTTCGGTTTTAACTTTCTTAGCATTAATAACTGCTGTACTCCTGAACAGCCGGCGTATCTTATTACGCACGGCTCCGTTCTCACTTATCCATTCAGCTATAATATGCTGTGCCCCTTCCAGGGCTGCCTCTGCAGAACTAATCTCTCCTTTTACAAATCGATGGGCGGCCTGTTGGATATTCCCGGAATTCTGGGCCATTATGATCTTGGCCAAAGGTTCCAGTCCTGCCTGACGGGCAGCCTCGGCTTTTGTCTTTCTCTTTTTTTTGAAAGGCAGATAAAGGTCTTCAAGCTGAATTAAGCTTGGTGCAGCCTCAATCTTTGCCTGAAGATCCTCAGTTAGTGCTTCCTGTTCTTTAATAGCCTTCAGGATGCTCTCTTTCCTTTTTTCAAGATCGTTGTAAAGCTTTAGCAGGCCTGAGATCTTTTCGATCTCCGTTTCATCCATATTACCGGTGTGTTCTTTTCGATAACGGGCAATAAAAGGGATGCTCGCATCATCTTTCAGAAGGTCTAGGGTATTTTTAAGGTGTTTTTCCGATGCCCTTATCTGGGGCTTTATAAATTCAAGTAATTGCAATGCTTAATTTTTTGAAATACAAATATACCTTCCGCATAACAGAATACGGAAGCGATAAATTAAAATTCTGATGAACCAGGCTTAAATAATATCTATGGTTTTGGAATGCAGAATGGCTTTTTCGCTATGATTAAAATAACAGGTGGAGACCTCCAGGCTTTCAATGTTCTTAAGCACTTTCTTGATCTTTTTCTTCTTTCCTTTATTGGTTTGCCTGATGTAAACCGCACGCACACTTTTTGGAAAGATCTTGCATATTCTCTCATAGATATATGGATCCTTTTGAGAATCATCACCAATCAGGACATATTTAATATTTGGATAAAATGAAATAATATCCTTGATCTTTTCGAACTTATGGTCGTGGCTTCCTCTTCCCGTAAACAGAAAATCAGAAATCCCGGTCTTGATCTTTTTCAGTTTGATCACTGCCTTCGGAAGGTCGTGAAGCTGTGCAAATTCATTGATAAAATCATATAGGTTCCATTCGCTGCTGGAGACATAAAAAAAGGAATTAAAAGCCTCATCCTTTTCCTGGCCATAGGTGCTCAAAGCCCTGTAATGGGGTACCACATCATCAAAGACCTTGCGTTTATTGATGTTCTTGAGCAACATCACATAAAGCTTTTTAAAGAAATTATCGCTGTGAGAGATCAGGAAAGTATCATCTATATCTGAAATTATCCCGTACCGGCTTTCAAAAGGTTTCAGGACCTCTCCTTTTTCAATAATCCCATAATCCTTCAGCTTGCAAACAATTTCATACTCGTGCCAGCCGCTGGGGAGACTTTCCTTGTAAGGAATACTGAATCGGAAATAGCCGTCATTAAGGGTCTTGGTATGCACTTCCATACCTTTAAAGTTAAGGCTCACCCTAACATTAGGCAGCGGTGAGATCCTAAACATATTTATAATGGAAAAAGCGTGCTTTATTCCCCTACGATCTATGCGGTACTTATCTGGTGCCCAGGATTTAAAAACGTGGCCATAAACTACAAGCTCCTGATCGTTCAAATACCCACGGTATAATTTTAAATCAAGTTTCAAATTATTTTAATTTTCTTCTAAGAATTTATTCGTTCCAAAATAAGTAATTTTGGACATACACTAAAGTTATGGAGAAAATTAAAGGCTTTTTATTGATCGTGAATCCTATTTCGGGAGGAATGAATAAAAAACATTTAATTAATGAGATTGAAGAAGAATTAGACGATGAAAAACATCCTCTTGAGATCTATTACACACAAGGGGTGAACGATAAGGAAAATATTCAAAATCTTATTGAAGATATCAACCCGGGCCGCGTGCTGGTAGCAGGAGGTGACGGAACCATTAAGATCGCTGCCGAAGCCGTTGGGGATCGCGACATTCCCCTGGGAATTATTCCTGCCGGTTCTGCCAACGGGCTTGCAGTTAACCTGGGGCTTCCTAAAAACATACGGGAACAGATACATACCGCTTTAGGCGAGCATTTTATGGAGACAGACATCCTCGATATTAACGGAGAGTCCTGTTTGCATATGAGCGACCTGGGGATCAATGCCGAACTGATCCAGAATTACGAGCACTCTCCTATTAGGGGGAAAGTTGGGTATATGCTGCAGTCTATTCCTACCCTCATAAAAAGCAAATATCCTTTCGAATTTAAAATAGAGACCCAGGAAGGAGTAATCAAAAGAGAAGGGATTTTACTGGCCTTTGCCAACGCCAGCAAATATGGTACGGGCTCTATGGTTAACCCTGAAGGCAAAATGAATGACGGAATCTTCGAGGTGCTTGTCTTTAAACATTTCGATTTCTTCCAGATCCTGAACACACTAAGAGATGATGCCAAACTCGATTCAGATTTTATTGAGATCATCCCAACCAAATGGGCTAAAGTGAGCTGTGAGACCCCGGTAGCATTTCAGATAGATGGAGAATATATGGGAGAATCAAAGAATATTGATGTCAAAATTCTTCCTAAAAAAATAAAGATCGCCGTTCCGGAAAAATAATCTACTTTTCAACCGGTAAAAAGATTTCGGCCCTCCACTCCCTGGAGTTATTATCGATCTTGGGATTATCATAAAAGATTTCCATAGGAAGACCTTCGGTTTTGTAGCCATACTGATCGGCCAGGTACAAAGCATCAAACCAGGCAATATGCGAAAGACGGTAATTTCCGTTAAAAATAAGCTTTAGAGAGCGTTGAGAAGGATACCGTTTAAGTTCCAGGTCCCCCGTTTCCTTAAGGCCTGTTATATCAGCTACAGGGAAACAGAAATCAAAGTCTATCACATCCATTTCCCTGTCCCATTTTGTGATCTTTAAGAACGGAAAGCCTTTAAGCTTAAGATCGTTCGCCAGAAAATAATTTTCTAAACGCGAAATGGTCCCCATCATTTCTCCTGCTTTTTGGGTAAGAGGAATACCCTTGGAAATACTGCAAATACACTCCATCTCGGGAGAATCTTCTAATTCATTCTCCGGGGTAATCCTGTAGGCCGATTGATGTTCATTAAGCTCTTTCTTAAATGCCAGAACATGCTGCTTAATACTATCCAAAAAAGGGCTGTTCTGGAAGGGGTTTACAATATCCCATCGGTTGGCCAGCTGATCCTTTTTTGAAACCAAGTTAAGGGTAAGCGCCGTAATGGTATCATTCACCTTTTCGAGCTCCCATTTAAATTCTATAAATTCAGAACTATCAACCTTAAGCCGCTGCGTCAGGGATTCAAAGGGTTCTTTATCAACGAGCCTGATCTTTTCAGAAGAGCCTGGATTACTAAAGTGCTCCCAGCCTGAAAGTTCATAGAATACCGCACCGGGGCCATATCTGGCGGTCGTCTGGAACTGGTAATCATATTTCTTAATAAACAGATACCAGGTAAGCGCTGATGCTGCAATGACCAGAATAAAAAGAAGGAATTTCCTCATAGGTTATTTGGACGCCAGGTCATCAGAAGATTCGGTCAACTGTAGGTTATTTACTACAAAATGACCTAAGTCCTGACCTTGCTTTAATCCTACCTCAATTGCTGCGCGATAATGAATCCCTCCATAAAGCCTGCTGTTGGCTGCCTCTCTGGAAGCTTCCTTGAACGAATTGAAGTTCCTTACCGGAAGCCCGTAAGCTACTTCGGTATCATCCTTAAAGCTGAAATTATCACCAAAAATGTCGGTAAGGGCTATTGCCGCAGCTCCTGAAACTACCGAATGTCCACTGGTATATTCAGGGAACGGCGGAGTTTGTAATACCGGAGACCAGTTCTCATCTATATATTTATTGATAAGTGTTTCGGGACGTACCAAATTACTGCGGTATTTCTCATCCCAGCAGCTTATAAAACCGTCGGCAATGGCTATGGAAGTTTTAGTATAGGCATATACGGTCTTATCAAAATCTGCATTATCCTTTCTACAGGCAATCTTGGTGATCCCTATCCAGTGCCCGCCCGGAGTTATCTTTTTGGTAGCAAACATCAAATGCCCCTTTTGTGTGGAAACATAAGGGTTACAATCCCAGAATTTAGCGATCTCCAGCTTTTCACTCTTATCCCCTAATTGATTTATCTCACGTTTTACCTCGTAAACTTCCATCAGCTCTTCGTAGAACTTCGAACCCGGTTCCATTGAGAATTCGGGTGGCGGTATAGGTTTAAACTGATTTGCTTTATTAATTACGAACGGCCTGATCTTGCTCCAGTGTGGTTCAATTCCGTCCATATAGGAAGGCGGAGTAGGTTGCCATCTGCTCTCATCATCGGTATAAAGCGAAAACTTAGGCATAGTCCTGGTTTCGGCATAATTATCCTTACTCATCCAGTTCTTAATATGTGCTGCTACTTCAAGACCGTAATCCCTGGACTTCTTAAAGCTTTCAGGGTTTTGCTTTTCCCAGTTCTTAAAAATACTATCCCTGAATTTTCCAAAACGCTCTTCTGAAAAGATCAGCTTTTGACCAATTTCATAGAAAGCCACAACAGAAGCTACCCTTGTATTAAGCCCTGTAGTGTCTTTTGGTTTAGGCACAGGCTTCAATTCCTTAAGCTGGCCAGACAAGGTCTTATATTCAGGATTCCCGGCTCTCATTGCCTCATAAGCCGCAATATTGGAATAGGCATAAATCCTGCTTGCCACAGGAGGAGAAAAGATATCGTGCACCTGAATCTCAGTAAGCTTATCTACGGCCTTATGATAATCTTCAGCCGAAACTTCAATCGGTTTATCGCTTTCACATCCTAAAAGAATGATGAGCATCAAGCTTAAACCAAACATTTTATTCAAAAATCTCATCTCGTAATTTTATTTTATATATAGACGGTTTCTTATCATTTAAAAAGACGATCAGGTATTTATTCCCCGCAATCTCAATAAATTTTATCTCATTCACTGCCTTTCCGGTTAGATCCATTCCATAATCTGAAGAAACTTTTATTTCTTTTTCAGAGAAGATCAATGCTCCCGGAAAAGCTCCAAAAGCCCCGTGATATGGAGTGACTCCAAAGTAGTTGCCACCTAAGACGGCAGTTCCTCCTGAATTATTAATTCCATCTGCCACTAATATAGTATTTATAGGAGCAAATTGTAAATTTTTGTTAAAAGGAATAAAGTTAAAATTCCCGTTCTCGTTCTTAAGATAACCCGATTCCAGGGTGGTTACCTCCATTCTTACTGTGTTTTCAAGCATTTCATTTCCAAAGATTCCTTCCACGTCTTTACCTGCAAATTCCTCATACTTTGGAAACTTCTTCTTTAGGAAATTCATTTGCGAAACCAGTTCATCAAGCCCGGCAAAAGTGTAATATTTCCCGTTGTTTTTCTTAGCCAGGATGGTCTCTGTAGAGCCATTTTGGTCAACATCTCCGTAGTACATTCGCAACGGTGATTTTGGCGATGCCTGAAATTTTGAGTTTGTTCCCCAATTGCCCAACAAATAATCCCTGTCTCCGTCATCATCTATATCAAAAGCTTCTATGTTCTGCCATAAACCTGATAGCTTTTGGATATTTTCTGAAGTGATTTCGTTAAGTATTCCTCTATTGTTTTTAAAGATCTTTGGGGACATCCACTCCCCAACCAGGATAAGTTCGGGGAATCCGTCTTTGTCCATATCATCCCAGGTCACATCGGTGATCATCCCGGGTTTCTTTAATTCGGGATTGGTTGAAATTTCGAATTTTCCGCCGGTATTCTCCAGCAGAAAGGACTCCGGAATTTTACCAAAATTGCCTGCAATGGCATAACCCCCAATAAAAACATCCAGGTCCCCATCCTTATCAAAATCGGCAGGTTTAATTACTCCTGCACTGCTGTAATACTCAGGAAGCTGATTTTTTTTCCATTTCCCACCATCATTAACCCATAAAGCATCTTTCAACACCCCAGATTCACCGTTGTATTCTCCGCCGCCGGTCACGTAAAAAATATCATTCAGTCCGTCTCCGTTAAAATCGGCAATACTAACATCGGTTATCTCCAGGCTTCTGGTCTCTTCCAAAAACTTAAGTTTCGCTTTTCTAAACCCGCTTCCGGTCTGAAAGAAAACTTCAGATTCACTTCCTCTGGAGTTCCCTATGAAAATATCATCGAGACCATCATTATTAATATCCCCCACGGCTGCTGAAGGCATTTTATCTGAGATCCTGTAAGGAATGAGCTTCTGACGGTCAAAATCATTATAGGCATTCTCCCTGTGTTTATAATCAAACCCGGGGATACTGTCTACTTTGGTGAATAGATCACCCCCTTTATTTTTCAAGATTTCTGAAGAATTTTTCTTTGCATCTCCCGAAGGGGACAAAACAAGACTTTGATTGGTCCTGATATCGTACATTTTTTCAGATCGTTGATCAGGCCAGATGATCAATAGCGAATCTACCTTTGAAGTTTTTCCGTAACCAAAATGGATTATAGCCTCACTGGAAGATTGAAATCCTTTGCTTGTAAAAAGCTGTTGGTACTGCAGGGTCCCGTTATGGTAGGAATAAACCTTGGTCCCCAGGGCATCAGGATTAGATCCCTGCTGCTTGAACCTGATTTTAAGATAGTTGGAACCGGGAGAAGCCGAATTTTTATAAATAGCGGCATAAGAATTAAGGTTGTTGGTCACCAGATCCAGATCTCCATCATTATCCAGGTCTCCATAAGCACTGCCATTGGAAGAAGAATTCTCTGCCTTCACCCATTCTCTTGAAGTATCAGTGAACTGAAGGTCCTGTGCGCCTTTAAAAAAATAATTAGGCACCTCTCCCTCAGGCATAATCTTCAGAGCTTCCCTGTCAATAAACTCAGAATTCGGGTTATTTTGAATGATCTGATTATTGGAAATGTATTTGATATAATCTAGATCATTAGGTCTTTTGGCAATTCCGTTAGAAATGAAAAGGTCTTTTTCACCATCCATATCATAATCGCCAAACAGCGCAGACCAGCTCCAGTCGGTAGCTGCGATCCCGCTTAATAAAGCGATCTCCTGAAAGTTTTCTCCGGCATTGTTCAGTTGTAACATATTCCGGCTAAACTGCCTGTGATAGCCGTATTTCATCCTCAGTTCAAGGATCTTAATATCTTCATCCCCCACCGAACTTTTAAGGGCTTTTTCATCTTCCGGGAGCATATCCAGACTTAGCAGGTCAGGATAACCATCGTGGTTGATATCAGCCACATCACTCCCCATAGAAAAGCGACTCACCTGAACCATTTTTTGGTGCAGGGTCTCCCTGAAAGTCCCGTCACCATTATTCATATACAGATAATCATCTTCGTGAAAATCGTTGCTTATGTAGATGTCGGTAAAACCGTCATTATTGAAATCGGCCGTGGCAAGGCCAAGCCCATAGGCGTTCGGGCCTCCAAAGATCCCAGCCTGCTCGCTGACGTCTGTAAATTTCCCGTCGGCAAATTCAAAAAGCTTATCTCCGCTTTTCTCATTGCGTCTTTCCCTGATATCTGCCGGACCGAAGGCGTCTTCGGTATGCACAGCGTGATTCAGTACATAAAGATCCAGGTCTCCGTCATTATCATAATCGAAAAAAGCAGCCGAAGTGCCGTAATTTTCAAGGTCAACCCCATATTCAGAAGCTCTGTCCGTAAAGGTTCCGTCGCCGTTATTAATAAAGAGCTCGTTTTTGCCTTTAAGCCCCTGCACTCCGCTTACCGCCAGCATATAAATGTCCAAAAAGCCATCGGCATTCACATCAGCCATTGTCACCCCGTTACTCCAATCCGCTTTGCCCGCAATACCGGCCTTATCTGAAATATCTTCAAATTTAAGGCCTCCCTTGTTCAGATATAAGCGATTGGATTCCTGGTTAGCTGTAAAAAAAATATCCGGTAAGTCATCGTTATTAATATCGCCAATAGCAACACCTCCCCCATTATAGAAATAGAGATAATCAAGGATATTCATCGAGTCGGTCTCGGTGAGCCTGTTCTGAAAATCCACACCGGTCTTTTCAGGCTTTAGTCGCTCAAACAAATAGGAAGTATGCTCCTCATCTTCCTTTTCCGGCTTCTCTTCAGCACAGGAATTGAAAAGGAGAAGTAAGACAACAGTATAAACGCCCGAAAATCTATTCATTGCGCTTAAATAATTTTGGTTTAGCATCGGTAATTCCTGCAAGCAGGTATTCTCTGCCCTGGCTGTCTTTTAACCATTTTAAGGCTTTTACCTCACCTTCCAGCATCAAGCCTGTTTCAGCTGAATTAGCCACTTTAAATCCTTCTTTCCCGTTAAGAAGAATGGTGCCGAAATTAGCGTCCATTCGGCCGAACTGGGGTTTCAGAGAGTAGTTGTTCCCGGCAATAACAAGATCAGCCTCCCCGTCCTTATTAAAGTCGCCAGAATTGATGCTGCAAATACAGGAAAACTGGGCTGCACCCGGTAAAGCTTTCAGGTCAAAACCTGCATTCCCGTCATTATAGGCTACTATACTTTCAAAATTAGTGATCTCATTTACTTCAGCTTTGTCCAGTACATCAGGACTAAAAAGCTCCTGTATGCTCTTATCGGCATATTCGCTGAATTTCAGGTTTTGCTTCTTAATAGATACGATCTGCCCTGCCAGCTCCCTTTTCGTATGTAAAGGTATGTCCCTGCCATCCACAGATTTGGTGAACACTTGTTCTATAGTTCCATTCAGGTCGAAATCGGCCACGAACATTTTAGCCGGAGCCTCTTTTGAGGCCTGAAAACTGGCATTACGGCCCCGGTTCCCAAATACAAGGTCTGTTTTGCCGTCATTGTTCAGGTCCTTGGCGAAAACGGCATTATACATTCCCGGATATTCTGAAAGTTGATTTTGCTGTAGCCTGAACTTATCACCTTCATTTATAAAGACCTTAGGGCTCATCCATTCCCCTACTAAAGTCAGATCTGGCTTATTGTCCCCGTTCAGATCGGTAAAAACAGCATCGGTCACCATCCCGATATTCCGCATTTCAGGAGCGGCTTCCTTAGTGATATTTTTAAAATGTCCTTTTCCGTTGTTTTCAAGCAAAAGGCTTGAAACCTTAAGACCATAAATTCCGGGAACAGTATACGCGCCCATAAACATATCTATATCCCCGTCATTATCGAAATCTGAAGTTTCAATATTTGAGATATTATTAGGAGAAAAGGCTATCACCTCATAATCGCTGAAATTCATATTCCCCTGATTCATATATACCCGGAGGCCTGTTCTTGCATTTTTAAAGTTCCCCCCGGAAGTGACCAGAAGATCGAGATCGCCATCCCCGTCTATATCTGCAAACTCGGCATCGGTATCTTCAAATTCTTCCCCACCGTTAAATTTAATATTGGTAAGTTTTCCCGGTGTTTTCTGAAGATAGATACGGCCGGAACTTCCAAAGGCCGCTCCCACATAAACATCGTCATTCCCATCTGCATCCAGATCGGCAACGGCAATCGCCGGACCTTCCCGGGACTGCATCTTAGGGATCAGGCCTTCGTAATCGAAATCTACGTGCTGGTCTTCTTCATTTTCCTGAAAATCTACAGCTACTTCTTCAAACCAGGCAAGCTTATCTTTCTCTCCAAGCCTGGCAGGAGTTGAGGCCTCTTCCTGTCTTAATTCCAGCACCTCATTGATTTCGGGGTCGTGTAAAACAGTCATCCTTTTATTGGGATAGACCACTCTTAAAGAATCTATCTTCTTTTTATCACCCAGTCCAATTGTCATTTCATAATCTACTGAAGACTGAAAACCACGGGTAGGGATCAGTTCCTGTCGAATAATCTCGTCCCCAAGGTATATATCCACGATACTTCCAATAGCCTTGGTGTTCCCTGACTCCCCCTCAAGACTTAATTTAATATAGTTCCTTCCTAGCTTTTCGGTATTGTTTCGGTAAACGAAGGCAGGCATATTAAAGTTATTGACCAACAGGTCCAGATCTCCATCATTATCAAGGTCGGCATAAGCCGAACCATTGGAAAAACCAGGATGTCCAAGTCCCCATTCTTCGGTAACCTTCTTAAACGCAAGATCTTTCCCATTCTTGAGGGCATAATTAGGAATAGGCGTGGAAGGCATTTTATTGATCACATTATCGATCTCTTCCTTTTTACCCGTGATACTCATGTTCTGGATGATATCATTGGCGAAGAAATCCATAAAATCGTTATTGGTAAGATCGTGGTAGATCCCGTTACTCACAAAAATATCACGGTAACCGTCATTATCCATATCAAACAACAGAGCTCCCCAACTCCAGTCGGTTTTAGCCACACCGCTATAATGGGCAATTTCAGAAAAGGTCCCGTCGCCGTTATTCAGCTGCAGGGTATTCTGCATATACTGATTATAGAAATCGCGACTTTTCTTAAGCTGATGCAGATCGTAGCGCTCATAATCTCCGGTTTCCTTAAGGCGTTTATCTTCTTCAGGAAGCATATCGGTTACAAAGATCTCCGGACGCCCGTCATTATTAATATCGGCCATATCTGCTCCCATAGAAGACAGGCTCAGGTGCTGCATATATTTCTTGATCTCTTCCTTAAAGGTCCCGTCTCCCTGGTTGATATACAAATAGTCCCTTTCGTAAAAGTCATTGGAAACATAGATATCAGGCATATAATCATTATTAATATCCCCTATGGTTACCCCAAGCCCAAAACCTATCAGGCTACCATAAATACCCGCTTCCTCACTAACATCGGTAAATTTTCCATTGTCATTGCGCATTAGTTTGTCCCCGCCACCTTTAAGGGCATCAGGGATATCCCAGTCTTCACTTCTCACTTCGCGCTTGTTTACGTAACCAAGACTGCTTACCGGAATAAAGCTATTATTCAAGAGATAGGCGTCAAGGTCTCCGTCTCCGTCATAATCAAAAAATGCGGCGTGTGTTCCAAAACCGCTGTCATCAAGATTATATTCTTCGGCCTTCTCGGTAAAGGTGAGATCTCCGTTATTGATAAAAAGTTCATTCTTTTTGTCATCTCCCTCAAGGTTTCCTGCATTACACACGTAAATATCAAGAAGGCCATCGGCATTGATATCGACCATAGTGACCCCGGTAGACCAGGATCTGCTGCCTTCAACTCCGGATTTTGATGTGATATCCTCAAATTTGAAATTTCCTTTATTCAGGTAAAGTTTATTTTTTCCCCGATTGGCAGTAAAATAAACTTCGGGCAAGCCATCATTATTAAGGTCTCCAACTCCTACGCCTCCTCCGTTATAAAAATTCCGATAATTGAAAATATTGAAATCTTTCTCATTTTCAACCTGGTTAATGAAACCGATGCCTGTGGAATCGGAGTTCATTTCGGTGAAAAGAGTATCTTTCTTTTCCTTAATTACCGGCTCCTCTTTATCGCCGGTACAGGAAATTCCCAATAAGACGATGAGAAGTATTATTAGTCTTTTAATCATTTGTTATGGGGTGTTTTACAAACTGTACATTTCCATTATTAATTCCGAAGACAAGATAAGTTTCTCCCCGGACGCTAATTTCATCTATGGCCTTAACGGCTCCTTTTATATAAAGTTCCTTTTCGTTATAGTTCTCAAAATTTCCGTTTCCCGTATTTCTAAGTATTAGCCCGTAACCGGCATCCTGCCTTCCCAACTGGGTATTAATATGATAGTTATTCCCGGCAAGGATCAAATCCTTTAATCCGTCTGAATCAATATCTGTAGCCAGTATGGAGTGAACCGGAGAAAACTGGACTTCAGCGGGCAGGCTCTTCTTTTCGAAATTAAAATTTCCCTTGTTTTCGAAATAAGAGGTTTCAAGACTCATCACTTTCTTCACTTCTGCCTGTTTAATTTTCTCCTCCGAAAAATAATCATCAAAATCTGCCTTTGCGAATTCGGTATAAGATAGAAATGACTTATTAAGCATAGGCAGTTGTTTCGCCAATTCATCTTTTGTGGCTAGCGGGGTTTCCCTTCCCTGGTAAAAATAAGTAAGCACAGGATCGGTCTTTCCATTCTCATCAAAATCCTCCAGGTACAACTGAAGCGGCTCTTGTTTTGAAGCTTTCAGCCTGCTGTTAAGGCCCCAGTTTCCCGCAATGAGGTCCAGGTCTCCATCATTATCAAAATCGGCGATTTCGATGGCATTCCACCAGCCTTCAGTATCTTTAAGCTCTTTTTTCTGAAAACTTCCTTTCCCGTCATTTATCAAAAATGTAACAGGCATATAGTGGCCGGCAAGAATAATATCAGGAAGCTCATCATTGTTAAGATCAGCTATTTTCGCATCGTAGATCATCCCAGCCTCCCTGAGAACCGGTTTTAATTTCTCGTCTTGTTCGAAGTTGCCAGTGGTATCATTCATTAAAATTACAGCCACTTGAGACCTGCCATAACTTCCAAAACCAGAATTGCTGCCTATAAAAATATCAGGATAGCCGTCATTATTAAAGTCTGCGGTCTTACATACCGAAGCATTTATATTCAATTCCGGTAAGCCCGAGCTCTTTTCCAGCTTTCCATTCCGGTTAAGGAACAGATCGGGCCCATTATTATTCCGGTTTCCAGGATCGCTGCCACCGTAAACCACTAAGAGGTCCGGATATCCGTCGGAATCTGCATCAAAAAACACCTGATCTACGGGTTCTTTATTGCCGGAATCCAGGCCGGCCTGCTTTGAAAGCTTCATTTTCCCGGAATTATTCTGCAACCATAACTTTCCGGGTTCAAATTTATCCCCCGAAATATATAGGTCTTCCAGACCATCCCGGTTAAAATCCAGAACAGATAAGGATGGTCCAAGATTGGATTGCGAGTAAGGAATAAGCGGTTCATACAGAAAGTCCTTGAAGGAGTATTCCTTATGCCTTTGAGAAACACCTAATTTCTGAGTGGCAGGTTCCGGAGAGTCATTCTTCCAATCGATCTTTTTCCCGGCATTCTTATACTGAACCGTAATACGCTGATTAGAAGAAAGCCTTTTTAAAGTCTCCATCCTGCCATCCGGCCAGATAATCTGAACAGAATCTACTACTTCCGATTTTCCCAGTCCAAAATGAAGTTCGGGTGGTACAGCCGAAAGAAAACCCCGGGTAGGATAATTTTCCATTGTTTGTACTTCCTGGGCCTGATAAACCTTTACCCGGCCTCCTATTCCAAAAGGATTCTTTTCAGTTCCTTCAAAGGAAATGTTTAGAAAATTCAAACTATCCTGCTGCCTGCTTAAATTCTCATAAACAAAAGCATTTTGATTTACATTATTGGTCACAAGATCCAGGTCGCCGTCATTATCAAGATCTGCATATAAAGCCCCGTTACTGAAAGAGGCCTGCCCCTGAACCCATTCCTCATTCTTCTTCTCAAACTGAAGTCCGCCTTTATTCTTAAAAAAATAATTAAATGTTTTCTTTTCTGGAATCTCTTCAATGATTTTCAGGTCCTGGTCCGTCATTCCCTTACTTAGCCGTTGCTGGATCTTCTCGTTGGCAATAAAGCTTATATAGTCCATATCGTTGGTTGCCCCCAGGATTCCGTTAGAGACAAAAAGATCCTTCAGTCCGTCATTATCAAGATCGGCGAATAATGGGGCCCAGCTCCACTCGGTTGCCGCCACTCCCGAGATCTGACCAATTTCGCTAAAATGCGCATTCCCCCGATTCAGCTGAAGGGCATTCTGCATATATTGTGGAGCATAGCCCTTGTTCAGGTAGTTATGATAGATCTGGTAGGCATAATCGGTTCCCGAAGCCTTATAAGTGGTCAGGTCTTCAGGCAGCATATCGAGGCTGATAATATCCTGATTTCCGTCGTTATTAAAATCTGAAATATCCACTCCCATTGTGTAATGGGAGGTGTGACCAATTCCGCTATCTTCAGCAG
Organism: Salegentibacter chungangensis; assembly: GCF_042678405.1. Taxonomy (NCBI): domain Bacteria; kingdom Pseudomonadati; phylum Bacteroidota; class Flavobacteriia; order Flavobacteriales; family Flavobacteriaceae; genus Salegentibacter; species Salegentibacter chungangensis. The sequence goes on along the minus strand of NZ_JBHTLI010000001.1, from coordinate 1,728,300 downwards.
AAACCAGGTCCCTGAAAGTCCCGTCCTGTTGGTTTATGTAGAAGTAATCATTTTCAAAGAAATCGTTCCCCACGTAAATATCCGGATACCCGTCATTATTCATATCACCTACGGCCAGTCCCAAACCGTAACCAATCTTACTGCTATAGATCCCGGACGATTGAGATACGTTGGTGAATTTCCCGTTATCATTCCTGTAAAGCCGATCGCCGTAAATGCTGTCGGTCTCCTTTCTCAAACTGCCAACCCCGTAATTGGAATTGGGGTGCACTGAATGGTTCATTAGGAACATATCAAGGTCGCCATCCAGGTCATAATCAAAAAATACCGACTGGGTAGATAGACCTTTAAAATCAAGATTGTACTGTTTTGATTCCTCTTTAAATTTTGGCAAACCTTTTTCAGAAACTCCCTGGTTCACATAAAGCCTGTTATGCCCCTGCAAACTTTTGTAATTCCCAACCTCACAAACATAGATATCCAGCAGGCCATCATTATTGATATCGACAACGGTCACGCCTGTGGACCATCCGGAACTCCCGGAAAAACCAGCTTCTGAAGAGACGTCTTCAAATTTAAGCCTGCCTTTATTCAGGAAAAGCTGATCTTCAGCCTGGTTAGAGGCAAAGTAAAGATCGGTAAGACCATCATTATTGAAATCGGCAGCGGCAACTCCTGCTCCGTTATAGAAATACAGATAGTTCAGGATACTGAGATCTTTTGAAGAAGTGATCCCGTTTTTAAAAGCGATTCCGGACGCTTCAGGTTTCAGAATCTGAAATCTGTAAGAGCCGTCGGATTCCCCCTTCTTACCTTCTTTTTTCTTATCAGAACAGGAAGCAAGAAGCAGCAAAATTAGTAGGGTTTTGAACGCTTTTTTAAGCACGCTTAAGGGTTTGAGAACTTAAATATAAACAAAAGCCCCTCCAATTGGATTGGAAAGGCTTTATAATATGCTAATTCATAAAAATTAATATCCCGGATTCTGAATTAAGTTAGGATTAGTTGATAAGGCTTCCGGCGGAATCGGAAATAACAGATATTGTTCAGAAGACTCCGGCTTTTCATAATGGGCGTCTAAATACGTAGAAAATCGTATCTGGTCATTTCTTCTCCAGCCTTCCCAGTAAAACTCACGGGCTCTTTCATCAAGAATTTCCGGAAGATCTACTGTAGCCAGATCCGAAGTTCCACGGGCTTGTCTGATTTCACTTACCAAAGATTCCGGAGTATCCCCCATAGTAGCGGCACCTCCCCTAAGAATAGCCTCGGCTTTCATAAGAAACACATCGGCATATCTGAAGTGAACATAATCGTTACCCGGAGATCCTAAATTTGTGAAATCCGGCGGATATTTGATCACCCTAATTCCATTAACCTCATTAGAAGCGGTAAGGGAGAAATCTTTTGTAAATGCCAAAGGGTTTCCGTTCCTGTCTTCAAGCGGTGTCCCATCGGCAGCATATTGCTGTCCCAATAGGAACCCGGCGTTCATCCCGGTATTTCCTTCAAAATATGAGGGCGTATAACTTCTCCTCATATCATCGTCCTCATAAAGATCATAGATCTCTGCAAGGGTCACAAAACCATTCCATCCGTCAGGCTGGTTGTTATAGTGAAGAGTCATATGCCATCTGGATTGTGTGTTAGCAGGGTTATTTCCGCGTTCATTTAAACTCACGAAAATATTCTCGGAACTGTCATCACTGTTGGTTGGTGAAAAGTTATCAAAATACATAGTTTCCAGGGTATATTCGCCAGATGCAAGTATTGCATCACAATGCTCGATAACCTTGTTCATATCGGCAGGACTAAAATCGAAAGGTCCTTCAGATGCTGCATTGGTACTTTCTTCGGTAGCCATATACACTGCACGGTTCAAATAAGCCTTAGCCAACAGGAAATGTGCTGCATTCTGAGAAGCCACGCTCGGGTCTCCGGTTGTTGGAAGGTCATTGATCACTGCTTCCAGTTCATCGATCACAAAGTTGATTCCTTCAGCCCTGTTCAGATAAATTGAAGGCGGCTGAGTAAGATCTTCTCCAGGCTCTCTACCCAGCACCAGACCAAAATTATCTGTAAGGTGGAAGGCAAAGAAAGCCCTGATGAACCTTGCTTCTGCCTCCTGCTGCGGAGTTGGATTGAATTCTAAAACCTGGGTTGCTCTAAACACCCCGCTTAACAAGCCGTTGTAGGAGTTCTTAATAAAGTTGTTGGAACTGGTCCAGCTGTGGGTATGCAAATTACGCCATACTCCACCATCATCCCAGTCGGCACCACGGGTAGGCCCCGCCAACTCATCAGATGTATGTTCCTGCAAGGCAAAAATATTATCCTGAGTGTCGAAGACCCTCATCGCCTGATACGCTGCATCAAGTAAAGACTCTGTATCTGCTGTAGCTCTGGCAACATCACTGTCTACCGTATCGTTCAGTTCTTCTTCGAGATTGGTACAACCTACGCTAAAAACGAGGAGAGCTAATATTAATATTATTCTTTTCATACTAATCATTTATTAAAAATTTGCATTAATCCCTACGGTGAAGCTTCTGCTTCTTGGGTAGGCAGTATAATCTATTCCGAAAGACGGCACCCCGTCTACCTCTTTATTCGTATCTACTTCAGGATCGAAACCGTCATATGGAGTGATCACGAATAAATTCTGTCCTGCAACATATAGCCTTAAAGACTTCAGCCAGGTCATAGTATCTTCTTCAGGAACAAAAGTGTACCCAACGGAAGCACTATTCAGTCTTAAATAATCTCCGCTTTGAAGATTTTTGGTAGAAAGGAAAGGACCTCCGTTCTCTGCATCGGCTTCTGAATTAACCTCTTCATAAGTTGCATTGTCGCCATTGGCTACAGCAGCTTTATAAAATAATGCCGCAGCGGTGTTATCGAAAACCTTCTGTCCATATGCCCCGTTCAGGTTAGCACTAAAGTCGAAGTTCTTGTAACGACCGTTAAGGGCTATACCCAAAGTAATATCCGGGTTAGGATTTCCTACAAATGTTCTGTCTGAAGTTCCTCCTGGCCCGTCGAAGTTAGGATTTACGGTTCCATCTCCGTTCACATCTCTGTATATCGGCGCACCGCTTTCATCATATCCCTCAAAAACAGGAAGATAAAAAGTATAAAGCGGCTGATTATCGTACAACAACTGAGCGTTCTGACCGGTTAAACTCCTACCGTTAATCTCCCCGGTAGGGATACCGATCGGGAACTGATTACTAACATTATTGATCTCATTATTAAGGAAGGCCATATTGTAAGACACGTTAAATCCGTAATCCTGAGTATTAATGATATCGGCATTGAAGGAAACTTCAACCCCTTCGTTCACGATCTCAATATCGTCGAAATTCGTATAGAAATCTACGTCTGGCGCCGGTTGAATTGCAGGAAGCCTGAACAACAGGTCGTTCGTTTTCCTGTTAAAGTAATCAATCGAACCGGTAAGACGATCCATAAAGAATCCAAAATCGAAACCAACTCCATACTGTTCTGTAGACTCCCACTGTAAATTAGGGTTTGCTACGTTCACCTGCTGTATTGCAGAACCGTCATCGGTTGGACCAAACTGGGTTTGTGCTGAACCTGCTGGGAATTCCTGGTTACCGGTTATACCCCAACTGGCTCTTAACTTAAGCTCGGATACCACATCTGGCAAGAAACCTTCTTCCACAATTCTCCAGGCAGCACCTACAGAAGGGAAGTAACCATACCTGTTATTGGCACCAAACTTACTGGAACCATCGGCCCTTAAAGTAGCGGTAAGCAGATATTTTTTCAAGTAGTTAAAGTTAACCCTTCCAAAATAAGATTGCAGTTCTGAAGAAGGGTTAAAGTATGCCGTAACCTCAGAAGCCTGGAAAGTAGAGGCGTAACCTATATCCTTGATGTATTTATCCTGATCTCCGATACTGAAATCACGTCCTATCAGTCTGTTCCCTTTTGCCTCAAAAGACTGGTAAGAGTAACCTAATACAGCATCAAGCTCAAGATCTTCGGTTAAATTGGAATTGTAGGATAACGTATGCTCAAATAATTTACTGAAGTTATAAGTGTCTTCATAAGAAGCTACTCCTCTGTCCAAGGTGTTATTGGTATTGAACAAAGATGAAACCGCAGCCCTACGTGTTGACTCACTTCGGTCCAGACCTACATTGAATTTATAATCCAGCTCGTCTGTAATATGTACCGTAGCCGAAAGATTGGCTAATATTCTTGAGGTTTCCGTTTTATCTTCATAGTATTCAAGGAAAGCCAAAGGGTTTCTCTGGTTATCACTTGGCTGATTATAAGTACCATCATCCTTGTAGAAAGGTCTTGTAGGATTCCATCTTAAAGTTGAGAAAAGAAGGTCTCCTTCGGCACCTACGTTATCAGAAATTGCTTCTCCGTCGTCTTTAATATAAGAATAGATCACATTAGACTTAAAAGTCACCACATCTTTAAAAGCCCTTTGCGTTAAATTGATATTCCCTGTATATTTTTCCTGGCCGGTTCCTTTTACGATACCTTCCTGGTCAAGAAAACCAAGTGACATTCTAAAGTTTCCGGTTTCTCCACCAGACCCATAAGAAAAGTCATGTTGCTGAGTAAAAGCGGTACGCAGGATCTCTCCCATTGGATCAAGTCTTGCACCAAGATCCGGATCAGGATTCCCAACATCTGCTGCTATCCCGGGATAGTCTTCAGCCGAGATCAGATCATATTCATTGGCTATGGTTCCAAACTGGAAAGAAGAGTTAAAGCTAATTTGCGGCTTCCCGGTTCTTCCTCCTTTAGTGGTAATAAGAATAACCCCGTTGGCACCACGTGAACCATAGATGGCCGTGGCCGAAGCATCCTTAAGTATATCTATACTCTGAATATCGCTGGAGTTTATGAAACTAAGCGGGTTTCTGGAACTTTGTCGGCCAAAACCTACATCAGAGCCGGCACTCACACCTCCACCGCTAAGTGGCACTCCGTCTACAACAATTAAAGGATCATTCCCTGCTCTAATGGAGGAAGTACCTCTAACCCTTATGTTTGCAGCAGCACCCGGTTCCCCACTGGATCCGGTAATTTGCACCCCTGCTACCCTACCTTGCAATAGCTGGTCGGGAGAAGTATTGACCCCTTTATTAAAATCTTCGGCCTTTACTGAAGAAACCGCTCCGGTTGCATCTTTAACGGTTGTTTGCCCATAACCTATAAGCACCACTTCTTCAAGTTCTGATGCATCAGGGCTCATCGCCACATCTATAGTTTCCCGGCTATCTACCGGAATTTCCTGTGTTACATAACCTATAAAGCTAAAAACCAGGGTTGCATCATTAGGAACATCATTCAAAGTGTAATTCCCGTCGAAATCTGTCGTTGTTCCATTGGTGGTCCCCTTTACCGAGACATTAGCTCCGGGGAGCGGGCCCTGATCATCCGTAACTGTTCCGGATACTGTTTGTGCCTGGGCCATACTGAAGAACAGAAAGCTAACAGCGCACAAAAAAGTTCTGAAAATAGTTTTTTTCATAAAGTTGAATTTTAGTTGGTGATATCCTACAAAAGCTTATCAAATAGCCTTGAAGACTCATAAATATATACAAATATTTGTTAATTAATCAAAAAATGAGCAATTAGAAGCTACGAAAACGTTTTCGTGTTGAGAACTTATCTTCTTTTAGCAATTGTTTAAAATGATTAAAAATAATTCAGGAATTTCAATAATCACATCAATAATTTCCAGACTTCATAGTTCAAAAAGTTAAGCCGGCTTTTTGTGAAGGTAAAATCAAGCACAAAAAAACCGGTAATTTTAAGAAAAACTTAATTACCGGTTTGTGAAATAATGTTCTGATTATAATGACATTGTTTTCCCATTCCCCAATTCAGAGGTTGGGCCGCAGGGAATATATTCTCCGGGAACCGGGTCATACCATAGCACATTTTCTCCTATTTGCTCGCTGGTCTTCCATCCCCATATCCCCATCCCTCTAACATTCTCTAGATAGGAAAAAGCTCCGGCATCTGCATCCATCAACACCTTCGGATCTCTGTCCTGAGGGTCCTGGGTTTCGGTAAGGCGTTTTTTATATACCTCTATTTCTTTATCATTTGCTTTTAAATACTTTCTAACGATCTGCTCATAATTTTCAGCTGTGCCCTCCCCGGCTTCCTTATCGAACTCCTCCTGGAAGGCCCTTGAAAATGCATCTGCTGTTTCAAGAAATTCATTTTGCTTTTCTTTAGAAGCTACTTTATCCATATAGGAGTCTATGAATTTGGCAAGATTGAGATCTTTAGCTCCGGGAGTATCCGTTTTGGGTATGATCACTTCCAGGATCTGCTGAAGTGCAAACCCGTTGGCAGCACTCAAAAAGGTCGGTTGCCAGTTATAGGAAGGCTCATTTTTACAGCTTTGCAATAATCCAAGCGTGGTAGGGCCCACTACAAGAGCTCCGGTCCCTAATCCAATATTCCTTAATGCCTGTCTTCTGTTCATAATTCCGGATTTATGCGTTAGATTTTTTAAAATTTCTGGCCGCGTGATCCACCGCCCTGGCCGTCATCGCCATATAAGTTAAAGACGGGTTCTGGCAGGCCGCAGAGGTCATAAAAGAGCCATCGGTAACATATACATTAGGAACGGCATGTACCTGGTTGTTCCCGTTCAGGACAGAAGTCTTGGGATCACGCCCCATTCTGGCGGTTCCCATTTCGTGGATTCCAAGTCCCGGGGCACCTATATCATCATATCCCTGAACATCCTTGAAACCGGCTTTCTCGAGCATATCTACTGCCTGTTCCACCATATCCTTACGCATCTCCAGCTCATTTTCCTTAAATTCAGCATCAAAGGTTACGGTTGGGAGATCCCATTCGTCTAATTTGTTATAATCCAGGGTCATTTTATTTTCGTGGTAAGGCAGAGTCTCTCCGAAGCCCATCAGCCCCATCGTCCAGCCTCCCGGCTCGCTAATGGCTTTTTTAAGGTCTTCCCCATAACCGGCCTCGGCAATACTTTGCGACCAATCGCCGCGACTTGCTCCACCCTGGTAGCCATAACCACGTTTAAAGCTCAGGTTTTCGTTATCCGAAAGATTTCTGAAACGAGGCAGGTAAATCCCGTTCGGCTTCCTTCCTTTATAATAAGAGTCTTTAAAGCCATCGTATTTTCCTGAAGCGCCGGCTTTAAAATGATGATCCATAATATTATGTCCAAGTTCGCCGCTATCGTTACCCATTCCGTTAGGAAAGCGATCTGATTTTGACTGCATAAGGATACTCGTGGAAGCGATAGCCGAAGCACAGAGGAAGATCACATTAGCCTTATATTCAATTGTCTCCTTGGTGTTCGCATCTATCACCTTTACCCCTGTAGCTTTTTTGGTATCGGGATCGTAGATTACCTGGCTCACTACGGAGTTAGGACGAAGCGTCATATTCCCGGTTCGTTCTGCCGCCGGTAAAGTTGAAGAATTACTGCTAAAGTAACCTCCAAAGGGACAACCTCTAATACACCTGTTCCTGAACTGGCAATTGGTCCTTCCTTCAAATTTTTTATCTCCGGTAATATGCGCCACTCTTCCGGCGGTAAGAACACGGTCTTTGAAGTTTTCGGCCATATTCTTTTTAAGATGGTCTTCAACACAGTTGAGCTCCATCATCGGAAGAAACTTCCCGTCGGGAAGCTGGCTAAGCCCGAGGTTCTCCCCGCTTACGCCTATAAAGGTCTCAACATAATCATACCAGGGAGCAATATCCTTGTACCTGATGGGCCAGTCCACGCCTATCCCCTCTTTCTTGTTTGCTTCAAAATCCAGATCGCTTAACCGGTAGCTGTGACGTCCCCACATGATAGACCTTCCGCCTACGTGATACCCACGCATCCAGTCAAATCTTTTGGTTTCATTATAAGGGTGTTTTATATCGTCAACAAACCAGTGTTTACTGGCTTCATTTACCGTATACCCGGTTCTGTCCTGTTTAAACTGCCTTTTCTTTTCTTCTCTGGTAACCTGACCTTTAAATTTATAATCCCAGGGGTCATCGTTCATAGTAGGATAATCTTCGATGTGCTTTACCATTCTCCCCCGTTCTAAAACAAGGGTCTTGAAGCCTTTTTCACAAAGTTCTTTTGCAGCCCATCCTCCGCTGATTCCAGTACCTACGACGATAGCATCAAAACTTTCATTTTCGTAATAATTACTCACAATTTGTTTGGTGTTTGATAAATTTATAGATCGAACTCCACCAAATATATAAATTTATGCTTATAATTTTAAAGGTTTAAAAAAAAGTATACTTTTAAGTTTCCTAAAAATACTGAGCATTCAGAAGTATTGCTCCTAAAATAAAATCCAGATGAACTTCCTTTCCAAAACCTCTTTTCAAGTCTTATTAATTTGCCTTGGTCTTGGTATCCTCTCCTGCAAAAATCAGCAAAAAGAAGCTGAACCGAAAAAAGCGGCAGCTGAAGAGCAGGTACGAAAAGATCCATTTTTCAAATTGTCTCTTGCCGAATGGTCACTGCACCGGCAGATCTTCGATAAAAAACTGGATCCTATGCATTTTGCTAAAAAAGCCAATGAAATGGGCTTTGAAGGTTTAGAGTATGTTAGTGCCTTTTATCAGGATCACTATAAAAATGCGGAAAACCAGGAAGAAGCATTTCAAAAAATGTTGGATACCCTTAAAGCTGAAAGCGACAAATACAATATCAGAAATGTACTGATTATGGTGGACGAAGAAGGCGACCTGGCCGTTTCTGATGAAACTGAAAGAAATAAGGCAGTAGAAAATCATAAAAAATGGATAGATGCCGCTGAATATCTGGGCGCACATTCTATAAGGGTTAACCTTTTTGGTAGTCCCGAAGCCGAAGAATGGAAAAAGAACGCTGCCGATGCCCTAAAGAAACTGGCAGAATATGCACAGCCTAAAGGAGTGAATGTGCTGGTTGAGAATCACGGCTACCTTTCCTCAAATGCCAAATTGCTTACCGAGGTGATGGAAATGGTAAACATGCCCAACGTCGGGACTCTTCCTGATTTTGGGAATTTCTGCCTTAAACGTGAAGGCGGAGAACGCTGGGAAGCTCAATGCGTTGAGGAATATCCGCGTTATAAAGGTGTTAGGGAGATGATGCCTTACGCCAAAGCCGTAAGTGCAAAATCTTATGATTTTAATAAAGAAGGGGAAGAAACTACCATAGATTATGGCCGGATCCTGGAGATCGTTAAGGAGGCAGGATATGGTGGTTTTATAGGAGTTGAGTATGAAGGAGACAGCCTTTCCGAAGAAAAAGGAATTATGGCCACCAAAGAGTTATTGATTAAAGAAGGCAGCAAATTGAATTAAAATAAACAGAACTAACCAACTATGAGAAACTTAGTACGCTTCCAACTGTCCGTAATGATGTTCCTTGAATTCTTCATCTGGGGCGGATGGTTTGTCACCCTGGGCACTTTCCTGGGCCAAAATCTTGATGCAAGTTCAACCCAAATAGCCTCGGCTTTTTCCACCCAATCCTGGGGAGCTATTATCGCTCCGTTTATAATTGGCCTGATTGCTGACCGGTATTTTAATGCAGAGAAGATCCTGGCGGTTCTTCATATTGTAGGGGCTTTTCTAATGTACCAGATGGCTTATGCCGAAAATTTTACGGCCTTTTATCCCTATGTGCTGGGCTATATGATCGCCTATATGCCTACCCTGGCCCTTGTAAATTCGGTTTCTTTCAACCAGATGAAAGATCCTGCAAAAGAATTCTCTTTTATAAGAGTTTTCGGTACCATAGGCTGGATCGTTTCCGGGCTTGCCATAAGCCTTATTTTTGGCTGGGACTCGGCCGAGGCCATCCAGCAGGGAATGCTGGAAAACACCTTTTTAATGACTGCGGCTGCTTCAGCTTTACTGGGAATTTGGAGTTTCTTTTTACCGGGCACTCCCCCGAAGGCGAAAACAGGAGAAAAGCCTTCACTTTCAGAGATCCTGGGGCTGGATGCCCTGAGCCTTCTAAAAAGCAAGAACTTTCTTATCTTCTTTCTCTCTTCGGTACTCATCAGTATCCCGCTGGCTTTCTATTACCAGAACCTTAGTCCGTTCCTTACTGAAATTGGGGTGGAAAATTCCACCGCTAAAGCGGCTATAGGGCAAGGTTCCGAAGTATTGTTTATGCTGCTTATTCCGGTATTTCTGAAAAGATTCGGGATCAAGCTTACCCTGCTGGTGGGAATGATAGCCTGGGGGGTGAGATACCTGCTTTTCGCTTATGGAAATGCCGATGAGCTGGCTTTTATGCTCATTTTAGGGATCGCGCTTCACGGAGTTTGCTACGATTTCTTCTTCGTTTCAGGCCAGATCTATACCGATTCCAAAGCCGGAGAAAAATTTAAAAGTGCCGCCCAGGGACTCATTACCCTGGCCACCTACGGGGTAGGTATGCTGGTAGGATTCTATGTTGCCGGTATCATTACCGATGCCAACCTTGTTGAAGGCGGACTCCACAACTGGGCAGATATCTGGACTTTCCCAGCCATTTTCGCCCTGATCATTATGGTGCTTTTTGCTATATTCTTCAGAAATGAGAAAATTGAAAAGAAAGACATAGAAATATAAAACATCAAAAGAAAAGATATTATGAGCAGGAAAATTAAACTCGGAATACTTGGAGGCGGCGGCGATTCCCTGATAGGGATACTGCACAGGGTTGCATCTTCCATGTACGACCGTTATGAATTGGTAGGAGGTGTTTTTAACATCGATCTTGACGAGAGTATAAAATTTGCAGAAGAAATAGGTATTGGTACCTCGAGGATCTACAAAGACCTGGACAGCCTTATAGAAGCAGAAAATGCTTTGCCTGAGCACGAAAGGATACAGGTGGTATCGGTACTCACCCCTAACTTCCTGCACTTTCCTATGGCTAAAAAATTGCTGGAGAACAAGTTTCACGTGATCTGTGAAAAGCCAATGACCACTACTTATGAAGAGGCGAAAGAGCTAAGGGAGATTCAGGCGAAGAGCAATAAGGTCTTTGCGGTCACTTATACCTATACCGGTTACCCTATGGTAAGGCAAATGAAGGAGATGATCGCTTCGGGGGCTATCGGAAAAATTCAAAAGATCGATGTTCAGTATTATCAGGGCTGGATAAACCCGATAATCCACGATAAGGAAAAACGTTCCAATACCTGGAGGCTTGATCCGGAAAAATCCGGGATCAGTTGCTGTGTAGGCGATATCGGGACGCACGCCTTCGATATGATAGAGTACGTTAGCGGCCTTCATGTAAAAGAGATCCTTGCCGACCTTAACTATCTTTATAAAGATAACCTGATGGATATTGACGGGACCATACTTTTAAGATTTTCAGAATATGTAAAAGGAGTGCTTCGTTCCAGCCAGATCGCTACCGGAGAAGAGAACAATTTCACCGTAAGTATTTACGGAGACAACGCCGCATTAAAATGGGAGCAGGAAAACCCGAATTATCTTTATATGCTTGAAGACGGAAAGCCTATGCAGGTGCTCAAGCCCGGGCACGAATATAATTCGGCCTTTTCCTTAGCCGGCACCAAGTTGCCACCGGGACATCCCGAAGGTATCTTCGATTCGATGGGTAATATCTACAAAGGCGTGGCCAGGGCCATCAATAATGAGGAGTATCATCCGGGAGAATTCCCTGGGATCTCAGACGGCCTCCGGGGAATGAATTTTATTGAAAAAGCCGTGGACTCCCACAAAAACGGGAATACCTGGGTGAAAATCGACGAAAATTAAAAGCATTTATTATGAAGACTATAAAAGGACCTGCGGTATATCTCGCACAATTTATGGACAATAAAGCTCCTTTCAATTCACTTGAGGGGCTTTGTAAATGGGCCGCCGATCTTGGTTATAAAGGAATACAGATCCCAACCTGGGAGAGTGCTCTGATAGACCTGGAAAGGGCTGCCGACAGCAAGACCTATTGTGATGAGCTAAGAGGAAAAGTAGAATCTTACGGCCTGGTGGTAACAGAACTTTGCACGCATTTGCAGGGGCAGTTGGTAGCCGTACACCCGGCTTACGATACTATGTTCGATAATTTTGCACCAGATGAACTCAAGGGTAAACCAAAGGAAAGAACCGATTGGGCCGTAAAGCAAATGAAGATGGCCGCAAAGGCAAGCCGTCATTTTGGGCTTGACGTCCACGGGACCTTCAGTGGTTCTTTGCTCTGGCATACTCACCATCCCTGGCCGCAACGTCCCGAAGGCCTTGTGGAAATGGGATTTCAGGAACTGGCAAAACGCTGGATGCCTATACTTAACGAGTTCGATGAACAGGGAGTGGATGTTTGTTATGAAGTGCATCCCGGAGAAGACCTGCACGACGGAGTTACTTTCGAGCGGTTTTTAAGTGCCACCAATAATCATAACCGGGTAAATCTTTTATACGATCCCAGCCATTTTGTGCTGCAGCAGCTGGATTATCTTACGTACATAGATCATTATCATGAATATATTAAAATGTTCCACGTTAAGGATGCTGAATTTAACCCTACCGGAAAGAAAGGAACTTTTGGAGGCTATGAAGACTGGGGAGATCGTGCCGGACGTTACAGGCATCCCGGCGACGGGCAGGTAGACTTTAAGACCATTTTCTCCAAACTAACCCAATACGGGTGCGATGTCTGGGCGGTAATGGAATGGGAATGCTGCATAAAATCTCCTGAACAGGGAGCACGTGAAGGAGCACCATTTATTCAAAGCCATATTATCCAGGCTACCGAAAAGAAATTCGATGATTTTGCCGGAAGCGAGATCGATAAGGATAAACTCAAAAAAATATTAGGAATCAACTAAACCAACACAATGAAAAAACTAAGTATTTTAATTTTATCCGGTGTTCTTTTCACTACAAGCTGCAAGGACAATACCGATAAAAAAGAAGAAACCCAGGAAACTAAAGGCGAAGAACAGGTAATGAAAGCTGAAGAACAGCAACAGGAATGGAAAATGCTCTTCAACGGGAAGAATCTTGACCACTGGAAGGCTTATAATTCTGATTCCATATCAGAGCAATGGCAGGTAAAAGACGGAGCTATTGTATTCTCCCCGGCACAAGGCGAGCGTGAAGGCACCGAAAACCTTATCTCGAAAGAAGAATTTTCCAGCTTTGAACTTTCCCTGGAATGGAAAATTTCAGAAGGCGGGAACAGCGGAATTATGTGGGGGGTTCAGGAAGAGGACAAATTTGACGAACCTTACCTCACCGGTCCTGAAATCCAGGTTCTGGATAACGAGAAACATCCGGATGCCAAGAACGGTCCTATCCGCCAGGCAGGTGCCCTGTACGATATGGTAGCCCCAAAAGAAGATGTCACCAAACCGGCCGGAGAATGGAACAAGGAGGTGATCAAAATAGATTACGAAGCCAACAAGGGAACAGTTACCCTTAATGGCACCAAATTGATAGAATTCCCGCTTCACGGTGAAGAATGGGAGAAATTGGTGGCGAACTCGAAGTTTAAAGACTGGGAAGCCTTCGGAAAGAGCAAAAAGGGACATATTGCACTTCAGGATCACGGCGATAAAGTCTGGTACCGAAACATAAAAATAAAGGAACTCGATTAATTTTGAGAAACATTTAAGAGAAGCCGTACAAGTAATCTTGTGCGGCTTTTTTAATTTGGAGCAAATCAATTTTCAGTAATGAGGCATATTTAACCAGATTATGAAAAAGACCAAAGTAGAGTTCAGCAACCCCGAAGGCGAATCCCTCTCAGGGATCATAGAATTACCAACCAATCAAAAGCCGCATAATTTTGTGCTTTTCGCACATTGTTTTACCTGTAACAAGAATTTCTTTGCTCCCACTGCTATAAGCAGGGCTATGGCTTCTGCCGGCTTTGGTGTGCTTAGATTTGATTTCACAGGGCTTGGGGAAAGTGAAGGAGAGTTTGCAGATTCCAATTTTTCAGGAAATATAGAAGACCTGGTGGCAGCTGCAGATTTCCTTGAAAAAGAATATAAGGCGCCTTCCGTATTAATCGGGCATTCCCTTGGTGGTGCCGCTGTACTTTTTGCCGCTGAAAAGATAAAATCGGTAAAAGCGGTAGCCACACTTGCTGCGCCATCAGCTATAGATCACGTCACTAAACTGCTAAAATCTGAAATAAAGAGTATTCAGGAGAAAGGCTCGGCCGAAGTTAATATTGGCGGCAGGCCTTTCAGGATTAAAGAGCAGTTTATAGAAGACATAAAGAGCCACAAACTGGCAGATTATATGGCCAATTTCAACAAGGCACTTTTAATTATGCATTCTCCCCAGGATATGATTGTGAACATAAAGAACGCTGAAGAGCTTTATGTAGCTGCAGAACATCCTAAAAGCTTTATTTCCCTTGAAGGGGCAGATCACCTTTTACAGGACAAGAAAGATGCTGCCTATGCCGGAAAGGTGATTTCGGCCTGGGCCTCCAGATATCTCGATCTGCCAAAGGAAAAGGAGTTAAAAACAGATCACGAGGTTGTGGCTAACTTAGGAAATGAGGGTTATACCACGCAGATAAAAGCCGGAATCCATAATCTTACTGCAGACGAACCTGAGAGCGCCGGAGGAAATGATTATGGCCCTACTCCATACGAATTCCTGTCTTCCGGCCTTGCCGCCTGTACGTCTATGACCATTCAGATGTATGTGAAAAGAAAAGAATGGGACCTTGAGAATGTGGAGACCCACGTCACGTATGAAAAGAAACACGCCGATGACTGTGAGAACTGTGAAGAGGAATCTTCTAAGATAGACACCTTTAATCGTCAAATTAAACTGGAAGGGAATCTGGATGAGAAACAAATAAAAAGAATATTAAACATAGCCAATAAGTGTCCCGTACACCGAACCCTTAGTAGCAAGATAACCATCAACACCTCGCTTCTGGAAGACTAACGGCGAGGTTCTTTGTTAAGCTATCCTTAAAACTTTGGTCACAGTTTTCATTCCGTTTAATTTAGTACTATCAAATTTGAAAACCAATCATAAATTATGAAACGCATTAGTTTATCATTATTTCTCTGTGCATCTCTTGTATTTGTAGGATGTAAGAATGAGAAAAAAGAAAAAGAAGAAAAATCTGTTGAAGAAACAGAGATGAATGCCGATATGCAGGAGCAGGAAGAGCAGGAAATGGCCAAAACAGCCCAGGCTACTCTTCAAGCCAAGAACGACAGCAAGCTTAGCGGTACCGTAACCTTTACCGAAGAAGACGGTGAAGTATCTATGGAAGCTAAGATCTCGGGACTTCCTGAAGGAAAGCACGCCATCCACATTCACGAAAAAGGAGACTGTTCTTCTGCTGACGGAAAATCAGCCGGCGGACACTGGAACCCAACCGGTGAAGATCACGGAAAATGGGGTGCTGAGGAAGGATATCATAAAGGTGATATCGGGAACTTCGAAACCGACGCTGAAGGCAATGCAACCGTGAGTATGTCTACAGACGAATGGTGTATAGGTTGTGATGATGAGAATAAGAACATTGTAGGGAAATCTATCATTGTACACGATGGTGTAGATGACTTTACTTCTCAGCCATCTGGTGCAGCCGGTACCCGTGTAGGTTGCGGAGTGATCGAGAAGCAATAAGCACTTCTTTTACAGAATAATATGAAAGCGGCCCTGAAAAGGCCGCTTTTTTTATGGCCGATTAATTCCTACATTTACTCACACCAATCTAATATTATGCAACAAGACGGTTTGATCCTTGAATTGCAACAGGGAAACGAAAAAGCCTTTGAAAGAATCTACCAGCTTTACTCAGAGAGCACTTACGGTATTATCTTCAGTATCGTGAAAGATGAAGGTATTGCCGAAGAGGTTCTTCAGGATGTTTTTATGAAAATATGGAATAATGCTTCTTCCTATAGCCCAGATAAGGGAAGGTTTTTTACCTGGATCCTGAATATTGCAAGAAATGCTTCTATAGACAAGATCCGGTCCAAAAGCTATAAAAACAAGAAACAAAACCTTAAAGCCGATAATTTCGTAGATATACTGGAACATAAATCGAACTTTTCAGCAACAATTGACGCTATTGGTATCAAGAAGTATATAAACATTCTGGAGCCGGTGTGTAAAAAACTGATCGACTTCCTCTTCTTTAAAGGTTTTACACAAAAGGAAACCGCTGAAGAACTGGGAATGCCATTAGGCACGGTAAAGACAAGAAACAGAGTTTGTATTCAAAAATTAAGAGAGATCGTTGCATAAAATGGACATAGAAAAATACATATCGTCAGGCATACTTGAACTCTACGTATACGGAGCTCTTAGCGAAGAAGAAAGTCGTGAGGTTACTCGTGTGCTGAAAGAATATCCTGAGGTTCGCAAAGAAGTTGAAGAAATAGAAGCGGCGCTTACAAAACTTGCCATATCTACTGCTCCCTACAATCCGGAGCACCTGCTTGCCACTCTAAAAGAAAAATTAAGGAATTCGAATAACAACACTACTGTCACCCATCCCGCCGCGAGTAAAGAAAGAACGCCCTGGTTCTCCTACATTGGCTGGGCGGCAAGTATACTTCTGCTTGTTGGTTTGTTCTTCCTGTTCAATGAGAACAATGAACTGAGGACTTCCCTAAGGGAACAAAAAGTGAAGAACGCAAGAATGGAGCAGCAAATTGCAGATGCCCGCGAAGATGCTGAAAAGACCAAAGAACTGCTTGCAGTATTAAGGGATAAAGAGGTGAACAGGATCCCGCTTAAAGGGCAGAATGTTGCGCCAGAAGCTTATGCGCAGGTATATTGGAACGAAAAGGAGCAAAAGGCCTATATAGATGCTCAAGGGCTGCCTGAACCGCCTCGCGGTAAGGTTTACCAGGTCTGGTCGCTTACTATGCAACCGCTTACTCCAACCAGTATCGGACTTCTTGAAGATTTCGAGAAGGATGAGAATAAGGTCTTCAGTCTGGAAAATGCCAACAAATCGGAAGCATTTGGGATAACCCTGGAGCCGGAAGGCGGAAGCGAAAGCCCGACTATGGATCAGCTATATGTTCTTGGAACCGTAGCTTCGTTATAAAATGGCTAATTCAAACAAATTTAAGCCTGCCCTTTCCGGCAGGCTTTTTTTATTCTCAAAATCTTCTTTAAAAGCGGAAAGGTTTGCCCGAATGGACAAACCTTTCCCTAACCAACCAATAAATCAAAATCCAAATCACTCGATTTGACCAATACAGATCTAATCTGTGATCTCAGGATCTGACTCCTGTATGTTTATATACGAAAGATTTTACAGGAAGGATTTAAAAATCTGATTTTTAACATTTTCAGGAAGGCCAGGGATTAAAATATTTTACGCGTTACCGACTGAGAATATGGGCAATTCGTAAAAATGCTCAGGCTTTAACGGGGGTCCTGAATTTGTATAAAAAACTATATTCTAAAATATGCCGTCACGGGGAAAAACAGGAAATAAAAATTTATGAACCGTGATTTTTTAGAATTGTTTTAAACTATGACTGTGCCTGAAGTTTAAGCTCATTTTAACATTATAAATCCTATCTTGAGGTTTCAACCAATAACCTAAAATATGAACATTTTTGAAGCTTTAAGACAGGAACATGAGATACAGCGTGATTTAGTAGCCAAATTGGTAGAAACCCATGGAGACACGCAGGAGAGAAAGAAGATCTTTGAACAGTTAAAGCACGAACTTAAGATTCACGCAGATGCCGAAGAAAGGCATTTTTATATTCCACTTATCGAGAAAGACCTTACCCAGGAAAAAGCCCGCCATAGCGTTGCAGAACACCACGAAATGGATGAACTGATAGAACAGCTTGAAGACACAGAGATGGATGCCTCTAACTGGCTAAAGATCGCAAAGGATCTAGAACATAAGGTGATCCATCATCTGGATGAAGAAGAACACGAAGTCTTTCAGATGGCAGGGAAGGCACTTACCGATAAACAAAAAGTGTCTCTGGCAGAAGATTACAACAAAGAGATCAAGCAAACCCGCTAATAAAAAAAGCCTGTCAGAACTGACAGGCTTTTTTTATACTTTCTCTTTATCTATTTCCATTTCTTCCTTATAACCTTTAAAAGGCCTGATGATAAGCCTCGCCGCTTTATCAAAATTAATGTAATTATACAACCAGTTAAAGAAGGTCACCAGCCTGTTCCTGAAACCTATTAGGAACCACAGGTGGACGAACATCCAAACAAACCAGGCAAAGAATCCTGCAAATTTCAGTTTGCCGATCTCCACCACTGCCCTGTTTCGCCCAACGGTTGCCATAGTTCCCTTATCAAGGTATTTAAAGGGCTCGAGTTTTTCTCCCCTGATAAGTTTCTTGATGTTCCTGGCAAGATGTTTCCCCTGCTGTATGGCCGGTTGTGCCACCATAGGATGTCCTTTTGGAAAATCTTCGGTTTGCATTAAAGCAATATCCCCAATGGCAAATACATTTTCGTAACCGTTCACCTGGTTAAAAGCATTCACCTCATAACGGTTCGCCTTTTCCACCATTGCAGATGCATTGAGCCCTTCTACCGGCGCTCCGGTAACTCCGGCACTCCAAATAAAGGTTTCGGTCTTAATGGCAAGATCGGTATTGGTCTTTACAAGGTGGCCGTCATAATGCTCCACCATAGTATTAAGGTGAATCTTCACCCCCAGTTCTTCCAGAAATTTATGAGCTTTTTTAGAAGACTCCTCACTCATTGGTGGAAGTACCCTGTCTAACCCCTCCAGTAAATGAATATGCATTTCATTTGGATTAAGGTCGGGATAATCTTTAGGCACGATATGGTTTCGAAGTTCTGCTATAGCTCCGCTAAGTTCTACTCCTGTAGGCCCGGCGCCCACCAGTACAAAGTTCAGCAGGGCCTTTCTTTTTTCGGGATCCTCGGTGATCGTTGCCTGTTCCAGGTTTTCGAGAATAAGGCTCCTTATGTTCAAAGCCTGCGGAACGGTCTTCATCCACATCCCATTATCCTCAATACTGTTATTTCCGAAGAAATTGGTCTTCGAGCCTGTAGCGATCACCAGATAATCATACACCAGGTCTCCAATATTGCTATGAATTATATTTTTTTCAGCTGAAATAGATTTTACTTCCGCCAGGCGGAAAAAACATTTTTTGCTGTCCCGCGTAACCTTCCGCAAAGGATAGGCAATAGAATCAGGTTCCAGCCCCGAAGTCGATACCTGGTACAAAAGCGGTTGAAAGGTATGGTAGTTATGACGGTCAAGGATCACCATTTGTACATCTTCTTTAAGGAGCTTTTTTGCCAGCGACATCCCGGCAAAACCTCCTCCAATAATAACCACTCTTGGTAAATCGGTCCTCGGTATATTCATAGGTTGATTGATTTTACTCAAATTTAATATTTATGCCGGGCTATGTGAAGAAATAAAGACCTATTAACTATTATTTATACTTTTTTGTAACATTGCATCCATTAGCCCTACATATAAGAGCTAACCATCTATTGTGAACAAGGAATTAGAACATCAGTTTGTAACTAACCTGGAGAAACATCAGAATATTGCGCATAAGATCTGCCGGATTTATACCAATGATCAGCACTCGCATAACGATCTGTTTCAGGAGATCACTATCCAGTTATGGAAAGCCTATCCTAAATTCAGAGGTGATGCCAAATTCAGTACCTGGATGTACAGAGTTGCTCTAAATACCGCGATCACACTTTATCGTAAGAAAAAAAGATCTATAAAGACCCAGGACTACGATAGCGTTTCCTTTAAAATGAAAGCGCCGGAATATGATGATGAGACAGAACAACATCTCAAGCTGATGTATGATGCCATAAAGCAACTGAACGATATTGATAAAGCCCTGGTTTTTCTATACCTGGAAGATAAGAACTACAAAGATATTTCCGAAACCCTGGGAATATCTGAAGTAAATGCAAGAGTGAAAATGAACAGGGTGAAAACAAAACTAAAAAGTATTTTAAATCCGTAGGAGAATATGGATGAACTCGATCTATTAAAAAAAGACTGGAAAAAGCAGGAAGCCAGCCTCCCTCACCTTTCCTATGAACAGATCTATAAAATGATCTGGAAAAGATCTTCCTCTATTGTGAAGTGGATCTTTGTGATTAGCATTCTGGAATTTTTATTCTGGACAGTCTTAAACGTCTTGCTGGCCGATAATGAATACTGGGAAGAGATGGAGCGACTGCATCTTAAGGCCTTCACCATTTGGGTATACATTATAAACTATGTGGTGACCTTCTATTTTATTTTCAGGTTCTACAAGAACTAC
Organism: Salegentibacter chungangensis; assembly: GCF_042678405.1. Lineage (NCBI taxonomy): Bacteria > Pseudomonadati > Bacteroidota > Flavobacteriia > Flavobacteriales > Flavobacteriaceae > Salegentibacter > Salegentibacter chungangensis. Next base: position 1,708,027 of record NZ_JBHTLI010000001.1, on the reverse strand, counting down.
AGGAAGATCTCTTCTACAGATGATGCTTCAACTCTTATGAAGAACATCCTTAAAACCCGCAAAACAGTAAAGTATTATATTGGTTATATCCTGATCTCCACCGGGATCATCACTCTGGTATACAGCTACTATATGCTTTATTATCACGTAATAAACACCCAGGTGAATGAGGCTTCCAAATATGTTTTTGATGCCGGGCAATGGGTAAAATTCATTGGCGGATTTATCCTCTTATTATCGGTATTTCTGGGGCTGATATGGTTCTTCTACCGTATCCTGTACGGGATCCTGCTAAAAAGATTGTACCGCAACTATAAGGAGCTTAAAAAGCTGGAATTAAAATAACACCTACGGAAATAAAAAAGGCTGAAGTTTGTACTTCAGCCTTTTTTTATCTTAATAATCGAACCTTCGTTTCTTATTGAGCTCTTCCATCTCGTTAATCTCTTCATTTGGTATTACCTTTAAAAATGAAGGATGCTGCTCGATGGCGTATTCTATTTTGCTTACAATTTCTTCAACACTCTCGTTATCGTAATCAATGTCTAAGGGTTCTTTAATATGAAAACTCTGAAGGATCCCTCTTTTCTTTATACGAAGCCCTTTCTTATCGAATGACCTTCTGAAACCGTCAATGACTATGGGGATCACTACAGGTTTATACTGCTTTATAATATGGGCAGTTCCTTTCCTGATAGGTTTAAAGGGTTTGGTAGTTCCCTGCGGAAAGGTGATCACCCAGCCATCCTTAAGGGCCTTCCCGATATTCTCGGTGTCTTCGGGGTTAACATTTCGGCTTACCTCCTGCCCTTTCTGTCTCCAGGTCCTTTCAACGCTAACAGCACCTGCATAGGCCATAATCCTAGCCAAGAGTCCTGCTTTCATCGTTTCCTTTGCCGCCACGTAGTAGATATTCAGTTTTGGCTGCCATATATAACCAATGTTTTTTATAGAATCTACTCTCCCGCTAAGGCTGGCATTAAAAACGTGGAACATTGCCGTTACATCGGCAAAATAGGTCTGATGATTAGAAACAAAAAGCACATTGGTGTCAGGCAGGTCCTTTATGATCTCTGAACCTTCTATCTGCAGCTCATTGAACCCCCTATATCTCCTGTGGGTTAAGAGCCCAAAAATCCTGATAAGCCATTTCTTTAAGAATAAAATATGCCCGAATGGATTTCTTTTAAATAAGCCCATTTTTAAGTTTTAGATAAAATCGTTTAGTCGGGTTTCCGGGTTAACCCCCTTTATCCCAAAATTGTGTTAACGGCGGCAAATATAGTAAAAGCTTTTATTTAAAGTATTTTACCCAACATTTCCCTGATCTCATTTAACATCATCCCGGTTGCACCCCAAACAATATGCCCCTCCAGAAGAAATGCGGGAACTTCGATATTCTTGGCATAAGTGGTACTCAGCTTTTGCTGTACCAGGCTTTTCTGGTCCATAAACTGATCCAGGTCTACCTCAATGATCTTCTCCACTTCACTCTCCTGAGGCACCATTATAGGGGTATTTTCCAAAAGTCCCATATAAGGTTGCACCCAAAAATTGCTTGGCGGAATATATAACCTGGTGAGTTTTTTAATCACTTTTATTTCATTGCGAGGCACACCTATTTCCTCTTCGGTCTCTCTTAGAGCAGTATATTTCAGGTTCTTGTCGAAGTCTTCCACCCTGCCACCAGGAAATCCTATCTGGTTAGAATGGACCCCCTGATAGGATTTTCTGAGGATCAGGACCAAATTGGTCTTGAATTCCTTCCCGGGATAGAAAACCGCCATCACACCGGCCTTATTAGGCTTCTTGCTATCAATATCCATATCTTCCAGCTCTCTTATCCTTATCAAGGGCGCTAATTTTTGATGCGCCTGCTCGCCGGGTAGAGCCAGATTTTTTATATTTGGGATTCTATTTTTAAATTCTTGAAAATCCATGTTACGACAGCTATCTCCTGTTTTCTTACTACTACTTCTGGTATGTGCAAGTTGTGAAGATACGCAATCTTCTAAAAAAAATAATACACAAACAGTAACAGATACGACCAAAAGTGTAAAAAAAGAAAAATCTGAAGCCGAAGTAAAACCAAAAAAGACCGAGAAAAAGGAAAAAGAAAAAAGCGTGGATACTATTTTCCCCATTGCCCAGGAAGAACTAATCCCTTTTCTTAAAGCTTACGGCAGGAAAAACCCAGAGAATAAAGTCAGGATCAAGACCAGCTTCGGAAATATTGAGGTAGAGCTTTACAGGGACACCCCTCTTCACCGCGCCAATTTCATAATGCTGGTGAAGGAGAACTATTTCAATGATACCTATTTTCACAGGGTGGCACCGGGATTTGTTATCCAGGGAGGGAATTCAGACAATCAGTCTACGGCAAGCTCCAGGGGAGACATTGGATCATACCTTATCCCCAGTGAGTTTGATGCCGGGCACCGCCATACCTATGGTGCCTTTTCCGCAGCCAAATACAGTGAACAAAACGTTAGTAAGGCCTCCTCTCCTTTCGAGTTCTTTATTGTAATGGACAAAGGGGGCACTCCGCATCTTAACAACGATCATACGGTTTTTGGACGCGTGACCAGCGGAATGGAGGTAGCAGAAAAGATTTCTCAGGTAAAGACCGGTCAGTCTGAATGGCCTATCAACAATGTGCATATGGAAGTTGAAATCATAGACTAATTAACGCTGGGTGTAATAATTGTAATCGCTTATCACCTGCCTGAGAAAGTCTACCGGCCTTTCTTCAACATTCACTTCAAGTAATTCTGAAACCTTCTGTGAAAGGGAAATGATGACCTGATGATTTCCATTTCTCCTGGCCTGCTGAAAAAGGTTTTTGATATTCTGAACATCCTTATCCTTTAGCATCGTTACCTGCGGGTATTTTGGATCGTAATTTTCGGGAATATCAACATTAAGAGTATTCACAAGGCCTATACGGTGTTTTTCAGAGATCACCGTTGTTCCGGCGGCAATATCTCCCAACCGCTGCCCCTTGCCGTTAAGCAAAATGGTCACCACCGCAATTCCCCCACTGGAAAGACTAATATCTATAATCCTCAGCAACCATCGCACCAGGTAATTGGAAAAAGCAGGGCGCGAACCGTCCTTTTTCACAACCCTTATCTGCAGTGCCGCCTTTCCCGGGGTCTGACCGCTCCAGAAGCTTTCCCAAATAAGATAATATAAAAATGAAGGCAGTCCCAGAACCAGGTAATACACCCACATTCCTCCCCCATCGAGCCCCATTCCCCCCATAGTAAGGCCCGCAAGAACAAGGTAAAGGCCAATTATAAAACTATCTATGATAAAGGCCAGGATTCTGTCGCCCACACCCGCTACATTTTGACTAATACTTATATTTTGAGCGGTTTCTATTTGAAAATTATCCATTTAATATGTTTCTTTGAATCTCTAAGCCAGTAACTATGCGTGAGGCCGCTTTTGTTAAGCAAAATAAGGATAAATGGTTAAAATTTGAAAGCCTCCTTCAAAATAATAAAACCCTTGCTCCTAAGGACCTCTCTGCGCTTTATATTGAAGTTAGCGACCACTTAAGTTATGCCCGTACCTTCTACCCTGAAAGCAATACGGTAATCTACCTTAACGGTCTGGCTTCCCAGGCTCATCAAAAAATTTACAGGAACAAAAAGGAACCGGGCAACCGTTTTATCTCCTTTTACCTGAAGGAATTCCCTCTTTTATTCTATTCGTTCAGGAAGCAACTAATGCTTAGTTTTATTATTTTCAGCCTGTTCGTAGGGGTGGGCGTTTTTTCCGCAGCCACAGACGGGGCTTTTGTAAGGTCCATACTTGGTGACAGCTATGTGAATATGACCCTGGAAAATATAGCTAATAACGATCCTATGGCCGTCTACAAAGAAATGGCCTCCAGCGATATGTTCCTGGGCATCACGATAAACAATATAAGAGTTGGACTTTTTGCTTTCACCCTGGGAATCCTTGGCGGTATAGGCACCGCCTTTATCCTCATGCAAAATGCGGTAATGCTGGGTTCTTTTCAGTATTTTTTCTACGACAAAGGGGTGTTCTGGGAGTCAGTGAGGACCATCTGGATACACGGAACCATCGAGATCTCTGTGATTATCGTGGCCGGATGCGCGGGGCTTGTGCTTGGAAAAAGTATTTTATTTCCTCAAACCTATTCCCGTCTAAAGTCTTTTACTATGGGGGTTAAGAACGGATTGAAAATAGTGGTCAGCACCATCCCCTTTTTCATCATAGCCGGATTTCTGGAAGGCTTCGTGACCAGGCTAACCGAGATGCCCGTTTGGCTGTCGGTGCTTATTATCCTGTCGTCCCTTTGTTTGGTGCTTTATTATTATGTTATCTACCCTGCAATCTTACACAAATCTCATTTAAAATCTGCTAATGGCCCAGGAATTCATTCAGTTTAAACGTCAGCGCGAACTTGGCGAAATACTCAGCGCTACCTTTAAATTCTTAAGGGAGAACTATCGTATATTTTTCAAACTTCTGTTCAGGATCGCGGCGCCGGTATTCATACTGCTTTTCGCAGCCCTTACCTATTACAATTATTCCACCCAGGAAATGCCTCTTCAGAATACAATTTTCAACCAGAGGGGAGATTTCATCATATCTTTCGGTGTGCTTATCCTGGCTCTTTTGGTCTATTATGCAATGCTTCACGGCATTGTTTATAACCTAATTAAGTCTTACATAAAAAATAAAGGTCATATAGATGAAGTGGAAGTAGCGGCAGGGGCAAAAGCCGATTTCGGAAAACTGATAGGGTTTGGAGCAATTTCCTGGCTTATGATATTCGCCGGGACTATTCTCTTTGTGATCCCGGGAATTTATCTCAGCGTCCCCTTGAGTATCACCGCTGCTATTCTTGTTTTCAGGAACAAAGGCATTTCTGAAGGAATTAGTGAAAGCTTTAACCTGATAAAAGATAACTGGTGGATGAGTTTCATCACCATCCTCTGCATTTGGCTTATTGTTTACGTAATAAGTTTTGTCTTCCAGCTACCTTTTGTGATCTATATGATGGTAAAGGCATTTACTGTGGTACAACAGGGATCGGCGGCGTCTGGTGATTCTTTTGACTGGGTTTACCTGGCCCTGAGCATTCTTGGCTCCCTTGTTCAGTATATTTTGTACTCCATCATCCCGATATGCCTTGCTTTTCTTTATTTTCATCTGAATGAGAAAAAGAATTTTACGGGTACATATGAAACCATAGAGAATTTAGGGAAACACGACTAATGCGAATTATACTACTGATCATCTTCCTGATTTTACTTCCTGATTCGGCTGTAGCCGGCTCAGACCAGGACAGTATTTTGGCTTCCCGTGCCAGGTATGATACCATCAGTAAGCTCTCCCCTGTCTCCTTTGAAAAATCAAAATTTGAAGAATACAGGAAGTTAAAAGATTTTGAATATCTGAACGAGATCGAACAGGATTCCTCGTGGACCCGCTTCAAAAGGTGGTTCAACCAAAAAATGGAAGACTTCTTTCACTGGCTTTTTGGCGATTATGAAGCTAATGCGTTCCTGATGTTCATCTTTAGTATGCTTCCCTATATCTTCCTGGCAATTCTTCTGGGTTTTATAATCTGGCTGTTTATCAGGCTGAATCCGGGAAGAAGCTTTCTTGAAGAACCCGAAGCTTCTGAGGTTTATATGACTGAAGAAGAAGAGCTCATCCAGTCAAGGGATCTCCCGATGCTTATTCAGGATGCCATTGAAAAAGGTCAATACCGGCTGGCCGTTCGCTATTATTACCTGAAGGTGCTCCAGTCTCTGGACGAACAAAAACTGATTGAGTACCGATTCCAAAAGACCAATGCCGACTACACTTCAGAGATAGGCCAGGAAAATATAAAAGACCAGTTCAAACGGATCACCCGGATCTATGATTTTATCTGGTATGGCGATTTCACTCCCTCTGAAGAGGAGTTCAGAATGGCTGAAAAAGGTTTCAGTAAAATGAATACGCTAATAAACAGGCCGGTATTATGAAGAAGACCTACAAAATAATGTTCAGCGTCTTTCTGATCTTCACCCTGTTGCTCACCTACCTGGAAGCCACAGAACCTGAACCTGTGAACTGGGCCCCAAGCTATACCTCTACCGATAAAATCCCGCTTGGAGCCTATGTCTTTTTTGAAAGCTGGAATGAGACGGGAAGCACAAAGATCGAGCAGGTAAAGATCCCTCCTTACGAATTCCTTACCGGAGCGGAGGAGCCCGAGGGCACCTACTTTTTCCTGAATAACAGCCTGTCTTTCGATAAAGATGAATTCAAACGGCTGTTAAGCTGGATCGAAAAAGGAAATACCGCCTTTATCGCTGCCGACTACTTTGGAGGAAATCTTCTGGACAGCCTTAACATAGAGACTTCGAACTATCTGGATAAAGAGGATTTCAGCTCGCGGCCACAGCTTAATCTCGTGCATCCTGAGTTGAAGCGTGATTCTACCTATAACTTCAAGGAAGATATGCCGGCAAGGTATTTCAGCAACCTGGACAGCCTGGAATATGATCTCCTGGGAACCATAGATTTCAAAGATAATAAGGAAGAAAAGGTCAATTTTATTAGAACGAGATTTGGGAATGGCTATTTATATTTACACACTACCCCGCAGGCATTCAGCAATTATTTTCTGCTCCGGGATAATAACTGGGAGTATTCCCAGAAGGTTCTGGCTTATCTGGACAAAGACCGTAAGCTTTACTGGGACACCTACTACAAATCTGGAAAGACCTACTTCAGCTCCCCGCTTTATGTACTCCTTAACCACAGAGAACTGAAGTGGGCCTATTATATTTTTATCCTGGGCTCGGTATTGTTCATTCTTTTTGAAGGAAAACGAAAGCAACGGGCGATCCCTGTTATTGAACCCTTAAAGAACCAAACTTATGATTACACCGAAACTATTGCAGGCCTTTACCTAGAACAGGGTCGGTATAAAGAGCTCGCGGTAAAAAAAATTGACCTATTTTTAGACTATATCAGGACCAGGTACCGGGTACAAACAGGGGAATTCAAAGAAGAATTTTACCTGCAACTGGCCCAGGCCTCCGGCAACAGCCCGGAGCATACAAAAGAACTCTTTGAAAGAATTCTTAATTTTAAACAGGCAACCAGTATTAGCAGGGAAGAATTTCACGAGCTTTCCCGCGATTTGAACAAATACAAAAAAGCAAGTAATGGATAATCAGGAAGTAGAACCTAAAGAAGAACTTAATTTCAATAACCGGATTCCGCTGGAAGAACTAAGTAATGCGGTGAAGCAGTTAAAGGAACAACTGGCTAAGGTGATCGTTGGCCAGGATGAATTTGTAGAGCTGCTTATCGTCGGGTTGTTATCCAACGGCCACGTCCTTATTGAAGGTGTTCCGGGAATTGCGAAGACCCTTACGGCAAAATTATTTGCCAAAAGTCTGGAAACCAATTTTAGCCGTATCCAGTTCACTCCAGACCTTATGCCCAGCGATGTGCTTGGAACTTCGGTTTTGAATATGAAGAGTTCGGAATTCGAATTTAAGCCGGGTCCCGTGTTCTCCAATATTATCCTTATTGACGAAATAAATCGTTCTCCTGCAAAAACCCAGGCCGCTCTTTTTGAGGTAATGGAAGAAAGACAGGTGACCATAGATGGGAAGGTTCATAAAATGGAAGATCCGTTTATGGTGCTGGCCACTCAAAACCCTATAGAACAGGAAGGAACTTACGCTTTACCTGAGGCCCAGCTGGATCGTTTTCTTTTCAAGATCGAAGTCGACTACCCGAGTCTTGATGATGAAGTGAAGATCCTGCAAACTCATCATCAGCGTAAAGGTGCCCAACCCGATGCTAATATTGAAGCAGTGCTTTCTCCTAAAAATTTGGCCGAACTTAAAAAGCAGATCCACGAGATTATAGTAGAAGAAAAATTGCTGAATTACATCGCGCAGTTAGTGACCAAAACCAGGAACCATCCTCACCTTTACCTTGGAGCTTCCCCAAGAGCTTCCCTGGCGATAATGAATACGTCAAAAGCTTTTGCCGCAATTAACGGAAGGGATTTTGTGACCCCTGAAGATATCCAGAAGTCACTGTACCCGGTGCTGGTGCACCGTATAATCCTCTCCCCCGACAGGGAAATGGAAGGAATGACGGCACGCAATGTTATTGAAATGATCACGCAATCCATAGAAATCCCGAGATAAGAGTGTTTCAGTTTCTCAGATCACTTTACCTGCATCAAAGGCTTTTTACCGCTTTATTTGGTATCGCGGTAGTCTTCCTGTTTTCTTACTGGTTCAGTTTTCTGTATCCTTTTGCCTGGATCCTGTTGCTTTTATTAGGTCTTTTTCTGCTTGCAGATATCGTGAGTCTGTTCCGGAAAGATTTGATCCTCGCAGAGCGCATCCTGCCGGAAAAATTTTCCAATTCAGACCAAAACCCTGTCCAGGTTGAACTTCAGAATATTTCGGGACATAAACTGAAGCTGGAAGTCATAGACGAACTCCCCGTTCAGTTTCAGAAAAGGGATTTCCTAAAGCAGTTTGAAATTTCAGCCAATGCCTCCCATAGTTTTGAATATCTGGTATGTCCGGTAAGCCGCGGGGAATATATTTTCGGGAATTTAAATGTATTTTCTTCCACCCGAATAAGCCTGGCCAAACGAAGAGATACTTTTAACAGCGAACAGATGGTGAAGGTCTACCCTTCCTTTATTCAAATGAAGAAACTGGACTTTCTTGCCATAGATAAAAGGATCTCCCAACCCGGACTTAAGAAAATAAGGCGGATTGGGCATACAATGGAGTTTGAACAAATAAAGGAATATGTAATTGGGGATGACGTACGGACCATTAACTGGAAAGCTACCGCAAAACAGGCCAATTTAATGATGAACCAGTTTCAGGACGAAAGAGCCCAGCCCGTATATTCGGTGATCGATACCGGGCGCGTTATGAAAATGCCATTCAATGGCCTAAGCCTGCTTGATTATGCCATTAACAGCTCCCTTGCCTTTACCAATGTGGCCCTAAAGAAAAAAGATAAGGCCGGGCTTATTAACTTTTCAAATAAGATCGGAACCTTCGTAAAGGCTAGCTCCAAATTCAGTCAGCTCAACAGGATCCTGGAAGGGCTTTATAATACTGACACCCGTTACCAGGACTCTGACTTCAGCCTTTTATATGCAAGCCTGAAAAAGCAACTTAACCAAAGAAGCCTTCTGCTATTATATACCAATTTCGAGCATATTTCGGCATTAAAAAGGCAACTTCCCTACCTCAAGGCCTTGGCTAAAAAGCATGTACTGGTAGTCATCTTTTTCGAAAATACCGAATTGGAAAAGCTTATTAAAGCAAACCCTGAAAGCATAACCGAAAGTGCACACCAAACCATAGCCGAGCAGTTTGCCCAGGATAAGGAGTTAATGGCCAAAGAACTACAAAGGCACGGGATCCAAAGCTTGCTCACCCCTCCTGAAGACCTGAGCATTAATACCATCAATAAATACCTTGAGATCAAGGCCAGGGGCATTCTCTGAAAACGGGAGGCGGCCGGTACCCTCCGAACAAGCCTATGCCCTGTAGCCTCAAACTGGGATACCTGAAAGTCGATCTTGAAGAAGGAAACAAAAAGATCGGGATTTGCTTCTAATACCTGTCCAGTTACAAATAGATAAAACAAAAAAAATCTTAAGCTATAATAGAAAAAACCAATACATTTGTAGCTACAGAATCACACACTTATGACGATTACCCAACTGCACTATGTATTGGCGGTAGCCGAACATAAAAACTTCACAAAGGCTGCCCAAAAAGTATTTGTTACCCAGCCTACGCTGAGTATGCAAATCCAGAAACTGGAAGAGGAACTGGACGTACAGATCTTTGATAGAAGCAAGAAACCCATTCAGCTTACCGAAACAGGTCAGAAGATTGTTCAGCAGGCAAGGAATATTGTAAATGAAAGTGACAGGATCCAGGATATTGTAGACCAGCAAAAAGGTTTTGTAGGAGGTATTTTCAGGCTGGGAGTTATCCCAACCGTGATGCCCACCCTGCTGCCGATGTTTATAAGCAACTTTATCAAAAAATACCCTAAGGTAAAGCTGAAAATAGAAGAACTCCATACCGAAGCGATCATTGAGAAGTTAAAAGAAGGACATCTTGATGCCGCCATAGCCGCTACTCCTTTAGAACTTGAAGGGATCAAAGAAAACGTACTCTACTATGAACCTTTTGTAGGTTACATCCCTTCCAACCACCGCCTGCATAAACAGGACAAAATAGAAGTAAATGACCTCGATATTGACGATATCTTGTTACTGGAAGACGGGCATTGCTTTAAGGACGGAATAATTAACCTTTGCAAGGCTTCCAGGGATTATGATGATGACCATTTTCAGCTGGAAAGCGGAAGTTTTGAGACCCTCATAAAACTGTCGAATGAAGGATTGGGAATGACCCTCCTGCCTTACCTGCATACGCTCGACCTGAAGGAAGAGGAAAAAAAGAACCTGAAAATGTTCAAAGACCCTGTGCCGGCACGGGAAGTAAGCCTTATCTATAACCGAAGTGAACTTAAGATGCAGATCATTGAGGCCCTTAGAAGCACCATTGCAGGTGTCGTGAAAGGAGCCATCACCTTCCAGAACGTAAAGATCATCAGCCCTCTTAACAAAAACAAGAAAGAATTACAGCATTAGTGATTTCCTCCTAAAAATAAAAGAGCGGCCTTTTCAGACCGCTTTCTATTTAAGAATTTAAGTAAATTAAACATTGATTGAGTTCCGGATTTTGCTTCGTTAGCGCAATGATCCAAATCCTTAATTCCTCCACTTCGTGAGGCAGTAATCGTTGAATCGCTTTTTTGACTTCCTTGCAGAACAAAGCAGCATCAAAACTGACCTTATCCAGTACAGTTTTGGTGTATTCAAACATCGCTCTCGCCATAATTTGATACTGGTTTAGTTAATTGTTAGGTTAATTGTAAACGTAGAATTGTTCTATAAGCAGTGAAATTTTGACCTACTAAATATAGTAAAAAATATCCAATTGAAAGACTCAAATTTCATAAAACCGGTGTTTAAAAACGGTTATCCCCGCTTACAATATCTCCTAATCCCCCCAGAATACTGCCTTCTCCTTTATCTTTACCGCCTCCCCTGGGTGCCGCCTGCCATACCCTGCTTGCAAGCCTGCTGAAAGGCAATGACTGGACATAGACCACTCCGGGCCCTGTTAAGGTGGCAAAGAACAATCCCTCCCCACCAAAAAGGGTGTTTTTTATACCACCCACGAATTCTATATCATAATCTATATCCTTGGTAAAACCAATAATGCAGCCGGTGTCAACTTTTAGTTTTTCTCCCGGGGCCAGTTCCTTGCGCGCCATAGTGCCGCCTGCGTGAACAAAGGCCATCCCGTCTCCTTCCACCTTTTGCATAATAAAACCTTCCCCGCCAAAGAACCCGCGGCCAAGTTTACGGCTGAATTCAATGCCGATGGAAACTCCTTTTGCAGCACACAAAAAGGCATCTTTCTGGCAGATGAACTTACCATCAAACCTGGTAAGATCTATAGGGATGATCTTTCCCGGATATGGCGAAGCAAAGCTGATCTTTTTCTTTCCGGACTGGTCATTAGAGAAAATGGTCATAAACAGGCTCTCTCCCGTTAGCAATCTTTTTCCGGCTCCAAGAACTTTCCCGAGGAAACCTTCATTCTGTTTTGAACCGTCCCCGAAAATGGTATCCATCGTAATGCCATTATCCATCATCATAAAATTCCCTGCTTCAGCGATCACGGCTTCCTGTGGGTCCAGCTCCAGCTCTACGAACTGCATCTCTTCCCCGAAGATCTGATAATCTATTTCGTGTGCATTCATAATTTAAGTATGTAATTACAAGTATTAAGCTTCAAGTCTGGCTGAAAGCAATAGAGCACCTAAAGCTTAAAGCCTGCCTATTTTCTTTTTGTCTTCGCCTTTATGGTCCATTCAAATTCAAAGGTAGAGACCTCTTCCCCGGTCTCATTAAGACCGGTGGATTTCATCCAGAAGGTCTGCCCTTCTCCGGTCTCGAGGGTCTTTTCTATTGCCTCAGCTATCTTATGCCCATCATAACAATAGAATTTAATTTTTCCCGTGGCCTTCTTGGTAAAGGCTGCCTTATTTTGAGCAACAAGCATAGAGATCTTTTCTTCGCTCTGTTGGATTCGGGACATTACCAATGCGCCGGTACTAAGTTCAGCCGCCATAGCCTGCACGGCAAAATATAAGGAATTGAAAGGGTTCTGGTTAATCCACTTATGTTTTACACTGGTCACACAGGTAGCCTCATCTATCTTTTTTACCCTGACCCCACATAACCAGGCACTGGGTAATTTCATCATTAAAAAGGCATTAAGTTTTCGCGGGTTAAGCTCCATAGTATCTAAGTTTCTCCTTAAAAGTATTCATTTTTAATAAAACAGAACGGAATTATTTTTCATAATAAAATGTTAAATTTTAGTACTATGTTTTGCAAAATACCTGCTTTTGTATATATATTTGTATAAGAAAATAATAGGTAATGAACTCAGACACTTTACATCAGGATAAAACCATAGCTACTTTAATACACTTATCGGTGTTCACAAAGTACTTTATACCCTTCGGGAATTTCATCATTCCGATGGTATTATGGTTAACAAGAAAGGAGAAGGATTTTGTAGATCAGCACGGAAGAAATGCCATCAACTTCCAGATAAGCCTGTTCCTTTATATTATTCTTCTGGTATGTTTGGGAATTGCAGGGATCATTTTCCTTGGAGCCAAACTAAGCCTGGAGCGTCCTTTTATAATTTCGGAAGAACAGGTTCACCTTGAGAATTTTTCGCAGGCTATGCCTTTTTTAATACTGGTAAGCACTTTCGGGGTTCTCATTCTCGGGCTTTTCATCCTGGAAGTATATGCGGTAATAAGTGCAAGCCTAAAAGCAAGCGAAGGTAAATTATATAAATACCCATTAACCATCAATTTCATCAGTCCGGCAGCGACCGGAAATCATCAATCAAATCATCAATCAGAAAATGAACAGTTTAACAACACACAAAACCAAACGCTATGAAGATTGAAAACACCAAAGCACAGATGCGTAAGGGTGTCCTGGAATACTGCATACTATCGGTCTTAAAAGACGAAGATGCGTATGTAGCGGAGATTCTGGACACGCTAAAAGATGCCAAGTTACTGGTGGTTGAGGGTACCATCTATCCTCTGCTCACCCGGCTTAAGAACGCCGGTCTCCTATCCTATCGTTGGGAAGAGTCCAGTAGTGGCCCGCCAAGGAAATACTACGGACTTACCGAAACCGGAAAGTTATTTCTAAAAGAACTTACCAGTACCTGGGAGGAACTGCAAACCGCTGTAACCATTGTAACCACTCAAAAAAAGAAAAATCATGAATAAGACAGTTAATATAAACCTTGCCGGTATTTTCTTTCATATCGATGAAGATGCATATGCCAAACTGCAACATTATCTGGATACCATTAAACGCGCGTTCACCGATTCTCAGGGACGTGATGAGATCATCTCAGATATTGAAGCCCGTATTGCTGAATTATTCAGTGAAAAGATCAAGGATACCCGTCAGGTTATAAGCATTAAAGAAGTAGAAGAAGTCATCGCCATAATGGGGCAACCCGAAGATTATATGGTAGATGAAGAGATCTTTGAAGACGAACCGGTGCATACCAAGAGCACTTCTAAAACCACAGGAAAACAACTATTCAGAGATACTGAAAACGCTTATGTAGGCGGGGTATCCTCAGGATTAGGTCACTACTTAGGGATCGAAGCCATTTGGGTACGCATCTTATGGATACTGTTAACCATTGGGTCCAGTGGAGCCTTTGTTCTCATCTATCTTGCGCTTTGGATCTTTGTACCCGAAGCTAAAACCACCGCCGATAAACTTGCGATGCGGGGGGAGGAAGTGACCATAAGCAATATCGAAAAAAAGATCCGTGAGGGTTTCGATAATGTAACAGGAAAGATGAAAGATGTAGATTATGAGAAGTATGGCAACCAGGCCAGGAAAGGTGCCGGCTCGGCAGCTACCGCTCTGGGAGACATCATCAGGTTCATAATCAATGTCTTTGTGAAATTCGTGGGAGTACTTTTGCTGCTGGTGGCAGGATCTACTTTAATAGGATTATTCATCGGCCTGTTCTCAATGGGAACCTTCGGAATAATTGAAGCTCCCTGGAGCGATTATATTGAAATGGCCAATAGCGGTGCTCCGCTGTGGGTGATCTCTATCCTGGCATTCTTTGCCGTTGGAATTCCGTTCTTCTTCCTCTTCATCTTAGGACTGAAGATCCTGGTTAGAAAACTGAAGTCTATAGGAACCACAGCGAAAATGGTATTGCTTGGAGTATGGTTGCTTTCGGTAATCGGTTTAAGTATCATTGGGATCCAGCAGGCCACCAACAGGGCATTTGACGGCGAAGCGGTGATCACAGAGAGCCTGCCGGTAAGCCCCCAGGACACACTCTACCTGGAAATGCGTAATAACCCGCTATATTCCAGCAGCGTTTACCATACCAACGATTTCAAGATCAAATATGATGAAAATGACAATAAGGTCCTTTACGGAAACGATATTGACCTGATCGTGAAGTCTACTAAAGATTCTGTGGCAAAGATCGTGGTCTCAAAAACGGCCGAAGGAAAGGATTATAAAGAAGCGCGGGAAAGAGCCGAGAATATCAATTTCGGGATGGCAATGGAAGGGAACAGATTATTCCTGGACGGGTATTATACCTCTCCTGCCTCATTTAAATACAGAGATCAGGAAGTGGAAGTCACCCTCTATTTACCGGAGGGATCCACGCTGTTTACCGACAGGAATACCTCCAGCTTTCACAGGTATTTGGGATACCACGGAAATATCTTTAGAGACGGCCAGGAAGAAAAGTTCCTGAAGATCATAGAAGACGGCACCTCCTGCCCCGATTGTCCTGTAGAGGAAGATGAGGACGAATGGGAAACTGAAGAAGAATTCAACGCCAGATTTGAATCTGACGGGGAAGAGTACAACATCAGGATAAACGAAGAAGGAGTGAAGGTAAATAACAAGGATGTAAAAGTTATAAAATTTGACAGGAACGGAGTGGAGATAAGCGATGAGTTATGAATACTTTAATCAACCTGATACTAGGATTACTGATGTCGGCTATGGCAGACCATCCGGCAGAAGTAAAAAGTGAAACTCCCCCCGAAACGAACAAGACTTCGGTAGAGGTTCAAAAAGAACCCGCTGAAAAGACAGACACCTATGAGTGCTAACCAACCAAACAGCACAAGCCTCCTTCGGGAGGCTTTTTTATATCTTTGCTTCAATAAACCTCTGATTATGAAAAAAATCCTGCTGTTCTTATTCATCTGTATGGCCTCCTTAAACCTTCGTGGCCAGGAAAAAATAAAAGGCAACCGAAATGTGACTTCTGAAAAGATCAATCTCGAGCATTTCTCCTCTATTAGAGTAGATGGCGACTTTGAGGTGGTGATCTCCAGGGATGGAAGATCAAGGCTGGAAGTAATAGCCGATGACAACCTGCATAAGTACATTGAAAAAGAGGTAGTTGATGAAACCCTGCATATTGGCACAAGCCGGGAAATCAGGAAAAGCAAGGCCCTCAGGCTTTTTATAAGCTATGAAGACCGTCTTGAAAAGATACTGGTCTCTGGCGGGACCAAACTTGAATCTTCTGAAGATCTGGCACTGGAGGATTTCAGGCTGGAGACCAAAGGCGATTCCAGGGTCTATCTTACCCTTAAGGCCAACAGCTTTACTCTGATAAACGGAGATAAGGCAAAAGCAGAACTGAACATTACCGCCGGTGAAGTTTATTTTCAGCTGAACCAGTCCAGCGATGTGGAGGCATTGGTAAAAGCACCTGAATTCAAGACCGACATTTATGAAAAAGCTTCCGCAAAGATCGAAGGCGATATTGAAGAATTTGAATTAAGAGCCGATCATTCCACTAAGTTTGACGGGGAAAACCTTATTTGCAAAAATATCAAACTCTTGGCCGAAGGCCGTTCAGATATCAAAATAAATGCAATTGAGACCCTTGAAATTACGGCCAAAGGCAGGAGCAAGACGGCCATTTATAACACTCCGGAAATCGACCTGAAGGAGTTTACAGATGAGGCTACCTTGGAAAAGAAAGAGCCGGACTCCGGCCTGTTCTAAAACAAAAAAGTCCCGGTTTCCGGGACTTTTTCAATTTATGTTTTAAGCTTTTAAGCCGTGATCTCTTCCTCTTTACTCTCCACACTTGCGAGGTAACGCTCGGCGTCAAGAGCGGCCATACAACCGGTACCTGCAGCGGTAACCGCCTGGCGATATTCTTTATCCTGTACATCTCCAGAAGCGAAAACTCCGGGGATGTTCGTCTTCGTAGATTTTCCCTTAGTGATCAGGTAACCGGTATCATCCATCTCCAGCTGATCCTTGAAGATATCGGTATTTGGTTTGTGTCCGATAGCGATGAATAATCCCGTAATTTTAATTTCTTCTTTCTCTCCTGTCTGGTTATTCACCATTCTTAGGCCTTCCACCACCTGGTCTCCAATAACCTCATCTACTTCTGTATTGTATCTTAGGTCAATGTTTTTAGTGTTATCTACCCGGTGCTGCATCGCTTTAGAGGCACGCATTTCGTCACGCCTTACCAGCATAGTCACCTTATTACAGATATTGGCAAGATAAGTAGCTTCTTCGGCAGCGGTGTCTCCACCCCCAACTATAGCTACGTCCTGGCCTTTATAGAAAAATCCGTCACAAACGGCACAGGCAGAAACTCCACCTCCTCTCAGGCGCTGCTCACTAGGCAGTCCTAAATACTTTGCCGTAGCCCCTGTAGAGATAATCACCGATTCCGCTTCTACCCAGGTAGAATTATCGACACAAGCTTTATGGATACCCCCGGGTTCTTTGGAGAATTCCACTTCGGTCACCATTCCCATCCTTACTTCGGTCCCAAAACGCTCGGCCTGTTTCTGCAGGTCCATCATCATCTTTGGCCCGTCTACTCCGTCAGGATAACCGGGAAAGTTATCTACCTCGGTAGTGGTGGTCAACTGACCTCCTGGTTCCATCCCCGTATACATTACAGGTTTTAAATCGGCGCGGGAAGCGTAGATCGCTGCAGTATATCCTGCAGGCCCCGAACCTATGATAAGACATTTAATTCTTTCTGTTTTATCGCTCATATCGGTAATTTAATTTTCTATGTAAAAGTAGGAACTTTCACTAAAAACTTACAGGTTTTGTTATTAAGATTTGTTATTTGTTAATAACCGACAGGTATAGCTTTTCCCCCGAAACCGAAGAAAATTCAGCCCGAATAAAAAAACTTCGGCTAATAAATATACCTTTGTTTTTAATGGAGCTAAGTTTATTCAACATTCTTGATGTCCTGGGAACCATTGCCTTTGCCATTTCTGGAGCACTGGCAGCAATGGAAAGAAGGCTGGATATCTTCGGGGTTTTTATCATTGCCTTTGTTACAGCCATTGGAGGAGGAACGCTAAGGGACACCCTTATTGGATATACTCCGGTCACCTGGATGGAAAACACGATCTATGTATACCTGATAGGATTTGTGACCATACTGGCCATCATCTTCAGAGACAAGATCAACTACCTTAAGAAATCCCTTTTCCTTTTCGATACCATCGGGCTCGGGATCTTTACCATAACCGGGGTGGAAATAGGAATTCAAAACAACCTTGCACCCATCATCACTATTGCTCTCGGGGCAATGACGGCAACCTTTGGCGGGGTGATCAGGGATATTTTATGTAATGAGATCCCGGTGATCTTCCGAAAGGAGATCTATGCCACAGCCTGTCTTCTGGGCGCCCTGGCATTTGTGGTTTTACACGATCTTGGAGTGGAACGGGACATAATCTACCTGGTTACCTCGATTATCGTGATCGGTATCAGGCTGGTGGTGGTAAAGTATCATCTTGTACTCCCGTATTTTTATATCCCTTCTGAAAATGAAGAAAAAGCCGATTAATGCGGCAATTTCTTCCGAAGCAATCCGTAAAGAAAAGTGCCCAGCATCGCACCAACAAATACTACAAGAATCGGCAAATAACCAGCTCCGGCCAGGGTATAAATTGGCCCCGGACAGGCACCTGCAAGGGCCCAGCCTAACCCGAAGATTATTCCGCCATATATATACCGGCTAACCCCTTTCTCTTTATCTGCAATATAAATGGGATCTCCCGAAAATGTCTTCAGCTTCTTTCTTTTTATGATCTGAATCCCTATCACACCAAGCACCAAAGCTGAACCTATGATCCCGTACATATGGAAAGCTTCGAAACGAAACATCTCATAGATCCTGAACCAGGAAGCCGCTTCCGACTTAATCATTACTATTCCGAAAAATATACCTATAAATAAATATGCTAATACTCTCATTATGATAACTCTTTAAAAGATAAATGGAAATAAGATGTGGACCATAAACAATCCTCCTATAAAGAAACCTATCACCGCGATAAGCGATGGCATTTGGAGGTTACTTAATCCCGAAATAGCGTGCCCTGAAGTACAACCTCCGGCATACCTGGCTCCAAAACCTATCAACAATCCGCCGGAAAGCAGGATGATAAGGGATTTTATATCGGTAAGCGCTTCAGTTGCGAAAAGTTTTTCAGGCATATACTCCTGGCCTGCGCTTGCAAAGCCAAGCTCCTTAAGTTTAGCAACGGTGTCAGGATTTATGTCAGCTATCATTTCACCTCCCAGCAAATTCGCGCCTATAAAACCTCCAATCACGGCACCAATTACAACCACAAGGTTCCAGCCATAATCTCTCCATTTTATATCGAAGAAATCAGACTTTTTATCCGCTCCGCAAAGCGTACACATAGTTCTTAGATTAGAAGACATCCCGAATTTCTTCCCGATAAATATCAGTAAGAACATTATTAATGCTATAAGCGGCCCGGAGACATACCAGGGCCAGGGTTCAAAAATCCATTCCATAAACAATTAGTTTTTTAAAGGCCCAAAACTATAAAATATGATGGGCCTTGTAAGCAATTTTGTCGTAATAAAGTCAAAAAATAACATTTAGCTCTCGGCTGAAAGATATGCTTTAAGGTTCCTAACCACTTTTTCAGAAAGCCGTTGATGGGTCTCGGCAGACCAGCCCGCACTTTTAGGATTTGCTATTAGCCTTGAGGAATTTTTTGTTTCTTCAGTGAGGGATGCTCCCCCATCTCCATCAAAAATGGCATAATTCCCATCTTTTTCTAACCATTTTTTAAAAGCGTCCTCCCGGAATGGCAGTCCTAAAGAAGTATTCACAAGGATCTTTCCCTCTCCAAATTGAGCAAATTCCGGCGACTTCAGAATTTCAGTATTCTTGGGAAGGTGTAGTGAAATAATCTCAGATTCCTGTAAAAGCTCGTCTAATCCCAGGTATTTCAGGCCTTTTTCTTCCCATTCCGGCTTCCGGCTGCGGCTGAAGTAATGCAGGTCAGCACCAAAAGGAAGAAGACATTCTGCAAGCATCTGCCCGGTGGTCCCAAGCCCAATGATCCCGATCTTTCTCCCGGTAAGTTCCACAGGCATCTCTTTCCACTGCTGTTCCCCGAACCCGTGAAGCAGTCTCACCAGTTCCGAAATTATGAACTCGATCACTCCGGGATCCCCGTAATCCCGGATTCCGGTAACCGCTATCCCCTGCTCCCTTGCAAAATTCACCGCCACATTCGCCGACTCGTCATCGTAAAGGCTGCAAGCCATCCCTATATACTTCAAATTCGGGCATTGCCTGATGATCTCTTCTCCCAGCTCTGTCCTCCAGGAAACCAATACCGCTTCGGCATCTCCTATCCTGTTGAGGACCTCTTCCTCAGATCCCGGGTAATCTTTATGGTTGTCAACCCCTTGCTCGCTGTATTGCTGCAGTTCCTCAACAGCCCAATCCTTAAGTTTGGTATTATCAACACAAACGATCTTGTTAATTTTCATAAGTTTAATTTACAGAAAAACCGGCCTAAACCGGTTTTTCAATTTTATAATGAGTTCAGAATTCGTCGATTTTCACCAGGAATTCTCAACAGATTTTAATTTCCCTAAAGCGGAATATTCCCGTGTTTTCTCTCAGGTCTTAACACTTTCTTGTTCTCCAGCATACTGAAGCCTTTCAGCAGTTTTCTCCTGGTATCCCGGGGCATAATCACCTCATCGATGAATCCGCGCTGGGCAGCCTCGAAAGGAGTCGCAAACTTTTCAGCATATTCAGCTTCCTTTTCGGCCAGTTTCTTTTCAGAATCTTTGGCTTCACTGATCTCTTTTCTGAATATGATCTCACTGGCACCCTTAGCTCCCATCACCGCAATTTCAGCCGAAGGCCAGGCATAGTTAAGATCTGCGCCAATATGCTTGGAGTTCATCACATCGTAAGCTCCCCCGTAAGCTTTCCTTGTGATCACCGTAACTTTTGGGACTGTCGCCTCACTAAGCGCGTACAGCAGTTTGGCACCGTGAAGAATAATCCCGTTCCACTCCTGGTCGGTTCCCGGAAGGAATCCCGGCACATCTACCAGTACCAGCAACGGAATATTAAAGCAATCACAGAACCTGGTGAATCTCGCGGCCTTTTTAGAGGAGTCCACATCAAGAACTCCTGCAAGGCTCATTGGCTGGTTAGCAACGACCCCAACGCTCCTTCCGCCAAGTCGTGCAAAACCAACAATAATATTGTCGGCATAATCCTTATGTACCTCAAAGAAGGAATCTTCGTCTATAATGCCTTTTATTACCTCGTGCATATCATAAGGCTTATGGGAACTGTCAGGCACAATAGAGTCAAGGCTTTCACGAACCTCGTCTCCCATCTCGTAAGGAAGCTTTTCAGGAGCTTTCTTATTGTTCTGAGGCATATAACTGATGAGCTTCTTCACATCCTCAAGGCAGGCAATATCATTATAGGAAGTTACGTGAGTAACCCCCGATTTTGTGGCGTGGGTACTGGCTCCTCCCAGCTCTTCAGAAGTCACCTCCTCGTTGGTAACGGTTTTTACCACATTGGGGCCGGTAACGAACATATAACTGGTATCCTGTACCATTAGCGTAAAATCGGTCATTGCAGGTGAGTAAACGGCACCCCCGGCACAAGGGCCCATAATAGCTGAAATTTGGGGGATCACCCCGGAAGCCTTTACGTTCCTGTGAAAGATATCGGCGTAACCGCCAAGAGACTTCACACCTTCCTGGATCCTGGCTCCCCCAGAATCATTCAACCCGATCATTGGTGCGCCGGTCTTGACCGCAAGGTCCATCACCTTACATATCTTCTCGGCATGGGTTTCGGAAAGCGAACCTCCAAAAACCGTAAAATCCTGGGCGAACACATATACCACACGGCCGTTGATGGTCCCGTAACCGGTAACCACCCCGTCTCCATAATATTTCTGCTTTTCCATCCCGAAATCTGTGGTACGGTGGGTAACAAGAATGCCTATCTCTTCGAAGGATCCTTCATCCATCAAATAATCTATACGCTCACGGGCGGTAAGCTTTTTCTTTTCGTGTTGCTTGGCAATACGTTTTTCACCACCCCCAAGATGGGCCTGCTTTATTCTTTCGTTTAACTGATCTATATTTTTCTGGCTCATTTTTCTTCTGAATTCTGAGTATGTATTAGTTTTATTCCAAGTCCGCTCTTATTTTCCGTTGGGCAGCCTTAACAGTTTTTGGTCCTTCAGGTATTGCTTCAGCGCGATCACTGCTGCCAGTTCCCGTTCTTCCTGAATGTCTTCCTCCAGCTTTTCAGCCGAGTAATATTTCTTAACGAAATGCGTATCGAAATTCCCGCTTCTGAAGGCCTCATGTTCAAAAACGAATTTTCCGAACGGAAGCGTGGTCATCACGCCCTCGACCTCATAATCGTTGATAGCCTTGATCATCATTGATATGGCCTCTTCCCGGCTCTTCCCGTAAGTGATAAGTTTGGCCAGCATCGGGTCGTAATAGATAGGTACATCCATCCCCTGTTCAAAGCCATTATCGAGACGAATCCCCTCCCCGGAAGGGGTTGCATAACGCACCAGGTTCCCGGTGCTCGGCATAAAGTCTTCCATAGGGTCTTCGGCATACACCCTGAGTTCTACCGCGTGACCATTAATCTTAAGGTCATCCTGCCCGAATTCCAGTTCTTCTCCCCTGGCAACTTTTATCTGCTGCTCCACAAGATCTATCCCGGTAATATATTCGGTTACCGGATGCTCTACCTGCAACCGGGTATTCATCTCCAGAAAATAGAATTTGCGGTTTTCATCAAAAAGGAACTCCACGGTCCCGGCACCTACATAATCACAGGCTTTGGCCACCTTGATCGCGGCTTCTCCCATTTCCTTTCTCAGTTTATCATCGAGCACCACAGATGGAGCTTCTTCCACCACCTTCTGGTGACGCCTCTGGATGCTGCATTCTCTTTCAAAAAGATGAAGCACATTCCCGTGTGTATCGGCAAGCACCTGGATCTCAATATGCCTTGGAGAGGCCACATATTTCTCAATAAATACCGAACCGTCGCCAAAAGCAGACTCGGCCTCGCTAATGGCGCGCTTCATCTGGTCTTCCAGGTCCTTTTCCTTTTCAACGATCCTCATTCCCTTTCCGCCGCCGCCGGCAGAAGCTTTTATAAGAATTGGGAATCCTATATCTCTTGCTATTTTTTTCGCCTTTTCGGTATCGGTGATGGCCTCATCGATCCCGGGAACCATCGGGATATCATATTTCTTGACCGCATCCTTGGCGGCAAGTTTACTTCCCATAATTTCGATAGCCTTGGAGCCCGGACCTATCCAGGTAATGCCGTTCTTTTCAACAGCCTCGGCAAATTGGGCATTCTCACTTAAAAATCCGTAGCCGGGATGTATCCCGTCCACGCCGAGTTCTTTAGCTTTTTCAATGATGCGGTCTCCCACCAGGTAAGATTGATTGGAAGGTGCTTCCCCAATGCAAACGGCCTCATCGGCAAATTTTACGTGAGGGGCATTCCTGTCGGCCGTAGAGAAAACCGCTACGGTCTTAATTCCCATCTTTCTTGCGGTCTTCATTACCCTTAAGGCGATCTCTCCGCGATTGGCAACTAATATTTTCTTCATTTATGCCATTTTTATTGTTTCCCCTGCTGGTTTCAAAGCTGAATTCTTTTCCGTCTGAAATTGCAGGGACAGGTTTTCAGATTATTTTTATTCCATTTCTATCAGCAACTGGCTCTTCTCTACCGTCTGTCCTTTTTTCACTTCCACCAGTTTCACCTTCCCATCGTGAGGAGCGGTAAGGGTGTTTTCCATCTTCATCGCTTCCAGCACGAGCAGGTAGTCTCCTTCTTTCACCTCATCGCCTTCTTTCACGTTCACATCCAGTATGAGCCCCGGCATTGGCGCCTTAATCTCATTAACCAGTTGTGAAGATCCCAGAGACAGTCCCATCTCTTCGATTAAAAGGTCGAGCTCGTTAGAAATATCAACCTCATAATTGTTAGAATTGATCTTTACCGTGTATTTGCGTTTCAGGAAATCTGATTTTAGGATCTCAGCTTTAAAGGATCTGTTGTCCTTTAAAACGTGATAATTTGAAGAGGAGGTCTCCAGTGCATCCAGAGCCTCTATTTGTTCACGGGAGAACTGGAAGTCCTTAGAACCGTTCACCTGAACCTTGTACTTATTTTCCATATTTAGTGGTTTGAGAAAGTAATTTTCAACTTGCCTTGTAAATATAGAAAAATAATAAAGCTTCTTTTGAAGATTCCGCAAAGGAATTAGGTATTTTAACTGCTCCTTAAGAATTTTTCAACGGCAATAAAAAACCCCGAAAGCCTGAACTTTCGGGGTCTTTATACAGTTTATTTTACTGCTGTTATTTGAAGTCTTTTATAGCTTCACTAAGGTCATACACCTTGGCATCCTTAAATTTATTCTCCAGGATACTGCTTCCCGCTGAAGAACGGTAACCTCCGGCACAATGCACCACAATAGGTTTGTCTGATGGCACCTCTCCGGCCTTATCTCTTAATTCATCAAGGGGAATGGTAATAGCGCTGTCAAAGATCTTTCCTTCTTCCACCTCACTATCATTTCTGATATCCACAATAGTGTATTTATCCTTATTGCTCTTGAAATCTTCAAGATCCAGATCGTCTGAAGTTCCTGAAACCTTATCAGATAAAGTGATCACGGCTTTGATCTGTTTTTCGTAACCTATCTTGGCACTACGCTCAAGGATCTCATCGATATCCTCCACGCTGTTCACCACAAGGTAGAACGGCTCTTTTGGCTCGATAATAGCCCCCAGCCAGGTCTCATACTTATCTTTTTCAGATCTCGCCATAATATTGATACTGTTGGCAAGATGACCTTTTTTGTATGCATCCCCGTCACGAACATCTACTACGGTGGTTCCTGCTTCCACTTCTTCAACAAGAAGTTTTACCGGGGTGTTATATTTCGATTTCTGGGCATTATCGGCTCCGTCTTTATTGATATCTACATTGAACCCGAAATAAGAAGGAATAAATGGCTGCCCCTGCAGGATCTCTTCCACAAACTCCTCTTCGGTCTGTTCTTTAAAAGCCCAGTTTCCCTGTCTCTCATTACCAAGCGTGCTTGAGGAAGCATCGCTCATACCTTTTCCGCAAAGCGAACCTGCACCGTGCGCAGGATATACAAGCGCATTATCCGGAAGATCATTGTACTTGGTCTGCATCGTCTTGTACATATCTTTTGCAAGTTCCAGTCTCTTCGCTTTCATATTCCCTGCCTTCTCTCTCAGGTCAGGACGTCCAACATTCCCGATAAATAAGGTATCTCCGGTAAAGAGTGCTGTCTCGTCTCCGTCTTCAGCCACAACAGTAATACTGTCCGGGGAGTGACCCGGCGTATTCAGGGCTTTAAAAGTGACATATCCCATTTTCAGGGAATCTCCTTCGTCAAAAGACTGATGCGGATACTCAGCTCCAACAAGTTTACTTACATAAATAGTGGCTCCCGTCTCCTCGTGAATCTGCATATGGCTACTCACAAAATCGGCGTGCGGGTGAGTTTCAAAAACCGCTACTATTTTCGCATTTTGTTCTTCTGCATATTTGTAATACTGCATCGGGTTACGGCTTGGGTCAACCAGTGCCATCTCCCCTTTACTTACAATCGCATAAGAATAATGTGCTAAAGGATCGTCTTTAAATTGCTTTATAGTCATTGATATCTTTTTTTATAAATAAAATTCTACTTCTGTTCTCTATTTTTCTTTACTTCTGAAGGGAAACAGGACCTGATTCCCAAAGTCTTCAGGAAAATTCTCATCTCCTTCAAAACCAAGTTCAATATTCTTTCCACTCTTGGGCACATAAGCCGTCCCGAACAGGTAATCCCAAAGGCTCAGGCTAAGGCCGAAATTCATTCCGTAGCGATGAGCTTCCGGAAGTTCCTTTGAATGATGCCAGATATGCATTCTGGGGTTGTTAAAAACATAACCCAAAACCCCGTAGCTCCAGCCTACATTGGCGTGGTTTAGATGTCCAACCAGAACGCTGAACATGTGAACCACAAAGAATTCCTGAATCCCAAAACCTATCATCGCCAACGGAATATATTGCACGCTCTTATAAATAATAGTTTCCATAAAATGGAACCTGAACTGAGCGGCAAACCCCATCTCCTTTACACTGTGATGAATTTTATGAAATTCCCACAACCAGGGACGCCTGTGCAGCTGCCGGTGAACGTTCCACTGAATAAAATCGGCGATCACGAACATGATGAGCAACTGGGTCCAGGCCGGCAAATCCTGTATCTTAAAGGCTACGATATTCTCTATTCCAAAGAGCCCTAAAAAGTCATTGAACAATTCTACCCCTAAATTCGACAAGGCGTTATAGCCTATAAGCGAAAAGAGGAAGAAGTTAAAAAATATATAGAAAGTATCCAGCCAAAAACCCTTTCTGAATATCTTCTGGTCTTTTCTCCAGGGCGCAAGGATCTCCAGGAACCAGACCATAAAAGACAACCCGAGCAACCAGTAAAAATAATTGGTCCAGGAAGGGTTGGCGATCTCCTGCAGCAGGTAATTAAAATAACCCGTGAAGGATTCCTGAATTATCTTTAAATACTTCTCCAATACATTTTTAACTTATCGAGCACAAAAATAGGTATTTCCCTTACTTAAGGCAGTAACTTTTGTTACAGATTCGGGTTTCTATGATACCGCTCATATTTGCTGTATAAAATTAAGACTTCCATTGTATTTTCAAAGCCTTAACAAGCCTAAAACCTTATAGTGTTAGAGTGCGTTAAAGTCTATGCCTTTAAAAGCTCTTCTTTTTATTTTTAAAGAAGAACAAAAAAATTGCATTATGAGTAAATTGAAATTGGAACACAAATTCGGCCTTGGCGGGGTAGCCATTGGCAATGGATTTAAAGACCTGAGCGATGTCCAGGCTGAAAAGACATTGGAAGCCGCCTGGGACGCAGGCCTCAGATATTATGACACTTCCCCCTGGTATGGGCTTGGATTAAGTGAAAGGAGGTTTGGCCATTTTCTTCATAACAAGAACCGGGATGAATATGTGCTATCCTCAAAAGTCGGCCGCTTACTCACAGCCACTCAGGGTGAATTGCCGGAAACCATCTGGATCAATCCTTCTCCTTTCAATTATACATACGATTATTCGGCAGAAGCTGCCAGAAGATCTGTTGAAGACAGTTTACAACGGCTTGGCGTCGAGCGGCTGGATTACGTATTTATTCACGATCTGTCTCCGGACCATAACGATGAATATGAAGACGGGGTAACCTGGGAAGACCATTTTGAAGTGGCCAGGAAAGGAGCGATGCCGGAACTGGCCAGAATGAAAAAAGAAGGCCTGATAAAAGGCTGGGGGCTTGGCGTGAACACCATAGAACCCATCCTGAAAACACTTGAAGTTGCTGAACCCGATGTTTTCCTCTCAGCTATACAATATTCCCTGGTAGAACATAAGGAATCCCTTGACCGACTATTTCCTGCCATAGAAAAAAGCGATGCCGCCCTTATAGTGGCCGCTCCCTTTAATGCAGGATTGCTATCTGGGCAGGGACGTTATAATTACAGCGGTACGATGCCTGAGGATATAGATGGGCGGTACAAAGCCATCGTAAAACTGGCCGACAAATATGAGGTAGACCTTGCCGCGGCTTCTATACAGTTCTCTTACGCTCCCGGGGTGGTAGATACGGTGCTGGCCGGAGCAAGCAGACCTGAACAGGTAAGAGAGAATTCCAGGGCTTTTGAAGTGAAGATTCCTTCAGAATTCTGGGCAGAATTAAAAGAAAAGGGCCTCATAGATGAGCGTGCAGAAACTCCGTAAGGAACATGCAATAGCCTATTTACAGCCTCCTGAACGAGGGAGGCTTTTTTAATGTAACAAAAGTTACAAAAGGAACCGTCTTCTTATTTTATATTTGGCCCAATGCAGATTAAGCTCTATCTACCAATATTTTTCCTGCTTATTTTCTCAGGGAAAATTCTGGTGTTAGATTCCGCCCTACAGTTTCTAGCTCCGGAAAGCCCTGAGTATTCTATACAAAAACCACTTTGTGAAAAAAGATGGTCAAAGAGGTCCCCCCAAACCTCTTCTTTACAACAGGAAAAAACTGCTACAAACCTGCTTATAATCCAAAATATTTGCCATCAGAATTTCTGGTTTGAAAAAACGCCTGAAACAGAGATTATTTTTATACCCAATTACAGGGAGTACCAATATTACTCTCCCTCCGTATTAGAGATCTACATCCCAAATATTTACCCGCCTCCAAAGCTGTTACAGACCGTATAAGACTCTGAAACATTCGGGAATATTCCCGGTCAATAAAAACAGCTTTACAAAATGAAATCAACAATTTTAGTAAGGTCCCGTTCTGTGCAGGTATTGCGCATTATGTTAAGCGGAATCTTCCTGGTAGCGAGTTTTAACCACCTGGTTAACCTTGAGAAAACGGTGAACCGCATACACCAGGCAAACTTTAAGGGAATCGCCCTGTTCTTCGGGGACCCTACTTTACTTGTGATCCTCTCGGGCATCGTGATGCTCCTGGCAGGATTCACTTTTCTGATAGGTTTTAAGACCCGCTGGTCAGCAATGGTGCTGGCCGCAGTGCTTATCCCTATCACCCTCACCATACAGGTGGGACAGATCACCACTCTTGGCCCGTTATTCAAGAACATCGCCATTCTGGGTGGCCTGTCATTTTTTATACTAAACGATTTTTCAAATTTTAAAAAAAGTATCATATGAAAACGATCATCTTAAGCAGTTTTGCAATAATCCTTAGCCTTTTCAGCACACAAGCACAGGCCCAGGAAAAACACGAAACAGAAAAACGCAACTATATAGTTCTTACCCGAAAGATTCCACAATTAAAACCCATTATCCTTACGGCCAAGAGCCTTGCAGAAGAAGATGGCCATCATTTTGGGGATTTTCAGGTAGTGGTTTGCGGAAAGACCGTAAGCGGACTTCAGGATAAGGAGAAAATGGCTCCTTACCTGGAAATGGCCGAAGAGGCAGGAGTGCATATAAAGGCCTGCGGATTCTCTCTTAAGAAATTCGAGACAGATCCCGACAAACTCCCTAAGGAGATAGAAGTGGTTAAGAACGGCTTGCTTCATAACTTCAGGCTTCAGAAGAAGGGGTACCTGAGCATTGAACTATAATAGAGTTTGCCCCAACCCAGGGCCCTGTCAGTTTTAAAAACTGACGGGGCCTTTTTTATTATCCTTATTGATTTTCAAAACCAACAAAAACCGATAACTTTGAAAAAAACACATTCACTATGAAATTCAAGCTTTTTGCCCTGTTTGCGATCCTTCTTAGCGCAGCTTCCCTCGCCCAGAATCCGGCGATAGATGTTCAGAAATACGAGTTCAGCCTGGAACTTACCGATGAGAACGATGTGATCTCAGGAATGGCCGGGATAGATTATGAGCTGAAACAGGACACTGACAGCCTTGTCTTCGACCTGGTTAGCCAGAATGAAGATGGCAAAGGAATGAAAGTAGACAGCATTCTGAGCAATGGAAAAAAGCTGCAGTTTGAACAAACAAAGGAAAAATTGAAGATAGTCACTCCCGATTCTTCAGAGGTGACCATCTTTTATCACGGGATCCCGCAGGACGGGCTTATAATAAGCCGGAACAAATACGGAGACCGCACCTTTTTCGGGGATAACTGGCCTAACCGCGCACATCACTGGCTGCCGGTGATCGACCACCCCTCAGACAAGGCTTATGTAGACTTTACGGTGACCGCACCTTCCCACTACCAGGTTGTGGCCAACGGAAGCCTGCTGGAGACCACCAATCTTGACGATAAGGTACTTTACCGCTATAGCAGCAGTGTACCGCTTCCCACAAAAGTAATGGTGATTGGCGTTGCCGAATTCGCAGTGGAACACCTTGAAGAAATAAACGACATCCCGGTTTCCAGCTGGGTCTACCCCGAGAATAAAAAAGAAGGCTTTTACGATTATGCACAGGCGAAGGAAGTGCTTCAGTTCTTTATGGAGAAGGTTGGGCCTTATCCTTACACTAAGCTTGCCAATGTGCAGTCTACCACCAGGTATGGAGGGATGGAAAATGCCAGCAACATCTTCTATTTCGAGAATTCGGTTACAGGAGAACGAACTTCAGAATTCCTTATCGCCCACGAGATCGCGCACCAGTGGTTTGGCGATTCTGCTTCTGAAAGTGACTGGTCTCATTTATGGTTAAGTGAAGGCTTTGCCACCTACCTTACCGATCTCTATGCAGAGCATACCTATGGAAAGGAGAAACTGAAGGAGAAGCTGAAGGAGGAGAAAGCCAAAGTAATAAGCTTCAGCAAAAAAGAAAAGACCCCGGTCATTGACACCACCCGGACTGATTACACCGAACTGCTGAACCCGAATTCCTACCAGAAAGGCGCCTGGTTCCTGCATATGCTTAGACGCAAAGTTGGGGACGAGAACTTTTGGGAAGCCATAAGGAAATACTACAATGACTATAAATTAAGCAATGCGACCACGGACGATCTTCTGGAAGTTTTTGAAGAAGTAAGCGAAGAAGAGCTGGGCAGTTTTTTTGACCAGTGGTTAAGACAGTACGGCCACCCGGTACTTTCCACAAGCTGGGAACACAAG
Source organism: Salegentibacter chungangensis (assembly GCF_042678405.1). Taxonomy (NCBI): domain Bacteria; kingdom Pseudomonadati; phylum Bacteroidota; class Flavobacteriia; order Flavobacteriales; family Flavobacteriaceae; genus Salegentibacter; species Salegentibacter chungangensis. Next base: position 1,677,784 of record NZ_JBHTLI010000001.1, on the reverse strand, counting down.
AGTGGAAAAATAAATTTCGAAGTAAAACAGGCTCAAAAGAACAATTTCAGCTTTCCTTTGGAAATAAAGATCAGCTATGCCGATGGTTCTTCAGAAATGAAAACTTTGGAGATCACCAAAAAGCAGGAAAAATTCGAATTAGAATCGGCTAAAAAGTCGGTGAAAATAGAGCTTGACCCTGAAAGCAACCTGTTATACGAAGAAAAATAAGCTGCTGATTCTATTCGTAAAATTCACTGATCTCTCCGAGGCCCTTTCTTCCCATTTTGGGAACATAGGCCTCCTTTGAGGGATATCCCACAGGCAGGAGCAAAAAGGCCCGTTCATTCTTAGGCCTTTCCAGGACTTCGGTCAAAAAGTTCATCGGGCTTGGCGTATGGGTAAGGGTAACCAGCCCGGCATTATGAATGGCCGCGATCAGCATCCCGCAGGCAATGCCTACAGACTCATTCACATAGTAATTATTCTGCTTTTCGCCGTCCGGCCCCAGGTCGTAGGCTTTCTTACAAACCACGATCAGCCAGGGTGCGGTCTCAAGAAAAGCTTTGTTTTCATCAGTCCCGAAGATCTTCAGGTCTTCTTTCCAGCGCTCGCTCATCCGGTTCTCGTAATTCTCCTTCTCCTCTTTTTCCGCCGCCTCCCTGATCTTCGCCTTAAGTTCTGCCGAAGAGACCGCACAAAAGGTCCAGGGTTGCTTATGAGCTCCCGAAGGTGCCGTGCCGGCCGTCCTGATTATATTTTCTATCACCTCCTTAGCCACCGGCTTATCTGAAAACTCCCTTACCGATCGGCGTTTATCCATAAACCGGTAGAATTCCCGGCTGCGGTCCAGCATTTCGGCTGCCTCATAAGATTCAGCCCCGTAAGCTATGTGAGTAAACCCGTTTATAAGGATCTCCTTTTTCATTTTAAGTTTAGTTGAATTCGGCACAATCTTCCGAAGGGGTGTAGACACCAGCCGCCTGCTGATAAACAAGAGTGGCACCAAGATGCCCAACATAGGCCAGGTAACCCGAACCAACGGCAAGAGCAAGTACTATAACAAATTTCATTAGTTTCTTTCCGAAGAAGGAGATGTTGAAAAACCGGAGAATTTCGGCTAAGAGCGTTCCGGTAAATATCCAGGCGGTAAGAATAGCAAGATTTTCGTGATCCTTAAGAACGGTCGGGTCACATAATTCCCGGGAAACGATCCCGTCTGCCAGGTCACCCGTATACACCGCGATCCAGATCCCTGTCACCCCCAGGAGCAAGAGTATGCTCCCTCCGTTTATCCAGGTACTTGTACGAAATCTTAAAGCGATAAGCTTAAACAGAAAAGCGGTGAGCAATAATGCTATCGGAAAATGAACGGACAGAGGATGAAACACCTCTGTCCGCCAAAATTCTGGGATCTGGTCCATAATTATTCCAGGATTTTAACCGAAATAGGATCCAGACGTTTTCCTTTTTTCTCTACCTCAACCTCCACTTTCTGTCCTTCCTGAAGTGCAGAAAACTCTACATTATTACCGTCACGGGTAAGTTCGGTCTTCTCGGTAAAGTAAAGCTCCAGCGTCTTATTATCGGCCGTCTCTACATAGATCTCGGTCTTTTCCGCTTCCACTTCTTTCACCGTCCCTTCATAGGTTCCGGACTCTACCACGTCTGTACTCTCGCCACAGGCAAAGAACAACATAATGGCACTAAATGCTAAGGTCTTAAAAATCTTGTTTTTCATAGGATTGGTTTTTACTGTTTTAAACTCTCTTATGGCCTGTTACCGGCCAATTCCAGCTCCAAATTACTCAAAAGACGGCTTACATCAAAGGGAAAGCAAAAGAATTGCGCTCGCCACTGCCAATTATTCCTCCTTTCTGAAACTGCAGAAGGTGAAATTCTGGATCTTCTCTGAAGGGGTCTTATGGTCTACATTAATGCATTTCAGCATTTTAAAACCTTCCCTGAACAGCCCACTCATTTCTTCCTTTGAATACTGATGAATGAAAAGCCCGCTGCATTTTTCTGGGCCTTTCTCAGAAAAGGTCCCCAGCACCACATAACCTCCGGGCTTCACACCTTTTTTCAGGTTTTCCAGGTAGCTTTCAATTTTAGGTTCCTCGGTCAGGAAATGAAAAGCCGCCCGGTCGTGCCATACATCGTATTGCTCCTCAGGTTGAAATTCCGCAGCATCTGAAACGATCCAGGTCACTTTTCCGGCTTTCTCACCAAGGCGTTGCTTAGCCCGTTCAATGGCCTTTGCGGAAATATCGAGCACCGTAATATTGGTATAGCCTCTTTCCAGCAGATGATCTACCAGGAAGCTGTCGCCTCCACCCACATCTATGATCTTCGCATCTTTCTGAAGCCTGAAACCTTCAATAAAATCGAGGGAGGTTTCAGGGATTGGCTGATACCAGCTTACTTCGGTAAGTTTCTTTTTATCGTACACTTCTTCCCAGTGTTGCTTTCTGTCTTCCATTTCTTAAATTCTATTTTTTGAATATCTGGTTATCACGGTCAAAGACCTTGATCATTTTAAACGACCTCATCAGGTGGAACAATCCCGGTAAAATGATGGCTCCCCCAATTATAAGCGAAATCCCCAGCACCTGTATCACCGAATCGGGGGCCGTCTCGGCCAGCAGGCTCACCTCTTTTCCTGAGGTGATAATCACATACGGGAAATGCGCATAAAGTGCGGCAAAGATCACCAGCATCACCTGGGCTCCCGCCAGATACCTGCTCGCTACCTTATTCTCTTTCTTTATCGCCTTCCAGAGCGGAAAGAGTAAAACTGCCGAAATAAGGATCGACAATACCGATGTCGGATTGAAGATGAAGTCTTTTATGAATTCCACTTCGTTAACATACCCGTAAGCAATAAGCACAAAGCCTATAAACACGAGCAGAACGGTATAGATCTTCGATTTTCGGCTGTACATCTTCCTTACTTCCCCGTCACTTTCCCCAATGAGCAGCGTTGAAGCCATAAAGGCGCAAAGCGCGGCATAGAAAAGACCTACCAGAAGCCCGAAAATATTCAGCCAGGGTGCCATAAAGATCTGGTAAAAGGAATAATTTGAATAATCTTCGGTCATTACAATCTCCCCTCCTATAAGGGCTGCAAAGGACATCCCCAGGAAAACCGGGGTAATAAAGCTGGAGATCCTGAACATCCAGTTATACCAGTTCTGGGACTGGTCTACCACGGCATCATAATGCCTGAAGATAAAGGCCACCCCCCGCATCGTGATCCCTAGAAGCACCAGGGTTAACGGAACATGCAGGTAAATAATGATGATGTTGAAATACACCGGAAAAGCGATCCAGAGGATCACGATAAGGATGATAAGCCAGATATGGTTGGCTTCCCAAATGGGTCCCATCACCCGGTAAATGGTATCCCTGTTGATCTTCTTATTTTCCCTGGAAGAGAAAAGTTCAACGATGCCTGCACCAAAATCGGCGCCTCCCAGTAACACATACAGGAAGAAAGAGAATAGCGTAAAGAAAAGAACTACGTATATCATAACTAATCGTTGTCTGCATTAAGGGCTCTTATCTGGCGGCTCATCAGCCAGGTCACGGTAACGGCCAGGACAAAGTAAACCAAAACGTACATATAAAAGCTGAACTTCATTCCCGGCATTGGGGTCACCGCATCTTCGGTCCTCATAATTCCGTGGATGATCCAGGGTTGTCTACCCACTTCGGTCACCACCCAGCCGGCTTCTATGGCGATAAAGCCAAGAGGGGCCAGCAGCATAAAGAACCACCAGTACCATTTTGAATTGGTCCATTTTTTCTTTTTCAGGCTGAAGAAGAAGAGGAGCCCGGCAAGCATCAGCAGGGTTCCTATCCCCACCATAACCTGGAAGGCATAGTGTACTATGGCCACCGGCGGCAGTTCATCTTCAGGGAAATCGTTAAGCCCTTTCACCTCCGCATCAAAATCGCCAAAAGCCAGAAAAGAAAGGGCCTTTGGAACTTCAATCTTATAGTTCACCTCCTTCTTCTCTTCATCTACGATCCCGCCAATGAACAATGGCGCACCTTTTTCGGTCTCGTAATGCGCCTCCATCGCCGCCAGTTTCACCGGCTGCCGCTCGGCCACATCCTTAGCCGAAAGGTCCCCGCTTATTGGCTGCAGGATCGCGGCTATAGCCCCGAACCACAAGGCCATCTTAAAGGCCTTTTTATGAAGCTCGGGATTCTTTCCCCTGAGGATCTGAAAGGCGTGGATCCCTGCCACCCCGAAGCTGGTGGCCACAAAGGCCGCCAGGGTCATATGCAGAGCTTCGGTGAACCAGGCAGGATTAAGAAATGCTTTCACAGGATCTATATTGGTGAATTCCCCGTTTATGTAATCGAAACCCGACGGCGCGTTCATCCAGCCATTGGCCGAAACCACGAGGATGCCCGAGAGCACCCCGGCAACACCAATAATGATCCCGGTAAACCAATGGAATTTCTCCGGCAGTTTATCCCAGCCGTATAAATAGAAGCCCAGTGCTATCGCCTCCACAAAGAAGGCTGCGCCTTCCAGCGAGAACGGCATCCCGATAATGGGCCCCGCGTGCTTCATAAATTCAGGCCACAGGAGTCCAAGCTCAAAGGAGAGCGCGGTACCCGAGACGGCCCCGGTCACAAAGAAGATGGCCACTCCTTTTTGCCAGGCCTTGGTAAGTTTTAAGTAAACAGGATTTCGGGTATTCAGCCATTTTTTGTGAGAAACCACCATAAAGAAAGGCATTACCATCCCGATACAGGCGAAAATAATATGAAATCCGAGGGTGAAAGCCATCTGCAGACGGGCAAAGTCCAGATTTTCCATTCAGTATTCTATTTTGGGCTACCGCCTGAGAATCAGACGACAGATTACAGCTAATTTTTCCGTTTAAAATTAAGCAAAATAAGACGGACCCCGAGCGGCGTAAATGTTATAATTTCTGTAAAGAAATGGGCCTTTTACAGGGTAAGTTCCTTGTAGATAATATAGATCCCCATTACCAGCACGAACCATCCGAAAGCCTTCTTCAGCTTATGCCCGTTCACGAACTTACTCAAATAGACGCCTAAGAATATCCCGATAACCGAGAGGGCGGTAAAAGCGAGCAAGAACAGCCAGTCAACTTTAAGGTGGCCAAGGTCCCCTAGGAATCCCAGCAGCGAGTTGATCGCAATAATCAGCAGCGAAGTTCCCACGGCCTTTTTCATAGGCAGTCCTGCAAGTATCACAAGAATAGGGATAATAATGAAGCCTCCTCCGGCACCCACCAGCCCGGTAATAAGCCCCGTGAGCAGCCCCAGGGGTATGAGCAGCGCTAAATTCGTTTCTTTTTTCTCTTCCTGGGAAGGTTTGGAAGCCAGTAATTTCTCTTTATCGACGATCATAGAGAACGAAGCTGCCAGCATCAGGATAGCGAAAAAGAGCATAATCCCGATATCCCTGGTAAGGGTGAACCCGTTAAAACTAATGATCTCTTCGGGGATTGCCGGCACGATGAACCTCCTGGTACTGTATACAGAAAGCACGGCAGGGATTGCGAAAGCCAGGGCGGTCTTAAAGCCGACCAGGCCTTTCTGCAGGTTCTTTCCGGCTCCCACCAGGGAAGCCGAACCTACCACGAATAAAGAGTAAGCTGTTGCCGTTACAGGATTTAAGGCCAGCAGGTAGACCATTACAGGTACGGTAAGGATGGAGCCTCCGCCGCCGATCAGGCCTAATACCAACCCGATCATTAATGCGCCTGCATATCCTAGTATTTCCAGTAACTCCATTTAGTGCTTTTTAATTCGCTGCAAAAGTACCGGGTTCATAGAGCTTTTACAGTAACATGAGTTACACTAAAGATCAATGACCTTAATGCTGTTGCGTTGCAGTTCGATCTTCTTATCGATCTCCAGTTTTTTCAGCAGGCGCGAGATCACCACCCTGGAGGTATGAAGGTCGTAAGCGATCTGCTGGTGCGTGATCTGGAGGTTAGGGCTCTGGTTGATCTTCGCCTTATCCTGCAGGTAGCGCATAAGGCGCTCATCCATATTTAAAAAGGCGATGGTATCTATGGTATCCAGCATCTCGGTTAACCGCGTATGATAGCTTTCAAAGACAAAATTCCTCCAGCTTTTATAACGCGAGGTCCACTCTTCCATTTTCTCGATCGGGATCATAATAAGCTTGGTATCGCGTTCGGCTACGGCGCGGATCTCACTTTTGGTCATCCCCAGGCAGCAGGAAAGCGTCATTGCGCAGGTGTCGCCACGTTCCAGGAAATAAAGCAAGAGCTCGTCCCCATCTTTGTCTTCACGCATAATCTTAATGGCCCCTTCCAGCAGGAGCGGCATATTCTTGACGTAATCGCCTATCTCGATGATCTTCTCCCCTTCCTTCACGGTTTTCAGGGTACCGTATTTCGAGATCTCTTCTATGAGTTCATCCTCAAAAACAAAATGGTAAGCTTCTTTAAGTTCCTCTAACATGCGGTGAATTTTTACGGAAAGTAAAATTAAGATTTAAATTGAAATAAGAAACCCTGAAGCAAAGGATTTGTGAAAGGGCGGCTCAGGGCGCTCCAAAGAAAAAGGCTTCAGCCGGTCTTACAAAGCAACCGGCCAAAGCCTTAAGCTATTATTTTTTAAGGACTTTAGTACAGCACCCTGAACTTGATGGTGCCTTCTATGCCCTTCAGCTCCTTGATCACATCGGCATTATATTCCTTGTCGATATCGGTGATCACGTAACCCACGGTCTCGTTGGTCTTAAGGTACTGGCCTACGATATTGATGTCGTGAGCGGCGAGTATCCTGTTGATATGGGCGATGATCCCCGGTTTGTTATGGTGAATATGGATAAGCCTGTGCGCGTTCTCGAGCGTTGGCAGTTGCAGGTTCGGGAAGTTCACCGAGTTGGTGGTGCTCCCCGTATTGATGTATTCTATGATCTTACCCGGCACGAAGTTCCCGATATTCTCCTGGGCTTCCTCGGTGCTTCCGCCAATATGCGGCGTAAGGATAAGGTTAGGCAGGCCTCTAAGCGGCGACTGGAATTCCTCGTTGTTGGTCTTCGGCTCTTTCGGGAACACGTCTACCCCTGCCCCTCTTATGTGGCCGGATTCCATATGTTTCTTCAGCGCGTCTACGTCCACCACCTGCCCGCGGGCAAGGTTCAGGAAAATAGCGCCTTCTTTCATCTGGCTGAATTCCCTGTTGCCTATCAGGTTCCTGTTCTGTTCGCGGCCGTCTACGTGCAGGGTCACGATATCCACTTTCTCGAGCAACTCCTGAAGGCTGTTGCACTTGGTGGCGTTCCCCAAAGCGAGTTTCTCCACCAGGTCGTAATAATACACGTCGAAACCGATGGCTTCAGCCACTACCGAAAGCTGGGCCCCTATGTTCCCGTAGCCCACGATCCCGAGCTTCTTACCACGCACCTCGTTGCTGCCTTTTGCCGATTTGTTCCATTTTCCCTGGTGCATTTCAGAGATACGGTCGGGCAGGTTACGCGTTAAAAGGATGATCTCGCCTATGGCCAGCTCCACCACAGAACGGGTGTTGCTGAAAGGCGCGTTAAAGACCGCCACCCCTCTTTTTAAGCAGGCTTCCAGGTCTATCTGGTTGGTCCCTATACAGAAGGCGCCCACGGCAATAAGCCTGTTGGCATTCTGCAGCACCTTCTCGGTGAGTTGTGTTTTGGAACGTATCCCGAGCACGGAAACGTCCTTTATCTTTTCGGCGAGCTCCTCTTCGTCCAGTGCGCCGGAAACGGTGGTCACGTTGTAGCCCTCATTTTTCATAATGGCCACGGCATCTTCGTGCACGTTCTCCAGCAAGAGCACCTTGATCCTGTTCTTGGGATAGGAAATGGCTTTGTTCATTTTATGAAGGTAAAGGAATTCGTCCAGGCTTGGCGTGATATGGTCGGCTTTTTCAAGGATGTTGTCGCGCTTCACGTTCTCGGTAAAGGCGTAGAACTTATTGGCCAGGCCGGCCGCCTTGATCTCATAATCGGTATAGCCGTCGCCTATCACATACACATCGCCTTTAAGCTCCAGGCGCTTCAGCTGCTCCACCTTCCCGTTGTTGGAAGAAAGCACGTTGTCGTGGTCAAAGCCCACGATATGGCCATTCTCGTCAAAGACAAAGGTATTGGCAAAGACGTTTTCCTCCTTAAGCCCGTATTCCTTCACGATGGGCACGATGAACTCCTTAAAGCCGTTGGAGATGATGTAGATGCGGTCGCGGTTCTCGGTGAAGAAGGTCTCGTTCCTTACAAAGGATACCGAAACGCGGTCTTTCAGGTTCTCGATAAGCGGCTCGAGGTGTACCTCCTGCGCCTCCAGCAGCTCCAGTCTTTTCTGAAGCGACTCGCGGAAAGCCAGGTCGCCCCCCATCCCGCGGTCGGTAAGATCGCGCAGTTCCTGCAGTTTCTCGTCCCTTTTCTCGTGGCCCGCAAGAGAGATCTCGCCCAGCACGTCCAGGGCTTCCACCTGCGTAAAGGTGCTGTCGAAATCTATCACAAAATGTCTGTTATCTCCCATAATTCTTTTAGCTGAAGTTATGCCAAAGCTAAGTCTTTTTGAAGCATTAAAAAACAGCTTTAGGCCACAAAAAAACGCCGATTGGGATATTCTTAAAATATGGGCTTAAAAATTTAAAAAGCTGAATTTTAAGGCTGGTTTTAAACGATTTTATTAGATGAAATCACAGCCGGAAAGAAATTTTATGTGCCGGGCAGGCCGGAATTTTGCGCCTACCCCAAAAAGGGGATTTTTCCCCTTATTAAGAATTGTGAAGGGAAAAGGCTACAATCTCTTAACATAATTTTATAACTTTAGGAGCGCTAAAAATTACGGCTTGTTGTCTCGCAGATTTTAGGCAAGAGCTTAAGGCTTTTGAGCATATAACAAGTTGACTTTAATTTATTGTGAATAAATAGTTTATATTTTTTTTAGCCTTAAACGTTAATCATTAGTAGTTTTACAATAAATCCGAAAAAAATGGAAAAAATTCCAACTGCAAAGATTATTGAGTTTAGAAGAAAGAAGACTGATAGCTCAAAGTTGACTCTTGTCAATAATTTAAAAAAACCACGAGAAAAAAAAGAAAATTCTGATGGTGGAAATTATTGGACTACTTCGATTAGCTCGATTAGCCAATATTACAAAGAGGATGGGCAAGATATTATTTTAGATAAAATAGATGATCTATTAGGTCGACACGATCTGGCAAATGCCAAAATATCCAAAATTATGTATCAAAGAAATATCGAAATACTCCATAATTTTGAAGATTTTGATTTTGATTCTTTTAGACCAAGTTCGAAGATTACATACATATCTAAACCAGTTGATAAATCAGTTATCAATATTTCAGGAGTACCTATTCAAGTTAGGCCACAACACGTTTACACTTATGAAGAAAATAATATTAAAAAAATTGGTGCAATATGGTTTATCGCTAAAAAAGATGGTTTCGAGACAGCAGAAATTGGAATATTTACAGAAGCCTTATTTGAATATTTAGAAATAAATCATTCAAAAGAATATGAAATTGATCCAAATTATTGTATTGCTTTAGATGTTACCAATTTAATTGATGTTAGACAGGATCAAATATTTGAAGGTAGTGTACCATCATTGCTCAATTCCAGTGTAGAAGCAATAAAAAAATTACTTTAGTAAATAAACTACAGCCAACAAAGGTTAACCCAAATTCGCGGTAACCGACAAAATTTGACTAATTTTAGAAACTAACCTGATCCAAAACCCGCGGACAAATCCTAACGGATTAACCCGCTCCACTTGTGTTAACCGAGACAGTTGTAGCCAATTTTAAAAATATAAATGTCTTTACCAAAAAAGCACTACTTAGAAACCAAAAAACTTCTAAAAAAAATTCCAAAGTCAAAAATTTCTAAATGGCTTTTGGAAGAAGGGTATTATCCAGAACCATATGTTGTTCCCCCATCATTCGAAATACAAAAATTTGAATTAAATAATAATCCCTTTTATGAGGTAGATAATTCAGGTGCTCAACCAAAATTTGATCCTGATAGAAATGATCTTGTAAATGTATCATTTCCAAAAACTCAACTAACGAATAGAACCTTTGGGATCATTGCCCCAAAAATATATCACGATTTAGTTTGGTATATAATGAATGAATGGGATTTAGTAATTAAAACCCTATTTCGTTCTACGAATAAAATTTACTCTTATAGTTTTCCTATACCTGTATCCAAAAAGAATGAAGGCGATTTAGGTCATTTACGTGCAGGAAGAATGATCTATGAATTCTTAGAAATGGCAGAAAATGATTTAGTTGCTGAAGCTTATAATTATAAGTACATTCTCAAAACAGATATTAAAAACTTCTATCCTTCGATTTATACTCATAGTATAGCTTGGGCTATTCACACTAAAAAACTTATTAGAACAAAAGGAAATAGAACTAATTACAATAAGTTCTTAGGCCTCAAGTTAGATAGGTTAGTTCAAAATTCTAATGATGGTTGTACTAATGGAATTGCAATAGGTCCTGCGATATCGGATATAATTGCAGAACTTGTATTAAGTGCAGTAGATAACGATACATCTAAAATAATTGATTCAAAGAAAATTGACTTTTTAGGAGTAAGATTTAAAGATGACTATAGATTTCTATGCCATTCAAAGGAAGATGCAAATGTCATCATCAAGACTTTACAAAAACAAATGGCACAGTATAACCTTACTTTGAATGAAAGTAAATCGAATATTGAAGAATTACCAGAAGGGTTATTTCGAGAATGGACTGCAGATTTTCAACCTTTTTCCATTCGCTATCGAAATAAGATTAATTACAAGAAATTTGAAAGTTCGCTAAGAGGCACATTGAAGGTCGATAAAAAACATGAAGGTACTGGAGTCGTTGATAGATTTTTAAGTGAACTCACAACAAACAAAAATGTTTTAAAATTCGATTTCAAAGAAAAAGATTTAGAAAAGGCTATTAGCTTATTACTCTTATTGAAAGAAAGAAGAAATAAATCATTTCCTCAAATCTTAGGAGTTATTGAAAAAATCATTCGGAATAATAAAGGCAAGCCAAAGATTTTAAGTAAGATTAATTCCATTATCAAAAATACTATCAACGAAAAATTGAAAAATATTGAAGAGAATGAATATGATCTAATTTGGCTAATCTATTTTGTGAAATCATTGAATCTATTTCCAATCAAATTTCCCAAAAAAATAAAATCACCACTCATTAAAAGCTTAAAAGCAAATAGAACTGAGTTTTTTAAACCAATTCCACCTGACATAAAATTATTTGTTACCATTAAAAAACCTGGAAAAAACAAGGAATTATTAGATCACTTAGCACTATTTAAGAATAACATTTAAAACTGGCTACTACATCGGTTCATCCCCAACAGGCGACACCGTTAGAAAAAAATAATTAACCTGACCCACAAACCGGGTCTAAACGCTAATAGTACTCCCCTGCTTCACAGCTTATATTAGCCGGGACCGTTAAAAAACAACCAAGCCAAACATGAGAAAATTTTTAAAAGGATTTATAGTCCTGCTTACATTAACTCTAATAAGCTGTTCTAAAGATGACAGTTCAGCCAACATCAAGAACGGATTTTTAGTCGGGAACACTTTTTTTGAAACAGATCAGATCCTGGCAGAAAAATGTTGTACAGTTGGTTCCGGTTTGCAGAAATACTCCATTGATATTTTTACTCTGGACGAAAACAATGCTAATGGGAATGGGTATAATCAATTTGATCATTTAGCCAGCTTCTATTTATATACCGGTGACGAGGAGAACTTACAATTGGTTTCCGGGACCTATACCACTAATAACTCAGCTTATAATTCATTCGTTATCGATGGGCACGATTATATAGAATTCAGGGATAATGCATTAGCTTCTGGTTCACGGGAATTAGCATCTTCTCCAGGCTGGTATAATGACAATACTTTTCAATCCGGAAGTGTTACTATAAATTCAATAACCTCAGAACTGAACGAATATGACGAGTATATAGTCACCCATATAGATCTTGATTACAAGTTCAGGATTGACAATATAAATGTTGTAGGTAATTATAGCGGACCTGTTGAATTGTCTGATCCTACAGATTCCCCATACTAAAAATTTATTAGCTACACCCAGAGTAAATAGCCGAAACCGTTAGAAAGAAAATTATTAACTTGACCCACAAACCAGATCTAAAGCGACAAGGTTGCAGCCCCAAGCTTGCAACTTATAACAGTCGGGATCTTTACGCCCCGTTCAAGCAATAAATTAATAAAGAATGACCAGATTAATTAAAACCACTGAATTAATTATCTTTTTATTCATCAGTTTATGTTCTTTTTCCCAGGAAGATACCGGATGGAAAACAATATTAAATGAAGAGTTCAATAACAATTATAATGGATGGCACACTGAATCGAGTGAATTAAGGTATGCCCAGATATCCAACGGTCAGCTTATCGACAGATTTTCCAATGAAGGCTATGTTCAGGCAAACAGGATTCCAATTGATTTAAACTATTCGAAAGATTACAAAATCTCTTTCTCATTCGCTAACCTAAATGGGGATGCAAGTAAAAAATATCGCGTTTACCATAAAAGAAATAACGGGAAACTTAAAGAAGGCTGGGAAAACAATCCTGTATGGGGCTTTGTATGGGGATTTAAAGATTGGAATAATTATAATACTATCCTGTTTTATAACAGTCGGGAGTATAACACTTATGCCTCAGGAAATTATATATATTCCACTTCGGTAAAAATTTTATATAAATCCGGTGGTGAAACCACCACTCTAAAAGATTGGACAAAATACCAGTACGTTGGTTCAAATGATTTTAGTATTACCATTGAAAAGTACGGCGGTAATTCTGTAAGGATTTACACCGGAGATAATATACTATATGCTTATACAGGTGGTGTATTCCAATGGTATGGTGATAAAATAGGACCTTATATTGGTGCTGGCGCGAAGGTAGCTTTGGATTATGTATTCGTCACTGAAAAGGGTGAACATCCGAACACTTCCTGGAATGAATATTCTTTAAAATCTCACTGGGACGGGAATGGAGCGAATCTAATAGAGGGTATTTATGAGAATTCCGCCAGATCTGAAAACTCGCCAAAGTACAAATTGGGATTAATAAAGGAAGACAATGACTACAGACTGGTTTATTTAGGTGGTGCTGAAAATCCCGGATGGAAAATTGGAGATATAAAAGCTTACTTAACTAAAACTGCTACACCCAACCTTTATAAGGTAAAGTATTTTATGGGTGATAAAACAATTAATGAAGATCTGTATATTAGTTTTGAAAATGGCCTGATGAAAATAATTTGGCCGGACAGACAAGAAAATTTATACATAAAATTATATCCCACCTCAAGTGATAATATTAACTCGATAGGGAGTGAGAAATCTTCGGGAACAGGTTTCGCTTTATCTTCAAATGGATATATAGTTACTAATCATCACGTGACAAATGGAGCTTCGAGTATTAAAGTACGAGGTGTTAAAGGAAATTTCTCGAAAACCTATAAGGCTAAGGTGATTATTGAAGACAAAAATAATGACCTATCGATTATTAAGATTGATGACCCCAGTTTTACAAACCTTGGAATTTTACCTTACACCATAAATAGTGATATAGCCGATGCAGGAAAATCTGTTTATGCTCTTGGATATCCACTAAGGGCGACAATGGGTGATGAAGTAAAACTAACCGATGGAATAATCAGTTCTAAATCGGGATTTCAAGGGGATATAACTTCTTACCAAATAACTGTACCAATTCAACCGGGAAATAGTGGTGGCCCTTTATTCGATTCCAATGGGAGTATTGTTGGGATTATTAATGCTAAACATATTGGAGCGGAAAACGCATCTTACGCAATAAAAACAAGCTATTTAATGAACCTGATTCAGGTAATGAACACAACTCCTAATCTGCCAAAGACGAACACTATTTCAGGCAAAAGTCTATCAGAACAGGTTAAGTATTTGAAAGAATTTATTTATATAATTGAAATAAACTAAAAAAATTGGCATTACAGTGGCTATCACAAATAGTTAGCCGCCTAAGCAAGAAAACAATTAACTAAACCAACAACCCAGGTCTAAGCTCATATAATCTCCCTGCTTCACAGCTTATATTAGCCGGGACCGTTATAACAATTAAAAGCCTGATTACATGAAAAAAATAATCCTTTTTACGTTCCTTCTTATTTCGGCCTTTCAAACAATTAAGGCCCAGGAAAAAGATGAATTCGAATTACTGACCTCCGGGAAGTGGCATCTTGAATATGTGGAAATGGCAGGACAAAAAATGGAACTGCCCGCCGAGATGCAAAAAAATAACTGGGTCATATTTCATCCGGACGGAAAACAGGAAGGTATGGAAGAAGGCCATAAGTATACAGGGAAGTGGGAATATGACAGATCTGAAAAGATCATTCGTACAGACGATCTGGATGGCAGGACCGATCAAAAACTTATCTCGGTAAGCGAAAATAAATTGATTGTTTCGGTAAAGGAACAAGGCGCTGAAATGATAATGGGAATGAGAAAATAGTCCCGCGAAAATGCTGCATCCATACTCCGCAGTTTATATTAGCCGGGAGCGTTAAAAAATTTCAACCAGAGAGCATTCAAAAAGAAAACATAAGATCAAGGTTTTAAAAACATACCCGGTTCTGAGTTTTATAGGTATCACTCTTCTTCTCACTTATGGAGTTGGAATTCCTTTTAATATGTGGATTTCTCAAAATGTGAAATTACCTCAACCACTTGATATTTATGTAGCTCGGTTGGTAACAATACTGTCACCCGGAATCAGTGCCCTGATTTTAATGAGGGCCAATAAAGAAAAGATCGAATTAAAAAGATTCCTTCCTAAAAGAGACCTGAAATATATTTATTTGCTTATACCTCTGCTAAGCTTAGGGATCTCTGTTATCTCAATGATCCTCGCCGGTATTTCAACTGATTTAATACTTGGAGTGCTTCAAAACAATTGGGAACAACTTATTATTCATCTTTTCTTACAAATCCTGATAATCGGGATGGGAGAAGAAACGGGATGGAGAGGCTGGTTATTACCAAATGTGAATAAAAGATATTCTCTGTTAAAAACTATGTTTTTTGTTTTAATGATCTGGACTTTATGGCACTTTCCGATCCTGTTTGAAAGCAGTGAAATTCTGATCCCCTGGTTACTTGTAATCACGGGAGCAACAATAATACTGACCTGGGTCTGGAAAAAATTTGGAAATAATATTTTACTTTTTGCAGTAATACACGGGTCGATAAACTATCCCCAGTTCTTTTGGGACAACCAGGGGAATAAAATTGAAGCTCAGCTCTTAATAAAGAGCTGGGAGGTTTCAGGTTATTTTTACTTTACTATTGGAATTGTTCTTCTTATTTCAATGCATAAAATTCTTCAAACTAAGTACAAACCCCATAGCCCGGGGAACAAGAGTTCGTCGCAAACAGGCAGCAGCCTTATAAAAAATTAAGTATCTTATCCTGCAAATCGGACCTGATTTGGTCCAGGAAGCCCCGGCCCACGTCTTTACGGCCTGTTTAAAGCCAGGTAAGATCGTGTTCAACCGGCGCCTTTTAAACTGATGATATGAAAAAACTTTTATTGCTCCTTATTACGATCTTCCTGCTCTCTGCATGTGCTGACCGGGAAAAACAGGAAAAGAACGGGAAACGGGAGCCGGCCCAGACCGCTGATAAGACCTGGTGGAAAGAAGGCATTCTATACCAGATCTACCCGCAAAGCTTTAAGGATTCGGACGGAGACGGGTTTGGAGATTTTAAGGGAGTGATCCAGAAACTGGATTATATAGACAGCCTGGGGATCACGATGGTATGGATGAATCCCTTTTTCGATTCTCCGCTTGTAGACAATGGCTATGATGTTTCAGATTATCGGGCAATCCATCCCCGTTACGGCAGTATGGAAGATTTTCAGAAGATGCTGGATGGCTTCCACGAAAGGGATATAAAATTCGTGCTGGATGTGGTGGTAAACCATAGCAGCGACCAGCATAAATGGTTCCGGGAGTCGCGTAGTTCCAGGGACAATCCCTACCGCGACTATTACCACTGGTGGCCTGCCGAAAAGGGGGAGCCGCCATACAGGTACAGCCTTTTTGATCCTGAAGGGGCCTGGGAATATGATGAAAAAACCAACGCCTATTACCTGCACACCTTTGCCGAGGAACAACCCGACCTGAACTGGGAAAACCCGAAGGTAAGACAGGAGGTATATGATATTATGAAGTTCTGGGCAGAAAAGGGAGTTGACGGCTTCAGGATGGATGCCTTTCAGTTTGCCAGTAAGGATACCACCTGGCCCGAATTTCCGAAGGGACACGAAAAGGATTTTATCAAGTGGTACGGAATGCGCCCGCAACTGCACGAATATTTAAAAGAAATGAACCGGGAGGTCATTGAAAAATACGATGTTTTTGCCGTGGCAGAGGGTGCCGGAAGTACTTTTAAGGACGCCCATAACCTGGTTGATGCAAACCGCAAGGAACTGCAAATGGCCTATCATTTTGAAAGCGTGGATATGTCCAGGACTCCTGAAGGCTATGAACTCTCGGAATTCAAAGAAGTGTTCAGCCGCTGGGACAGTGCTTTTGCCGAGAAAGGCTGGATAGCCATTTTCCTTTCCAACCACGACAATGCCCGCCTGGTGAACAGGTTCGGGAACCCGGACCCGGAATTCAGAAGGGTCTCAACACAAATGCTCAACAGCTTCATATTAAGTATGCGTGGTACGCCGTACACCTATTATGGAGACGAGATAGGAATGACCAATATCGATATGCCGGATATTGAGGAGTATGTGGATGTAGACGCCATCGGAAAATATAGATCGGCAGTAAAATCAGGAGAGGACCTGGATGAATTTATGCGCGTTCTCAATTACAGCTCCAGGGAAAACGCCCGTACCCCAATGCAATGGAATGACAGCCCCAACGCAGGCTTCACTAAGGGAACGCCCTGGAAAAAAGTAAATGAAAATTACCGGGAGATCAATGTCGCGGCTCAAGATGAAGACCCGAACAGCGTCCTTAATCACTTCAGGAAAATGACGCGGGTAAGAAAGGAAAACCCGGCCCTGGTGTATGGAGCATACCAACTGATCCAGAAGGAACATGCCGAGATCTATGCATTTACCAGGACCTATAAAGGGAAGAAATTGTTGGTGTTATTGAATTTCACCGACCACGAGTCAGGCATCGAGCTTGAGAATTTGAAATTTACTGGCAAGCAGCTGATCAATAACTACAGTACGTTCGACAAGCCGGAAGATGGCATTCGGCTAAAACCTTACCAGGCTGTAATAATAGAAACCGAATAAGGAAATTCCCCTGTAAAAATGGCGTGAATCCATTCCCGAATCTTCGGGACTGGATCCCTGTTCTGCGAACTTCTGTTATGCGAGAGCGTTAACCACAGTTGAAAAGTCACTTTTTAGGAAATTAATTCAACAGCTCATCTAACATAAGCCTGGTCTTATCGAAAGAAGGGCGTGGTGCTTCAGGATCCACGATCTTCCCTTCAGGGTTTATAAGGATAAAGCGCGGAATGGAATTCACCCCGAAGGCATCCATAAAAGCGCTGTCAAAAGACTTATCCGCAAAAAGCTGGATCCCGCCAAGTTGCTTATCGGCTATCATTTGCTTCCAGGTGTCCTTAACGTCTTCCTTATCTACCGAAATGCTGACAAATACGATATTCTTATCGTGATAACGCTTCTCCAGCTCCCTGAGATACGGGATCTGCTTTATACAAGGCGCACACCAGGTGGCCCAAACATCAATGTAAACATATTTCCCTTTCAGATCTTCAAGGCTCACGCTGCCTCCCTTAAAGCTTTCATAATCGAATTCCGGGGATACATCCCCCTTGGCAAGTCCGCTGGCATTTAACACTTCCTGATATCTTTTTTCGGCTGCTTCAATAAAAGGCCGGTGAGTGGTGACCCTTTTAATAAGGTCCAGGTAATCTTTTGCCCGTTTCTCCTTGCTGGAGATCTTTGAATAAAAACCGTTTATCAAACTTATGGCCACCTCCTGAGATTTCACCTTATGCAAAACCTTCAACATAGCATCTACGTCGGGGGCCGCCTCAATACGCTTGCTCCAAACCGAATTCACCAGGTAACGGTAATAGGGCTGCTTCCTGTAATCGTCCTTATTATCTAGATCTACTGCTTTTACAGGCCCGTAAAAACCTGCTGAAGGAGTTACCTCTCCCCCTATATAAAACCTATAACTGGACTTATAATTTTGGATGCTAAGCAGCCTCTCGTATTCCAGGGATTTTAATTCTTCAGCCTTAAAGAAATTCTCGACCTTATAAGTGGATAACAGGTCTGACTGTAAGTTCTTGACCTTTGCTATATTCTCATAATAGGCAGACTCATCGACCTTATAGAAGGCTTCCAGGTCCTTAGTGAGTTCGGCAGCCGTATCTTCTTTTTCAACAAGATAATTATTCCTGATAGAGCCCTGCCCGCTAAAAACCAGGCTGCTTTTAAAGTGGTTGGCATCAAACTTTACACTGAGATCATCCTTGGGATAGAGATAAATGAATGTTGAATTGCGCCCATATTTAAGGAAGTAATAGCCATCCTCTATCCTGACAGACATACTAAAACTGCCGTCAGCATTCAGCTCTGTCGAGACCAGTTCCTGATTATTCAAATGAGTGATCGCTATGGTCTTAACAGAGTGGTTAAGGACTTTTCCGGAGAGTTCTATTTTCCCTGACCTGGCAAAAACTGAAAAACTCAAAAGCAGGCTAAAAAACAAAGTGATTATTTTAGACATAAGGCTGAATTTAGAAAGTAAGAAAGTATTTAAAATTAATAACGGTTAGACTTGCAATATAACAACTTAAGATCACATTTTAAAGCCTGCCTAAAGATCCTGAAACAAACACGGCGGACAAGCTTTCCGGAGGAAACATTTCCCCATATCAATGAACCGGGTCTTACTATGAATCAGGGATCGCAGCCGGGAATCAGCGTATACTATTCTTCAGAGTTTTATCAAAAAGAAGGTTTTTCACTATAAAAAATAGGTGTATTTAACATTTTTTTATAGATTTATCCCAATCAGTAAAAAATCTATAATCTTTTCTTTCCCGGCTATTATTCTTCCCTACAACTGCCGTAAGAGAAAGCAACCTAACATTATAAAAATTTAAACCTCAATGAGAACCTGTTCCCTGATTGCCCTGTTCCTATTCCTAAACTTTAATCCAAACTGTTTTTCCCAATCTATACCCGATACCTTATTTATGAATAATGAAAAGGTGATCTGTGATGTAAAGGAGATCACGGCCGATGCGGTAAAATTCTCTTACCCCGGGGAAGACCTGCTCAACACCGTTTATAAGAACAGGGTAAAAGAGATCATTTTTGATAACGGGAGGGTCCAGACCTTTTCAGCAGGAACCTCTTTAAAAAAGGTAAATAATGTAGACGAGTTTGAAAAGGTGACCGTTACGGCCGTTGAAGGTGAAATAAAAGGACTTTACAAACTGGGAGTTGTCAGCTCCAAAGCCAAGGGAACCACTACCCTCTCTAACCAGGAAAGGGTAAAAGAAAGAGCCTACCGTAAGCTTAAGACCGAAGCCGCGATGATGGGGGCCAATATAATTTACATCACCAACCAGAGAACCGAAGGGAACAAAGCCGGGTATTTTCAAAGTTCTTCAGCCGAGGCCAGTCTCTCGGGCGTGGCATACACCAACAACCTGCCAGATTACGAAGAATTTAAATCTATCCTGGATTCCGGAAAAGAATTCACTACCAGTATCCGTCACAAGATGTGGTCCAGCGCCAGCGAGGTAAAAACAACTAAAAGCGCAAAGGATTTTAAAATCCTTGAGGTGATCAACGATAATGGCATCATTACACTTAAGGCAGAACTGGAAGGTGAAAGCAGGCAAAATAGCTTCAGGCTGGCACATCTTGATAAGGACGGTTTCAGCTTCTATTATGAAGATAAAAGTACTTCGTATAATTATGAGGTCAAGTTTTAAAGAATTATGGCGTGCCTGTATCAGCATTAAAATTAATCAAAAACCGGGTCTATGGTGTTAGCGGTATCCCTGCTACACAGTTTATATTAACCGAGATCGTTAGATATGAATAACAGCCTATTTATTTCAGCTTTAAATGATCCCGGTAAGACCTATCCTAATACAAATCAAAAAACCAAATTTCACTAAACTTATAAAGATGGATTTGAATAAAAAGCTCTTATTAACACTAATCTTCAGCCTTTCGCTAGTAGTTCTTAGTTGCAGTAAACAGGAAAATGACGACGGGCAGCAAGTTATAGAAAAAGAGAAGGAAGTAATTGAAACCGCTAAATTTTCCACCTCAACAGCAAGTGAGATAAAGGCGAATTCCGTTATTATTGAAAGTGAAATTTCAGAAAACGGAGGTGCCGAAGTTACTGAAAGGGGTGTTTGTTGGAGTACAGAAACAAGCCCCACAATTTCTAATGATAAAACTGAAGATGGTACCGGAACAGGCAGTTTTACAAGTAAATTGGAAAACCTCAATTCAAACACCACTTACTACGCACGTGCCTATGCGAAAAATAGTGCCGGGGTGAGCTATGGCAATGAAATTCAATTTAAAACTCTGGAAGAAACCAGTTCAAGCTATGGGATCATTTTAAGAACAACCGATGGCGGAGAGACCTGGAGCAGCATTCGGGTTAACAATATACTCAATTTACACTCTGTTTACTTTTTAAACGAGACTACCGGCTATGCAGTAGGTGACCTTGGAAAAATAATAAAAACGACCGACGGAGGAGAGAGCTGGTCACTGCAGAATACCGGGAGCTACATTCTTTTTGATGTCTTTTTTGCAAATGAGAATACGGGCTACGCCGTAGGAAATCACCACACTATATTAAAAACAGAAGATGGTGGAGCAACCTGGGTACGCCAGGAGTCGGGAACTTACAAAGCCCTGAACTCCGTATATTTTACAGATGAAAATACAGGTGTCATTGTTGGTGAAAGCGGGGTTATTCTAACAACTCAAAATGGAGGTAAGGAATGGAATTTACAGAAGGATCCGTATAAAAAGAACTTATATTCTGTTAAATTCACCTCTAGAACCAAAGGATATGCAGCCTGTCTCGACAAGATTTACCTCACTAGCGACGGAGGTGCTACGTGGGAGTCTATTTTCTATCACCCTTCTATTTTTTATGATCTATTCGCATTTTCCGACGGTCCCATATATGCTGTACAAGCAGAAGCGGTTGGAGGACCAGGGTCTATTTATAAGACTGCAAATTCCGGTTCAGAGTGGGAAGAAATAGCTCCAAATCTTAGCTATAGATTAAAAACGGTCTTCTTCATTAATGAAAATACAGGTTATGTTGCAGGATTTGACGGAGATATCTTTAAAACCACAGATGGAGGCAACAACTGGACTAAACAAGAATCAGGTACCCAATATGCTATTGAATCTATACGCTTTATAAATGAAAGCACCGGAATCGCCGTGGGACATATGAAGTAATTACAAATTAAAGTCAGATGCGGACATCAGAATCGACCCTAATTCCCCCATACAACTATGAGGTTAAATGAAGAGTTAGCTAAAAGTACAGAACAAGAATACGCATCGGGTTTTAGTAAGCAGAAAAGAAATCTATAACATTTTGAAACAGTAAATAAATTATTTCCGGGAATTACAATTAAAAAATCCTTTGATACTAAAAGATATAAGTAAAATTTGAACAACTATTTTGAAGAATTGGAGTAAAAAATATCTCCCCCTACTTCGTGACTTATATTAGCCGGGACCGTTACACAACCTTTAATCACTAATCTATTATGAAAAAAGCACTACTCCTTTTAATCTTACTTATCCCTTTTTTATCCTGCAGTCCTGAGGAGGAAACTACCGGGGGAAATAACCAGCCTAAAAACGGGTTCAACTTTGAAGGGGAATTTTACCCCACCGATTTCGCTTACTTCCGGGATGATAATACCGTAGATGATGAGCCCCAGGAAATTGCCATAGTATTAGGGAATATAGACTTTTTGAAGGACAGCCAGGATTCCGGCGTAAATTTCATCTACCTGGAGGTATTCCAGGCCACCCTGGAAACAGGAACTCTTTCTTCTTTAAACGAATATGGGATCTATTACAATACCGCTTTCAGGGATAGTAAGATAGATGAAGAAACCGGAGAAATGGTGCTGAATGATGACCTGAACGGAGGAAAGGCCAGATCTATCGCTGTGAACATTATAGAGTTCACAGCCTCCAGACTCCATATGGAATTTTCATTTACCCGCGAGGACGGAAAAACGGTAACCGGAACTTATAACGGCACCTACACAGATATGAGTAACTATTAACCACAAGCTTTAAAACCAACATTATGATCAGAAGTTTAAGCTTCCTGTTTTTGATCTTAGCATCAATCCCGGGAATTGCCCAACAGCCTGAATCGGATTATTTAGTAACCAAAGAGAACGACACCATCTTTTGTAAGGTCGTAGGCTTAAAAGGAAAGAAGGTCGAGTTCATTGAAAACGGACAGAGGAAGAGCAAGAAAAAGAATATTTTCAAGTTTTCTGATGTGCACATCTCCGACCTTTCGGTAATCAAAAATCCGCTGGACCTGGAAATAGAGCAACCCGAAAAAGGATATGCCCACGTTTATCTTTACAGGCCCTATGTATATACCGGT
Organism: Salegentibacter chungangensis; assembly: GCF_042678405.1. Taxonomy (NCBI): domain Bacteria; kingdom Pseudomonadati; phylum Bacteroidota; class Flavobacteriia; order Flavobacteriales; family Flavobacteriaceae; genus Salegentibacter; species Salegentibacter chungangensis. Next base: position 1,655,008 of record NZ_JBHTLI010000001.1, on the reverse strand, counting down.
TCTGCCTTAGCCTGCAGGGTGGAGTATAACGGGAAAAGGTTTATAAATATTAAGACCAACACCTATTACCTGCATAAGGTAAAAGCCGGGGAAGTTCATAACTACAACTGGAAAGGCTCTAAGAATGATAAACTGGAAATACATGCGGAAGACGGAGAGATCTATTTCATAAGGGGTTCTTTTGCCGCAAGTTTTGAGAACTGGAATACAACTTCAGCAATGCCAACAGTTAGCAACGGAATGAGCATTTTTCTTGACAATCCGAACACGGCAAGATACGCGCTCCTTACTATGAAGAAAGAAAGCCCGAAGTATTAAAAACTAAAATCTGTTTAAATGGATAAAGTCTGGATAATAGCCACAGTTATTTTTTTAGTTATGCTTTTTCTTTTTTGGAAGCTCACCAGCGGTCATTTCAAAGAAGAACTTGGTGAGAAGTCCTGGAATCACTGGAGAACCAGGCTTTATTACTGGCAGGGTACCATATACGCCAGTACCGGGATCACCTTTATGATCCTGTTCCTGCTGAGATGGGCAAATATCCTGAGTTTTTGAGAGCAGAATTTTTAACGGCAAAAGAGCCCCTTTTGCCATTAGTTATATTAGCCAAAACCGTTAGCATTAAATATCCCAATAAAGTTTTCGCTTTCAACAAATTAAATATAAATTTGATAACACTTTACTAACCAATAAAATTCATAATTTATGAAATTAAGACTACTTCTTTTAGCTATAACGCTTTGCCTATTTTCAAGTTGCTCATCAACTAAAACAATAAAATTTACGAATAAAGAACCGGATGTCTACACCACTAATAATTTGAAGGAATTTTTAGATAGGAATAAAAGACCTAAAGTTGTTTTAAGAGTACCTGATGCATCTATAAATACAACCGCACAAGAAAATGTTGATTATTTGTATAATTCAATTGAAAATCAATTACTGTCAAGTGGATTTGTTGTAAGAGACAGACAACTGTTTAATCAGATTATTGGAAATGATAATAACAATATTGATTATGAAAAAATAAAAGAAAAGTCTGATACAGATTTAATTATAGAACTTACCAAGTTAGACCCAAGTATTGTATATAAAACAAATACATACTATGATAAGAAGGATAGAGAAAAAACTGAAACTGAAGGCACTTATGAAAGATATGGAGCTTCTGTAGAGTTTAAAGTAGTCTCTATAGCCAACAATGAATATGCAGGCATGTATAAATTTAATTATACACCTTGCACTGATGGGTGTGTTATATCAAAATCATTTAAGGATATAAGAAAAGAACTAAAAAAACTAAGAAAGAAAGAAGAAGAGCCATACGAAGGAGTAGAAAAGGATGTTTTGGAAGAGTTTATTAAAGATGCTACAAGAAAATTAGTAGCAGAAATGAGGTCATAATCATTCTCAAAAACCATCTAAAAAGTCATTCGGAAGAATGGCTTTTTAGATTAAAGCATTCCAAAGGCTATGGAAAACAATAACGGCTAACTTAAATAGCAGTAAGTTTCTCCCAGAAAGAAAAAAATAAATAACTTAATTCAATAAGTCTTTACTACTAAATGACCTTCCAGCCTTTATTAGCTATAACCGTTATTATAGGTTAAAATGAAAAAAGAAAACCTGATCTTAGAGCCAAGCTTTAACCTGCAGCAGCAGATCATCATCCTGGGAATTTCCCTTATTCCCCTGATGTTTATCATCGCACTTATCGAGGCGAAACTGAACTGGAAGGGTTACCTGACCTTTACCTTCGTGCTCCTGCTCTTTTCTTATTTATTTGCTCTGGCCTTTTCCAAAAAAGGGATGATCAAAAAAGGCAATAAATTATATAAGGCAAAATTCTTCCGGGGCCATACTCTTTTCAGGCAGAAGGTAGACCTGAGCGACCGGCCGGTGGTTTCCATTTTAAAGTTTAAAAAGAGCCAGAAACTGGCATTCTTTTCGGCTGCAAGACCGGACCTGAGCGAATCTTTCAATTCCTTTGAGATCTTCGTCTTAAATGAGAACCATTTCAAAAGAGATTCGGTGATGTACTTTGAAGAGGAAGACAGTGCCAAAAAAGCCGTGGAATTCCTGACCACCGATTTCCCGCTGAGACACGAGGTCTTCAGTCCGAATCTTGCCCGGTAAGGATGAAAACCAAAAAGTTCAGATAGATCAGCAAACGACCTTTCAAAGAAAATAATTAACTTTAAACACAAGCTCCTTTCCTGCCTGATAACTAAAAAGATCACAAGGACTTATAATTAAACTGAGCACTCTAAACCGTATTATGAAGAAAGTGCTATTCCAAGGTCAATTTATATCCTCTTAGTCCCATAATTTATTTTGAACGCAACCAAACCGCAAATTCTGCATCTCAGTATAAAGGATCCTTTATGAGAAAAGCAGTACTATTTCTTTTCAGTCTTGGAATTTTAACTTCCTGCAGCGGCGATGCAGAAAGTCCCGAAGTTAATGAATCCAACTACCTGATCTTTGGACATTTCTATGGCCAGTGTGAGGGAGAGACCTGCGTGGAAACCTTTAAACTGACCGATGAAAAATTATATGAGGATATCATTGACGATCATTCCGGTCAAAACCTTGAGTTCGTGGAATTGGAGAACAGCAGCTTCGAGGAGGTGAAAAACCTGGCAGACTTCTTCCCCGTACAGCTTCTGAACGAGAACGAGCCTGTTATAGGCTGCCCGGACTGTGCAGACGGTGGCGGGTTATTTATTCAGTATTCCATAGACGGAAACCTGAAAAGCTGGAGGATCGACCAGGACAAAGAGAATGTTCCCGGCTACCTGCACGAGTTTATGGATAAGGTGAATGAAAAGATAACCCTGATCAATAATTAATTTCAACAGAAATCCCGGAGCACGGCTCAAGGCCGGAACCTTTCTTCGGAAACTTATGTTTTACGCTGCCGTTATATAAAATAAAGTTATACTCCTATGAAATATATAAGCTGCTACGGGTTCTTACTGGCCTGCCTTTCAGTACTTGTTTTCAACTCCTGTTCTTATACAGATGATGATGTTGCAACTGATGCTATGGCCTATGCCGAGTATATTATCGATAACCAATCGGGTGCCACACTCATTTATTTTGGAGCTTCGGAAATAGAAATTATGCCATCGGAATCAAAAACCATCAACAGCGAAGTTCTTTTGGGGATAAGCACACCCGCTTCCCCTTCGATCGGTTTGGAATCGCTTATCTTATTTCGGGATGATAACGGCAGCCTGGTGACGGCCTTCGAAATGGATCCCGTAACCGATGACCCGTGGACAGAAGAAAATATTTCGGATAACGAATCGAAGTTCACCCTGAGCATCACAGCCGAGATGATCGAATAAAAAGCGGGTTCCGGGAAAAGCTGAAATTGTTGTATTGCTGAGTTTTATCTTCATCTAAGCTTGCCCTATAATTGGCAAAACGAAGTTTGTACAGTGAAATTTGGGTAACCGGTAAAACGGCCATTAACAACATTTATTCACAACTGTGGCGAGCCCATAAGGTGGAATAGAGAACCCAGTAAAAATCGAGCCGCTTTGCCTGCATAGCTTTATAACATATTCGGTTCTTTAACATTTCTTTAGGTAAGTCATAGGTTTTTTGTAATTTATCGGTTATGGATGTAAAAACAGGCAGCCTTTTCATTGCTCTTTTAATTATTCTTTCCAGCTGTTCTATGGGGAACAAAAACTCCGGGGATAAGGATACAGCAGATCAAAAAGACCGGGCTAATGCACCTTATAAAACCTTTAGAGACCTGGAAGCCATTAAAGAAGATGGAGTTCTGCACGCGATAACCATCTATAATTCCACAAGCTATTTTTTGTATAGAGGAATGCCGATGGGCTTTGAATATGAACTCTTATCCCGCCTGGCAAAGGACTTAGACTTAGAGCTGAAGATTACAGTCGCGGCTGATATCGACGACCTGTTTGATATGCTGAACAATGGTAAAGGTGATTTAATTGCCTATGGCTTAACCATCACAGAGTCCAGAAAAGATTTAGTTAGTTTTACAAAAAGTCACTATGTAACCCACCAGGCCTTGGTTCAGCGAATGCCCGCGAACTGGCGATCACTACCCGGCTATAAGATCGACAAGCAGTTAATTTCAAATACTCTGGAGCTAATAAACGATACTGTTTGGGTCAGAGAGAACTCTTCCTATACCCAAAGGCTTAAAAACCTGCAGGAGGAGATTGGTGCTGAAATTCCCATAGAACATATTGAAGGGAATATTACCACAGACGAAATAATCAGGATGGTTGTGGATGGTGAAATTGACAGGACGATTGCTGATTATAATATTGCTGCCGTCAACAAAACCTTCTACCCCATACTGGATATCGATACCAGAATTTCGTTTTCACAACGCATAGCCTGGGCTGTCAGGCAGAATTCTCCTGAATTGCTTAAGGCCATAAACAATTGGATAAGCAGGGAGAAAAAATCTGACGATTACTATGTGATCTACAATAAGTACTTCAAAAACAAGAAGTCTTACAGGCGCAGGATCCAGAGTGACTTTTACAGTAAAAACAGCAATAAGATCAGTAAATACGATGATATCATTAAAAAATATGCATCTGAAATAGGATGGGACTGGCGTTTTCTCTGTTCTCAGGTGTACCAGGAATCAAGGTTTGACCCTAAATCGAAATCCTGGGCGGGTGCAAGAGGACTTATACAATTGATGCCGGCCACGGCAAAGGAAGTTGGTGTGAGCAACAGCTTCAACCCGGAACAAAATATACGCGGTGGGGTAAAGTATTTAGACAGAATAAGGGACAGGTTTAAAACTGTGGAAGATTCAATCCAAAGAGTAAAGTTCACTTTAGCGGCCTTCAACTGTGGTCCGGGTCATGTATTTGATGCTATGCGCCTGGCAGAAAAAAATGGCAAAGACCCGAATATCTGGGATGGGAATGTGGAAGAATATTTACTGAAATTGACGGAAAAGGAATACTACCTGGATGAAGTGGTTAGACACGGATTTGTGAGGGCAACTGAACCTTACAACTATGTAAGGGATATATTTCTACGCTACGAGCACTATAAGAAGTTTATTGAACCCACACCCGCAATTTAAACGGATTTTTGTGGTTACATGGTCTTTAGCTTTAAAAAGTGCTACAGATGGAATCCCTGAAGTTAAGCCTTCATTTCATAACTACCCCAACCCCTATTTTCTCTAATAAATACGGATTATGATCAATGATAAGGATATCATTGGCCTGGCCGAGTTTTTCGAGAATGGCATACAACAGGTCAATATCGGCATAATGCAGCCCGGTGCTGGGTTCGTCTAAAATATAAAGGGCATCGGCAGCCTGGTCCTGCAGCCAGTTCAATAACAATAACCGCTGTTTCTCTCCGGAAGAAAGGGATTGCACGGGCTGTTCCAGGTTAAGATGAGCCAAGCCGATCTCCTCGAGCTGATCCAGGAACCGGAGGCTGTGAGCAGGCATCCCGGGCTGTTCTAACCATTCTTTTAATTCCAGGATATTAAGGGCGAGAACCTCAGCGATATTTTTCGATTCCACCTTATACGTCAATATATCGGCCTGGTAACGCTGTCCCTTACAGACCTCGCATTTTTCAATGGCATTGGCCACGACATCCAGGCTGGTTTCAAGGTAACCCTTGCCCTTACAGTTCGGGCACTGGCTTGTTTTTGTTTTATAGGAAAAATCCCGGGCTTTAAGGCCCGATTGGTTTGCAAAGATCTTACTTATCTCTTTCAGCAGGTCCAGATAAGACACCAACAAGGTATTCGCATGCGATCTCAGCTTCTTAGACTCAAAATAATGCGCTCCTGCATACTTCTTTGGAAAGACTATGCTTTCACAATTTACCGGCCTGCCCGTCTCTATGCTTGGGATCAGGATATCCTTCACCAGGGTGGTCTTCCCGATTCCTGATTTCCCGCTTATGGCAGTAATTCCGCCAACAGGTACTTCCAGAGCTTCTCTTACCAGGCTGTGCCTGGACAGGTTCCTTATGCCGATATGCTCACTGCCTCCTTTCAGCTCTATCGCTTTGGATGGGGTTTTCAAATAAGGATGACAATCGGGCTGCTTCAGAAAATCCTGGGGACTCCCCTGGTAGGTGATATATCCTCCCAGCTTCCCCGCCTGGGGGCCGAGCTGTACCAGCTTGTCGGCCGCCAGAATGATCTCCTTGTTATGCTCGATCACAATAACCGTATTACCCTTTTCAATCAGTTCTTTCAGAATACTGATCAGGTCCGGAATATTATTATTGGATAATCCGGCTGAAGGTTCATCTAAAAGATAGGTGATCCCTTTCAGCGGACTGTTCAACTGTTTGATAAGCGCTACCCGTTGATTCTCCCCGCCGGAAAGAGTAGCAGATTTCCGGTTGAGTTGCAGGTGATCAATATGCAACTGACTGGCTCTTTTAATGGTATTGATCAAATGAGGCTGGATCCTGGAAATGAGCTTTTCATCCACTTCCTCCAGCTTATCATTAGCAGAAAGCCACTCTTCCAGAACATTAAAATCCATAGCTTTTATTTCGTGGATGGATTTTTTTCCGATCTGAAAGGCCAGTCGTTCCGGCTTTAAACCACTTCCCTCACAATGGCTGCATTCCGCAGGTGAGAATAGCGCCTTCAGCTTTTCAATGTTCTTATTTTTCCGCGTTTTATAATATTCCTCCTTTAAATAATGAAAAAGCCCTTTCCACTGCATCTTTACTTCCTGGGTGCCTTCCCTGGTTTTGGTTTTGAATTTCCAGTTGGCTTTCCATACAGTTTCGCCTGCCCCATAAAAAAGGATGTCCTTTTGCGGGTCGGTCAACTCATTGAAAGGCGTTTCAAGGCTGAAGCCATTTGCCGCACCCAATTCCTTAACAATAGCCATATACTGGCTGCCCGGGTGACCATAATAAGCCAGCGCTTTATTGTGCTCAAAGAGTCCGCCGGCTATGCTTTTTTCCTGATCAGCCACGATCTTTCCCAGATCTGGCAGCAATTCCCGGCCTATCCCATCGCAGACGGCACATTTCCCCAGTTCGTGATTGTTGGAAAAATGACTGGCCGATAACTCCTCCCCTTGGTACTGCGCCTTTCGGGAAAAGGCAAAGCGTAAGATCTTCTCTATTCCCGTTTGTTTGGCGATATCCGAACGCTCGGTAAAGCTTTTTTCTTTTCGGGTTACGCAAATCGTGGGGCTAAGTCCTTCAATATGCTCCACTTCAAACTGAAAATTAACCCCCACCCTGGACTGCTGGTAAGATGAAAACTGCCTGGTCATCTCCTGTAATCCGAAGCCGTGCAACGTGTCTATGACCAAAGAAGATTTTCCCGAACCCGAAATTCCGGTAACTACAGATAATTGATGCTTGGGAAGGTCTATGTCCAGGTCTTTAAGATGATGCGTCCGGGCACCTTTAATAGAAATTTTATCCCTGTTCTGCTCTAATGGTTTCCCGGGATCCAGGGCCTGAGATTTCAGTGCATTATCCACGAGCCTGTCACTAGAGGATTTAAAAAGGGGATGATTCTCAAAGCAAACAATGCCTGCTGTTTGTTTTTTGAGCTGGTGTAAGGCTTTTAGCAGCTGTCTCACATTTTGCTGATGCAGGCCAATACTCGGTTCCTCCAGGAGTAAAAGGGTCTTTTTCGATTGTTTAGCGAAATGTTTAGTGAGTTTGATACGTTGCGCTTCTCCCCCGGATAAAGTGTTGGAAGGCTGGCCAAGTTTTATATATCCCAGCCCCAATTGCAGCATCAGGGAAAGGATCCTGGTGAGCTGCTTTTCATCACTAAAAAAATCACAGGCCTCCTCTATGCTTAAGTTATAGATATCGGCAATATTTTTCTCATTCCAATGCACCTGTAGCACCTCAGGCTTAAAGCGCTTACCGTTGCAGCTCGGACAAACCTGGTTAATGGTACCCATCACATTCATAGAAAGGGTGATGACCCCCGCCCCTTCACAGGTTTCACATCTTCCACTTTTATTATTAAAAGAAAAGGCTCCTTTTGACAGTTTCAGGGATTTCGCTTCAGAAGATTTAGCCAGGAGATCACGAATCCTATTTGCCAAGCCGGTATAAGTGGCAGGATTACTCCTGGGCGTTTTACCAATGGGCTGATCTGATACACTAAGCATTTTCAGGTCTTCCTTTTCCACATACAGGGAAAGGGACTCCAGCATTTGTGGAGTTTTTCTGCCCACCGTGATCAATTCCCCCGGTTTAGGCTGAAATGATCCGGCTGAATCTATTTTAACAGCTGCCTCCGGCCCGGAAGATGCTTTTCGTAATTCATCCAGGGTGGGACTGGATAGGTCTTCGGCATTTAAAAAGTCCCGGACAGGTCCGTTGAAGATAACTTCTCCTCCAAAAGTTCCGGCGGCCGGACCTAATTCGACTATCCAATCTGCAGACCGGATGAAATTCAGGTCGTGCTCTACCACCATCACTGTATTTCCACGGCTTATCAGGCGATCGAGGATATTGCGTAAATAGTTTTGGTAATCTTCAGGTAAACCGATGGAAGGCTCATCAAAAACATACAGAATTCCCTGCAGGCTGCTGTTCACCTGTTTGATCAATTTGATGCGCTGCCCATCACCGGAAGAAATATCGGTACTTGCCGTACTTAACCGATAATCTTCCATCCCAAGCCGGATCAGATCATTCAATTGCAAGCCGATCTTATCGACCAGTACTTTTTCCCCGGCGTTAAGGTCACAGCTCCCGAGCCTGTTATATAATTCATTTAAGGGAAGTTCCATCCATTCCTGGAAGTTCAGCCCCTTCCACTTAAATTTCAGGTGTGCAGCTTTGATACGTGCGCCCTTACAATCCGGGCAAATCCTGGAACTCACAAACCTCAGAATGTTCTTATTACGATCCCGCTTTAGAATATCGTTCATAATGGGGAGCATACCTTTATAAAATCCCTCTTCTCGTGGTTTTGCCTTTAGGCCTTCCCATCTTAGGCGGGATTCTATACTATGCTTCCCATAAAACACCTTAATGCGCTCACTTCCGTTTAAGACCACATTCTTTTGTTCTTCGGTGAGATCTTTCCAGGGGATGTCTACGCTAAAGCCGTGTGCCTTGCATACTTTATTCATTTCCTCCATCGTGATCTGCGAGTAAACGATGTAGCCACCGGGCAAAGTTGTGGTAATGGCACCTTCCCTTAAGGTTTTATTCTCATCTCCCACCAGCTTATCAAGGTCTATGTATTCCGCCTCGCCAATTCCGTGACAACGCTCACAAGCCCCTTTTGGATGATTGAAGGAAAAGAGCGATTTGCTCATCGTCTCGGTGCCGGCATAGCGGGCAAATAATATTCTGAAAATAGCAGCAAGCTCCGAAAGGGTTCCGAAAGTGGCATTAATAGACTGAAAACGTTTAGACTGTTCCACCCTTATCACTGGCGGGAGCCCGATTATATCATCCACTTCGGCTGTGGGTATGGATTGGGCGTTTTGCTGGTTATAGGCCGGGAGGCTTTCCAAGAAGTAACGGTATCCTTCATTGGCAATTATATCCATAGCCAGAGATGATTTCCCGGAGCCGGATAAACCCGTCACCACGATCAACTGATTTTCAGGAATATCTACATCTATGTTTTTAAGATTGTTCTGGTGAGCATTGATGATGCGCATAAAGGGCTATGGTTTCTCTTTTAAAAAAATAAAGATAGAAAGATTATTACGGCTGAGAACAGGTTTTTTAAGAAAGCAAACATAAGTTCTAAGGAGATGTAAAATCCGAAATGAACAAGGGTATCAACTGCTAAAACACCTCCTGATATTTGTAAAACGAGCCAGATAGCAGCCACTGCTCCAAAAAAATCACTATCTTCAATAGGTTTTCCAATAATCCTGAAAACATTTAAATGAAACGGGGCTCAACATAGTCTCATTCCTTTTAAAACAAGCCTTTACAAAAATGCCTAATGAAAAAAGAAAAAAACATAGCCCTGGAGTTCGACGAGTTTTCGAAGAATTACACCAGCGATATGATTGGTTGTGTGCCTCATTACACAAAACTGGTTTCAAGCTTTACAGAATATCTGCCGGAGAATTTTAACCCGAAAAGCATTCTTGAACTTGGCTGTGGTAACGGAAATATCACAGCCCAGCTAATTTCCCATTTTCCAAATGCGACTTTCACTCTTGTGGATGCATCTGCCGAAATGCTTGAGCTATGTCGCAAACAATTTAAGGATCACCACGTGGTGTTTTCCAACAGCTATTTTCAGGACTTTCCGTTTAAAGAAGAGACTTATGATCTGATCGTTGCCGGTTTTAGTCTGCATCATCTTACCAATAAAGAGAAGCAAACTGTTTTTAAGCAAATTAATTCCGCTTTAAAAGAAGGCGGGATATTTTCGTATAGTGATCTGATGATAAGCAAAACCAATCCAGATCATCCAAAATTACTGAAACAATGGGGTGATTTTGTAAATGCTCATTTTCCCGATGGTGAAAAGTGGGCCTGGGTAATGGAACACTATGCAGCATACGATAAACCGGCAGATTATACCCTGCAGCTGGAATGGCTTAAAAAAGCCGGGTTCTCCTCTATTCACCTTCCCTTCCAAAAAGGTTTCTGGGTTTATCTCCAGGCAGAAAAATAAACTAAGGATATCAGCCGCAAACGATTTTTCGAAGGGAAAAATTTCCTTTCTTTTTAATATCCATTATTCCATATCTTGTGCTTTCAAATTAAAGGACTAAGTTTCTCTTTTTTTGAATTGCTGAATTTCTTAGCGGAAAGCTAAAAGCAAATTTCTAAGACTATGACCATTATCGTCCCGGCCAAAACTCAAACCGATTTTAAAATAATCGAACACCTCGCAAACCGTATCTGGACTGAGCATTATACTCCAATAATCGGAAAAGACCAGGTAAGCTATATGCTTCAGAAATTTCAGTCGGCCGCGGCCATTGAAGATCAGGTTCAAAACGGAATGGTCTATTATCTCCTGATCTATGAGGATAAAGAGGTAGGGTATTTTTCTTTCAGCAGGCAGGAAGGGGCGCTTTTTTTAAGCAAGATCTATGTTCTAAATTCCCTTAGAGGAAGAGGAATAGGCAGTGCTACAATTTCCTTTTTAGAAAAGCAGGCAAAAAAGCTTGACTTACATAAGATAAAACTGACCGTAAACAGGTTTAATTCGAGTTCTATTAAAGCCTATGAAAAAATGGGCTTTAAGAACGTTGGAACCACTGTACAGGATATTGGCGGTGGTTTTGTTATGGATGATTTTATTTTGGAAAAGCCTGTGAAATGATTATTAAGGGGAACTTTATATTTTTAACAACAAGAAACATTTTCGGAGACACGATAGCCTATTGGTATTTACTTAGCCAATGAGCCCCCTTAGTTTAACATTTAATCCCCTGCTTACGGCAGGCAACTTAAAGAAATAAAATGGAAACCAATTTCTTTGAAGAAGAAGATTTCAAAAACAAAGACTATACTTCAGCCCCGTTAACAAGAGGAGATTACGAAGTTTGTTCCTTCTTTAATTGTAATTTCTCAAGATCTGCCCTTTCGGAAATAAGGTTTATAGAATGTGATTTTAAAGATTGTGACCTAAGCAATGTCCACCTGGCTAAAACGTCCTTTCAGGATTGCAGTTTTGATAATTGTAAAATGATAGGCCTCAACTTTAGTGATTGTGAAAGCTTTGGCTTGTCGATAAAGGTTAAGGATTCTGTTTTAGATCATTCAGTTTTTTATAAGGTTAAAATGCCGAATTTAAAGATCCTGAATTCAAAGCTTCATAACACCGATTTTAGCCTTGGTACATATACAAATTCCGACTTTCGAAACTCCGACCTGTTGAACGCCGTTTTCCAGGATAGCAATCTCGAGGGTTCAGATTTCCGGAATTCTAAAAATTTCTCCATAAACCCGGAACACAATAATATTAAGAGGTGCAAATTCTCACTTTCAGAAATCAATGGGCTGTTACATAAATATGATCTGGTAATTGAGTGATACCCAGAGTCCTGCGGGACATTAAAAGTGGCTACTTTTCAAAAAAATATTTAACTTAAGCAGGAATTCGGAACATCACAGGCAGCGAAGTCAGCCTGGGTGTGCCGGGACTATTTTCAGGAATAAGCTTAAGTAACCTAATAAAAATGAAGTCCAGAAGCCTCTCGGTAATTGCAGGAAGCAGCTATCTCATCATATTTTTTTTGGCCATTTTCGCCAATTTTTTTGTGCTGGAATCGATTCTCGAAAATCCGCTTAAAACCGTCCAGGAAGATCAGCTGCTGGTTAGATTCGGCATCCTTGCCTTTATCTTAACTGTTGTTTTTGATGTTGTGGTCGCCTGGGCCCTTTTTGAACTATATAAAGAACACCCCTTGTCCCGCCTGAGCACCTTTTTCAGAATTATGCACGCGGCCATAATGGGTGTTGGCGTAGCCGCTCTTCCCTTGCTTTTTAGCTTAAACACTCCCCTGGAGATCCTTCAGCAGGTAGAAAATTTTAATACTATATGGCTTACCGGACTCTTCTTTTTTGGAATTCATCTTATCCTGCTCGCAAAAATCTTAGGTAAGCCTAAATGGATTGCAATTTTTCTCATTATTGCCGGCATAATGTATATGGCCGACACCGCGGCACATTTCCTGGTCGCAAATTATGAAGCATATGCACCCCTGTTCCTTGCCCTGGTTGCCGTTCCGAGTATTATTGGAGAAATGTCCTTAACGGTCTGGCTTCTGACAAAAGGCGGCAGGAACAACACCAATTTCACAAACTGATGATAAGGTTTTTTAAAAAAATAAGGCAGGGATTGCTCTTTGAAGGTAAATTCGGCAAATATCTGCTTTATGCCACAGGAGAGATCATCCTGGTCGTTATTGGTATCCTGATCGCCCTTGCTATCAATAATGCCAATCAGAAGCGCAGCATCAGGGAAAAGGAACAAACCTATTTAAAGGGATTAAAGGAAGAGTTTCAAACAAGTAAACTGAAACTGGCTGAACTGGTCAAGGTAAATCAGGCGAATTACAGAGGGGCCAGGCAAATAATCCTCTATATGTCTAATGATGATGAACCTCCAACAGAGGAAGTCTTTTCCCAGTTGATGTATAATACCTTTTCTTTCGATATTTCCTATAATCCTAATAATTCACTTTTAAATGAAATGATAAGTTCCGGAAGTTTAAAAGACATCTCCAATACCGAATTAAGAAATCGTTTAACCAACTGGATCGCAACTATGGAAGATATTTCAAAGCAGGAATACGAGCTGGGGCTTCAAAGAGAAAAGGTCCTGGACATGTTCAGGACAAATGAACAAAGTTTGCGAACCATCTTTGATCTGACAGGCACAAACCGGATGATTGAGCTGCCCAAAGCCGGAAAAAAGAACAGGCTTAGTAATTTAAGCCTGCTTAATTCCACGGAATTTGAGAATAATATCCTGATGTTTATCCTTACCAGCTATGCAACCGAAAAAACGCATTATGAACCTTTAATGGGGCAACTGGATTCCATTCTTGCAATGTTAAACACTGAAATACAGAGGTGAGCAACCGGAATATTTTAAATCGGGGCCAGGCCTGTTTGAATAAGGTTTGCGGCCTGCCATAATTGGCAGCAGGCAGCAACCCGGAATATTTAAGAATGTTATTATTTACTCGTTTTCCTCGTTTTCTAACCTGTAAATAATCTTCTTCATTTGAGCAATTTCCCGTTTCTGCGCCTCAATGATCTCCTTGGCCAGTTTCTGGGCTTCAGGATCCTTGATATCGGCTCTTTTACTCGTCATAATAGCGATGGAGTGATGCGGGATCATAGCTTTCATATACAACACATCCCCAATTGGTTTCTGGGCTCTTACCAGGTAAACAGCACTGGTAAATAGTAAAAGACTGCCAAGGTATATTGCCAGGTTCTTCTTCTTATTACGATACATCCCCAGCATAAGGGAAAGCATAATCACGGCCATTGCCGAAATACCAAGGCAGGTCATATAAAACCTAGTCAGGCTAAAATAGACATGGTCAAACTCATAGGTATTAAGGTACATCGTAATGTACATGGCAATAAACGACAGTAAAAGCATTAAAAAGAACTTGCCGTAGTTTCCTCCTTTATGATCTTTCATTATATATTGGTTTAGGTGGTTAGATTTATTTTTTAGTGATCTTCTTTTCAACTTTCCCACAATCAGGCATTTTATCCCCGAAATAAGGATTTACATCTCTTTCTACATCTGAAAACCAGTAAGCCCCCTTTCCGTCAAAGGCCATAGGGCAGTATTTTTTGTAGATGGTTCCTCCTGCGAGAACATCTTCGAACATACTCCCGGTCTTCTCTGTAAATTCTGCAAAGATCTCCCTCTGCTCTTCTAATTCTGAAGTATTTGAAAGTTTTTCAGCTAAAGATTTCAGCTCCTTTCTTTCCCCTTCAAAACTGGCTGCCATACTTTTGGCCGTTGCAGAGGCCTTTTTGGTATCCTTATTGGCAAGGGCCATTTTGATCTGTAAATAGTTATGGAAAATTTTACCGGTCATCCCATCCTTGAAATCCTGATCTGCAACGTCCGGGACTTTCTTTTTTTCCTTTTTCAACTCTTTAGGGGTATCTATTTTAACCGATTGCTTTTCCTGTCCGAAATTACAAGAAGCCGCAATAGCCCCTGTTAGTAAAGCTATAAATATTCTTTTCATAATTAATTAAATAAAAAGTGAGTGGATAAAAGTACAAGCCATATCTTCAATTTGTATTAAAATAATTTTAAAGTTTAAATTGAAAAGTGTAGAAAGCACAGGGAATATGATAGTTTTTTATCCTGAACATCCCCGAAACCGAAGTCCTGTATTGCCGGTTCAAAAGATTCATTAAGAATTTATTTCAAGCCTAATAGTTAGGTTATGGAATCCGGCAGGACCTTAACTTTCCAGTGGGGCCACCTCCGCTGCCTTAAAGCAGTGTAACATAATTTCCTTTTCTTTGTCTTTACAGAAAAACCACTTATGCCCAGTTCAGGATTGATCCTTCTAATCTTACTAAGCGCGAGCGCGAAGCTTTACTCCCAAATTCCGGATAAACTAAAACACAGTACCTGGGAACAGGAAGGTTATGATCGGGTTTTAGACATAAAGGATTCCACCTATGCCTATTACAACAAAAATGAATTCAGCTGCAGCAGCCTGGTGCAGGGAAATTTTAACGGGCGGTTCAGAATCATTGATGCTGATAGTTCTCATTTGGTTTTAAATCCCGGAGGTATTGTGAATTATCATTTTAGAAAGATTCCGGGCCTTCCGGATACTTGCCTGAAAGAAACCGTACAAAATGAAAAGTCGTTAGTGCTTAATTTTCAATCTTTCTGGCATACTTTCAATCGCAATTATGCTTTTTTTGAAAAAAGAGATCTCGATTGGAAAAAGCTATACAGAGATTACCTCCCAATTGTTGAAGGCTTAGAAACGGAAGCTGAGTTCGCCCTGATTTTAAAAGAGATCGCAGATAAGTTTGATGACGGGCATATAAGACTGGATATTCCAGCCCCTGTGCCAAAGACGCCGAAGACCCCAAAAAAGAGCCATAACAGGCTCTCTAAAGACCAGGTTCTTTCAGGCATTTATACAAATTATCTGGATAGCCTAGGTTCATATAATAACGGGGTGATACGTTGGGGAAGCTTAAAGAACACCGATATCGGCTATATTGCAATTACCGATATGAACGATCTTGCCAATTATGTGCCTGACCGATTCCAGCATTCAAAAAAGTTTGACAGTATTTACAACCGGGGTCAAGACCCGGTACAGCCCCTTGAGTATTTTCAGGATGAAATAGCCGGGGTGCAGCATATAATGCCCAGGATTCTCCGGGACCTCGGGCATTCAGATTCGATTATTGTCGACCTGAGGTTCAACGGAGGCGGGTATGAAACAGTTGCTTTAGAGTTATTGAGCTACTTTGTTTCAGAGGAAAAAGAGATCCTTTCCATAAAGGCGAAAATCGAAACGGCTTCACACCTGCCCAGAAATATTTCTTAAAGCCAAAGTCTTCGGAAGATAAAAAGATCTATTTGCTAATAAGCCCGTTTACAGCAAGTGCAGCGGAAATATTTGCCCTGGGCACGCTTCAATACTCCAATTTTGAACGAATAGGCTCCAGGAGTGCCGGTATATTTTCAGAAATATTATGGAAAAAGCTTCCTAACGGTTGGGAGTACAGTCTGTCTAATGAAGTCTACCGGGATCCCGACGGGCAAAGTTATGAAGGAAAGGGTATTCCCATAGACCGGGATTTAAACTACCCCGAAGAAAGATCAGCATTTTTCAGAGGCTTTTACGAAGAAGAGCGGTTTACTGATCAAGCCTTAGAAATTATAATAACAAGACATTCAAGGCATTAAGAATACTTCGTATAATCATTGGCAGCATTTCAAAGAAAATAATTAACTTCCCCGGCGAATAAGGTCTACGCCATAAGTTCAGATAGAACTGAACTCCCCTACTCCGGCTGCTTGTTTTTAGACAGGACCGTTATATACGATTATTAAGTAAATAAGGATTGCGAGAATAATTCAGCGGCAAGCCGAATCCTGTATTCTAAGAAGAGGTCGGGCTCATAGAATATGATGGGTCCAGGTTCTCTGAAATTAGAAGAATAGCATCCATATACAACTGATTCAGAGCTCAAAAAGCCCCGGAATGACCAAAAAAATAACAACCTACCTCTTTTTACTTTCAAGTATCAGCCTAATTGCAAAAACGGAGATCCGCGGCAGGATCATAGAAAAAGACACCCAGGAGCCTTTAGAGTTTGCAGAGATCATCCTGCAGGAGAAAAAATCCTCAGAACTTATTGGGGTTATGACAGACGAAAACGGCAGATTCAGTATTTCTGCACAACCCGGTAATTACTCCTTAAAGGTCTCCTATGTTGGTCAGATATTATATAGCCAGGATCTGAGTGTTACTGAAACACCCCTTATGCTTGGAAACATCGTCATTGAAAATTCCAATGAACTGGACGAGATCATTGTTGTCGCCAGAAAAAAACTCATCGAGCGGAAGGTGGATCGGCTGGTCTTTAATGTAGGGAATTCATCTAAAGCTTCCCAGGGAGATGCCTTGGCAGTATTGGGAGTGACCCCGGGGGTTCGCGTTCAGAATGATGAAATTTCTATGATCGGGAAAGGGAATATGCAGGTGATGGTAAACAACAGGATCGTCAAGTTATCAGGACTGGATTTGGTAAATTACCTGAGAGCTATCCCTTCAGAAAATATTCAGCGCGTTGAAGTGATCACCACTCCGCCGGCAAAGTACGAGGCTTCCGGTAATAGCGGCCTGCTGAACATCATCCTGAAAAAAGCAAGAAAAGATGCCTGGAGTGCGCAGGTAAAATCTACATATCAGCAACAGCGCTATCCAACCGGTATAATCACCGGTACATTTAACTATCATAAAGATAAATTAAGCCTGGGCACCAGGATATTCTATCTGAATAAGTTAGCCTATCTGGAAAATGAGCTAACCACTTTTTTCCCGGACGGGCGCTGGCAAACCTCCTCTCCAATCAAAATTGATATCTCTGGGCTGGCTGCAAGCCTGGACCTTGGATACCAGATCTCAAAAAACTGGGAAATGGGCGGGCAATACTATTATAACGGCAGCCGGGTGGAAATGAAAGATAAGTCCACTACCAGGGTTTTTGTCTATGACCATAATGAAGTATCAAGATCGCTCCAGACAGAGGGAGTCCTTCCCCAGTTCCCTAAAGTACACACCATTAATTACTATAATAAAATTTCGCTGGACAGCCTGGGAAGGGAGCTCACTTTGAACCTGGATTACTTCACTTATAAGAATTCTGACGAAAAAAACTATGAGGGCGTTGCCATTAATCAGGACCCGTATTCCAAACAGTTTTACCGTTCAAGGAATATTAACGACCAGAAGGTTGAAAACCTGTCGGCAAAGCTGGATATGGAATATCCCCTGGACTGGATAGATCTTGACTTTGGAGGGAAACTTTCCCATTCCACTTCCATAAACGATATCTCCTTCTTTAACAGCGGCCTTGTTGATGAACCTGTAACCGAGATTCCCGTCACAAGGAACGATTTTGAATATCAGGAAGAACTTCAATCCCTATATTTTTCAGCGAACAAAAAGATAAGTGATCAATGGACCGCGCAGTTTGGGATACGAATGGAAAACACCCTGGCTGATGCCCAATCACAGAGCCTGGACCTGGCTGATGAAAATGCTTACACCAACTTTTTCCCTACATTTTATTTGTCATACGATGCCACTGAAAACTCAAACTTTTCCCTGAACTATAGCAAAAGGATTGAACGGCCTACCTATTATGACCTGAATCCGAATATCTATTTTGTTGATCCGTTTCAATCTGTAGAAGGGAATCCGTATCTGGAACCGGCATTTATTGATAATATCGAACTGACCAACACCTATGAAAATTTCGTCACCAAGCTGTATTATACCTATGAAGACAACCTGTTTTCACAGGTACCATTACCCAACAGCACATCAAATGTGATCCGTACAACGGTCAGAAATTTCATAAATACCAGCCGCATCGGAATTTCCGAGAATTACACCTTCGATAAGATTGACTGGTGGAGCAGCAATAACAGCCTTGATATCAATTATTCTGAATCTGAATTTAACCTGGACCGGGAACAGGAAGACCAGACCGGGTTTAACGCTACCATTTCCACAAGTAATGATTTCAGCCTCAATCCTGATAAAACCTTTCTGGCAGGCTTAAACTATTGGTACGAATTTCCCGGCACAGATGGGATATTTGAAACCAGGGCCAGAAGTGCATTATCACTTTCGCTGCAAGCCCTGATGCTGGATAAAAACCTGAATATCACCTTAAGGGGGAATGATGTTTTTAAAACGGCTGTCGCCAGGCGTTCCACTAATGTAAATGGTGTGCTTCAGAAAATAGGCAACTACTATGCTACCAGGTCGCTTGTGCTTTCAGTTAGCTATAAATTTGGCAATAAGAATATTCAGGCAAAAGAGAACAAAACCGGGAATGAAGATGAAAAGAACAGGATATAAACTAATTAAACATCATGATGAAGTCATTCAAGTCAGGTTGAATGACTGAAATATTAAAAAATAATTAATTTCACGGCTAAATTAAAGTTTACCGCAACAGTTCGCCCCCTACTTCTGGAACTTGCATTAGCCGAATGCTAACAAGTAAACCCTCTAAACAAACCCATTATTTATTTTACAGATGAAAAAACAATTACTGATCCTTTTGCTCACAATTTTAAGCATTAACACTTACTCCCAGATTTCTTTCGAAAAGGGATATTTTATCAACAATTCAAATCAAAGAACGGAATGCCAAATTAAAAATGAAGACTGGAGAAACAACCCTACTGAGTTTGAGTACAGGCTTTCAGAAAACAGCAAACCTGAAAAAGCAAGAATTAATTCGGTTAAAGAATTTGGTATATACAATACTTCAAAATATTTTAAACACAGGCTAAGCATTGACAGGTCCAGTGACAAAATAAACGAAATGAGCTATGAGAAAAAACCCCTATTTGAAGAAGATGAGCTTTTCTTAAAAGTATTGGTTGAAGGTAAGGCAAATCTCTATGAATATGTGGAAGGTCCTTTAACAAGGTATTTTTATAACAAAAACAATTCTGATATTGAGCAATTAATCCATAAGAGTTATAAAAATGCTGATGGCGATGTTGCTAAAAATATGAGGTTCCGGCAACAATTATGGAATAACCTGAAATGCCCTCAATTCAAACTGAGTAAAATTGAAGATGTTGATTATAGTCAAACCGATCTGGTTAGATTCTTCACCGAATACAGTAATTGCAATAAGGCTAAGGTTACCACTTTCGAACAAAAAAAAGAAAGGGACTTCTTTAATTTAAGCCTTAGACCTCGTATGAACAGCTCATCTTTAGCACTGCAAAAATCAACATCAGGTTACACCTGGAATATTGACTTTGGGAATAAAACCGGGATTGCCTTTGGAGTGGAAGCAGAATTTATTTTGCCTTTCAATAAAAATAAATGGAGCCTCCTTATTGAGCCTACTTATCAAAATTTTAAATCAGAAAAAACGATAGAGGCTGAAAATGTTTCCGGAGGAAAGCTGAAAACCGAAGTGAATTATAGCTCTATTGAAATTCCACTAAGTCTAAGGCATTATTTCTATTTAAATAATAATTCAAAAATTTTTGCTGATATTTCCTATATCTTCGATTCAAGTTCCTCATCTCAAGTAAAACTTACCAGAGCTGATGACTCTGATCTTAGCACATTTGAACCCTTAGAAATTAAGTCAGGAAAAAGTGTAGCATTTGGAATTGGATATAAATTAAATGATAAATACAGCCTGGAACTCAGGTATCTGACAAGTAGAGATATTTTAACCAATTATTCTCACTGGGATTCAGATTATAAGACCTTATCGGTGATTTTTGGATATTCTATATTTTAAAGATCTCCCGTAAATAGTTCTAAACTTAATTAATGACCTATGGCAATCATTTTAAAGTCAGTAATTACCTGCCCAAAATGCGGACACAAAAAGGAGGAAGAAATGCCGGCAAATGCCTGTGAGTTCTTCTATACCTGTGAAAACTGTAAGCAGATCCTAAAGCCAAAGCCCGGTGACTGCTGCGTTTATTGCTCATACGGAACGGTCCCCTGCCCCCCAATTCAAAAAAATGCCGGTTGCTGCTGAAACAATTTTACGGGCCCGGAAAGTGATTACTTTCAAAGAAAATTATTAAATTCATTCCGGAACCGGATGTAAACCTGAAGACCTTCCCTACCTCCGTCAATTGGTACCCGGCACCGTTAATATTGATAGCAGACTTAAAAATTTTAATTATGAAAAACACAAGACTTATCATCATTCTGCTGGTGGCGGCAATTCTATTACTAATCCCCTTAGTAGCTATGCAGTTTACGGGAGAAGTGAACTGGACATTATCTGATTTTGCAGTAGGCGGGGTGCTTCTTTTCGGCACAGGACTCCTTATGGAATTCATTCTCCGGAAGAACAAGAAAACAAAACAGCGTATCTTATTATGTGCGGCCCTTATAGCGGTCTTTCTTCTTGTTTGGGCAGAACTCGCCGTTGGCGTCCTGGGAACTCCGTTTGCCGGAAGCTAATAGCGCTGCAACAAAGAACATATCGCATTCCACGCCTTGTATATTATCGAACCGATCAATCCTATTGATACGGCAAATATCCCTATGGGAAAAAATAAAAGAGATCCCGGTACATATGCAGAAAACTTAAAATCCTGCTGCCTAAAAAGAAGAACCAAAAGCCTCACTTTCATTTAATGATTATGAAAAGCTCAATTTTAATCACTTAGGTTTACAAAAATTAAATATCTTTAGGCTTCATATATCAAAAACCCCTTCAAAAACCACAAGTCTGCTCCTCCCTACCCTGCAGTTTGTGTTAGCCGGGACCGTGAACCTTATATTTCTAAATACAAACCAACACCCAATCTTTACTTCAATGAAAAGACTTTCAATCCTGTTTTTTGTGCTGCTTGGCCTTAACGCCTATGCACAGGAAGATTACGTGCTTCAGTTAAACGACAGTACTTACAGTATCTCTTTAGATAAGGAATACAGTTTTCCCGTAGACGGAAAAAGCATCAGTTTCAAGATCGTTTCCAAAGACACCCTTAGCTATGAAGATGATTTTTTCAGCTTCAACTATCCGAACGATTTTAAGGT
Source organism: Salegentibacter chungangensis (assembly GCF_042678405.1). Lineage (NCBI taxonomy): Bacteria > Pseudomonadati > Bacteroidota > Flavobacteriia > Flavobacteriales > Flavobacteriaceae > Salegentibacter > Salegentibacter chungangensis. The sequence goes on along the minus strand of NZ_JBHTLI010000001.1, from coordinate 1,633,238 downwards.
CTCCAAGATGAAGATCGACGAGGGAATGGAACAAGTGATGCTGATGACGGCTGAAGGCTCGGGTATACTTATACAGAAGTACTCTACCATCAATCCAACAATGATGAATGAAATGCTTCTGAATGAAGTGACCAAGGAAAGCCTGAACTACGGCTTTAAAATGACCCGGGAAGATTATACCAGAAAGCTGAAATCAGGCCAGGAACTCGAGGTTTCCAAGGCTATCCTGAGGTATAAGGATGAAGTAAACACCTATGAGATCGCCTCTATTGGCAGGAAAGACGAGGGTATCCTGGTGATGACAATGACAATGGATGAAACCATAAATGAACAGGGCACCAGGATCATCGATATGATGTGGAACAGCCTTGAATACAAATAAAATAACCGATCAATTTCTCAACCCTCTAATTTCACGAAATGAAGAAAATCCTGTTAAGCCTTGCCATTATTCTAAGCATAACCTCTGTTGCGCAGGCTCAGAGTCAAAACACATATGATGCTGCCCTGAAAGAAATGTTTGAACTCAATGGTTCGGAAGAAGCCTACAAAACCGTGATAAGGGAAATGGTAAAAATGCAAAAAGAACAATACAGCAATATTTCAGAGGAGATCTGGGATGATGTAGAAAAAGAATTCCTGAAAACCTCCCTTGACGATCTGGTACAGATGCTCTCTCCGGTTTACAAGAAGTATATGAGCCAGAGTGACCTAGAAGAGATCACCGCTTTTTACAGGACCCCGGCGGGAGAGAAACTTGCCAAAAACACCCCGATGATCCTGCAGGAATCGATGCAGGTAGGCCGCGAATGGGGAAGACAGCTGGGCGAGGATTTCGAAAAGAACCTGAGAGAAAAAGGTTTATTAAATTAAAACAGCCTTCTGTAATTTTCAATAACACCTAATGAATAAGCTTATTTTCTTTTCCCTGTTCCTCCTTTTTTGTGCCAAAGTCACTGCGCAAGACAAGATTACTATTCAAAGTGGAAAATCATACCCTGAAAATCAGCAGGGCATCAGTGAATTCTACTTCGTACATCAGACTTTTGCCGATGCGTTTTATATGACCGATCTGTACAAACAACTCTCTGATGACCAAATGTTCAATATCCTTAATAAAGTTTATCACAGTGTTACGGCAAACAACAAGGTATTAGCAATAATAGAACAAGATAAAGGTCCGGCTGCCAGGCTGGGTTTCCAGATTTTTAAAAATACTGAAATTGGAGATATTCTTGTTCTGGGCACTAATTTCAATTCGAAAAAAAGAATCTTTGAAAAGGAGGTAGATCCAAACCAATCTATCTACAGATGGTATGCTATTAAAAAAAATAAACTTGTATATCGTAAAGATCTCTACTCTAAAGAAGCCGAGGAGAAAGCCCGGAATGAAAATGCATATTCATTAATAGATATGTATCTGTTTGATGATAATTTCGAGAATGACAAACAGGTAAAACACTTAATAGATGAGCTTTTATCCAACACTAATGATGAAGTTGATAAACTTTACGCCTATTGTTGATAAACTTTACGCCTATTTATATTTAGGAGAATACTGGCTCTTTAATGCAGACCTGAAAAAAGCCGAAGAATCAGTTGAAGATTTAGAGGATTTTTTCGAGCAAAGTCAGGGCATCCCAAAGAGATACTCTTTAATGGTCAATATGGCCAAGACAGAATTAGAAATGATGAAGCGCTTTAATTCCAATATGTAATACTTAAAAGAATAAAAAATTATGGGAATATTATCATCTATACTCGGTAATGCCGGGGTTGTAGACAAAGAGAAACTTACTGCCGAATATGCCCAACTTCTTGTTGAAGGCGAAGACATCGAAATAGGCTTTAAACTGGTCAGGGATACTTTCATCTTTACCAACAAGCGACTGATCCTCATCGATAAGCAGGGGCTTACCGGCAGAAAGACCGAATATTTTTCGGTGACCTACCGCAGCATTACCCGTTTTAGTGTGGAAACCGCCGGCACTTTCGACCTGGACGCAGAGCTGAAAATATGGATCTCGGGAGAAGCCCAGCCAAGTATTCAGAAAAGATTCAACAAATCGGTAAACGTCTACGACGTGCAGAAGTTACTGGCGCAATATGTATTGCAATAAACCACAATCGGGAGCTGCAACCATTCCTAACATCGATAAGCCGGTATCCTGATTAAAAAACTAAATATCCAAACGACTTTAAGGAGGCAGTTCTTCCCTACTCAATGCCTGTCACAGTCCACTTCAACCAAATACTGTTCAAAATGAAAAACGACTTACAAAAGATTAATCTTAATATCCTGATAGCAGGTTTTCTTCTTTTTCTTATGAGCTTCTCTGCTCTTTATGCACAATCTAAGGCAGAAAAGATCGAGAAGCTGATGCAAACCTATCACAAATATGGCCAGTTTAACGGCTCTGTGCTGGTTGCTGAGAACGGGAAAGTGATCTATAAAGACGGGCTGGGAATGGCTAATATGGAATGGGATATTCCTAACACGGCCAATACCAAACATCGCCTGGGGTCTATCACTAAGCAATTTACCGCAAGCCTTATCATGCTGCTCGCAGAAGAAGGCAAGCTGGACCAGCAGAAACCGGTGAGCACTTATTTACCGGATTACCCGAAACCAATGGGCGATGAAATTACCATACATCATTTGCTTACCCATACTTCGGGAATTCCTAATTACACTTCTTTCCCGGGTTTTTTCGAGGAAAAAAGCAGGGATCCCTATAAACCCGAAGAATTTGTAGAGACTTTTGCCGATTCCAGTCTTCAGTTTACTCCCGGCGAGAAATTCGCCTATTCCAATTCGGGTTATTTTCTCCTGGGATACATCATCGAAAAGGTGACGGGAAAGCCTTATGAAGAGGTGCTTCAGGAAAAGATCCTCACCCCCCTGGGAATGAAGGATACAGGTTATGATCACCAGGAAACCATCCTGAAGAACAGGGCTTCCGGTTATGAAAAAACCGGCAACGGATACCGGAATGCTCCCTACCTGGATATGAGCATCCCTTATGCTGCAGGATCGCTCTACTCCACTGCCGAAGATCTTTACAAATGGGACCAGGCGCTTTATACCGGGGAGATACTTTCAGAAGCATCAAAGAAAAAGATGTTCACGCCGCAGGTTCCGAACGGAAGCGGTGGTTACGGCTATGGCTGGGGGATGAACTATTCCAAACTTGAAAATTCAAAAGACAGCATTCTCACCATTGGTCACGGTGGCGGAATTAATGGTTTTAACACCAATATCATAAGGGTGCCGGAAGACAGGAACCTTCTTGTATTGCTCAACAATACCGGCGGGGCCAACCTGAGCGATATAGGTGAGAATATTAAGCACATCCTTTATAACGAATCCTACGAACAACCGAAAAAGTCGGTTGCAAAAGAGCTCCTGTCCACCATTGCGGAACAGGGCTTAGAAGCAGCCCTTGCCCGATTCAAGGAATTAAAAAGTGACGATCAATATGCCCTTAGAGAAAATGAAATTAACATTGCCGGCTATCAGTTGCTTAGAACTGGAATGACCAAAGAAGCCATCGCAGTATTCAAGCTCAATGTCGAGGAATTCCCCGAATCAGGAAATGTTTATGACAGTCTGGGAGAAGCCTATATGGAAGACGGAAATATTGAAATGGCAATAAAGAATTATGAAAAATCTGTAGAGATCGATCCCGGCAACAACAACGGGGCGCAGATCCTGAAAGACCTGAAAGCAAAACGAAAATCAAAATAATATTAAGTTATGAATAAACTACTACCGCTGATATACATCCTCGTAAATCTTTTCTTTACGAATGTCCACTCTCAAAAGCTATATAAAGCCGTTGAAAACGGAGATACTCAAAAAGTAAAGAAGTTAATTGAAAAGGGAGCTGATGTTAATGAATATTATAAAAACGGATTATTCCCTTTATGGAGGGCAGCTGCCGACAATAATACTGAAATAGCCCTGATATTACTGGAAAACGGAGCCGATGTCAACCAGGTGAATAAAGTTGAACCGGCAATCGCTTCACCTATAATGTTTCCGAGCCAGGAAGGCTATTTTGAAATGATCAAGCTTTTAGTGGAGCACGGAGCCGATGTTAACTTTAATGGTTTTCACGACTTTACTCCTATCAGGCTGGCTTCTATGCACGGTTATACCGATATTGTAAAGTTTTATGCCGCCAACGGGGCAGAGATAGATTACAAGGCCCAGGACGGAGCAACGCCGTTAGAACACGCTGCCGCTAAAGGACACCTTGAAGTGGTTAAATTCCTTATTGGTGAAGGCGCTAATGTGAACAATATAGATAAAGATGGTGATTTTCCATTGGGAGAGGCCGCAAAACGGGGCTATATGGAGGTAATTGCTGTTTTGATTGAGAACGGTGCCGATCTTGGTTTAAAGAACAATGACAATAAAGACGCTGTTGAACTGGCAAAGGAACGCGGACAAAGAAAAGCAGCAAGCTTCATTGAACAGCATCTTTAAAATTAAAAAGCACTTTATATCGCTATGGAAAAGATCATCATTTTTATAATTCTCAGTTTATTTTCATTCTTCGGAATAGCTCAACAACCGGACCCGGAAGGGACAGACCATTATATTCAGGTTTTTATAAATACAGACGGAGAAATATGGCTGGAGCGCGACCTGGTCAAAATAGATGAGATAAAAAAGCAGGTAGACAAAATTATCCGCCAGATCCCTTTCCGTCCTGACCGAAAACTAATTTTCAGAATATTTGCTGATGAGAACCTATCGTTAGGATTTATTCAGAATGTAGAAAATGAAATGCTAAAGGCTTATTCTGATAATGTGATGAGAGAACGTTACCTTCTGGATAGCCGGCAAATGAATCTCGATGGCCCCGGCTGGCTTCAGAATATTAATTTTAAAGAACTTAAAGCAATTCATTCAGACGGAAGCTAAACTCCTGATTTTAAGCTAACTTTGTGTAAAACCGGAAGTAATGAAAACCAGGACCAAACTTCAGCAGCTGTTCCCTGTCCTTATTTTCTTTTTGCTGTTCAGCTGCGACGAAGAAAAAAGAGAAGCAAGGGCAGTAACAGACAACGCCATTATCCTTGTAGAATATCAAAGTCTGCCGGATAAAGCTGATAAGGCAATGAGTGAGATCACAAAGCTTGTGGAAAAGGCCAGGCAGGAACCACATTTTGTAAAAATCACGATTCACCGTAACCCTAAGGATCCAACCAAGATTTTTCTTTATGAAGAATGGGATAATGAGGCCTATTTCAGAACAACCCATATGGAAACCTCACACATTAAGGAATTTATAGAGAGTTCACAAAATTTCCTCTCGGGTCCTCCAAAGATCTCTTACTGGAGAGTTAAAAAAAGGCTCAGGGCTGAAGAGAAGATGGAATAGCTCAAGGCATCCTGAAATCTTAGGACTTCGTGTTAATTTTGTGTTTCTTTGCAGCCGATTACAAAGCTTTTTCCCAAAACTTACAGGCTTTTACGGAACCTAATAATATGAACATAGAAGAACAGCATATTGCCCCTCCAAGACTCTATTCCAAACGTGTGATTTACACCTTCTCTGTCCTCTTCTCTACCATATTCGGGACAGTGATCCTAATGTCTAACCTGAAAGAAACCGGTAACTTAAAGGCCCGAAATACGGTATTGTTTTTCGGAATTTCCTATACCCTAATTACCCTCCTACTGCCACAATTCATCACAATGACCACCAGTCTAACCATTGTAGCCAATGTACTTGGAGCCGGGATACTTAACGAATATTTCTGGAATAAATACCTGGGGAATGAGATCGAATTCGAAAAGAAAAGCTGGAAAAAACCGGCGATGATCTCCCTTGCCATCACTATCCCCTTTGTACTGGCTTTGGTGTTGGCATAGGGTCGATATGGATTACCGACCCTTATTTATACTTAAAAAATTTCTATAAATCCACTTACAGTTACGCACAACTTACGATAACATTATGGTTATGTTGAGCCTGAGATGTTGAAGTAACCGTGATCTGGTTATTGCTCTTAAGGGTATTGAATTGAGCTGCAGATATGGTCACCTGATGAATATGTTGATCTGTAGAGGCTTCCGAAAGATCATAGGTCTTCTCCACCGCAGCATCAACATCTTCTTTAGAAACGGTAAGCGTATGGCCGTGATTGGAACTTATAGATGCATTTGTTCCATTCTCAAGGCAATTTCCCGATGGTGTTGGATTCGGATTTGGATTTGGACCGTTTGATCCTCCCCCGTCATCAGATCCCGAACATCCAATTAAGCTTACTGCAGGAATTCCTATTAAAATCCCTACAGAAGTCTTCCTGATAAACGATTTCCTGTCCATAATTAGAATATTTAGTGAAACACTTCTTTACTTTATTAATTCGTTCTTTTGGGAAAAAACTGAGCAATGCCTGAAAATTCTTTAACTTTAAGCCTGTTATTTCCCAATAACCATACACAACACAAGTTAAAGTACAGTAGATAATTGGAGGTTCTTTTAAAGTCCGAAATCAGCAAGATGTATTCTATACATTTGATATTCAGAAAAAAGTAACCTTGTGAAGGTACGATTTTTTGTTATGATATTAAACAAAAAGGATTAAATAGATAATGAAGGATATAAAAATCAAAAGACTTTACGATCACAAATCGGCCGACGGAAGCTACCGTATCCTGGTAGATCGTCTCTGGCCAAGAGGGGTTAAAAAAACAGATCTCGAATTTGATGAATGGAATAAAGACCTTGCTCCTTCAACCGAACTCCGCAAACGCTTCAATCACAAACCGGAACTCTTCGAAGGATTCACTAAGGAATACAAGACGGAACTGGAGGCTAAAACCGAAGAGCTTAACAGGATAAGGGAAATAGCAGCCACTAAAGATGTCAGCCTCCTCTACGGATCACGGGATCCGGAAAACAATCACGCCGCAGTATTAAAACAAGTCCTTACCAAAAAATGAAACATCAGCCTATTAAAAGACATGAAGCTCTAAAACCGCTTAGCAGGGAACATCACCAGGGCTTGTTGCTTTGTATGAAAATTCGAAGGGGCATAGAAGCCGGGATAGAACCGGAACGAATTAAAAAATATACCAACTGGTTTTGGATAAACCACCTGGTGCCCCATTTTAGAGAGGAAGAGGCATATATTTTCCCGATCCTCGAAAAGGAAGATGAACTTTTTATTCGTGTTATGGCTGAACATAAAAACCTGAAAGCCCTTTTTGAAGAAAAAAGCCCTGTGGATCAGAACCACCTTTCGCAATTAGCAGACGAGCTTGAAAAACATATCCGTTTCGAAGAACGCATCCTTTTCAATAAAATTCAGGAAAAAGCGAACAAAGAAGAACTGGAGAAAATTGAAAGCCTGCTTAATGCCAATGTTAACGACTGCGGCACCTGGGATGATGAGTTCTGGTTGTGATTAAAAAAAATACCTCGCCGAAAAAACATTTTTCGGCTCTTTGTCCAAAATCAAATAATCCCCCGGCCTTCCCGGAATAAAAAATTCTGAATTAAAATAAATTTTCAGTAATTTAACAAGTGTTTAGATTCCCCAATCTTCCATCGGCTGAAGCTTAATTCTGATCTTGATCATTTCTAACCAATAATAATAAGAATTATGAATACCGTAAATGTATATCTCACCTTTAATGGTGACTGTATGGAAGCCTTCGATTTTTACAAATCGGCGCTTGGAGGAGAATTTTCTAATGTAAGCCGTTTCTCTGAAATGCCCCGGCAGGAAGGTATGCCCGAAATTTCTGAAGAAGAGAAGAACAGGATTATGCATATTGCCCTGCCCATAAGCAAAGAGACCGTACTTATGGGAAGCGATACCGGAGGGGAATGGGCAAAGCACTTCAAAAAAGGTAACAACTTTTCAGTATCTGTTCACACTGATAAAAAAGAGGAATCCGATCGAATTTTTAATGAACTCTCTAAAGATGGTGAAGTGATGATGCCGATGGAAAATACCTTCTGGGGCTCTTATTTTGGGATGTTCACCGACAAGTTTGGGATAAACTGGATGGTAAGTTTTGACCAGGCACACTAAGAATTAACCAATTTTACATTCATTATGGAAACACAAGTACTTAGCTCAAAAGTACCGGTTTGGTTCTGGATTTTAAGCAGCATTCTGCTTCTCTGGAACATTGCCGGGGTGATCTCTTTTTTTGAACATATGGGGATCTCAGAAGAAACACTTCAGGCAATGCCCGAAGGCGAACGGGTTTTTTATGACACCTATCCTGTATGGGCCCTAATTGCTTTTGCACTCGCGGTATTTGGAGGCACCCTGGGTTGTGTAGGCTTGCTTTTAAGGCAAAAATGGGCAAAAGCACTTTTTATAATTTCTCTTATTGGAGTGCTGGTTCAGATGATACACACCTTATTAATCTCCGGTGCAACCGAAACTTATGGCCCGGGGGGAATGATAATGTCCGGAATGATCATCGCGATAGCCATTTTCCTGGTCTGGTTTGCCGGTTACGGAACTCAAAAAGGCTGGCTTAAATAAAGAAGATCAACAATGAAAACACATTTCGACCTTAGTGATCGGGAATTTGAACTTCTTTTTAAAAACGGCAGGCTTGACCCTGCCATTTTTAATCACGAAGCGCACCTGAGGCTCGCCTGGATCCATATAAATAAATATGGATGCAAAACCGCTGCAGATAACATAAACAGGCAGTTACTGATTTATGTAACAAGACTTGGGGCTAGAGATAAATACAACAAAACCCTTACCACCGCTTCCGTGAAAGCTGTGAACCATTTTATGAAAAAGTCCGAAGCCGATAATTTCAGGGGTTTCATTTCAGACTTCCCCAGATTGACAACAGATTTCAGGGAGCTTCTGAGGTCTCATTATAAAACTGACATCTTTAATTCTGAAAAGGCGAAGAAAATATACCTCGAACCGGAGCTTTTGCCTTTTGAATAAGACTCCCTTCCCAAAACCTGGTATTACCAAAACCGAACCAATTCAATTCTTATGAGAATTAGTGAATCTAAAATTCTCTCTAACCTCCAAAAGAAGGAACTTTTCGGGCTTTGGAACAATGAGTATCCAGAGACCCTGAACTTTACGGGTATAGAAGAATTTGAGGATTATCTCCGGGGACTTAAGGATCATTACCATATCTTACTTACCCATCCCCACAAAGGAATCGTGGGCTGGTATTTCGATTTTATCAGGGAAGATAAAAGATGGTTTCTACTTATTCTTGATAGTAACTTCCAGACCCAGGGTTTAGGCAGTAAACTTCTGGATCTTGCCAAAACAAAAAGGCAGGAACTTCACGGCTGGGTGATCCCGGAAAGTAATTTAAAAAAAAGCGACGGCAGGCCGTATGGCTCCCCTATAAGATTTTACAAGAAACAGGGGTTTGATCTCCGGAATAATGAAAGGTTGGAAAAACAAGGTTTCTCTGCCGTAAAAATTGTCTGGCAAAGCTCACCCGGTTTCAGGAACAAGGTTAGATAGTCCACTCTTTATGGTGTTATCTATATCTTCAACCGAATACAATAACCTGGGCCATCTGTGAAGCAGGTCGGTCTCAAAGACCACAGGCATTTCCCTGTCATCCTTTATATAAGTAAGCAGCCTCACGTGAAATTGCCTCGCTTCATCAACATAGTACATCCCGGCAAGGGCAAACAGCTCATTGTCCGGCATACTATGCGTATTACCGTCTATTTCGATGCTATCCACCAAAATCATACACAGCTTTTCCTGATAGTTTAAAAGAACATACCTCAGGTTATTGGGACGTTCAAGAATGGTACCGTCATATGTTTTACCCCAGCTGGCCGAATAGATCCGGTTGGAGTTTTCCCGCGGAACAATATATATATTACCCTTATCTATTCCGTCGAAAGACTTGAAGGGGAAATAGCCTTTATCATTGAAGAATTTGACATCCCTAAAATAATCCTCGATCTCTTCTTTACTCTTTTCTAAGGACAGTTTAACTTTCATAACCGCTTTTTATTAAAGATACAATACTGTTTGCGAATAATTGACCGTAATTCCAATTAATCTGGCCCTAAAACGCAACCTTTCACCAAGTTTGTAATCTTACTACATATACTAAGCAGCATCTAACCCCTTGATTATGAAAAAATTTACTCTTTTCCTGTTCTTAACCTCCCTCTTGAATTCCTGTTCATCCGAATCTGATTGTTGTGCCATTGTAGACACCCTTACCTGGATAAAATATGTAGATGAGGCAGGAAGCAATTTTCTGGCGAAAGAAGGGATAACCGAAGCCGATATTGAAGTCTACCATAAAATAAACGGAGCCTGGGAAGAATATTACGAAGGCAACCTGGATTCTCCCAAGGGCATAGCCCTAACCGAGAGAGAAGGTGAGATATATCTCAGGTTATATCCAAACACCAACACCTCAGAGGCTTCCTATTCAGAAACCAAACTGGTTTTTAAAAATTTTGAAGGAGCTGACCTGATAAAAACGAAGATAGACAGGTCCGGTAATACGACGAGGGTTACCGAGGTTTATTATAACGGAGAATTAAAGTGGCAATCTCAGGAAGATGAAAGGATCTTTGAGGTAATTAAATAGCCCGAAAGCATCCCGAAATACCGGAATCCTGAATTCCTTTAGCAATTAGTATATTTATGTAAAACTATGCGGTCTTTTTTAATAAGACGGCATCAAAAACAACTAACTATGAGGAATTTAGTATTATTAAGTATCTTCCTGATCTCAATTTCAGGCTACGCCCAAAAGGAAGTTCTTTCTCCGGAAATTCAGATAAAAACAGCGGTACTTGCCGCCCCGTCTGATAAACGTGCCGGGGCAATGGTCTATGGCTATGATAGCAGCGGCAATCTAAAGGTGCTCCGCGAAGGGAGCAATAACCTGGTCTGCATTGCCGATAATCCAGAAGAGGATGGCATTAAGGTAGCCTGCTATTCTAAAAAGCTGGAACCTTTTATGGCACGCGGAAGAGCGCTTATTGCCGAGGGAAAATCTGAAATGGAAAAGCGCGACATCCGTGCGAAGGAGGCAAAATCGGGAAAACTGAAAATGCCCGATGCCCCCAGTACGCTGTATATCTATTCAGGTACTGAAGAAAATTACGATAATAACACTGGCGAGCTGAAAGACGGTAAATTCAGGTATGTGGTCTATATTCCTTATGCCACCGCCGAATCTACAGGGCTGCCGCTAAAACCGGAAGCTCCGGGAATGCCCTGGCTTATGGATCCCGGAACTCACAGGGCCCATATTATGATAAGTCCGGTTAGTAATAATTAAGTCAATAAATACAAAAATTTGATATTCAACATCTTATCTTTATAGGAACTTCAGGAAAATTGACCGAAACCCTATTGACCTGAAAAAATAAATCATATTAAAATTATCAATTATGAAAAAACTAGCCTTACCCCTGGTGATGCTCTTACTTTTAAGTTTTAGCACATCCAGTCTGAAATTAACCGATGAAGAGCGGGAAAAAGCCATCAATGAATTGACCGAATCCCGGGAGGAACTTCTAAGCACACTTGATGGGGTGAGCGATGAGCAACTGAACTTTAAACCCGATGAGTCCACCTGGAGTCTTGCTGAGATTACAGAACATCTGGCAATAGCCGAAAATGCTATTTCGGGAATGGTTCAACAAAGCCTTCAGGCCCCCGTAGATGAAGCTTCTCCAAAAGAGGCCAGCGTTACCGATGAACAGATCCTACAGATCATAAGGGATCGCTCTAAAAAAGTAAAAACCCAGGAACCACTGGAGCCAAAAGACAAGTTTGGATCTTTTGAAGAAAGTCTTGAGGCCTTTAAGCAAAAGAGACAGGAAAATATTGATTATGTAAAAACTACGGACGATGACCTAAGGGAGCACTTTACCAAATTACCATTCGGAAGTGTGGATGCCTATCAATTAATTTTGTTTATGTCCGGGCATACCCAGCGTCATATCGCTCAGATGGAAGAAGTTATGGACAATGAAAACTTCCCTGAAGATTAATCAGGTTTATTTCAAATAGAAAAGGCTCCTTAGAACAGGAGCCTTTTTTATTATTCTCAGCGGACTTTTCTGTCGAGCCTTGCCAGGTAAACCCATTTCATATCTCTTGTTTCCAGACCTTTTTCCATATTATTAAGATCGGCTTCGGTAAGACCGGAATCAAAACTCATGGAGTTTATATACTGTTCCATTCCTTTGAACATATTTGCGGTAATATGGGAAGCATACACCTCACTGCCTATTGGGAACAATACCTTCAGCAACTGCCAGTCTCCTTTTGCTCCTTCGTCTACCATCTTTTGATGCAAGGGTTTGAAAATATCGGCTTCGGCCTTTTCATAGGCTTCATTATTACCATCGGTAGCTTTCATCAGGTCTAAAGTGGTAATGGTCCCAAGGTCCATTTCAAACTCATCTTCTGTTTTATCCTGAACCATCAGAAAAAGGCGTACGGCAAGATCGCGGCTCTCTGCAGAGCTATTCATTCTATTCCCTATTTCCTCTTCGCTGAGATCTGGATAAGCCTTTTTGGCACTTTCCATTATTCCGTTTCCGGCCTGCATCATCTTAAGCGGATCATTAAAAACGGTTACGGTAAGATATTGATACCCCTGATTTTCACCTCCCGGCAACAGTGACCAGAGGTCCCAGCCCAGGATGCTTCCGTCGGCAACCCGCTGTTTATGGATCTTTTCCCAAAAGGCTTCGGTTTCGTAATAATCTGCTTCCTGACTGTTGTCTACCTTCATAAACTCAAAGATGAGGAAGGTTCTTTCCTGGGCCATACCGCCAATGCAAAACAGCAGTATCGCAACTAAACTTAATAGTCGTTTCATAATTTTCTGGTGTTGGTTAATAAACTATTCTTTTAAAGATAGCTAATAAATTTCAATACATTGATAACCAATGCCCTACACCGAAACGAGTGTTCTATTTAAAAACAACTAAAAACAAAAAAAGCTGAACCTAAGTTCAGCTTTAAAGTCGGGATGACAGGATTTGAACCTGCGACCCCACGCCCCCCAGGCGTATACGCTACCAGACTGCGCCACATCCCGAATATGCTGTGCAAATTAAGGAGCTTATTTCTAATATTCAAAAGGAATAATTCATTTTTTAAAGCTTCTTCCCCTTAAAAGAAAAATTACTGAAAGTAAAAACGGCTGTAAATTAATTTACAGCCGTTTAAATAAGTCCTGACATGCGTCAATTAATCATCTGTCTCCTCCTCATCATCATCGTCATCCCCATTATGATCTTCTGCTTTCACGAAATTACCTTCTGAATCGAATTTAAGTTCTGTTCCATTATTCAGTGTTACTTCAAAACCTTCATCCTCTTTCTCTGCTTCTATTATCTTATTATCGGGGTAATTCGCAGAAATATAATCTTTAACTGATTGTGGGAGGTCTTCTACCGCAATGTCTTCATCATCTTCATCCTCGTTCTCATTTTCGTCTTCGGCCTGGCCTAAGAAATTACCTTCTGCATCAAAAATAAGTTTTACATCACTATCAAGCTCCACCTTGATATGCCCGTTATTCTCTATTTCAGCTTCTTCCACGGTCTCTCCCTCAAAGTAGGTGTTCAGAAAATCCTTGATTTTCTGCGGAAGTTCCGATGCATCCAAATGATCATCTCCAAAATTATCTTCACCGTCATCATCTACTCCTAAAAAGTTTCCTTCAGCATCAAATATGAGCTCAAGCCCGTTTGACAGTTCCACCTCATAATTATTATTGTCTTCAATTTCAGCTTCCCTAATTACCTGGTCAGGGTAATTGGTCGTGATATAATCCAGTATAGGCTGTGGCAGTGCCGAAGTATTGACGTGGGAATCAGAACTAAAAGCTGTGGCATTAAGATTCACCTCAGGGGAGGAGTTTCCGGCATCATCATCATTAGAGCAGGCGCTTATGGCAATAAAACCAATCCCGGCCAAACTCAAAATCATCAGTTTCTTCATAACAAATACTTATTAGTTAATTTAGGTTTCTTTTGAAACGCTTATTCCGGTCTTCAATTGCCGTCCTCTGAAATTTTATCAAAAATTTATGACTTCTTCTAAAGAGAAAAAAGAACACCCATTTTGTGTACAGGCCGTTTGAACCGACTGCCTTTTTTTCTTCAATTCTAAAGTCGGGGTAAGAATTAACCTATAGTACCCCTTCACAAAACTCTACCAATTCTCCCCCAATTTTAAGCAAATAAAGGTCTTTCCTGAGCTTTCCGGTAACAAAGGTTACTGACCGGTCTCTGTTCTGAAGCTATTTTTGCACCAGAAAATTTAATAAAAGATGAAGAAAACAAAACTCTCTGCAATTCTGTTTCTGTTATTTATCGGGCTGCAGGTAAAGGCACAACAAGTGCAACCTGTTAGCAAGGACACGGTGTTACAAAGCGTGATGGAAAATAACAGGAAATTAAAGATCTCGGAGCAGGAATTCCTGCAGGCCCGGGCAGATTACAGGCAGACCAATGCGGTCTTTCTCCCTAATATAAGCGTTTCCCATACGGGAATGACCACCAATAATCCGCTTATGGCCTTCGGTTCTAAGTTAAACCAGGAAAGGATCACTCAGAGTGATTTTAATCCGGCGCTGCTTAACGATCCCGATCGTATCAACAATTTTGCCACAAAAATCGAGGTAGAGCAACCTTTGGTGAATCTTGACGGTATCTTTAAAAGAAAAGCTGCCGACTCTAAAATGGAAGCTACCCGTCTGAAAGGAGAACGTACAGGGGACTATATGAAGCTGGAGGTTGAAAAAGCCTATATGGAGCTTCAGCTGGCCTATAAAGCGGTAAATGTTTTGGAGAAGGCCCGTGAAGCCGCACTTTCCAATCAGAAAATGGCCAGTGACAGGTATAAGCAGGGCTATCTTCAAAAAGCCGATATCCTTTCAGTGGAAGTTAGGGTGTCTGAAATAAATAACCGACTGCACTACGCAAAAAGCAACCTTGAAAACGCTTCAGATTACCTGGAGTTCTTAATGGGGCAGTCACAGGAAGGGCTCCTGAAACCTACAGATTCCCTGCAGATAAACTCTCTAATGGAGTCTGAAAATACCGGAATTTCGGAAGAACGGTCAGATATCAGGGCTATGGAACTGGCTGCTGAAGCAAGAAAAGAAATGTATAAGGCCGATAAAATGAGTTTTTTGCCAAGATTGAATGCCTTTGGCAGCTATGAGCTTTATGACGACGAAATATTTCAGGGTGATGCAAGCGGCTACCTCGCAGGAGTTTCCCTGAGCTGGGATCTTTTTCAGGGCTCAAAACGCTTTGGAAAAACACAAAAAAGCAAGGCTGAATATGAGCAGGCAAAGCTGGAATATGAGCAATATGTATCAAAGAGCACTATGGAGCTTAACAAAGCGAGAAGAGCTCTTAAAGATGCCGAAAACAAGCTTAACCTGGGCAGGCTTGCTATGGAACAGTCTGAAGAATCCCTAAGGATAAGGACCAACCGTTTTGAAGAAGGACTGGAAAAAACTTCAGACTTACTCTCAGCAGAAGCAAAATACCTGGAAAAGGAACTTGAATACTATCAAACGATTTACGAATACAATTATGCCAAGGCATATTTAGAATTTTTAACCAAAAAATAAGCGATGAAACTGAAATTATATACTCTTTTAATTGCCGGAGCGGCAAGTCTATTTATCAGCTGTGGGGACGACAAGAAGCCTTCACAGGAAAAGAAACCGGCCCTGGCGGTAAAGGTGAATTCACCTGCTTCAGAAAAGGGATCCACCCTAAGCCTTAACGGGAAAATAGAAGCTGTGAACAATGCGAAATTAAGTACCCGGATGATGGGTTATGTAGATCGCATCAATGTGCAGATAGGAGATAAAGTAAAGAAAGGTGAGTTACTTGTATCTATTAATAACTCAGACCTGCAGGCAAAAATTGCCCAGGTAAACGCCAAGATCACCGAAGCACAGGCGGCTTATAATAATGCCGAAAAAGATTATAACAGGTTTAAGAACCTGTTTGAAGAGAACAGTGCTTCCCAAAAGGAACTGGACGATATAACTGCAAACTATGAAATGGCAAAAGCCAGGCTTGAAGCGGCCCGACAGATGAAGAATGAGATCCAGGCACAATTTGCCTATGTGAACATTCGGGCTCCTTTTAGCGGAGTGATCACCAACAAATTTGCGGAAGAAGGCGATATGGCCAATCCGGGAATGCCATTGGTTGCAATGGAAGCACCCGGCGCTTTTGAAGTAAGAGCCACCGTTCCGGAATCTGAGGTTTCTTCAATTAAAGAAGGGACTGAAGTAGATGTTAATGTGAAAACACTGGATAAAACCCTTAAAGGGGTTATTTCAGAGGTAAGTGCTTCAGCCAAGAATACCGGAAGCCAGTATCCCGTAAAGATAAGTCTTGAAGAAACAGGAGATGAGATCAGGTCGGGAATGTATGTGAGTGTGGAGATTCCGGTGGAGCAAAAAACAGCAAGTGCAAGAGTACTTATTCCTTCCTCAGCTGTCGTACACCGTGGTGACCTTACAGGCATATACACCATAAGTTCACAAAACACGGCTCTTCTAAGATGGATAAGATTAGGAAAAACCTATGGAGACCAGGTAGAAGTACTTTCCGGACTTAAGGCTGATGAGGAGTACATTGTAGATGCTGAAGGAAAACTATACAACGGTGCTCCGGTGAGCAAACAATAAGCTGACTCAAAAAATTATAAGAATTTAAAAGCTATACAATGAAAGAAGGATTAGCAGGTAAAATAGCCAAAGGCTTTATCAACTCGAAACTTACGGTACTGCTTATGATCGTCTTTATGGTGGTTGGGGTTTACAGTTCTTTTCTTATTCCAAGAGAAGAAGAACCTCAGATAGACGTGCCTATGGCCGATATCTTTGTAGGATATCCAGGCGCCTCTCCTACCGAGGTCGAGTCCCGGGTGGTCAAGCCATTGGAAAAGATAATATCTAATGTAAAGGGAGTGGAATATGTCTATTCTACTTCTATGAAAGAACAGGGAATGATCATCGTTCAGTTCTATGTAGGAGAAGACATTGAGCGTTCCTACGTGAAACTCTACAACGAATTGATGAAGAGTATGGACAAGCTGCCGCGAAATGTGACGCAGCCTATGGTCAAAACCCGGGCTATAGACGATGTTCCGGTGCTTGGACTCACCCTGTGGAGTGAGAATTATAATGATTATCAGTTAAAACAGATAGCTGAAGAGCTGGACCACGAGATAGAAAAAGTGGAAGATGTTTCGATCACTAAAGTTAAAGGTGGGAGAAACCGTCAGTTACGCGTGGTGCTGGATAAGGCCAAAATGGCATCCAGTGGTGTTGATTTTCTTGGGATAGCCGAAAAGATCAAAGCCAATAATCAGCAGATGTCATCGGGGAAATTCGATAATCAGGACACCGAATTCCTGGTGACTACCGGAAGCTTTCTGGAGTCAAAAGAAGATGTAAAGAACCTTATTATTGGAGTTCAGGATAATCAGCCGGTATACCTTAAACAGGTAGCCACAGTTGTTGACGGGCCCGAACTTCCAAAAGAATATGTAAGCTTCGGCTACGGCCAGGCTAATGAAAAGGCAGGTGAATATAATTCAGAATATCCTGCGGTAACACTATCGGTAGCCAAAAGAAAAGGTGCCGATGCGATGCAGATTGCTGATGTGATCATCGAAAAGGTAGATCACTTAAAGCAGAACCTTATTCCTGATGATGTTCACGTAGAAGTGACAAGGAACTACGGGGAAACCGCTTCCCATAAGGTATCCGAATTACTGATGCACCTTATCGGGGCCATTATTGCGGTAACCATCGTGGTAATGCTGGCAATGGGCTGGCGAGGCGGACTTGTGGTCTTCCTTTCGGTACCTATTACTTTTGCTCTGACGTTGTTGAGCTACTATATGCTCGATTATACGCTGAACAGAATTACCCTTTTTGCCCTGGTATTCGTGACCGGTATCGTGGTGGACGATTCCATTATTATTGCCGAGAATATGCACAGGCACTTCAAATTGCGGCGTTTACCATTTAAACAGGCTGCATTGTATGCCATTAATGAGGTTGGAAACCCGACCATTCTGGCAACCTTTACAGTGATCGCTTCGGTACTGCCAATGGCATTTGTAAGCGGACTGATGGGACCATATATGAGTCCGATGCCGATTGGAGCATCTATTGCGATGATCCTGTCCTTGTTCGTGGCCCTTACCATCACACCATACCTTGGATACCTTTTCCTTAGAGAAAAGGGCAAGAAAGCTGAAAAGGAGGATTCGGAAGAATTAAAGGAGAACGACAACAGCATAGACAATACCTTTATTTACAGGTTATATTCGAAGTTTGAGAAACCCCTGATCGAGAACCCTAAAAAACGATGGATCTTCCTGGGGACAACTATCCTGTTGCTTCTGGCTTCGGTTTCGATGTTCTTTACCAATACCGTAGCAGTAAAGATGCTGCCTTTTGATAATAAGAACGAATTCCAGGTAATTATAGATATGCCTGAAGGCACTACCCTGGAAAGGACCGCAGTGGTCACTAAAGAGATCGGGCAATACCTGTCTCAAAGGCCTGAAGTGGTGAATTACCAGACCTATGTGGGAGCTTCGGCACCTATTACCTTTAACGGACTGGTAAGGCATTATGACCTGCGAGGCTCCAGCAATACGGCCGATATCCAGGTAAACCTGACAAATAAAAGCGACAGAAGTGCGCAGAGTCACGATATCGTGAAATTAATGCGTCCCGATGTTCAGAAAATAGCTGCTAAATATAATGCCAATGTAAAACTCGTGGAAGTTCCACCGGGACCCCCGGTACTTTCTACCATTGTGGCAGAAGTTTACGGACCTGATTACGAAAAGCAGATAGAAGTGGCTTCTGAAGTACAGGATATTCTGAACAATACCGAAGATGTGGTAGATGTGGACTGGATGGTGGAAGCCGATCAGCCTGAATACAAGTTCGAGATCGATAAGGAAAAGGCGATGCTTTATGGAATTGCTCCAAAACAGATAGTCTACACCCTTAATACCGCTCTTGGAGAAAATGCCGTAACCCAGCTTTATGATGAAGATGCTGCCGAGCCTGTGGGAATAGTACTGGCACTGGACGAAAATGAAAAGTCTTCAGTAAACGACATTTCCCAGATCCAGATCCAGTCACAAAACGGACAGATGATCTCTGTTGGGGATCTTGTGAAGGTGAAGGAAGATGTGCGGGAAAAGAACATTTACCGCAAGAACCAGAAACGAGTGGTTTACGTACTGGCCGATATGGCCGGGGAACTTGAGAGTCCGGTTTATGCCATCCTGGGAATGGAAGAGAAGCTCAAGGATATTAAGCTTCCTGAAGGTTATACTATGAATGAGCTGTATATGGAGCAACCTCAGTATGAGGATGACTTTACGGTAAAATGGGATGGAGAATGGCAGATCACCCTGGAGGTTTTCAGAGACCTGGGAATCGCATTCCTTGGTGTGATCATCATCATCTATATCCTGATCGTTGGCTGGTTCCAGAACTTTAAAGCGCCAATCGTGATGATGGTGGCCATTCCGCTTTCCCTTGTGGGTATCGTGCTAGGTCACTGGATAATGGGAGCTTTCTTTACTGCGACTTCCTTTATCGGAATGATTGCCCTGGCGGGTATTATGGTCCGGAACTCGGTGCTCCTCATCGATTTCGTGAACCTGAGGCTGGAAGAAGGAATTCCGCTGAAGCAGGCCGTGATCGAAGCCGGAGCTGTAAGGACCACGCCTATCCTGCTAACCGCAGGTACGGTGGTGATCGGAGCTTTTGTGATCCTCTTTGACCCTATTTTCCAGGGTCTGGCGATCTCGCTTATGGGAGGAACTATTGCTTCTACAGTACTTACACTACTGGTAGTACCACTGGTATATTATATGATCGAAAAGAAAAACCATAAATAAAACCAAAACTACCGGATCTCTGCTTCAGGGATTCGGTAGCTTAAATCCAGTAAAATGATGAAATTATTAATTGTTACCTCGCTTTCCGAATTTCAGAAGGATATCCTGAAACTCTTCAGGGAATCGCATATTGAGGCCTTCAGTACTTCAGAAATAG
Organism: Salegentibacter chungangensis; assembly: GCF_042678405.1. Lineage (NCBI taxonomy): Bacteria > Pseudomonadati > Bacteroidota > Flavobacteriia > Flavobacteriales > Flavobacteriaceae > Salegentibacter > Salegentibacter chungangensis. The sequence continues at coordinate 1,613,131 of NZ_JBHTLI010000001.1, read as the reverse complement.
ACGGGTATAAGAATTCACTTGTCGCTACCCAGAGCTGGTTCCCCGGCGAAAAGTCAGGCAACGAATCGGTGATGCTTTTCAGTTTTACCGAAGATGTCAAAATAGACAGCTTCTTTAAGCTTGTAAAAGAATATAACCAACAGCTCGAAACCGATAATCCGGTAAGGGCAATTGTATTACCCATAGAAAGACATATCTAATTAAAAAATCATACAAATGAGAGACAGAATAGTACGCGGCGTGGCAGGAACATTTATTTTAATAAGTCTGCTGCTTGCCATATATGTGAATATTAACTGGCTTTGGTTCACCGCCTTTGTGGGAGCCAATTTGCTTCAGTCTTCCCTCACCAAATGGTGTTTGATGGAAGATATTCTGAAGAAATTCGGAATAAAAAACTAATATAATATAGTTACCGTATTTAAAAAGCGATTCAGAAGAATCGCTTTTTTTATTTCCATATCCCTCGAAAAATGACCGAGGTCATAAAATAGGGAAATCATAGCCTTTAATTTTGTGGAGGCTCAATTAACCCTCTATTTAAAAGACCTGAAAGGCAATATGAACGATAAAAACTTCCCTGCTATTCATTTTGATCGTGTTTCTTCAGAAAACCGATCTCTTCAAAATGAAGTAAAAAAATTAAAGGAAACAAAAAACGCAGTAATCCTGGCCCATTATTATCAGGTGCCGGAGATAAAGCAGGTAGCAGATTTTGTGGGAGATAGTCTCGAACTGGCAAAAAAAGCGGCCCAAAGCGATGCCGATATTATTGTATTTGCCGGGGTCCATTTTATGGCTGAAACAGCAAAGATCCTCAATCCATCTAAAAAAGTACTCCTCCCCGATCTTAAAGCAGGATGTTCACTGGCCGAAAGCTGTGAACCCGCAGCATTTAAAAAGTTCGTGGAGGATCATCCCGGGCATATAGTGGTGACCTATATAAACTGTTCCGCAGAGATAAAAGCTATGAGCGATATAGTATGTACCTCTTCTAATGCAGAAAAGATAATCAGATCGATCCCGGAAGATATCCCCATCATCTTTGCTCCCGACCGAAACCTGGGAAAATACCTGGTAGAAAAGACAGGAAGAGATATGCTTTTATGGGACGGTGCCTGCCTGGTACACGAAGCTTTCTCTATAGATAAGCTACTGGCCCTGCACAAAAAATATCCTTCGGCAAAAATTATCGCCCACCCTGAGTCAGAAAGTCATATTCTAAAAATAGCAAGCTATATAGGCTCTACCTCAGGGATGCTAGACCACGTGACCAAAAGCGATCACAAGACCTTTATTGTGGCAACCGAAGCAGGTATACTTTATGAAATGCAAACTCATTTGCCGCATAAAACACTTATCCCGGCTCCTGCAAAAGAGAATAACAGCTGTGCCTGCAGTGAATGCGCTTATATGAAGATGAACAGCCTCGAAAAACTTTATTCCTGTCTTAATGAGGAAACTCCTGAAATTCGCCTAAAAGAAACACTGATTAAAAAAGCAAGAGGTCCCATAGACCGTATGCTTGCACTATCTAAATAAAATGAAGAAAAAAACTGATGTTCTGATTATAGGATCAGGAATTGCCGGACTTTCATTCGCTTTAAAGATAGCAGAAAAACGTGCTGATCTCCATATAGATATTCTTACAAAAAGTAATAACGAAGCAGGGAGTACCTTCAGGGCACAAGGCGGTATTGCCGTGGTTTCCGATAAGGTGAATGACAGTTTTCAAAAGCATTACCAGGACACCCTGAAAGCCGGAAAAGGTTTATGTAATCCTAAAATAGTTGAAATGGTGGTTTCCCAGGCTCCGGACCGACTACAAGAACTTATAAAATGGGGCGGAAAATTTGATACCTCTGCAGATGGGAGCCTGAATCTTGGCCTTGAAGGCGGTCATTCCCAAAAAAGAATAGTTCACCGGCAGGATTTTACCGGTCGGGAACTGGAACAAACGCTCCTGACGAAAATAGCAGAGTATCCCAACATCAGGATAGAATCCCATCATTTTGTAACAGATCTTTTGCTCAAAGATAATCTCCACGGGCCGGTATGTATAGGTGCTGAAGTCCTTGAACTTAAAACCGGTGAAAAAATAAAGATCAGGTCTAAAGTTACTATGCTGGCCACCGGGGGAAGCGGAAAAATATTTCGAAATACCACCAATCCTTCTGTGGCCACTGCCGATGGTGTGGCAATGGCCTACAGGGCCGGAGCGCGGGTTATAAATATGAATTACATTCAATTTCACCCTACAGCTTTTTATCAGAATGGTCCTAACAGGCTTTTTCTAATTTCGGAAGCTGTAAGAGGCTTTGGTGCTTACCTGGTAAACCGGCAGGGAAAAAGATTCTTATTTGAATATGACAGTCGTGGCGAACTGGCAACCCGGGATATCATTTCAGCAGCTATTCTTTCTGAACTAAAAGAGTCGGGAGAAGATTGTGTATTTTTGGATTGCAGGCATCTGGATCATAAAAAGTTTTCCCAAGAGTTCCCTACCATTGTATCCTATTGCAACCTACAAGGCATAAATCTGCAAACGGGACTTATCCCGGTAACCCCGGCAGCACATTACCAATGCGGAGGTATCAAAACGGACAAATTTGCAAGGACCTCAATTCCCAACCTCTTCGCCTCAGGAGAATGTGCCTGTACGGGACTTCACGGCTCCAACCGTCTTGCTTCTAACTCACTGCTGGAAGCACTTGTATTCTCTCACCAGGCATCAGAATATCTCACTCCCCGTATAGACCGGATAACCTCTATTCCCGAAGCCCAGAATAATACTGATCACAAAATAAAGCTTCCTGAGGATAGCCTTCTTCTACGGTCCTTTAAGCATCAACTAGTGAATCTAATGAGTTATGAGATGGTCTATCAGTCAGGCATCGCTGAAAAAGAAAAAGCCTGGCAACAGCTTCAGGATATAAGAAGTCAGCTGCACAGAATTTCGAAATCTACCGATTGCTCCTCGAATTTTTATGAGGTGAGAAATATGGTATTTGCAGCGATATTGGTTATTGAACACTCCCTGATTGAAAAATCCCGGAAAAAGTTGAAACCCCAGTTACTACAAGGGATAAAATTATAATCAATACAAAATTCTTAAACCGGCATCCATACTTCAGATCTCCTGAAGTATAGATGCCTTTGATCAATTCCAAAGTCCTTGGATATTTTAGAAAACAGCAGTCTTTTCTGAATATCTCCGGAATTACTGAAATATCGAATAAAAAAATACACTATTATTGCATTTTAAACTTAAAACCTTCCAATTTCACAAATGGCTGTAGTAAAGCGTAAAACTGCAAAAAAGATAAGACAGACCCACCGTTACCTGGGAATTTTTATAGGTATTCAATTCCTAATGTGGACCATAAGCGGACTTTACTTCAGCTGGACAGATATTGATGAGATTCACGGGGATCATTTGCGAAAAACCGAAATTAAGAGTCCGGTCTTTCAGGACCTTAAAAGCCCGGACCAACTTAGGCCAGGCCTTGAAATAGAATCCCTTCAGTTAAAGGAGATTGCCGGAAAACCTTATTACTGGGTAAACTCCAACCTGCTTATCAATGCAAAAACCGGTGCCGTAAAAGAAGAGATTTCTAAGGATGATGCCCTTAAAATTGCTGGGCGCATCATGAGAGAAGATCTTAATGTTAAAGGCATAGAGAAAATAAACAATACCGGTAAACACCACGAATACAGAAGTGGGCCCCTGCCGGCCTATGTAATCTCCTATGACAATTCTCAGAACATAAAGGCTTACGTTGCGGCTAAAAACGGGGAATTCCAAACTCTGAGACACCGTGACTGGCGCTGGTTCGATTTTCTTTGGATGACCCATACTATGGATTACGAGGGGCGTGATGACTTCAATAATCTTCTGTTAAGAGCCTTCTCCTTATTGGGGCTTATTACAGTCTTTAGCGGGTTCCTGCTATGGTTCATCTCCTCTCCAAGAATCATTAAATTACATAAACGCCTGAAGAAATAGGAATTCTAATAATAGACTTCCCATTTCCCTATATGCTCAACGCGCTTAAAGTTTTTAAGCAGGTATTGCAGGGAATCGGGCAAAACCGTCTTTTTCCTCTTGACCATCACATTATTCCTTTCGGACATTATGTGGTCGAATCTTTTAGCATCGCCGGGATGGTTAAGGTTGATGAAATTTTCCCTAAAAGCATCATTTTGCTCAAATCTCACCTCCCTTTTGGTATTGAAATTATCATCGTGAACGGTTAGTATTTCTTTGTTCAGATAAAAAGATAACGAAGGCAAAAGGTAATCGTAAACGATCACACGGTTTCTTGAGCTCTCCGGTTTTTCTTTCTGAATGAATGCTGCAACACCCTTGACAGAATTAATAGGTAACGGGTTTTGCGCCGCAAAAAGGTGATACGTAAAAATAAGACCCACGCTGAAGATAAAGCCAAGAGAAAGCAACTTCATCCTGTGATTTTCTCTTAAGAACTTCAGGCTAAGGAATACGGTAATTCCCAGAAACACCAGCACCAATACAGAAAAAACGAGCTTAATATCAAATTCAGGCGTAAGCATAAGATAGATAAGTCCAGCCGCCAGAATCAGGACAAGTGCAAGGTATATTCCCGAAAAGATCTTCAGCATTTTAGGTGGAAGTGCATAAAACATACTACCTCCCAGGATGGCAATGAACGGAAATATAGGAAGTATATACAGGATAAGCTTCGAGGAAAAAAGAGAGAATATCAGGAATAATATCCCGATACATAGCAAAAGTGCAAGTTCAGCAGACCTAGGACGAAAAAAGTTCCTCCTTTTCTTGATGCCACCGGCGATGATAAATGGCAACCACGGTACTCCAACCAAAGGAGCCAATAGAAGATAATACCAGAAAGGCTCTACCCTCTTGAATTTTTCGGCATCTACGCTGCGTTTTATGATCTGGTCCTGAATGAAATAATCCCACAATTCCGGATGGCTGGCGATAACGGCGACAAACCAGGAAGCCGAAATTCCCAGACACAACAGCATCCCCAGAAAATGATGCCTGTTAAATTGGAACTTTTCTTTACGGATTAACTTCCAGCAGATAATAAAAACTAAAGTTGGCAGCAGGATCACAGGCCCCTTGGTAAGAAAGGCGACCCCCAGCAATGCATAAAAGCCATGGTGATACCATAAGGATTTGCCTTCCTTTTTCTTCAGCCAGAAATATACGGCCCACAGGATAAAAGTGGTTAAAAAGGCATCGGTGGTCAGGTTATGTGTAGCGATAAGGCTTATGGGAAATGAAAAATAGATAAGCATCCCGGCAAAGGCCCTTTTAGAGTCTCTGAAAACGGATTCCCCTATTTTATAAATAAAGAATAGTTGTAAAACGAGCGCAATGGCGAGAAAAAATCGTGCCCCGTATTCGTTAAGCCCAAAAATCTTGTAGCCTAAAGCCGCCAAATAATAGGTTACCGGTGGTTTATGAAAATGCTGGATCCCTAACAGCTGCGGATTAAGATAGTCTCCAGTCACTATCATTTCGCGGCCAATCTCGGCGTAACGTGCTTCACTGCTTTCGGTAAGACCCCAACTGCCAAGACCGAGGTTCATAACAATAAAAATAAGAAGCAGGCTCAGGAAAAGTTTTAATTTCATAGGTTAAATCGAATAGTCAATAGTCCGGTTTTCTCCCCATTTCACTTTTCCACTAAACCACACATTTTAGAAAACCAGCTTTAATTCTCCTTTAAAGGACCTGAAATTACAAAATAAACTGCAATCGCCCAGTTCAAAAATTTTATGCTTATTTCCGGCTTCTTTATTTATTCGTTTAAATTTGGTGAAACTTAAAGCCCCGTTATGAGATTTTACCCCCTGCTATTTCTTTTGGCATTTCAGCTAAACCCTTTATCAGCACAGGTAATTGAAGAGACCAATACCGATGAAATCTATGAGGAAGCAGTAGATCTTTATCGAAATGGGGAATTTAATAAAGCCATTAATTATACTCAAAAAGGCCTCGAGCTGGCACCGGGATACCACGATATCAGGGTTCTGCAGATTAGGAATTACTGGGCTTTAAAAAATTATGATCGGGCGGAGAAAGAGTTATTATACCTGATGGAGAATGCGCCGGAATATCCCGGGGTTTTGAAGCTTGTTTACAGGCAAATCTCGTATGAAAAGGGAGATGAAACAATGGAGTTCTTACATTCCGCTTCCAGGGTTTATCCCCGTGACGCTCATTTACAGGCATTAAAGTCGGACTTATTGTTTAAATCCGGAAAGAAGGAACAGGCAAGAGCACTTGCCTTAAAAACTCTGGAGATGAAGCAGGTTTCTTCCGAAGATAAATATTTACTTCAAACGATCTTAAAACGAACCATTAAGGATGAAATTGGTGTTATTTACCAGTACCTTTATTTTAGCGATGAGTACAGCAGGAATGACCCCTGGCACAGCATAAGCGCAGAATATAAGCATAGTTTTAACCGCACAGTGGTATTGGGAAGGGTGAACTACACCGACAGGTCTTATGACAGCGGGAGCCTCTATGAGCTTGAGGCATATCCGGTTTTTAACGACCGGCTTTATGCCTATCTGAATGCCGGAGTTTCAGACGGGAGCATCTTTCCCGATTTCAGAGGAAGCGCTTCTGTTTATTACAATTTTGCCAAAGCCCTGGAAGCCGAAGCCGGAGGACGGCTACTGCATTTTTCTGACAAGGATTTCTTTACCGGGATACTCGGTCTTAGCTTATACACCGGGAACTTCTACCTTAACCTTAGGTCTTTCCTGGGGCCTGAACGTAAAGATGAACTGGTGCAGAACTACCAGTTTAATGTTCGTTATTATTTAAGCACTGCAGATAATTACCTCTTCACAAGGCTGGGTAGCGGAATTTCACCTGACGAACGTACTATTTTCACCCAGGTACAGAACAGGCCCGACCTTAATGTATATTACATCAATGCTGGGATCAATCATACACTAGGGGTGCATCACGTGATACAGCTAACCGGCGGTTATCTCTTTGAGGACATCAATTCAGACCTGAAAGGAAATCAGTTTATTGCCAATATTGCTTATCATTTTCGGTTCTAGTTATCGGAAACATTAAAACCTTTACGCGTCATATCACCCCAACCCGATTTTATTCCGAAGAGCATTTTCCAGTATCCTTTTATTTGTCCGTACACTAAAACCGGATGAAAAAGGAAAGGCTCAAGGTATGCTGCGAGCAAAAGTTCCACTATCTGTTTGGGCTGGGTATAATCATTAAATCTCTTCACATACATAAAGATAGCTGCGGTAGAGAAGATACAACCAAGCAGGTACACAAAAGTAAATAACAGGATGGCGGTAGACCAATTGATCAATCCCAGGATCGTGAAAACAATAATAGCTACAAGGCCGGCAAATTCCACAATAGGTGCTCCAAATTCGAATATCAGCCAGTAAGGGAAATAAATAAAGCCCATATACCGGTATTTAGGATTCAGAAAAACCTTTCTGTGGGAGCTAAGTGTTTCCCATAACCCGCGGGCCCAGCGATCCCGCTGCTTGATAAATATACCATAATCTGAAGGGGCTTCGGTCCAGCACAGCGTTTCCGGCAGGTACACCACTTTATACGGAAGTTTCTGTTCTTCCATATGCATTCTAAGCCTTATACAAAGCTCCAGGTCCTCTCCTACCGTCTTCGCATCAAATCCCCCAACCTCGATCATTCGTTTCCTGGGATACATCCCAAATGCGCCTGACACGAGCAAAAGCCCGTTTACTTCGCTCCAGGCCATTCTTCCCAAGAGAAAAGCCCGCATATATTCCACGACCTGAATGGTAGGCACCAGTTTTTTAGGCAGCCTCAATTCTTTCAGGATCCCGTCCCGGATCAATGAATCGTTTGCAATCCCTATTCCACCTCCACAGGCAACAATTTCCTTGTCATTCTCCTCCAGGTACGGGCGTACCATTTTTAGTAAAGCATCCTGTTCTATGATACAATCGGCATCGGTACACACCACCAGTTCGGTACTTGAAAAATTCACCCCGGCATTAATGGCATCTGCCCTCCCGCCATTGTTCTTGTCAAGAACGGTAAGGTGAGCATATTTTTTATTCCGGCTTTTATAAATATAGTTTACCGATGCCGTAGGAATGGGCTGCGTAATAAAAGTGGCATCTCCCGGCTCCAGTTCAAATTCCCTGATAAGTTTTTCCAGCATATCATCTTTACTCCCGTCATTTACAACGATCAGATCATAATAAGGATACTGGATAGACAACAAGGACTTTACATTCTCAATAATGGTAAGGCCTTCATTATATGCAGGTGCAATAAGGGTCACCGAAGGAATATCTGTAGCACTCACAATATCACTCACCTGCAGAAAATCAGACCTTTTTTTATTGCGGTCGGCAGCGCGTTTTGCAAGAAAGATTCCGGTAAAATAGAAACTTATCAATAAGAGCCCGTAGACAAAAAAACCGAAGTTTAATGCCCAGAACACAAAATCGACCAAAATACCTGGATCCCAATCATTCAGCATATTCAAGAGTTTTTGAATATTGCTCATAATAGAACTCCTGCACAGTCTCTTTGTAACCATTCTCCCATAAGATCTGGGCAGTTTTAAGTTTTATAACATCGTTGGAATCGTGCAGCAGTTTCTTATAGAAAATGAGGTCGATCTCTGAATTGGCCGAAATATAATTAAGTAATTGTCGCTTTTGTGAGGTATTCGGAATCTTTGGAAGAATGTTTTTTATCACCTCAACTTCCGGGTTATTAAGCCTGAAGTTCTGAATACAATAAATCGCAGCCTCCCTAACTTCGTGGTTTTCAGAATCAAGATGCTTCAGGACATAACCTATTTCACTCATAAGCTCATACTTCCTGATAATCCTAATGATCAGTTGGCGGGCAAAATCTTTTTCGGCGCCATAAGACTTACGTAAATAAAAGAGGTTGGGTTCTTTGTAATGGTCGTAAAGCTTTTCAACGATCTTTATCTGTTGCCACAAGGTAACATTTCTCTTCAGGTAAGGAAGAAATCTTAAACTTTCCCAACCCAGAAATACCACCATAGCTATTTGTGCCTCCCTTCTCACGTAGATATTCGGGTGGTTTCGCAGCGGAAAAATTTCCGGCAAGTGTTGGCCCTGATTCATTTCATAAATTTCCCTTATCCCGCTAGCCTTCGCATACCAGCTCTTTTTCTGTAACTTAGTTATAGAAGCTCTGAATGGCGGAATTTGTTTATATAACACCTGGAGCTTGCGGTGATTCTTTCCAAGGATATTTCTCTGCGTCCTAATAAGTAAAAATATAAGGAACTGGACATTGCTTTTTTTACCGGGTTTTATACCGGCAGCCCTGAGTTTACGCTGAATTTCAATAAGATTTATAGGCTTGTTTGGTTCCGGGTAAAGATATCTGCTAACTATATTGGCAAACGTCATTTCAATTTCCTGCAGCTGTTTTCCCCTTTTTCTCCGGTAATAAAGGCTATAGGCAATGCTTCCCCATAGAACAAAAAGTACGGTGAGCGATATCTTTATCACAATTAGGAGTAATTCTTCACTCATAGGCCTCCATCATTGTTTCTATATGCTCAAGATCAAACGGAATCGGAAAGAAGCCGCTCACGCCCTCCATCGCCATAATTTCATCCTGGATGTTCTTCTGTCCCATATTGGTCACAATAACCAGGTTCTTATGAAGGATAATCTCCTGTACCTGCGCCACAAACTCTAAAGGGGCTATGCCTTCGAACAAAATGTCGCAAATAATAAAGTCGAAAGAAGCGGTCTGATCTTCAATATCGAGTTCGTCGAGTGAAGTAATGGCCCTACAGGAATAGCCTCTTGAAAGAATAAGCCTTTCTAGAATTTTAAGCATTATAATATCCTCCTGGATAAGTAAGGCGCTCTTAGTTTCCAAGTAGTTCAGGGTTTAGGGCATCGAAATATAAAAAATATAAACATCTATCGCCCAAATTATTAAGATAAATATGATAATTAAAAAAGCCTGTTCACACCGGTAAACAGGCTTAATTCAGAAAATCGAGATTAAAAAAGAAGCCAAAAAACTAACTAAAGAGTTGTTCTTTTCGCATAAAGGAATTCAAATCGTCAGCCAGTTGGTAGCACTTGCTGACTTTTGGATGATCGCTGCAGTATTTTTTATTGAGATCAAGGGCTTTACAATTAAACCCGGAAAGATCAACTGTTTCAAAATTCTTGTTTACAGCCCGGCATTTCTTATACAAACTATCAACGGTTTTATATCCTGACGGATCGATATCATTCTTCAACAGATAAGCTTTTAAAAAGTTCTCTATTGCAAACTGTGCGTTCTTACACACCAGAAAAGAAACTACATCTTCCTGGGGCCTTTCCAGCTCTTCCTTAGCTTTATCAAGCTTTTTAAGAGCTTCATCTAAAATTCTAATGGCCTTGTTTTCCATAAATCTATATTTAAGAGTTTAAACAATACGCTTTTAGCCAAGTATTCCCTACCAAATTTTTACTTTACGTCTAAAAACGTATTGTTTTTTATTTTTCATCTCCTCTCTTCTACATATCTCTAAATAGTTCCAGTCTTTCCCACTTGGTTTCCACCTCTTCCTGAGCCTGTTTCAACAGAGCCGCTCCGGTTTCTGCACTTTCTTTGGCTACCCTGGTAAAGCGGGTTTCGTTATACATAAACTCCTTAAGAGGAATCTGTGGGGGCTTGGAATCCAGTTTGAATTTCTTGCCTTTAGGTTTTAAAGGATCGAATCTGAACAGTGGCCAGTAACCGGATTCCACTGCTTTCTCTTGCTGGCTGGCTCCGAATTTAAGATCGTAACCGTGTTCACCGCAGTGTGAATAAGCTATAATGATAGAAGGTCCGGGATAAGCTGTGGCTTCTTCAATAGCCTTAAGGGTTTGCAGGTCTTTAGCTCCTATTGCAACCTGTGCCACGTAAACGTTCTGATAAGAAACCGCCTGTAACGCGAGACTTTTCTTAGAAGTTCGTTTTCCTGATACCGCAAATTTAGCACTTGCTCCCAGAGGGGTGGCTTTTGACATTTGCCCTCCGGTATTGGAGTAAACTTCGGTATCCAATACCAGGATATTGATATCCTCTCCCGATGCCAGAACGTGATCTACCCCACCGTAACCTATATCGTAAGCCCAACCGTCACCACCAAGTATCCAAACCGCTTTTTTACGCAGATACTCTGATAGCTCGTTTAGTTTTATGGCTTTTTCATCCTTTATTCCTGAAAGGATCTGCTTAAGCTCCGCTATCTGTCTATGCTTTTCCTTCTTCTGAATTTCATTTTCTTCGGGGTTATTAAGAATAGCATCCACCAGCTCTTTTCCCACATAGCTTTCCAATGATTTCAGCAGGTCTACGGCGATCTCCTGTTTCTTGGTAAGGGCCAGCCTCATCCCGAGGCCAAACTCTGCGTTATCTTCAAACAGGGAGTTTGCCCAGGCAGGACCGTGGCCCATTTCATTTTTCTTATATGGCGTTGTTGGCAGGTTACCTCCGTAAATGGAAGAACATCCTGTAGCATTGGCAATAAGGATACTGTCCCCGTAAAGCTGGGTCAGCATCTTGATATATGGTGTTTCACCACAACCGGAACAGGCTCCCGAGAACTCAAATAAAGGTTCAAGGAATTGAGACCCCTTCACATTGGTAATCTGAAGTTCGGTCCGGTCATAGTAAGGCAGTTTGGTAAAATAATTCCAATTCTGATTTTCTTCTGTGGCCACATCGAGTTTGTTCCTCATATTTATGGCCTTGAAATTCTCTGTCTCTTTGCTTTCAGCAGGACAAACAGCAACACACAGGTCGCATCCGGTACAGTCTTCGGGTGAGACCTGGAGCACATAAGATTCGGTACTGCTGGTAAATGGTCTTCCTTTTGCCGGAACTGCCTTAAGAGAACCGGGAGCATCTGCCAGGTCTTCATTAGGCACAACCTTAGCCCTGATGGCGGCGTGCGGACAAATGGCCACACACTTGTTACACTGGGTACAAAGGTCTTCTCCTTCCCACACAGGAATAAAATCGGCTATACCTCGTTTTTCGTATTGCGTGGTACTGGTAGGGAAGGTACCATCCACAGGGAATGCGCTTACGGGTAACTCATCGCCTTCGCCAGCCAGGATCTTACCTAATACCTCTTTTACGAACGGATCTGCATCTCCTGTCATCATAGGTTTAAAGTCCCTGGTGCTGGTAATTTTTTTAGGGTAATCAACTTTTTGAAGGTATTCAAGAGATTTATCTACCGCGTTAAAGTTCATTTTCACGATCTTATCACCCTTATGCGAATAAGATTTTACGATCGCATCCTTGATCTTCTGGATGGCTTCGTCTTTTGGAAGTACCCCCGAAATTGCAAAGAAACAGGTTTGCAGGACGGTATTGGTCCTTTTGCCCAGTTTCGCGTCGTGTGCCACTTTAGTGGCGTCTACCACATAAAACCGGAGTTCTTTTTCCACGATCTCTTCCTGCATTTTCTGAGGCAGCTCTTCCCATATCTCTTCTTTAGAGAATGGAGAGTTTAACAGGAAAGTTCCGCCGCGTTTGATCTTTTTAAGGATATCATACTTATGGATAAAATTGAACTGATGACAGGCAATGAAATCGGCAGTATTTATAAGGTAACTTGAATAAATGGGCTCCGGGCCAAAGCGCAGGTGTGAGACCGTTTGAGCGCCGGCCTTTTTAGAGTCATAAACAAAATACCCCTGTACGTAATTATCTGTGGTTTCTCCAATGATCTTGATCGAATTCTTGTTGGCACCCACGGTTCCGTCAGATCCCAATCCATAGAACATACAATTGAAGGTGGATTTTTTGGTCTTGAACACCGGGTTGTAAAGCAGGCTCTTAAAGCTTACATCATCATTGATACCTATAGTAAAATGGTTTTTAGGTTTCTCCTTTAAAAGCTCATCAAAGATCCCCTTAACCATAGCCGGATTAAATTCTTTGGAAGAAAGCCCGTAACGCCCACCAATTATTTGTGGCTTAGGCCTGTCGCTTTCACTGAAGGCGGTCACCACATCAAGATATAAAGGTTCCCCGGTACTTCCCGGTTCCTTGGTACGGTCCAGCACCGCAATTTGCCTAACGCTTTCGGGAATTTCATTGATAAAATGGCTGATAGAGAATGGTCTGAAAAGGCGTACCATAAGCACTCCCACTTTCTCGTCAGAATTAAGCAGCGTATCCACTGTTTCCCTTACGGCTCCTTCTCCGGAACCCATTATAATGATCACTCTTTCAGCCTGAGGGTGTCCTATATATTCGAACAACTTATACTTGCGACCGGTATGCTGATAAAATTCGTCCATTACCGACTGAACAATAGCAGGCACTTTTTCATAATGAAGGTTGGCAGCTTCGCGGGCCTGGAAGAAAACATCAGGATTCTGAGAAGTTCCTCGTATTACCGGATTATCGGGATCAAGACTTCGTTTCTTATGAGCCATAATCTTATCTTCAGGCATCATAGCCTTTATCACCTCATCTGGTATCGCATCGATCTTCGAGATCTCGTGGGAGGTTCTGAAGCCATCAAAAATGTTCAGAAAAGGCACACGGGAGCGCAGGGTGGCTACCTGCGAGATCAGGGCGAAGTCCATCGCTTCCTGAACAGATCCTCCAAATAACATGGAAAAACCCGTCTGTCTTGCAGCCATCACATCAGAATGGTCGCCAAAGATAGACAGGGCGTGGGTGGCAATGGTCCTTGCCGCTACGTGAATAACTGTCGGCAGTAATTCCCCGGCTATCTTATACATATTCGGGATCATAAGCAGTAAGCCCTGGGATGCCGTAAATGTGGTGGTTAGAGCACCGGCCTGTAAGGAACCGTGCACGGCACCCGCCGCACCTCCTTCGCTTTGCATTTCCACAATCCTGGGAACATTATTCCAGATATTCTTTTCGCCTTTCGAGCTAAATACGTCTACATGCTCTCCCATTGGAGAAGCCGGAGTAATAGGATAAATAGCACAGACTTCGTTTGTTTTGTGAGCCACTCTTGCAACAGCTTCATTAGCATCGCAAATGAGCTTGGGGAATTTTTCAGCCATTTTGAATCTATTTTATTTTACGTGAGTTTATTCACCATGTAACCAGGCTTTTTTCTCCAGCAATTCTTCTTCAGATTCCCGGTGATTTTCATCAGGCACACAGCAGTCTACAGGACAAACCGAAGCACACTGAGGTTCATCGTGGAATCCCTTGCACTCGGTACACTTGTCGCTCACTATAAAATAGAATTCGTCTGACAGTGGTTCATTTTCGGCATCGGCATCTACTTCTTCCCCCCTTGGGGTGGTCACGCTTCCGCTTAAAGCTGTTTCATCGGAATAAGACCATTCCTGATCGGGTTCATAGATGGCATTGTTTGGACATTCAGAGATACACGCATCACAGTTGATGCACTCGTCGGTGATAATAAGAGACATATCTAAATTGTTTAGTTGAACTTTCAAATAAAATTAGTCAGCAGTACTCGGGATTAATATGACCGTCGTCATATTTCAGTCTTCCTAAAAAATTAATTTCAGGATCTGAACATCAGGCTTATATGACTATGATCATATTTAATACCTAAGAGTAAAATTAAATTTGGTTCAGATACTACAACTATGGGTTGAACCCCACGAGTTCCAAAAAGTCCACTCTTATGATTACACAAGATAAAAACACCCAAGCTGAAGCCCTGGAAGCAGTTGTAATTCGTTTTGTTGGAGACTCCGGAGACGGAATGCAACTAACGGGTACTCAATTTTCAGATACCTCGGCAATGTTTGGGAACGATGTTGCCACTTTCCCCAATTATCCTTCCGAGATCAGGGCTCCCCAGGGAAGCCTTTATGGGGTTTCCGGATTCCAGGTCCATATAGGAAGCGTAGAGGTAAGCACTCCCGGAGACAATGTAGACCTCCTGGTGGCAATGAACCCAGCCGGATTAAAGACCAACCTTTACGCAGTAAAACCGGGCCATACTATTATAGTAGACACCGATTCCTTTACCAAGAAGAACCTGGAAAAGGCTCAATATGAATCTAACCCGCTGGAAGACGGCAGCCTTGAGAATTACAGGGTCGTCCAGGTACAAATGACCTCTCTTACAAAAGAGGCTTTAAAAGAAGTAGAGGGACTGGACAATAAAAGTATTACCCGAAGCAAGAATATGTTTGCTCTGGGGATGGTCTACTGGTTATATAACCGCTCTCCGGAGCATACCATAGAATTCTTCAATAAAAAATTCAAGACCAAACCTCATCTTATAGAAGCCAATACCAAGGTACTGAATGCCGGATACTTCTATGCGGAGACCATAGAACTTATCCCTAATTCCTACAGTATTTCTCCGGCAAAAATGGCCGGCGGTAAATACCGTATAATAATGGGAAATACAGCAACCGCCTGGGGCTTTCTTGCCGCGGCAGAAAAATCGGGGCTGGAACTTTTCTTAGGTTCCTACCCTATCACTCCCGCTACAGATATCCTGCACGAACTGGTAAAGCACAAGCATTTTGGGGTAAAAGCCTTCCAGGCTGAAGACGAGATCGCCGGAATTACTTCGGCAATAGGAGCCTCCTTTGCGGGAGACCTGGCCATAACCACCACTTCAGGACCGGGATTAGCCCTTAAAGGCGAGGCCCTTGGTCTTGCAATGATGGTGGAATTACCTCTTGTAGTAGTGAATGTGCAGCGCGGCGGACCTTCTACAGGATTACCTACCAAAACCGAACAATCTGACCTCTTACAGGCACTTTACGGAAGGAACGGAGAAAGCCCGGTGATCGTGATCGCTGCAAGCACCCCCGCTAACTGCTTCAATTATGCCTACCAGGCCGCTAAACTGGCCCTGGAACATATGACCCCGGTGATACTGCTGACCGATGGATATATCGCAAATGGCTCGGCTCCCTGGAGAATACAGAGCATCAAGGAGATGCCGGAAATTAAAAACCACAGGATGAAAGAAGCCAGGGAAGACTGGCATCCGTATGACAGAGATCCGGAAAGTCTTGCCCGTAACTGGGCAATTCCAGGCACCCCCGGATTGGAACACAGAGTTGGCGGACTTGAAAAAGACCGGGTGACCGGTAATGTTTCCTACGTACCTGAAAACCACGAAATAATGACCTTTACCCGTGCCGAAAAAGTAAAACGGGTAGAGAATTACATTCCCGCAATTATGCCCGAGTTTACCGATACCGGAGATCTTCTTGTGATAGGCTGGGGAGGCACATACGGGGCACTACACACCGCGGTAAAACAACTCTTTGAAGAAGGCCACAGGAATATCGGTTTCGCTCACTTCAACTACATCAATCCTCTTCCCAAAAACACCGAAGAGATGCTGAGAAGGTTTAAAAAGATCGTGGTATGTGAACTCAACAACGGACAGTTCGTAAATGTGTTACGAATGAATTTCAACGGAATAGAATTCCAGCAATTCAACAAAATACAAGGACTTCCTTTTTCAAATTCGGAACTGGTAGAAAAATTTAAAAAACTGGTAAAATAATTATGGAAACAACTGCAACTAAATATACGTACAAAGATTTCGCCAACGACCAGGAGGTGCGATGGTGCCCGGGTTGTGATGACTATGTTATTTTACGATCTGTACAAAAAGCGCTGCCTGAAATGGGAGTGAAGAAGGAAGATGTGGTCTTTATCTCAGGAATTGGCTGTTCTTCCCGCTTCCCGTACTATATGGGAACTTACGGAATGCACGGAATACACGGCCGGGCTCCGGCTATAGCTTCCGGTGTTAAACTCGCTAATCCGGAGCTTAGCGTTTGGGTGATCACCGGTGATGGTGACAGTATGGCCATTGGCGGGAATCACTTTATTCACGTTTTGCGCAGAAATATAGACCTCAACATCATTCTGTTCAACAATGAGATCTACGGTCTTACCAAAGGTCAGTTTAGCCCTACTTCCCTGGTTGGTCAAAAGACCAAATCTTCTCCTTACGGAAACACCCAGCCCCCATTCTCTCCCGGAGAACTGGCCATTGGAGCTCACGGAAGGTTTTTCGCGAGAATATCGGGGAATACCCCTAAGGAAATGACAGATACTTTTATTGAAGCTGAAAAATTCAAAGGTACGTCACTTGTGGAAGTGCTTCAGAACTGCGTGATCTTTAACGATGGCTGTTATTTAAAATACACCGATAAAAATGTTCGTGAAGACCAGCAGCTTTATGTTGAGCACGGTAAACCTATGATCTTCGGAAAAGACCGGAACAAAGGACTGATTCTGAATGGTCTAAAACTAGAGGTAGCCACCATTGGAGAGAACGGGATTACAGAAGAAGATATCCTGGTTCACGATGCCAAAGAAAAAGACCCGACCCTGCACCAGATGCTCGTTAGATTGGAGTACCCTCTGGTAACAGGGATCATAAGAAGTGTTGACGATATCACCCTTGAAGAAAGGGAAAATACACTTACCGAACAGATCAAGGCAAAGTCTGATTTTAAATGTACAGACGACCTTTTCTTTTCCGGTGAAACTTATGAAGTGAAATAGCAGGAATACTGACTTTGATCAGTTCCTGCCTGCCGAAATACTGTTAATTTTATTAACAAATAAAGCCTGAAAAAAATGGGTTCAGAAGCGATAATAGTATTCTTTCTTGCCGGGATAGTTTTAGTAGCCGGCGCGAACTTTCTATCAAAATTAATCTCACCAAAATCTGATAATCCTCAAAAGCGTGAACCCTACGAAAGTGGTATGACCACCATTGGTCCTACCTGGGTACAGTTTAAAGTGGGATATTATCTGTTTGCCATCCTCTTTCTGATCTTCGATGTAGAGGTGGCGTTTTTGGTGCCCTGGGCCGTGGTATTCGGAAAAATTGGAACCGTAGCCCTTTTGGAAATACTCATCTTCCTGGCCATTCTAGGGCTGGGACTGGCTTACGCCTGGAAAAAAGGAGCATTAAAATGGGAGTAAACAACAACAATCAGATTCCTGAAGATTTCCCCGGTAAAGTGTTGCCGGCAGGAAACGGCGCAAATATCGTGGTGACTTCCCTGGACAAGATCATTAACTGGGGGCGTGCCAATTCTCTTTGGTCTCTCTATTTCGGCACGAGTTGTTGTGCCATAGAAATGATGCAGACCGGAGCCGCCCGTCACGATTATTCACGTTTCGGCTTTGAGGTGGCGAGGCCTTCCCCACGGCAGGCCGACCTGATCATAATCGCTGGAACCATCACCAACAAAATGGCACCCGTATTACGCAGGCTTTACGACCAGATGGCCGAACCTAAATACGTGATCGCAATGGGAGCCTGTGCGATCTCCGGCGGTCCCTTCTTCTACAACTCTTATTCGGTTGTAAAGGGAGCAGATCACGTGATCCCGGTAGATGTTTACGTCCCGGGCTGCCCCCCGCGACCCGAAGCACTGCTGGAAGGGATGCTAATGCTTCAGAAAAAAATAAAATCTGAGAACAGGCTTCAGAAAAAGAATCCTGTGGAAGGTTTTGATGAAGGACTTTAATACCGGATGTGATGACCAATCAAGAACTACAAGACCTGATTACCGGCTGGTTTACAAACCCGGAAGCCGTTCAACTGGAATTCAGTGAAGAAGGATCACAATTTCTGAACCTCAGCATTCACCCAGATTATCTCCACGAAACTATGTATTACCTAAAGCTGAACAGGGATACCGGTTTTGATTACCTCTATTGCCTTACCGGCGTGGACTGGGGAAAAGAACTGGAAGTGATCTACCACCTCGAATCTACAGACCACAGGCATAGCCTGGTGGTGAGAGCCAAAACAATTGATCGAGAAGATCCCGAGATCGAATCGGTACAGGATATCTGGCCAACGGCCAATTTCCACGAACGTGAGGTATATGATTTCTTCGGAATAAGGTTCAGAAATCATCCGAATATGAAAAGACTTTTCCTTACGGAAGACTGGGAAGGGTTCCCGCTCCGCAAGGATTATGTAGACGAAGTAAATATGGTTGTTAAATAGAAGGATATGAGCACCACAACAATAAATAACAACTTTAAGTCTGAAGAATACTTCATCAATATGGGGCCTCAGCATCCGGCAACCCACGGGGTGCTCAGACTTTTACTGACCATAGACGGAGAGATCATTAAGAAAGTAGAACCTGACCTGGGATACATTCACCGCTCTATCGAAAAGATGTGCGAAAAGGACAGTTATCAGCAAATAGTTCACCTTACAGACAGGATGGACTATCTCTCCTCCCATATTAACAATGAAGCAGTTTGCCTTGCTGTGGAGAATGCGCTTCAGCTGGAAATCCCGGACCGTGTAAAAGTGATAAGGACCATCCTTGATGAACTTACCCGGATATCATCTCACTGTCTTTGGTGGGGAGTAATGGGAATGGATGTGGGAGCCCTTACCACTTACTTCTATGGATTCAGGGATAGAGAAATGATCAACGATATTTTTGAGGAGACCTGCGGAGCCCGGCTCACAATGAATTACAATATTCCCGGAGGCCTGATGCAGGACATACATCCCAATTTTGTAAAAAGAGTAAAAGAGTTTATCGCCCACTTTAAAACAAAATTACCCGAATACGACCGCCTTTTAACAGGAAATGTAATCTTCCAGAAGAGAACCATAGGTGTTGGAGTGTTAACAAAAGAGGATGCTATTTCCTATGGAGCATCCGGTCCTGTTGGGCGGGCGTCGGGTTATTCCTGCGATGTAAGAAAACACCATCCTTACAGTGCGCTGGACAGGGTGAACTTCAACGAAGTTCTTGCTATGGAAGGTGATTCATTTGCCCGTTACCAGGTAAGGATCCAGGAAATGTGGGAGTCCATTTCCATCATAGAACAATTGATAGATAATATTCCTGAAGGTGATTTTAAAGTTCCCACCAATGCGGTGATCAAACTTCCCAAAGGCGAATATTACCAAAAAGTAGAAACTGCAAGAGGAGAACTTGGAGTGTTTATTATAAGTACCGGAACCAAGAACCCCTACAGGCTGAAGTTCCGCTCCCCGGGATTATCGAATTTGTCCCTGCTCAATCATATTGCCGTAGGTGGCAAGATTGGAGACCTGGTAGCCACTATGGCAACCATAGACATTGTTGTACCTGATATTGACCGCTAAATTATGTGTTATGAATACAGTCCTCAACATAAACAATCTTTTTCTAAGCCTGATCCCTGCTGAGATCACCGGGGTCACTAAAATGGTTATGATCGCTCTTATCTACCTTGGCATCTTTGCCGTACTCGGCCTTTACCTGGTATTACTGGAAAGAAAAGTAGCCGCCTGGTTCCAGTTACGAATGGGACCTAACCGGGTAGGTTACCGCGGATTGCTGCAAACAATGGCTGATGCTCTTAAGCTTCTTTCCAAGGAGCTTACAGGTACGGTAAAAGCCGATAAGTTTCTCTACAACCTTGCTCCATATTTTGTGATCGTGACTTCGCTGATGGCTTTAGGAATATTCCCGTTCACCAAAAACCTTCAGGCCTACGACCTCAATATCGGCCTCTTCTTTCTAATTGCCATCTCTTCCATTGGCGTAATAGGGGTCCTTCTTGGAGGCTGGAGCAGTAATAACAAGTTTTCCCTGATTGGCGCAATGCGAAGCGGGGTACAAACAATAAGCTATGAACTCTCAGTAGGACTATCACTGTTAACGATGGTCCTGCTTACAGGAACCCTTCAGCTTTCAGAGATCGTTGAAGTCCAAAAAGACGGATGGCTGATTGCCCAGGGGCATATCCCGGCAATAATTGCTTTTATGGTTTATATGATAGCCGGTACCGCTGAAACCAATCGCGCCCCCTTCGATATGGTTGAAGCAGAATCTGAATTAGGTGCCGGCTTCCACACTGAATATTCGGGGATGAAATTCGCATATTTCTTCCTTGCCGAGTTCATTAATATGTTCATCATCGCAGCAATAGGAACCACCGTATTCTTTGGCGGCTGGCTTTCCCCTTTCGGAATAACCGAATCTCTTCCGTGGCTGGGTGTCTTCTGGTTCCTGCTTAAAACCTTTTTACTGGTATTCCTGATGATGTGGTTTCGATGGACCTTCCCCAGGCTAAGAGTAGATCAGCTCCTAACCCTGGAATGGAAATACCTGCTCCCCATAAACCTGGTGAACATAGTGATTATGGCAGTGATCGTTTGGCTAAACCTTAGTATTCAATTTTAGAAATTATGAGTTATCTCTCTGATATATATAACGGAATCAAGACCCTGCTCACAGGAATGAGCGTTACCGGGAAATATTTCCTGAATTCCCAAAAAGGTGCCATAACCCAGCAATATCCTGAGAATCGCGAGAGTCTTAAAATGTTCGAACGCTTTCGCGGAGAGGTGGTAATGCCTCACGATGAGAACAATGAGCATAGTTGTACCGGTTGCCAGAAATGTGAACTGGCCTGCCCAAACGGAAGTATAGAGATTATCTGGGACAGGGTGATAGATGATGATACCGGAAAGAAGAAAAAGATCATAGACCAGCATATCTACCATTTTGGAATGTGTACCCAGTGCGGGCTGTGCGTGGATGCCTGCCCCAGTGATGCCATAAAGTGGGCCCAGAATTTCGAAAATTCAGTCTATGACAGGACAAAACTTACCAGAGTTTTAAACAAACCAGGTTCTAAGGTTAGAGCCGGTGTAGAAGAATAAGCATATGGAAAGAATAATATTTTATCTCCTTGCAGCAATAATGATCGTTTTTGCAATTGCTTCGGTAAGCAGTCGCAAAATGCTGAGATCGGTGATCTATCTGCTATTCGTTTTAATAGGAATTGCGGGAGTTTATTTTCTGGCAGACTATAATTTCCTTGCAGCCATTCAGCTAACGGTTTACGCAGGAGGGATCGTCGTTTTGATGATATTCTCGGTACTTCTTGTTCACCATATAGAAATGGAACTGGAAACTGCCCGTCCCTTAAGAAAACTAATGAGTGCTCTTCTTTGCCTGGCAGGACTGGCTATATTCCTTACTACCATCTATTCTTATGATTTTAATACTTCTGCAGTTGCAACCACAACAACCACAGCCCAGATTGGTGAAAAACTGCTGAGCTATGGTCCCGGAGGATTTATCCTGCCTTTTGAAGTAATAAGTGTATTACTTCTGGCGGCAATGATCGGGGCTATAGTGGTAGCCCGGGGAAAAGACAAACCCTGGAGCAAGCCTGAAGTCAAAAAACCAAAGCTCAATGAAGAAATAAAAATTTCTGAACCAACCAGAGAGGAGATCCTTGAAGAAGAGATCCCTCTGTAATAGAATTAAAATGATTTAAAACTATGTCTTAGGACTACTAATAATTAAAAATATGATTCCAGGAATAAGCTTACACGAAATTCTGGCCGTAACATCGGTCCTTTTCTTCATTGGGGTATATGGTTTTATAACCCGAAAGAACCTCATTTCTGTCCTGATCTCGGTAGAACTTATCCTTAACTCTACCGTGGTTAATTTCGTGGTGATCAATAAGTACCTGTATCCCGATATCCTGGAAGGGATGATATTCGCGATTTTCATAATTGCAGTTGCTGCGGCTGAAACAGCCCTGGCAGTTGCCATTATAATCAACCTGTACCGAAAAACAAGCTCTGTAGACATAAAGGAAACCGAAACGATGAAGTATTAAATCTGAGAAACTATGAGCCTAAATTATATCTTCTTGATCCCTGTAGTTCCGCTGATCGTTTTTCTGGTTCTCGGGATCTTCAGCCAAAAAATAAAAGCCGGAATATCAGGTTATATCGGGGTTCTGGGTATCGCTGTTTCCACCCTCCTGTCCTATTTTGCGGCTTGGAAGTACTTTATGGTTGAGGGAAAACTGAACGGGATCTACCAGACCTTTACCGAAAAGACCGTCTGGATTCATTTCACCGAAAACCTGCATATAGATATGGGGATTCTTATAGATCCCATCTCAGTTATGATGCTGGTTGTTGTATCCACCGTTTCTTTAATGGTAAACATCTACAGCAGGGGTTATATGAAAGGGGATGATGGCTATACAAGATTCTTCGCCTATCTGTCTTTGTTTACCTTCTCTATGTATGGACTGGTACTTGCCACCAACCTGTTCCAGATCTATATCTTCTGGGAACTGGTAGGAGTGTCGTCTTTTCTGTTGATAGGTTACTATTACACCAAAACCTCAGCTATTGCAGCGGCCAAGAAAGCCTTCATCGTTACCAGGTTTGCCGATTTCGGATTTCTGATAGGTATATTCATCGTTGGATATTATACCAATACCTTCGATTTTCAGGCTTTAAATGATCCAGAAGGCAGTATTCTGGCCAGCTGGGCTTCCACTTCCTTTATGGGATTATCGGTACTGGCCTGGGCTCTGATCCTCATATTTATGGGTGGCGCCGGAAAATCGGCTATGTTCCCGCTTCATATCTGGCTTCCCGATGCAATGGAAGGACCAACCCCTGTTTCGGCACTTATACACGCCGCTACGATGGTAGTTGCCGGGGTATATCTGGTAGCCCGTTTATTCCCGATGTTCTACATTGTCGAGGACGGATTTGTCCTGGATATCGTGGCCTATGTCGGGGCTTTTTCTGCCCTGTTCGCAGCGATCATTGCGATCACTCAAACAGATATTAAAAGAGTACTGGCGTTCTCTACAATGTCTCAATTGGGTTATATGATGATGGCCCTGGGATTATCCGGCTACAGCGGGCACGAAGGAGTTGGCTTTATGGCTTCTATGTTCCACCTCTTCACCCACGCAATGTTCAAAGCCCTCTTATTCCTTGGTGCAGGTTCTGTGATCCACGCTGTGCATAGTAATCTTTTAAAAGATATGGGCGGATTAAGGAAATATATGCCTGTTACCAATATCACTTTCTTAATTGCTGCTTTAGCCATAGCAGGCGTTCCGCCTTTGGCAGGTTTCTGGAGTAAGGACGAGATCCTTGTGGCAGCTTATGAGAACAACCAGTTCCTTTACTTTATTGGAGTTTTTGTAGCCGGACTTACCGCCTTCTATATCTTCAGGATTTACTTCGGAATTTTTTGGGGAAAAGATACCAGCTACAAACATCCTCCTCACGAATCGCCGGCTTCTATGAGCATTCCTCTAATCATTCTTGCATTTTTAAGCGTGGTTGCCGGGTTAGTTCCATTCAGTGAATTCATTTCAGCCGATAAAGCAGGTTTTGAAACCCATATAGATCTTCTTCTTGCAGTTATAGCTACAGGAGCGGGTGCTATAGGTATACTGATGGCCTGGATGTTCTATAAGAAAGAAAATGACCTGGCATCAAGATTTGCCAATGCATTTGGGGTATTTTACAAATGGACCAGCAGAAAATTTTATTTCGATGAGATCTACCTGTTTATGGCCAGAACCATATTCTTCAAAAACGTAGCTGCTCCCATTGCCCGGTTCGATAAGAAATTTGTAGACGGGACTATGGAAGGAATTGGCAACAAAACAGTGGTCATCTCGGAAAAGATAAAAGGCATACAATCCGGAAAACTTCAGGACTATGCCTTCGGCCTCATTGCGGGCTTTGTAGTGATCGCTTTCGTGTTTATTTATTTATGGACTAACTAATTGAGTATTATGGATATCTTATCACTTTTCGTTATAGTTCCTGTACTGGTGATCCTGGCTTTGGTCTTTTCAAAAGGCCTGAAACAAGCCCGGATGATAGCTATGTGCGGTGGAATCATCCAGCTGGGAATGGCCCTGAACCTCATTTTCGCCTATATAAAGGAAAGAGAGGTGAATAAGGAAATTATGTTATTTACCCGTGACCTGCCCTGGTTTGAACAACTTAACATCCATTACAGCATAGGTGTGGACGGGATTTCGGTGGCCCTTATCACCCTGACTTCCATAGTTGTCCTTGCCGGGGTTTTTATCTCCTGGAAAATAGCAAATCTTCCCAGGGAGTTCTTCGTTTCCCTTATCGTACTTTCAACTGGGGTATATGGTTTCTTTATCTCCCTGGACCTGTTTACGATGTTCGTTTTTTATGAAATAGCGGTGATCCCAATGTACCTGCTTATTGGCATATGGGGTTCAGGTCCTAAGGAATACTCGGCAATGAAACTTACCCTGATGCTGATGGGTGCCTCTGCCGTACTTCTTGTTGGTATCCTGGGAATCTATTTCAATTCAAATGCCGATGGCGGAGCCTTAACTTTCAACATCCTGGAGATCGCAAAGGTGAACATTCCTTTTGAAGCCCAGAAACTGTTCTTCCCAATGACATTTATAGGATTTGCAGTATTGGGGGCCCTGTTCCCTTTCCACACCTGGTCGCCCGATGGACACGCCTCTGCTCCTACCGCCGTGTCTATGCTGCACGCCGGTGTATTGATGAAACTTGGTGGTTACGGTATCTTCAGGGTTGCAATGTATTTGCTCCCCGAAGGAGCCCTGGAATGGTCCTGGTTCTTTATAATTCTCTCAGCTATCGGGGTGATCTACGGAGCCTTTGCTGCCTTAAGACAAACCGACCTGAAATATATAAACGCCTATGCTTCGGTTAGCCACCTGGGGATGGTAAGTTTTGCGCTTTTGATGCTGAACAAAACTGCCTGGAACGGGGCAATTTTACAATCCCTCTCACACGGATTTATGACTGCTCTCTTCTTCGCCCTTATTGGGATGATCTATGGCAGAACACATACCAGGGATATCACCAAGCTGGGAGGACTGCTTAAAGTTATTCCGTTTATCTCGGTGATCTATGTGATCGCCGGCCTGGCGCTTCTTGGGCTCCCCGGCTTCAGTGGATTTGTAGCCGAAATGAACATCTTTATGGGAGCCTTTCTTCACGATGATATGTTCTATCGGGTAGTTACCATTGTTTCGATTTCAGCGATCGTGGTCACAGCGGTCTATGTATTAAGAGTGGTGGGAATAATGCTAATGGGGCCGGTAAAGAATGAAGCATATCTCAACCTGCCCAAAGCCACCTGGTATGAAAAAACGGGAGTTCTGTTACTGCTTATTCCCATAATCGGGATAGGGGTAGCTCCACTCTGGTTGAGCAATATGATCCTGGAAAGCCTTGAACCGTTTATTCAGGGAGTATTATAATATTAAACTTGTACTGAAATGGATTTAAATAGTTTTTTCCTGATGCGCCACGAAATGATCCTGCTGGGAATCATACTCCTCCTGATAGTTGCAGAAATCATCGTTGCTGACAATAAAAAGAGCAGCATTGTAAACCTGGCCTTGTTCCTGTTCGGTATTCATACCCTTGCAGGTTTCTTTCCCCTGCCGGAAAACAGCCTCTTTGGCGGAATGTTTAGAAGCAATAACCTTATCCACTTCTTCAAGAGCGTGCTTAATTTAGGTGTTTTCATTCTGTTGCTTCAGGCGGCCGACTGGATAAAAGAAAAGGTGGTCAGGAATGGCCGAAGTACAGAATTCTTTATTCTTCTGTTTGCTTCTTTGCTGGGTATGTATTTTATGATCTCGGCCGGTGACTTCCTGATGTTCTATATTGGGCTCGAACTTTCTACCTTACCCGTTGCTGCACTGGCTGCTTTTGAAATTATGCAAAGAAAATCGAGTGAAGCGGGAATTAAACTTATACTTTCTGCCGCGCTTGCCTCGGGGGTTTCACTTTTTGGGATATCTATGCTATATGCGACCACCGGGTCAATATATTTTGATCAGATCATTCTGGGTTTAACCGAAACGAATTTGAGTATCCTGGGCTTCGTCCTCTTCTTTACCGGACTGGCATTCAAGATCTCACTGGTTCCTTTCCATTTCTGGACCGCAGATGTTTATGAGGGAGCTCCAATAAGCATCGCCTCCTACCTCTCTGTAATTTCCAAGGGGGCTGCGGTATTCATTTTAATGATCTTATTGTTCAGCGTTCTAAAGCCTCTTATGCATATCTGGGAGAACCTGATCTATGGAATAGCGCTGGCGACCATGTTCACCGGAAACCTGTTTGCGCTGCGCCAGCAAAATATGAAACGTTTCCTGGCTTTCTCTTCGATTGCGCAGGCTGGTTTTATCCTGTTAGGCCTGATCACGGGCACTCAGTTGGGAACTACAACAGTGGTTTATTTCGTGTTGATCTACATCTTTTCCAACCTTGCCGCATTTGGAGTGGTACAGGCTATTTCATTAAAAACCGGAAAAGAGAATATGAGCGATTATGAAGGTCTTTACCGAACCAATCCAAAATTAAGCCTGGTGATGATGCTAGCCCTATTCTCTCTTGCTGGTATTCCTCCCGTGGCCGGATTCTTCGGAAAATTCTTCCTTTTTACCGCTGCGGCCAGTAAAGGCTATTATCTGCTGGTATTCCTTGCGGTAGTGAATGTGACCATCTCCCTGTATTATTACCTGCTGGTGATCAGGGCGATATTCTTAAGAAAAGGAACAGACCCTATTCCCTTCTTTAAGAACAAACTTTATATGAGACTGGGCCTGATCATAACTGTCTTGGGAATATTGATATTAGGACTTTACAGTCCGCTTTACGACTATATTTATCAACTAAGCGCTGCTTTTAAATAAGGAATTATGGCAATAGAAGGAAGACACAGCTTTGGAAGCATTGGAGACACAAGAGTCACTTTTGTAGAAAAGAAAATAGATGAAACCCGTAAAGATTTCCTGAAAGATCTGCTTGAGCATAACGGTTTTGAAGTGATCATAGAAGAAGAAAAGCGTAAAAGCGAGGAAGATCCTCAGCTTTATACCGTTGCCGTTACTGATATGGTTTTTAATCCTGTGATCTGGATCTATGAACGAAAATTAAGGACTTTTGACGGGCATAAAGTAACCGCTGATTACTGGAATCAGAAAAGTGAAGATACCCCTCCACAATATTGGCAAAAAATTTAGGTTTTCTCTTAGGACGGATCCTGTTCATTCAGGTGATTAAGCCTTGCTGGTTTTACTGCGCAGGGCTTTTTTATGCTTTCCGATCAATTAACATCTCCGCCAGTTCCAGGCAGGAGGCGGCAAGAAGATCGGCTTTTCCTGCAAGGGGATATTCGCTTTTTCCTACACGTTTTATAAAAGCGGTCTGCATCCCGTTTCTTTTTGCTCCGGTAATATCCCAGCCGTGGGCAGCCACCATCATCGCTTTTTCTCTACTTATGCCTGTTTTCTGCAACACATAATTATAAGGCCCGGGATGGGGTTTATATTTTCCTGCTTCTTCAACACTTAGGGTCTCTTCAAAATGCATATCAATTTCAGCAAATTTCAGCTGTGCTTCGGCAACATCGGGCTTTCCGTTGGTGAGTGCGATCATCCTGAAACCTGAATCTTTCAACATCTTTAAAGCTGCAGGAACTTCAGGATGAGGCGGTAGCTCCTTAACGAGCGAAAGCACCGACTTCAGTTCGGACTCAGAAACCTCAGCTCCGAATTTTTCGGCGGTCATTTCCAAGGTGGCCAAGGCGATACTGGAGAAATCGTTATAATTTTCGGTTATGCTCTCTACCAGGGAATATTGCAGCAGTGTGGGAAACCAGACTTCAAAAGCAAGCTCATTACCAAATGCCCTGTTGACGGCATCTTTCAACGGCGACATATCCAAAAGGGTCTCGTTAACATCAAAGATCAGCAACTCAGGTTTAGGCTTCATAGGCAATTATATTATTTCTTAAAGTAAACAATTATTGAACTTAACGGGTTTTAAACTTCAGTTAAAGCTTTCAAATAAAACATTTAAACTGATCATTATCAACACCCTGAGTTAAAGTAATCACAAAGTCGATCTTTGGAATCTGAATTTGGATTTATTTAGTGCGGTTTTTCTAAAATTAAATTAAGATGAAAAAGATCGCACTTGCCGTATTAATTTTTTTCTCAATGCTGAGTGTTCAGGCACAAAATTTTGAATACAAGACCGTCACGGTAGTTGAGTCCATAATCCCCAGCGGGGTCGGGCGTTCCAGGATGATAAGTACGGATGAAAACAGAGATTTCAAGGAATTCACCTCCACACGTACCGAAGAAGAGAACGAAAGGAACAAATCTGAACGTGCTGAGATCAGGGTTAAGAACTTTGAAGAAACCAAACTGCTCAATTTCTTTAATATGGGCGGAATTCGTTTTCAGAACATCGCGGCTAACGATGCCGTGGTTACTTCCAAGATCAATTCTTTAGCCGCCGAGGGCTGGGAACTGGTTTTTGTAAATAGCGGCGTAGAGAGCTATGCCAGCGAGGAAGACCCGAACGGGATCTTCATAACACGTTATATTTTTAAACGGGTACTTAACTAAACAATCCTAAATAGAATAAAACGCTCCAAAGGATTCCCGGAGCGTTTTTTTATTCCGGGGGTTTAAGATCTTTAGAGTTTTCGCGGCAGGGAAAATATAAATCTGCTAATGCTATTACCGCTATCTTGAAATTTCTGATTAACTTTTAGGTTTTTAACAGAAATAAAAGAGCATAACAACACGATCTTAACCTCAGCAAAATGAATAAAATCTTCGCCTGGTCCATCAGCGCCGCCTTAGCAGGTTTTTTATTCGGATTTGACACAGTAGTCATTTCCGGAGCCGACAAACAATTACAGGAATTATGGGGCACCTCAGACGCCTTTCACGGTTCGGTCGTGATGGCAATGGCGCTTTGGGGTACCGTGGTAGGAGCGATCTTCGGCGGAATACCCGTAAATAAGATCGGAAGAAAGAACAGTCTACTTGTTATAGGTCTTTTATATTTTATTTCGGCCCTGGGGTCAGCCCTGGCCAATGATCCCATAAGCTTTGCCATCTTCAGGTTTATTGGTGGCCTGGGCGTAGGGGCATCCACCATCGCGGCACCGGCTTATGTGTCTGAAATTGCCCCGGCAAAGGACCGCGGACGCCTGGTTTCTCTTTATCAGTTCAATATCGTTTTAGGTATCCTTATCGCTTTTTTATCAAATTACCTGTTAAGAAATACCGGGGAGCAGCCCTGGAGATGGATGGTGGGAGTTGAAGCCGTGCCGGCATTCATTTATACGATTTTCGTCCTGCTTATCCCTAGAAGTCCGCGCTGGTTGACATCAAAAGGAAGGTTTGCCGAAGCCGAAAAAGTTTTACAGACCATAGAACCCGGAGTGGACATCCGGGAGAAAATAGCTGAGATGAAAAAGCAGGTGGAAACCAAGATCACCGGTGAAAATATCTTGATGAAGAAATACCGGTTCCCGCTTATACTGGCATTTCTTGTTGCATTTTTTAACCAGTTATCGGGAATTAATGCCTTTCTGTATTATGCTCCCAGAATATTTGAATCGGCAGGTCTCGGTGAAAGTACGGCATTGCTCAGCAGTATAGGGATTGGAGTTGTAAACCTCCTGTTTACACTACTAGGTGTATTCTTAATAGACCGATTGGGAAGAAAACAGCTTATGTTCATAGGTTCCATCGGTTATATCATTTCCCTTTCTCTGGTAGCTGCAGCTTTCTTCCTGAACTGGGGAGGGCTTTGGGTTCCTATATTCCTATTCCTCTTTATAGCCGCACACGCGATTGGGCAGGGAGCGGTGATCTGGGTGTTTATTTCAGAAATATTCCCTAACCACCTCAGGGCATCAGGGCAGGCTTTCGGCTCCTCCACCCACTGGGTCCTGGCAGCCATTGTTCCTTCCACCATCCCGTTCCTGTTCTCCACCATCGGGCCGGGATATGTATTCGCCTTTTTCGCCTTTATGATGGTACTTCAGCTGCTGTTTGTGATCTTTATGATGCCCGAAACCAAAGGGAAATCGCTGGAAGAATTAGGAGAGGAGCTGTCCCTGCACGAAGAAATATCCTTTAAAAACCCTTAAGTTGAACATATGAAAAAATTATTCCTAATCTCAATAATCAGCGGATTTACGCTGCTTTCCTGTAAAAACAAAGAAGAAGAACCTCAACAAAAGGATGTTGCTGAAACCAAAATTCAGCAAGATGAAGACTTTCGACCCAATTATCATTTCACCCCCGAAGTAAACTGGATGAACGATCCTAACGGAATGTTCTATATGAATGGGACTTACCACCTTTTCTTCCAGTATTATCCCGACGGAAACAAGTGGGGCCCAATGCACTGGGGGCACGCCACGAGCAAGGATATGGTGGTATGGGAAGAGCAACCCATAGCCCTGAAACCCGATGAAAAGGGATATATCTTTTCCGGCAGTGCGGTGGTGGATAAGAATAATTCTTCAGGCTTTGGGGATGGCAAAACCCCACCTGTAATAGCGATGTTCACCTATCACGATCCTGAAGGAGAAAAGGCCGGCAGGAAAGATTATCAAAGTCAGGCGATTGCCTACAGCCTCGATGAAGGTAAAACCTGGACAAAATATAAAGAGAACCCGGTAATTAAGAACCCGGGCTTAAAAGACTTCCGGGATCCCAAGATTACCTGGGACGAAGCCCATAAACAGTGGCTAATGGTGCTTTCTGCCGATGACCGGACCATTTTCTACACCTCTCAAAACCTGAAGGACTGGCAAAAAGCCTCTGAATTCGGAATGGGACTTGGCGCTCATAACGGCGTATGGGAATGCCCCGATTTCTTTCCGATGAAAGTTGAAGGAAGCAATGAAACCAAATGGGTCCTTATCCAGAGCCTGAATCCAGGCGGTTATAACGGAGGTTCCGGCACCCAGTATTTTGTTGGAGATTTTGATGGTAAGAAGTTCAGTGTGATAAAAGAAATGAAAGACCTGCCGGGAGATCATTCGTACTGGATAGACTACGGGAAAGATAATTATGCCGGGGTTACCTGGTCAAATATTCCGGAAAGTGATGGCAGAAAACTTTTTATGGGCTGGATGTCTAACTGGCTCTATGCCCAGGAAGTGCCTACCGAAACCTGGAGAAGCGCAATGACCATTGCCAGAGAATTAAAACTGAAAAAAGATGAAAAAGCAGGTTATCGTATATTCTCATCTCCGGTAAAAGAGCTTGACAAGTATTTTGGGGAAGCCACCGGAACAAAGAACACTCAGGCTAAAGCAGGGCAAAACATCATTGAGAACAAAGACCTTGATCTTGCAAAAGCAAGAATAGGTTTTTCTATAGATAGCCTGCAGGACAGGACCTATGAGTTTAGCCTGAACAACCCTGAAGGAGACACCTTGAGGTTTGGGTATGACCATACACAGAAACAGTTCTACGTAAACCGAAAGAAATCCGGCATCACTGATTTTGGAGAAAATTTTGCTTCGCCTGTTTCAACAGCTCCCCGAACTTCAGAAGCCGATAATCTTCCGGTAGAGATCTTTCTGGACAAGACTTCGATCGAAATCTTTTATGATAACGGAGAAACGGTGATGACCGAAATATTTTTCCCTACCCGTCCTTATAAAAGTTTTACTGCCGGAAAAGGAGAAGATTTTAGTATAAAGAACCTTAAGACCAGTAAATTTGATATTCCTGAAAACCAGAAATAAAAACTCATAATTTTAATGTCTGAAGAATTAAAAGCCGTCTGTTTTGGCGAGATCCTCTGGGACGTATTTCCCGACAAGGAAAGAATTGGCGGGGCTCCGCTTAATGTGGCCTCAAGACTAAGCAGTCTTGGGATCAACACCGAAATGATCAGTAAAGTGGGAACCGACAAAAAGGGAGAGGAACTTTTCTCCTATCTCCGGGCCAATAAAATAGAAACGAAAAACATCCAAAAAGACCAGCAACTGCCTACCGGAATGGTCAATGTAAATCTTTCCAAAAGTGGGTCGGCTACCTATGACATCGTTTACCCTTCGGCCTGGGACAGGATCGAAGCCTCAGAAGAGATTTTTAAAGCGGTTAAAGCTGCCGATGCTTTTATCTTCGGAAGTCTCGTGTGCCGGGATGAAGTGAGCAGGAACACCCTTTTTGAACTTCTGCCAAAAGCAAAATACAAAATCCTCGATTTCAATTTACGTCCCCCGCACTACAGTAAAGAACTTTTAATGCAGCTTATTCAAAACACCGATTTCATCAAATTCAATGATGACGAATTATTCGAGATCGCTGAAATGCTTGGCTCTCCCTATAATTCGCTGGAGCAAAACCTTCTGTTTATCGCTGAAAACTCCCCGGCCAGAACCATTTGTGTGACCAAGGGCAGACATGGGGCTGTTCTCTTAAGAAACAATAAGCTGTACTATAACAGCGGTTTCAAAATTGAGGTCAGGGATACTGTTGGTGCCGGCGACTCCTTTCTTGCCAGCCTTATTTCAAAACTTCTGAAAAAGGAAGAGCCTCAAAAAGCCCTGGATTATGCGTGTGCTGTTGGTGCTTTGGTTGCTTCCAGGCAAGGTGCGAACCCGGTTCTGGAAACTGAAACCGTGAAAAACTTTATGTTTCCCAATTAAAAATTGAAAAATTTATGCAAGCTTAATTATTTACAAAATTTCTCTAACCCGATAAATAAATTTACCTTCAAAATCTTATCTATAGAAACCTACTATGAATTACCCTATTTTATCCTTTTACAAGACGCTTTTTAAGAGAGCTTTCATTCTTCTTTTCATAATAACTTCTTCCTGCAAAACCCAGGAGCAACCCCGGGAAGCTGAAAAAGAAAGGGGCCTGATCGCTCAAAAAGCGATGGTGGTTTCGGCTCGTGAAGAAGCCTCTCAAATAGGCCTGTCCATTCTCAAAAAAGGAGGCAATGCCTTCGATGCTATGGTGGCGACTGAAATGTCTCTTGCAGTATCCTACCCCTTTGCCGGAAATCTTGGTGGTGGCGGATTTATGGTCTACCGCAAGTCTGACGGCGAATCGGGAAGCCTGGATTACAGAGAGAAAGCACCACTGAAGGCCAGTAAGGATATGTACCTTGATGAAGAGGGCAATGTGATTCCTGACAAAAGTACTTTCGGAGCTATGGCCGTAGGCGTTCCGGGAACGGTAGCCGGAATTTTCGCGGTTCACGAAAAATTCGGGAGCCTGCCTATGAAGGAGATCCTGCAACCGGTTATAGCCCTGGCAAATCGGGGAGTTGTGGTTACCAAAAAACAGGCCGAAACCTTAGCAAAATACCGGGAAAAGATCATAAAGGCCAA
Organism: Salegentibacter chungangensis; assembly: GCF_042678405.1. NCBI lineage: Bacteria > Pseudomonadati > Bacteroidota > Flavobacteriia > Flavobacteriales > Flavobacteriaceae > Salegentibacter > Salegentibacter chungangensis. Next base: position 1,579,096 of record NZ_JBHTLI010000001.1, on the reverse strand, counting down.
TAATAAGGATATCCTTTTCGCCAAGGAGTTTAAAGCAGGAGATACCATAAAAAATATTGCACTTGCCCGCACCCTTCAGCGCATTGCCGAAAACGGAAGAAAAGAATTCTATCAGGGTGAAACCGGGAAAATGCTTGTTGATTACCTAAGTGAAAAAGGCGGAATAATAAGTATGGAAGACCTGGCCCAATATAAAACCTTCTGGAGAGATCCCATAAAGGTTGAATATAAAGACCTGGATATCATCTCTATGCCCCCACCTTCAAGTGGTGGAATCGTGTTAGGCCAGATCCTGAAAATGGCAGAACCTTACCCCCTGAAAGACTACGGTCATAACTCGTTGAAGACCATACAGGTTTTAACCGAAGCTGAACGTCGTGCCTATGCCGACAGAAGTTTCTATCTCGGGGATCCTGACTATGTGAACATTCCTACAGATACGCTGCTCAGTGACTCCTATTTGAACGGCCGTATGGATTCTTTCAGCTTCGATAAGGCAACACCTTCCTCTTCTCTTGAACACGGCGAAATTGCGGGGTATGAAAGCAATGAAACTACCCACTATTCTATTGTAGACCAGTTTGGCAACGCTATTGCAGCCACAACAACCCTAAATGGAGCCTACGGATCGAAACTCTATGTAGACGAACTCGGGTTTTTCCTTAATAATGAAATGAACGACTTCAGTATAAAACCAGGTTTCCCCAATATGTTTGGCCTTATTGGTGCCGAAGCGAATTCTATTGAACCCGGAAAGAAAATGCTGAGTTCTATGACGCCAACAATTGTTGAAAAGGGCGATAAACTCTATATGACCCTGGGTTCCCCGGGAGGATCGACCATTATCACCTCGGTATTACAAACAATCCTGAATGTATCTGAATTTGATATGACGATGCAGGAAGCGGTTAATGCTCCAAGATTTCACCATCAATGGCTGCCGGATGAGATCCTGTTTGAGCCAAAAGCTTTTGACGCTGAATTGCTGCAGGAATTAAAGGATAAACGGTATAATATTAATGAATCGAATTCAAGAATTATAGGAAAGGTAGATGCCATCCTGCGCCTGCCTGATGGAAAACTGGAAGGTGGTGCAGACCGAAGGGGTGATGACAGTGCAGCAGGCTTTTAATTATTTAAACCGATAGCTAAAAAAACAGGCCTGAAGTAAACTTCAGGCCTGTTTTTTTAGGGTTTTATGGCAATTAATGGTGATGGCCACCTCCCTGGCCCTTGTTCATTTCTGCCATCAAATAGTAAGCATTATTAAAGGCGAACTCTGTGTCTGAAGGCACCTCTTTAAGGAACCTAACCGCTGTCCATTCCTCCTGGCTGGCTCCAGCTATAATTTCTATCGGCTTAAAGCTCCAGTCCTCCCCTTCTTTTTCTGCTGAAAAGACAAATAGCTTGTCTGCTTTTTTAGCAATGGCCGATTGGGGAAAAGCCTTCACCTGGCTATCTTCCAGGGCAATTCTTCCTCTCACATACATCCCGGGCACAAGATTCCCCTCCCTGTTCTCAATTTCGGCGTGTACGTGAAGCGCTTTTGGATCCCTCTCAAAATTCTTGCTAATCGAAAGGATCCTGGCCGTCATTTCTTTACCTGGTTCTGAAGAAATATTAAAATAGACCATTTGGCCTTCCTCCACTTTTGGCACATCCTTCTCAAAAACCATCAGATCTATATGTACATCTTCTGTGTTGATGATCTCGAACATATTCGCCTGAGACTGGACAAACTGACCGGTTTTGATATTGACCGCCTGTATTGCACCATCTATGGGACTTATTACCGGAATTTGCTGCTGAATATTACCTTTTTCAATGTTTTCAGCATTTAAATTCAGCTGCCTCAGCTGAGCCTTCATTCCCTTTAAATGACCTCTGGCACTTTGCAGTTCAGATTCTGCTTTCTGGAAACTTTCTCCAGAGCCCACGCCTTCTTCGTAAAGTTTTTTCTGTCGGGCATAATCTTTCTCAAGGAAATTAAGGCGATTGGCAGTATTGATATAATCTGTCTGTACCTTAATAATATCGGGGTGGCTGATATAGGCCAATACGGCTCCTCTTTTCACTACATCCCCCTCTATCACCCTGATAGAACTTACATTACCTCCTATTACGGGGGTAACCGTGGCCTCACTTTGTGGCGGCACTTCCAGATGCCCGTTGGCTTCCACAAAGCCACTCATCATTCTCGTAGAAAGTGTATCTACCTTCATCCCCAGGGCTTCAAACTGCTGGGCGCTAAGCATCACTTCGGTAGGAGTGCTTTCAGAAGTCTTTTTTTCAGCCGGTTTATCACCGGATTCTTTCTTGCTTTCTCCGCAGGCCGCGATAAAAAAGAAAAAACTTATCATTAATAGCTTTATAACTCTCATAATCTTATTCTCTGTTTAAGTAAAATTCAATTTCTGCCAGGGCAAACTGATAATTCTTGTAGGCCTCTATGGCTTTGATTTCTGATTGAACCGAATGATCCAGGTTTTGGATCATTTCTGCGTAATCTATGGCTCCTTCATTAAATGCGAGCAAAGTACCGCGCCGGTGTTCCTTTAATAGTGGAAGCACCTCATCCCGGTAAAACTCCCAGGAAGATTTCCATTTTTTATATTGTTGGAGAGTGCTTTGGTATACCGAAGAAAACTGTTGTTCCCGGAAGCGCAATTCTTCTTCAGCCATTTGCCCCTCGATCCTGGCCACTTTCGCATCGGCATATTCCTTTCCTGAAAGTATGGGGATCGAGATCCCTGCCTGGTAATTATAAAACCCGTCGGCACCGTTTACCTCCTGTACGCCATACTGAAGATTGAATTTTGGTAAAAAGTCTGCTTTTTCAGCTTTTAACCTGGCTTCGGCTACATCAAGCTTCTTTTTGGAAATCTCTAATACAGGATGCTCCTGTACAGGAGCTAAAGAAAATTCGGCTTCAGAGATCAATGGAGTCTCCGTTTGCTCAGGAACATCAAATTCCTCTTCTCCCAACCATAAATTGAGTTGCTGAAGGGCTATCTTATAGTCATTGACAACCTGGCCTTTTTCTATCGAAATTTCCCGGATCCGGTTTTTAGCGGCCAACATTTGGAGTCTGGAGATCGCTTCGGTTTCAAACCTCAGGGAAACTGCTTTGTCAAGACGCTTATATAGAGAGTCCAGTTGGCGGTAAAGCAGCAACTTTCTTTTAGCCGCATAGGCTTTCCCCCAGGCCTTCTTTACCTCTCTGCTAACTTCCAGTTCAGACATCTCATAAGACACCGAAGCCAGTGCAACTTGCTTCCTATGTAGGTTGCTTTTTGACGGAATCCCGAGCAGATCTATTTCCTGTTGCTGGAAACCGATCCTGGTATAGATTCCGCCTGTATCCCCAATTTCTTCTCCACTGGTAAAAACCCCGGTTTTCCCAAAGTCCCAGACTTCCTGTCTCCTGGCTCTTTCCCTCTCAAGCTTAAGCTTCTCTTTCTTTAATAAAGGATAATTCTCAAGAGCCAGGGCAACAGCCCGGTCCTTGCTTATTGTTTGAGCCGGCTTGCTGACTTCCTGGGCCTTAAGACTGTTTAAAGAACCTAAGCCTATCAGGAAGACAAGACTGGCAAGTACCTGTTTATTCATTTTGAACTTTGATCTTTTATTCTCTGCCCATCGGTATAGAATTGGCAGGATGAACAGGGTTAATAAAGTTGAAGTAATAAGCCCGCCGATTACAACCGTAGCCAATGGACGTTGCACTTCGGCTCCGGCCGAATTGGAGATCGCCATAGGCAGGAATCCCAGCACATCGGTAAGGGCGGTTAACAGAATTGGCCTTATCCTTCTTTTGGTCCCCAGGCCTATCCTTTTATCTATGTCGCTCACTCCTTCTGCTTTCAGTTCATTAAAACTACTGATAAGGACCAGCCCGTTAAGCACTGCTACACCAAACAGGACTATGAACCCTACTCCGGCAGAAATACTGAAAGGCATTCCGCGTAACCAAAGGGAGTAAACTCCGCCGATGGCGGCTAGAGGAATGGCCATATAGATCATCGTGGTTTGCTTGAAGGATTTTAAGGCAAAATAGATAAGGATAAAAATGAGCAGCAGGGCTATAGGAACTACAATCTGCAGCCGTTTTCTTGCCCTTTCAAAATTTTCAAATGCTCCGCCATACCGTATGTAATAGCCCGGTGGCAGGCTAAGTTCTGCATCCAGTTTTTGCTGAATATCCTCAACCACCGATTTTACATCCCGGTTTCTGATATTCACCCCTACATAAGTACGCCTATTGGTATTATCCCGGCTAATTTGCATAGGCCCCGACTGATAGCTGATGTTGGCTACCTCCTTTAGCGGCACCTGGTCCCCCGAAGGTATACTTATATAAAGATTCTGAACATTTTCTATCCCGGTACGATCTTCGGGCTGGAGGCGAACTACAAGATCAAATCTTTTCTCCCCTTCAAAGATCACCCCGGCTTTACCACCTGCAAAGGCCGATTGTATCTGAGAGTTAAGTTCTTCGATCTGTAATCCGTATTGCGCGATCTTATTCCGGTTATAATCTACGGTAATCTGTGGTAGTCCGGCTGTGGCCTCCACTTTCATATCGGCCACCCCTTCAATATTCCGGATAAGACCTCCCATTTCCTGCGCTTTTGCAGCAAGCAGTTCCAGGTCTTCGCCATATAGTTTCACTGCAATATCTTCCCGTACTCCTGTTAGCAACTCATTGAAACGCATCTCCACAGGCTGGGTAAACTCATAGCTCACCCCGGGAATTATGCTAATGGTCTCTTTAATCCTGGCAATTAATTCATCCTTGGTTTCTGCTGAAGTCCATTCCGATCTATCTTTTAAAATAATGAAACTGTCTCCAATATCCATAGGCATAGGATCTGTCGGGACATCAGAAACACCGAATCTTGTCACCACCTGTTCGATTTCCGGGAATTCCGCAAGCAACATTTTTTCGATTCTTGTAGAAGTCTGAATACCTTCATCAAGCGAACTTCCGGGCTCCAGGATCACGTGGAAAGCAATATCGCCCTCATCAAGCTGGGGTATGAATTCACCTCCCATCCTGGTAAAAAGAAAAACCGCTACGGTAAAAAGGCCAATTGCCAGCCCTAAAATCATCTTGCCTTTGCTCAGGGATCTTTTCAGAAGAGGATCATACTTTCTCTGAAGCCATCCAATGAACTTATCTCCCCAGGAAGTCTTGATCTTTTGGCTTTCCTTCAAAAACAAAGATGATATCATCGGAACATAGGTGAGACAAAGGATCATCGCCCCCAGCATCGCAAAAATAAATGTCAGTGCCATTGGCTTGAACATCTTCCCTTCAACCCCTTCCAGGGCTAATAGCGGAAGAAAAACGATCAGGATGATCAGCTGACCAAAAAACGCTGAATTCATCATCTTCTTTGAAGAGGAAGCCGCAATCTGGTCCTTTTCGCGCTGATCCAGTTTTCGCCTGCCAGACATTTTCCGGTGCAGGATAAAGACCGTACTTTCTACGATGATCACTGCCCCGTCTACGATTATCCCGAAGTCGATGGCACCAAGGCTCATCAGGTTTGCCCAGACATCAAAAATGTTCATCATAATAAAGGCAAACAGCAGGGATAAAGGAATGGTAGATGCCACGATAAGGCCGCCGCGCCAGTTCCCAAGCAACATCACCAGTACAAAAATCACGATTAGTCCGCCTTCCAGCAGATTTCCTTTTACGGTAGAAGTTGTATTCGCAATAAGTTCACTCCTGTCTAAAAATGGCCTTATGCTTACTCCTTCGGGCAGTGATTTCTGGATCTGATCAATGCGATCCTTAACTTTTTCTATAACGTTATTGGAATTTGCTCCTTTCAGCATCATCACCATTCCGCCTACGGTTTCACCTTCGCCATTTTTGGTAAGGGCACCATATCTTACCGCGTTCCCTATCCTTACTTCAGCAACATCTCCAATGGTGATAGGGATTCCATTAGAATTGCTGACCACAATTTTTTCCAGGTCTTCCACGCTTCGCGCCAGGCCTTCGCCCCGAATAAAATTTGCCTGATGGTTCTTCTGGATATACGCGCCTCCGGTATTCTGGTTGTTCATCTCCAGGGCTGAAAATACATCGGAAATGCTTAAGCCTATAGCCCTTAACTCATTGGGGTCTACTGCTACTTCATATTGTTTGATCTTGCCTCCAACTCCGTTCACTTCAACCACTCCCGGCACCATTGCCATTTGCCTGCGCACTATCCAGTCCTGAATGGTCCTTAATTGAGTAGGTGTATATTCATCTTTATAGGCTTCCTCAACTTCCAGAGTGTATTGGTAGATTTCGCCGAGCCCTGTAGAGATTGGCCCCATAGAGGGCTGTCCGAAACCTTCAGGGATTTCCTCTTTTACCTCGTTGAGCTTTTCGGCTACCAGTTGGCGGGGAAGATATGTCCCCATATCATCTTCAAACACAATGGTCACAACAGAAAGACCAAAGCGCGAAATGGAACGTATCTCTTTTACTCCTGGAAGATTCCCCATAGAGATCTCAACGGGATATGTAACAAACTGTTCAATATCTTCGGTCCCAAGGTTAGGTGCCTGGGTGATCACCTGCACCTGGTTATTGGTGATATCGGGTTGCGCATCCACCGGCACTTCTGTCATACTCCAGATCCCGACTCCTATGAGGACCACCGTGAGCAGGCCAACGATAAATTTATTATTGATTGAAAAATCAATGATTTTATTAATCATAAAGAAATGTTTAATTCAGTGTAAATAGAATTTAATCCCAACGATTAGTGGCGCCAGGACATACTTGTGTTATAAACTGAATTAAACCCGGGGAGGCTGAAAGAAAGATCTTGGAATACCTTCCCCAAGCTCATCGCTTTTTTCGGGAAGTGCTTTGGATATTTCCAGACCTATTAATTCCTGCTGGGTATTCTCCAAATTGGTATAATGCACATGACAACAGTGACACTGGCAAAAGGGACTACAATCATCTGTGTGGGAAGTATTATGGCCAGAAGTATCTACTTTATGAAATTCGGCAGTATCAGTTTCAATATTTATTGAGTCTTCACAAGGCATAAAAGTTAGCCCAAGAAAATAAATGGATAATATGGCTGCCAAAAATTTCACTATGCAAATATAGTTTAGAGTTCTTGCAACTCCATTGCAATTGTTGAGGAATTACCTCAAAAAAGTCTTTTTTCTTATACAATTATTTCCATTCTGGTTATAACTCAGGGAGAAATTATCCCATTAATAAGGCACTTCGCTACTACTTCAGTAGTATTTGTGCAACCGCTTTTTTCCAGGATATTCCTTCTGTGGGTTTTAATGGTATGCGGAGAAAGGTTTAATTCTTCCGCGATCTGTTCCGCGTTTAAGCCTCTCGATAATCTCATTACTATTTCTTTTTCCCGCGTTGTAAGAAGCTCTGAAAAATCATTACCATCCTCTTCATTGGTTTTAGGATCAAATTCACCACTGGAAATATCAACATTAAGGTAGGACTCCCCACCATTCATATGAATAAAGGAAACGGTATTGGTGCTCGTCACTTTAAGGTGGGAAACATCTGTCTGAATACAAAAAACATGTTCCGGTGTACCATTTTCTAAAACGCTTAAAGGAAAGGCCTGATATAACATCGTTCTTATCTGTCCGCCCGGATCTTTCATACGATAAGAGAACATATTTTTATAGCTAAGCACCTCTTCCTTATCAAGAAAATTGGTGTAGAAATCACTGATAACCCTGCTTTTGTAATTGATGATCTCAAGTTCTTCCGGGATTACAGATTTCAGCAGGTCTTTGATATCAATATCCGTTATATCCTTATTCACAAACCTCTTCACCGATTCTGAAATATATTCCAGTTCAAAATTGTGAAGATTCACGATATAGAAATAGGAGTTACCCAGAGCGAAAATGGATGCGAATTTTTTAAAATCTTCAGAGATTTCAAAAGGCCGATACTCTTTTACCTGACGGGAATACATCTCCTGCCAGTAATCTGATATTTTTTTGAGATCCTTTTGCATCAAATCCGGAATTTAGGGTGGTAAATATAGGAATTATAAAAAGCCCGAAGAACATGTAATGCCGTTTTCAATTCTTGGCGCGGAAAAACAGGAAATAAAAAAAGCCCCCAGGAAAATCCTGAAGGCATTTATGTCAAACATTTCCTGCATACTCGAAACCGGACCTATATTAATGTTTTATGCCCCAACATAACATTCCAGAAGTTAGGCCCCACCCCCACTTCCTTATAAATCCAAACCAATTACAAGAAATCATTTGGTTGACGATGCTAAGATAGAAACCTGAAAGCAGTCATAAAATACATTTAAAAAGGTAATTTAAAGCATTCCTGGTAGTATTTCGAGCTTCCGGGAAGGTATGAGCGCCAATCTTGGATATTGGCACCACAAAAAAAGCCTCACACTTTCGTGTAAGGCTTGTATTCTGTCGGGGTGGCAGGATTCGAACCTGCGGCCTCCTGCTCCCAAAGCAGGCGCGATAACCGGGCTACGCTACACCCCGAATAGTTATCTTTAACGCGTTAGCGGGTGCAAATATAGCAAAAGTCTTCAGTCTGCAATAGCAGAAGCACATATTTTTTATATCTTAGTTCGTTCTAATTATTTGGCCTTGAAAAAGCCCTGAACCTATTAAATTCATTACCAGTATGAAACGTATTTTACTTGGAGTTAGTGTAGCAATTTTTCTTTCAGCCTGTGGCGAAAATGGCAAAGAGAAAACCGAAGAACAGGCCGCAGTTGTAAAAGACAGTACCCAGGTTAGTCAAACCACTCCGGTGACCATTCCTGAATCTGAACTTACCAAAGCCGAATACAAACACGAAGTTGTTGTTTCGGGACTTCAGATTCCTTGGGGATTTACATTTTTACCCGACGGAAGTATGCTCATTACCGAAAAAAGCGGAGAGCTGATTCACTTTATAAACGGACAAAAACAGCAGGTTTCCGGGGCACCGTCAGTGTATAACCACGGGCAGGGCGGATTCCTTGATGTAGTACTTCATCCGGACTACGAAAATAATGGTTGGATCTATTTTACTTATGCTTCTACCGAAGGTGAAGGCGAAGGCGGAAACACCAGTCTTATAAGAGCCAAACTAAATAATAATCAGCTTACCGATAAAGAAGTGCTTTATAAAGCTACTCCTAATACCACCAAAGGACAACATTTCGGATCCCGTATAGTTTTCGATAAACAGGGTTATTTATATTTCAGTGCCGGAGACAGAGGTGCGCGCGATGTAAATCCGCAGGATATCACGCGTGATAACGGGAAGGTTTATCGCCTGAATGACGATGGAAGCATCCCCTCGGACAATCCGTTTGTTGGAAAAGAGAATGCCGTGGAAGCGATCTACTCCTACGGGCATCGTAATCCTCAAGGAATGTTATTAAACCCTGAAACCGGCGAGGTTTGGGTACACGAACACGGTCCTAAAGGCGGGGATGAAATAAATGTGGTTAAAAAAGGAGCTAACTATGGCTGGCCCGTTGTAACTTACGGAGAGAATTACAGCGGAACTCCTATTACAGATGAAACTTCGAGACCGGAATTCGAGTCTCCTATCTATTACTGGCTGCCTTCTATAGCCCCGAGCGGATTCGCCTATGTTACTTCAGATAAGTATCCTGAACTGAAAGGTGACCTACTGGTTGGTTCACTAAAATTCACCTATCTGGAGCATCTTACACTGGATGGGAAGACGGTAACTGCAAGGGAAAAATTACTGACAGGTATCGGAAGACTGAGAGATGTCAGACAAGGCCCGGATGGCTTTATATACGCAGCGGTTGAAGGAACCGGAATCGTAAAACTACTTCCAAAGCGATAATTAAAACTATGAAAAAACTCCTAAGCCTGGTACTGCTGGTAATCATTATCGGCTGTAAATCTGATAAGAAAGAAAGAAAAGCTGAAGAAAAACCAGCCCCCGTAACCCAACAAGAGGTTCAGTCTCCTCAGGAAAAAAGCATAGCTGAAGGAAAAAAGATATATTCCAAGCTTTGCGCGGCCTGTCATTTACCCGGCGGGAAAGGTATTCCCGGCACCTATCCTCCCCTTGCAGGATCTGACTGGTTAACCGAAAAAAGAAAAGAAAGCATAAGAGCCGTAAAGTACGGACTGGAAGGAGATATTGTTGTGAATGGCAAGAAGTATAATAACCTGATGACACCTATGGGCCTCGATGACCAACAGGTTGCCGATGTAATGAACTATGTGATGAGTTCCTGGGGCAACGAACTTACCGATATGGTCACCCCGCAGGAGGTAGCGAATATAAAAGAGAAAGAATAATTTATTTTTTGGGGCAAATGGTTAAATTTGCCCCAAATTTTTTTCTATGCTTATTATTGGAATTGCCGGGGGCACGGGAAGCGGTAAAACCACCGTGGTGAACCAGATTATTGACGAACTGAAGAATGAAGAAGTAGACGTGATCTCACAGGATTCCTACTATCAGGACACCAGTCACCTTAGTTTTGAAGACCGGAAAAAGATCAATTTTGACCATCCTAAATCCATAGATTTTGACCTGCTGGTTTCCCATTTAAAGGAACTTAAAGCAGGGAACAACATCCAGCAGCCGGTATATTCCTTTAAAGAACACAACCGTACAGCCGAGACTTTAGAGATCGAACCAAGAAAAGTGGTTATCGTTGAAGGCATCCTTATCCTAACCCATCCCGAGATAAGAGAAATGTTCGATATTAAGATCTATGTTCACGCCGATAGTGATGAAAGGCTGATAAGAAGACTGAAAAGGGATATCGCTGAACGCGGCCGGGACCTGGACGAGGTGCTGTGGCGCTATCAGACCACCCTGAAGCCTATGCATCAGCAGTTTATTGAACCCACCAAAGAATTTGCCGATATCATCATCCCTACCAACCGCTACAATACCGTGGCTGTTGATATTGTTCAGACCATTATCAAAGATCGCTTAAGCTAATTTTGTATCTTTAGCCGGTATGAAATTAAAAGAGCTGCGTAAAAAAGCCTGGTTTAGATTTTTCAGCAATAAGTATGTCTTATTGAGCCTGATATTTGCCGGCTGGATGATCTTTCTGGACAGCAATTCCTGGTTCATACACCACGAACTGAACGAGGAGATCAACGAGCTTCAGGACAATAAAAAGTATTACCAGAAAGAAATTTCTAAGGATAAGGCTATCATTAAGCAGCTTAAGGATTCGGTGGAGCTTGAAAAATTCGCCCGCCAAAAATATTATATGAAACGGCCCGAAGAGGATATCTATATTATAGAATACGACAGCATTGATTAAACCTCTTCCGGGACTCAACTTTCATTAAAACCAACTAAGAATGAAGGAGTCATTATTTCAGGAATTTGAAGAAGTTTCTGCAAAACAATGGAAGCAAAAGATACAGTTCGATCTGAAGGGTGCCGATTATAACGAAAAACTGGTCTATAGGTCACTCGACGGTATAGACGTGAAGCCCTTTTATAATGCAGAAGATATTGAGGAACCGGTAAAAACGCCTTCCCCGAAGAACTGGAGCATCTGCGAGAAAATATATGTAGCCTCTGTTGAAAAGAGCAATGAAAAGGCAAAACGCGTCCTTGAAAAAGGAGCCGAAAGTCTTTGGTTCATCATTCCTTCAGAAGATGTTTCCCCCGAAACCCTGTTTGCAGGCCTGGATCTTGAAAACACTGCAATTTACCTGCGATTGGAATTTTTATCTGCAGATTATTTCAAACGTTTGCGCACTTACCTGGAAGGGGAAAACACGAAATTCTATCTGCATACCGATATTATCGGAAACCTGGCACGAACGGGAAACTGGTTCCATAATTTGGAAAAAGACCACGAGCTTCTGGAAGAGATCGTTCAGAATTCCGGCAGATTTCAGTCGGTTATTAGTGTAGATGCCCGTCTATACCAGAATGCGGGAGCTAATATTCCGCAGCAACTGGCTTATTCATTGGCGCACGTGAACGAATACCTGAATCATTTCGACAGTTTTAAGAATACCGACTGGAAAAATGATTTTCTTCCGCAGTTCCTGATCGCCTCGGGTCCTAATTATTTCTTTGAGATCGCCAAGATCAGGGCGCTTCGCTGGTTGTATTCAACTTTAGCTAAAGAGTACCAGCTGCCGGAAACCTGTCATATCCTTGCACAGCCAACAAAGCGAAACAAAACGCTTTACGATTACAACGTGAACTTACTGCGCACCACTACCGAGAGTATGAGCGCAATCCTTGGCGGTGCCGACGCTATTTACAATATTCCTTATGATTCTTTCTATCATAAGAATAACGAATTTGGTGACAGGATAGCCCGCAACCAGTTACTGGTAATGAAGAATGAAGCCTATCTCGATAAGGTTGCCAATGCCGCTGAAGGCGCTTATTATATTGAAAGCCTTACCAAACAGTTCGCTGAAATGGCTCTGGACATCTTCAAGGAGATCGAAAAAGGCGGAGGTTTTATGAAACAACTGAAAGCCGGCGTGATCCAGCATAAGATCAAGGAGAGTGCAACCAGGGAACAGGAGCTTTTCGACAAAGGAGAACTTGTACTTATAGGCACCAACAAATTTGAGAATCCGCAGGATAAGATGGAAAATGAGATAGAGCTCTATCCGTTCCTCAAAAAAGATCCCAGAAAAACTTTAATTGAACCTGTCCTCGAAAGACGTTTAAGCGAAAACCTCGAACAGGAAAGACTTAAACAGGAAAAGGCCGGTTAAACTTAAAGCGAAAAAAATGCAAAGAAAAGATCTTCAACATATAAAACTTTCCGAACCTGAACTTGGCTCCCGCTATAAGGAGGGCGAAGGAAAACTGTTCGAAACTCCCGAAGAAATAGACCTGAAACCTTCCTATTTCAGGGAGGACATAAAAGACCTGAAACACCTCAATTTCGCAGCCGGGATCCCGCCATACCTTCGCGGACCTTACAGCACGATGTATGTGAGCCGTCCCTGGACCATAAGGCAATACGCCGGATTTTCCACTGCGGAAGAAAGCAATGCTTTTTACCGAAGGAACCTGGCGGCAGGCCAGAAAGGACTTTCGGTAGCTTTTGACCTTCCCACCCACAGGGGTTATGACAGTGATCACGAAAGAGTGGTTGGTGATGTCGGGAAAGCCGGGGTGGCCATAGATTCGGTTGAGGATATGAAGATCCTCTTCGACCAGATCCCACTGGATAAAATGTCGGTTTCTATGACGATGAACGGAGCCGTTCTTCCCATAATGGCCTTTTATATAGTAGCCGCGGAAGAACAGGGCGTTTCACCTGAAAAACTTTCAGGAACCATTCAGAATGACATCCTGAAGGAGTTTATGGTACGTAACACCTACATCTACCCTCCTACTCCGTCGATGAAGATCATTTCAGACATATTCGAATACACTTCCCAGAATATGCCGAAATTCAACAGCATCAGTATTTCGGGATATCATATGCAGGAAGCAGGCGCCACCTGCGATATCGAGCTGGCGTATACCCTTGCCGACGGCCTGGAATACATTCGGGAAGGCTTAAAAGCCGGAATGGATATCGACAGTTTCGCACCAAGACTATCCTTCTTCTGGGCCATTGGAATGAACCATTTTATGGAGGTCGCCAAGATGAGGGCCGCGAGAATGCTCTGGGCTAAACTGGTGAAACAGTTCAACCCACAAAACCCGAAATCGCTAAGCTTAAGAACCCACTCGCAAACCAGCGGCTGGAGCCTTACCGAGCAGGATCCCTTCAACAACGTGGCCAGAACCTGTATTGAAGCTGCCGCGGCAGCCTTCGGCGGAACACAGAGCCTACACACCAATGCGCTAGACGAGGCCATTGCCCTGCCAACAGACTTTTCTGCAAGGATCGCCAGGAACACCCAGTTACACCTGCAGCAGGAAACAAAGATCACCAAAACGGTAGATCCCTGGGCCGGTAGTTATTACGTGGAAAAACTCACCGACGAGATCGCCGAAAAAGCCTGGAAGCTCATTGAAGAAGTTGAAGATCTAGGCGGGATGACCAAGGCCATTGAGGAAGGCATCCCGAAAATACGCATAGAGGAAGCCGCCGCCAAAAAGCAGGCAAGAATAGACAGCGAGACCGATATCATTGTAGGAACCAACAAATACCGGCTTGAGAAGGAAGACGAGCTCGTAACGCTTGAAGTAGACAACCAGACCGTTAGAAGACAGCAGGTAGAGAGGCTGAAGAAAATAAGGGCAGAAAGAAATACCGAAAAGGTTGAAAAAGCCCTGGCCGCGCTAACCGAAGCTGCAGAAAAGGAAAAAGGCAACCTTCTTGCCCTGGCTGTAGATGCTGCCAGGGAAAGAGCTTCTTTAGGGGAGATCAGCGATGCTCTTGAAAAGGTCTATGGCAGGTATAAAGCAAAAGTTCAATCCTTTAGCGGAGTATATTCCAAAGAAATGAAAGACAATTCCTCATTTAATAAAGCAAGAGAACTGGCCGATAAGTTCGCCGAACAGGACGGGCGGAGGCCAAGAATAATGATCGCCAAAATGGGTCAGGACGGGCACGACCGTGGTGCCAAGGTGGTGGCTACCGGCTATGCCGACCTTGGTTTCGATGTGGATATAGGTCCGCTCTTCCAGACCCCACAGGAAGCAGCAAAACAGGCCGTTGAGAATGATGTGCATATCCTTGGTGTCTCTTCCTTAGCTGCAGGTCACAAAACCCTTGTACCGCAGGTGATAGAAGAGCTGAAAAAACTTGGGCGTGAAGATATTATGGTGATCGTTGGCGGGGTGATCCCATCCCAGGACTATCAATACTTATTCGATGCCGGAGCCGTTGCCGTCTTTGGTCCCGGAACCAAGATCAGCGATGCCGCCATTCAGCTTCTGGAGATACTGATTGAAGAATAAAAGTTCCAGGCTGTAATAGATAAATTTTTCAGCTGGAAAGAATTAAACTGAAACAACCAATAAAGCTTTTTAAGAAGCTTTCAACTTAAAATATTGAAAATGGATTTTACAAAGAAAATGCTTCGTGACGATGCCCTGGAAGGTAAGAATATAGTGGTAACTGGAGGCGGAAGCGGCCTGGGGAAGGCAATGACCAAATATTTCCTTGAAATAGGAGCCAATGTTGCCATTACCTCAAGAAATATCGAGAAACTTCAGAATACCGCCAAGGAGCTTGAAGAAGCCACAGGCGGAAAATGTTTTGCAGTGCAGTGCGATGTAAGGCATTATGACCAGGTTGAAAAAATGCGGGACGAGGTGATCTCAGAATTCGGAAGCATAGATATACTTCTTAACAATGCGGCCGGGAACTTCATCTCTCCTACCGAAAGGCTAAGCGCCAATGCCTTTGACACCATCATCGATATAGTGCTTAAGGGAAGTAAGAACTGTACGCTCGCCTTCGGGAAACACTGGATCGACAAGAAAGAAACCGATAAGACCATCCTTAATATCGTGACCACTTACGCCTGGACGGGATCGGCCTATGTGGTACCCAGTGCAACCGCCAAAGCCGGGGTACTGGCAATGACCAGATCACTTGCCGTGGAATGGGCTAAATACGGGATCCGTTCCAATGCCATCGCTCCCGGACCATTCCCGACCAAAGGAGCCTGGGACCGCCTGCTACCGGGCGATCTGAAAGAAAAATTCGACCTTTCAAAAAAGGTGCCGCTTAAGCGTGTGGGAGAGCACCAGGAACTGGCAAACCTTGCGGCCTATCTGGTTTCAGATTTTTCAGCTTATATTAACGGAGAAGTGATCACCATAGACGGTGGCGAATGGCTGAAAGGAGCCGGCCAATTCAATCTGCTTGAGGCAATTCCGGAAGAAATGTGGGATCAGCTGGAGGCTATGATCAAAGCTCAGAAAGGAAAATAACAACCGCAATTTTTTAAGATACAATTCTGAATAAACTGTTAACAAATAGATTTTCTAAACCTGTAATAAATTGTATTTTTACCTTTCAAAAATCACAGACATTTAATGGGTAAAATCATTGCTATTGCCAATCAAAAGGGAGGTGTTGGAAAAACAACTACTTCTGTAAACCTTGCAGCTTCACTGGGTGTACTTGAAAAAAAGGTGCTTTTGATTGATGCCGACCCTCAGGCCAATGCCACTTCAGGCCTTGGGATTGATGTTGAAGAAGTAGAACTGGGAACATATCAATTACTGGAACATTCGGTTAAACCCGAAGAGGCTATAATGGAAACCAGCTCCCCTAACCTGGACATAATCCCGGCGCATATAGATCTGGTTGCGATAGAGATTGAACTTGTAGATCAGGAATCGCGGGAGCATATGCTTCAGAAAGCAGTGCTTCCTTTAAAAGATAAATATGATTATATCCTGATTGACTGTGCCCCTTCTCTCGGGCTGCTGACCCTGAACGCCCTTACGGCTTCAGATTCAGTGATCATCCCAATCCAGTGTGAATATTTCGCGCTTGAAGGTTTGGGTAAACTTCTGAACACGATAAAAAGCGTACAGAAGATCCACAACCAGAAACTCGATATCGAAGGCTTGCTGCTTACGATGTACGACTCCAGGTTGAGGCTTTCCAACCAGGTGGTGGAAGAGGTTCAGAAGCATTTTGATGAAATGGTCTTCGATACAATCATCCAGCGAAATGTACGTTTAAGTGAAGCCCCGAGTTATGGTGAAAGCATCATCAATTACGATGCTTCCAGTAAAGGAGCCAGCAATTATTTGAGTCTGGCACATGAAATTATAAAGAAAAATTCTTAGAAGATGGCGAAGGCTACCAAAAAACAAGCTTTAGGACGCGGACTTTCAGCATTGCTGAAGGATCCGCAGAATGATATACAATCTGCGGAAGATAAGAATGCCGATAAACTGGTAGGTCACATTGTTGAGCTGGACCTTGAGGCTATTGAAGTGAATCCTTTCCAGCCAAGGACGAGTTTCAATGAAGATTCGCTTAAAGAATTAGCTTCATCCATAAAAGAATTAGGAGTGATCCAGCCTATTACCGTAAGGAAGCTGGACTTCAATAAATATCAACTGGTATCCGGAGAGCGCCGTTTTCGCGCATCAAAACTGGTAGGCCTGGAAACCATTCCCGCTTACATCAGGATCGCCAACGACCAGGAATCTCTGGAAATGGCATTGGTGGAAAACATCCAGCGCCAGGACCTGGACCCTATAGAGATCTCACTTTCCTACCAACGGCTTATAGACGAGATCAGCCTTACCCAGGAACAACTGAGTGACAGGGTCGGGAAAAATCGTTCCACAATCGCAAACTACCTAAGACTGCTTAAGCTGGACCCGATCATTCAAACAGGAATGCGGGACGGCTTCCTGAGTATGGGCCACGGGCGTGCACTTATTAACGTAGATGACCAGGGACAGCAACTTGAGATCTACGAGAAGATACTTCAGAAATCCCTTTCAGTTCGTGAAACCGAGCAACTGGTAAGGGAGCTTCAGAATGGGGAGAAAGATTCAAAACCCGTGAAGAAAAAACAGGCAGTTCCTAAGACATATAAAAAAGGGGTCAAGGAATTTTCAGAATACCTTGGAGCTAAAGTAGATGTAAAAGTTTCCAAAAAAGGAAGCGGAAAGCTTACTATCCCCTTTTCTTCAGAAGAAGATTTCAACAGGATCAAAAAACTAATTCAAGGTGAAGATTAAATCTTTTTTCTTTACAGGCTTGTTCCTGTTCATTTCTGTTGCTTGTTTCGGTCAGGAAGATTCTCTCACGACGGCTACAGAAGTATCCCGGGACAGCATTGCAAAAGAAAGAGATTACAAACCATATAATCCACTGGCCCCGGCAAAAGCCGCATTCTATTCGGCCATCTTACCCGGGCTTGGCCAGGCCTATAACGGGAGGTACTGGAAAATCCCTATTGCCTACGCCGGTCTTGGAGTGGGTATTTATTTCTACATTAACAATGACAAGGAATACGACCGTTACCGCGATGCTTACAAGGCAAGATTGGCCGGAAAACCGGATGAATTCCAGGGCAGGATTACCGATGACGGATTGATAAGGGCACAGGAATTCTATCAAAGAAACAAAGAGATCTCTTTGCTGGTAACCGCGGGAATTTATATTCTGAACATCGTTGATGCTAACGTAGATGCACATTTACAGCAGTTTAACGTAAATGAAAACCTGTCCTTAAAACCCAGAATGGATTACGACAGGTTAGCCGGAAAGACGAGATACGGACTTTCTTTAAATTATAGTTTTTAGACAGTTTGGGGCAATCGGTACTAATACCGAGTTTAAATTTTAGAACAACGCATTAAAAGACTGAAGATGAAAATTGCACTTTTAGGTTATGGAAGAATGGGGCGAGCGATTGAAGAGATTGCAACTGAGAGAGGCCACAAGATCGTATTAAAAATATCTGAAGACATAGATACTTACGACCTGGATAAATCTGAAATTGATGTTGCCATAGATTTTAGCGTACCCAAGGCGGCATTTAAGAATATCACCACCTGTTTCAAGCACAATATCCCGGTGGTAAGCGGAACCACAGGCTGGCTGAACGATTACGAAAAAGCGGTAAACCTCTGCAAAGAACAGGGGAATTGCGGGTTTATCTATGCCTCCAATTTCAGCATTGGAGTAAACGTATTTTTTGAACTGAATGAAAAACTTGCCTCAATGATGAAATCCCTGGATGAATATTCGGTAGAGATTGAGGAGATACATCACACAAAAAAGCTGGATGCGCCAAGCGGAACCGCAATTACACTCGCCCAGCAAATTATTGCCAAAAACCCGAGATTAAAAGACTGGCAGCTAGACCACCCCGAAAAAAACGAGATCCCTATCTATGCCAAACGTATAGATGATGTACACGGGACACATACGGTTTCTTATAAATCGTCTATAGACGATATTGAGATAATGCACACCGCACATTCCAGAAAGGGATTTGCCAAGGGAGCTGTGATCGCAGCCGAATGGCTTAAGGATAAAAAGGGTGTTTTTACAATGAAAGATGCCCTTTCAGGTATTTTAAATTCATCTGAAGAGTAACAAAACAAAGCTTTCTAATACTCATACAGTACAAAGCATAAAATTATGACATTTACACAATGGTTTCTGTTCTTTTTTCTGGTTCAGTTAATTCACTTTTTAGGAACCTGGAGATTATACATTAAAGCCGGTAGAAAAGCCTGGGAAGCGGCCATCCCTGTTTACAATGCAGTACTCCTTATGAAGATCATCAACCGCCCCTGGTGGTGGGTGATTCTGCTTTTTATACCCATTGTAAACCTGGTAATGTTTCCGGTTATCTGGGTGGAAACCATAAGGAGCTTCGGAAGAAATTCTTCTACAGATACTTTCCTGGTTCTTGTAACTCTTGGCTTCTATACTTATTACATCAATTACGCGACAGATGTTAAGTATATTGAAGACCGGTCCTTAAAACCGAGAACCTCAACCGGAGAGTGGGTGAATTCTATACTTTTTGCGGTGATTGCGGCTACAATTGTCCACACCTACTTTATGCAGCCTTTTACCATTCCTACTTCCTCCCTGGAAAAAACACTTTTGGTAGGAGATTATCTTTTTGTAAGCAAATTCCATTACGGTGCCAGGCTGCCTGAGACGGCTGTAGCCTTTCCAATGGTTCACGATACCATTCCGTTTTTTGGGGTAAAATCCTATCTCAACAAGCCGCAGATCCCTTATATGAGATTACCGGGCTTTGAGGAGGTAGAGCGCAATGATATTGTGGTTTTCAACTGGCCCGTAGATACAGTGAATGCTTTCCACCAATATGGAGACGGGAAGTATTACTTTAAACCCATAGACAAAAAATCGAATTATGTAAAGCGTGCGGTTGGAATGCCAGGTGATTCTCTCCAGATCATTAATGGAAAAATTCACGTTAACAATGAGCCTCTTGTACTCCCCGGCAGAGCGAAACCTCAGTTTTCTTACCGAGGAAAGACAAAAGGCCAGGGGTTTAATCCAAGGTTTTTAGTTGAACGCTACGGAATCACCGACGGGTTTGGCTACAGGCAGGAAGACAACACCTTTTTTATTCCGGCTTTAAGCGAGGAAAACCTGAAGAAGCTGAAAAGCCATCCTAATGTGGCATCCATAGAAAGGGTTATAGACACCTCGACAAGAACCAGTAAATCCATTTTTCCCAACACCGGAAAAATGCCTTGGAATAACGATAATTTTGGCCCTGTTCATATTCCGAAGGAAGGAGAAACAGTAAAACTTACTCCTGAAAGTATGCCGTTTTACCGCAGGATCATTGAGACCTATGAAGGCAGTGAGATGGGAGTGGAAAACGAACTGAGCCTTAGTGGCACGCAGGTACTTCTGAATGGACTGCCTGTTGAGTCCTATACGTTCAAACAGAATTACTACTGGATGATGGGAGATAACCGTCATAACAGTGAAGACAGCCGCTATTGGGGTTACGTACCGGAAAACCATATTGTAGGAAAGCCAGTGTTCATCTGGATGAGCCTGGACCCAAATGCCAGCGGATTTGATAAGATAAGATGGGAAAGAATGTTCACTACTGTTAAAGGTGATGCCCAGCCTGTATCTTACCTGCCTTATTTCCTCATTCTTTTGGTGATTATTTTCGCCTTTAATTATTTCAGAAAACGCCGAAAAAACGCTTAACCAGCTATGGAGAAGATCCTGATGCATCCGGCTTATTTCGGGCCGGTTTCTCAATTTGTAGCCCTTTCAAAAGCCGAAGAAGTAGTCTTTGAAAATGAAGACAACTACCAAAAGCAAACCTACAGGAACCGGATGTACATCTACGATTCCAACGGGAAGTTATTGCTGAATATTCCCATCAAGCACAGGGCAGCCTTAGGATTAGGTAAAAAAGAACACCAGAAATATAAGGAGGTGCAGATCGAAAATGAATTCGACTGGCAAACGCAACATTGGAGAGCCTTAAAAGCCTCTTACCAGACTTCTCCTTTTTTCGAGTTCTATGAAGATGAACTCCATCCAATCTACCATAAGTCATACCGGTTTTTAATGGATTTTAACTATGCCTGCTATGATTTTATAAAAGATGCCCTGCAGCTTGAAAAAGAGGAAAGCAGAACATCTGAATTTATCCTGAAGCCTGAAGGTATCACAGATCTCCGGAAGCTGGTAAATGCCAAGGCAGATCATTATCAAAATTCGGAATATACCCAGGTATTCCAACCCAAGCACGGGTTTATCTCTAACCTGAGTATTCTGGACCTGCTGTTTAACCAGGGGCCTGCAACTTTAGATTATTTGGAAAGCCAGGAATTTCCGGGATTATAAGCCAAGTTTGGCCATTATCGGGTAATGATCGGAGTAATCTACCTTAAAGCGTTTATAGGAATTCACATCGATCTTCTTGTCTATCAGAAGAAAATCTATTCGTAAAGGAAAGTAATTAAGGTTAAAGGTTTGCCCGAAGCCGGTGCCGGCTTCAAGAAAGGCATCGTTAAACTGATCTCCTTCGGTAACCTGATCAAAAATATAGGAGAAGGCTGTATTATTAAAATCCCCAATTACAAGTGTCCGGTAAGGGCTTGCATTTACTTCTTCCATCATCATTTTTGCCTGTTCCTGCTGCATCCCGAAGCCCTGGCCAATACGCCCCAGCAATTTCTTCGAGTCTTCCTTTTGCAGTTCGTCTATCTGAGGCTTTATGTTCAATGACTGGAAATGAACATTAAAAACCCTGATCGTATCTTTCTCCCTTACAATATCGGCATAAATAGCATTGTTATTTCCATCGTGCGGGAAATTCACAGAATACTTTTCAACGATCGGAAACTTTGAGAATATAGCCGAGCCGAATTCCGAACCTTCATCCTTCAGCTTGATATAACTGTAGGGATAATACTCGGCAAGCTGGGTGGCACTTACATAATATTCCTGCACACACAGCACATCGGGCTGCTTTTCCTTAATAAGAGCGGTGATCTTAGACGGAATAGCCTTGTCATCACTCCACTCATAGGCATTGAACATCCTCACATTATAGCTCATTACAGACAATTCATCAGCAGCCCCAAGGCTTTCCCGTGCATCGGAGAACTTATAAAGCGAAGTTACATAGTTAAACCCCAGAAGCAAAACCAGAACAGAAAGCAAGACCTGTCTTTTAAGCTTAATTAGCCAGTAAAGCCCGAACACTGCATTCAGGATGATAAGCACCGGCACACCAAGGCTGAGTACAGAGAGCAACGGAAATGTTTTTGGAGGTACAAATGGCAGTAAATATGAAAGCAGCAATGCGACGGCTGCCAGAGAATTGAGAATAAAAACAAATTTATCGAATAAATTCAGCTTCTTCATCTAATCATCTTTTCCGGCCTGAAAGAGAAAATCCTTTTCGGCTTTGCTCAGACTATCATAACCGCTTTTGCTTATTTTATCAAGAATGGCATCTACCCTTTTCTGCTTTTCATCCTTGTCCATTTTCACAGAAGAACTGCCAGAAGATTTTGTTTTACCGGTCTTCCTGTAAACGGTCTTCATTTTCGCCTTTTTTTCAGTGGGTTTAAAAAGAGCTACAAAACCATCCATCAGGTCCCCGAACCAGGCGCCTATATCGTTCCCTTTTTGAAGCTGGGTCGTGTAGGCATATCCAAGAATGGCACCTCCCAGGTGAGCCAGGTGGCCTCCGGGATTGCTAATTGGGATCTGGATCACATCCAGGGCAACAAAAAATGCGGCGATCCACCAGAACTTAAGGCTCCCTATCAGGGCCAG
The DNA here is from genome assembly GCF_042678405.1 of Salegentibacter chungangensis. Taxonomy (NCBI): domain Bacteria; kingdom Pseudomonadati; phylum Bacteroidota; class Flavobacteriia; order Flavobacteriales; family Flavobacteriaceae; genus Salegentibacter; species Salegentibacter chungangensis. Next base: position 1,556,372 of record NZ_JBHTLI010000001.1, on the reverse strand, counting down.
CCGTACCCTCATATGAGGGATCTGGGTGGCGATACCAACAAGAACCGCCATAACCCCTGCTGAAGCCCCAAGAAGATAGGATCTCCCCGTTCCCTGGAATGCCGGAAACAGGTTATAGCTAAGCATATAGACCAAAGCCCCTACTATAGCACCAAGAAAATAGTAATTGAGCAGGCGTTTAGCTGAAAAATAAGTCAGGAAATAATTCCCCGAAAAATACAGGATCAGCATATTAGAAAGAATATGCCAGATTCCGCTGTGGAGAAAAGAATAGGTTATTATGGACCAGGGTTTGAAAATAAATTCTCCGGGTTCTTTAGGAAAAACGAACCATTGTAAAAGAAAATCGGAAGGCAGCTGAAACAAAAAGGCGATAGTTCTTATGAGAAAGAACAATAGAAATACCAACACATTGATCCCAATGAGCTTCTCCACCACTGTCGCGGTTTGAAACTTATACCTTATTTTATCTGATGCCTTCATTTAATTCCATCGGTTAAACTGGTTTCGCTTCCAGTACCACATCATTATAAATCCAAACAGAGCTCCTCCCACGTGTGCAAAATGGGCAATACCTCCTCCAAATATAGAATATCCGGTCACTCCCGAGAACAGATCCAGAAGAATAAGTCCCGGAATGAAATATTTAGCTTTTACGGGTACAGGTACGAATAGTAAAAATAGCTCAACATTCGGGAACATCATCCCAAAAGCGACAAGAATTCCATAAATAGCTCCTGAAGCCCCAACTGCAGGGGTATTAAAGCTCATATACAGATCCTGCAAGGTATCCCTTGAAACCGAATTAAGAATAGCTGTATTGTACTGGCCTGTTTGCAGGAGTTCCTGGATCCCGTTCATACTCATCCCGGCATTCAGCAGCTCATTTATCCCCGATTCATAGGTGTAAAAATTTACCAGGCTGTGCAACACGGCGGCTCCTAGTCCTGCTGAAAAATAGAAGAAAAGAAATCGCTTTTGCCCCAGCATTTGCTCTATAGGGCTACCAAAAGCCCACAGTGCATACATGTTGAACAGGATATGCATAAAGCCGCCGTGCATAAACATATGCGTCACGACCTGCCAGGCCTGAAAATTTTCGTTCTCAAAGAACCAAAGGGAAAAAAGCTGATAGGCGTAATCGCCTAAAAACTGGCTGCCTACAAAAAAGATGATATTAATAACCAAAAGGACCTTTACGGTCTCGGTAATTCTTCCCATTTACATAAATTTTTTGTCGAGTTCGTCTACCGTAAGCGTCACGAAAACCGATCTGTTGGACGGACTCAAGCTTGGTTCTTTACAAGCAAACAATCGGTTAACGATATGTTGCTGTTCTGTATTGTTCAAAAGTGTACCCGATTTCACCGCCATTCCGTTTGCAAGCGATTTTGCCAGCAGGTCGGTCTGCGAGAAACCATTATCGGGAATATTGTGCTCCATATCTGAAAGCAGGCGCTCAAGAAGCATTCCCACTTCACTTTCAGAAATAAGTGTCGGAATTCCCGTAATTTCAACCGAGTCTTCCTCCAGTTCAGAAAAAACAAAGCCGGTTTGTTCCAGAGATTCTTTGATCTCCTTAATCATTTCCACCTCGTGCTTATTGAACTGAAGCTTTAAAGGAAAAAGCAACTGCTGGCTCACGGCCGCGGTCACGGTGATGTTCTTTAACAACTCCTCGTAAAGAATGCGGGTATGCGCGCGATGCTGGTCTATTACCAGGATCCCGCTCTTCAGGGTACTAACTATATATTTTTTATGAAGCTGGAAGGTCGATTTTTCGGATTCCTCCTCTTTATTCTGAAAAAGACTGCCGGTTACCTCTTCGCTCTCGAATTCTATTTGTTTCAGATCCCCCTGATCCTCAGGCTCATTATCCATCCCGGAATACAGGCTTTCCCAGGCCGCCGATTCCTTTTTGTAACTAGAGGTCGCAGAGGCACCAGATCTGTATGAGTTGGTTTCACTTTGAAAAGGGTTAAAATTCTGGTCCACCTCAATTTTCGGGGTTTCCACCTCCTTATTCTTATACTCATAAGGGGTGTCCAGATTACTGTCCCTTTCAAAATCAAGCACAGGAGCAACGTTAAACTGCCCCAGGCTATGCTTAATGGCACTGCGCAACATTGCATAAAGCGCGTGCTCATCGTCAAACTTAATCTCTGTTTTAGTAGGATGTATATTGATATCTATACTCTTGGGATCAACCTGCAGGAACAGAAAATAACTCGGATAGGTCTTTTCCTTTAGCAGACCTTCAAAAGCCGCATTTACGGCGTGATTAAGATAAGGGCTCTTTATATAACGATCGTTCACAAAGAAGAACTGCTCTCCTCTGCTTTTCTTGGCAAATTCAGGCTTTCCAACAAAGCCCGATATCTTCAGGATATCGGTATCTTCCTCTACAGGAACCAGTTTCTCGTTGGTCTTGCCGCCGAAAATATTGGTAATTCGCTGCCTGTGATTGGTTTTTGGAAGCTGAAAAAGCTCACTCCCGTTATGAAATAAAGAAAAACTGATTTGCGGATGCGCAAGGGCTACCCGCTGAAACTCATCAATGATATGCCGGGTTTCCACATTATCAGACTTCAAAAAATTCCGGCGGGCCGGAATATTGTAAAAAAGGTTCTTTACAGAGATCGAGGTGCCTTTTGGAGCAACACAGGCATCCTGGGAGATGATCTCACTGCCTTCTATTTTTATACTCGTGCCCACCTCCTCATCTTCAGGGCGGGTCTTGAGCTCTACATGGGCGATCGCCGCGATGGAAGCCAGTGCCTCTCCCCTGAAGCCTTTCGTCTTTAAACTGAAAAGATCTTCGGCGGCCTTTATCTTGGAGGTAGCGTGCCGCTCAAAGCTCATCCGGGCATCGGTAAGGCTCATCCCCACCCCATCATCTACGACCTGAACAAGCGTTTTCCCGGCGTCTTTAATGACCACCTGGATCTGTTCAGCCTTCGCATCGATGGCATTTTCAAGAAGTTCCTTTATAACCGAAGCAGGACGCTGTACCACCTCTCCGGCAGCAATCTGGTTAGCTACGTGATCTGGTAAAAGTTGAATTACATCACTCATTTAACGAGGATTCGTGAAGATAGACAAATCAAAATCGATAATCCATAAGAAAATAAGCAGCAGGATGATGATGATAAAGAGCACCCGCTTGTTGATCTCGCGGTTTCCGCGGGTACGGCTGTCTTTTCTTGCCGTGGCCCATTGCGAACCGAAATCTATGGAGTTTGTCGCATCTTTATATTTATGGAATTTGGAATCAAATTCGTAAGGATTACCCGTGTCTTTTCCCTTATAATAACGCGGGGTGTAATTATAGCGGGTATTCCTTTTGGCTTTAAAAAAATTGATTCTCAAAATATGCTGCTTTATATGGAACGTCAAATTTACTCAAAAAGCTTCTAAAAACCGAAGCAAGTGAGCGTTAAATACTAACCGCAAGAATAATGCCGCAGCAATAAAATGGCAGCTCAATACAGTTTAAAAAAGTCTCAGACAGGAATGCCGCTTAAAAGCCGGCGTTCTGGCGAAGTTGTGCCATTTTGATGGCAGCGATGGCAGCTTCGGTTCCTTTATTCCCGTGTTTACCTCCGCTTCGGTCTATGGCCTGCTGCATATTATTATCGGTAAGCACACAAAAGATCACAGGCGTGTCATACTGGATGTTCAGGTCTTTGATCCCCTGGGTCACCCCTTCGCAAACAAAATCGAAGTGTTTGGTTTCTCCCTTGATCACACTTCCTATAACGATGACCGCGTCAAGCATATCGTAGCTCTCCAGCATCTTTTTTGCTCCGTAAACAAGCTCAAAGCTGCCCGGAACATTCCACCGTAAAATTCTGGATTCTTCCACCCCGTTATCCACAAGGGCTTCGTGTGCTCCTTTGTAAAGACCTTCGGTGATCTTGTCGTTCCATTCAGCAACAACAATCCCAAACCGGAACTTCTCCGCGTTTGGGATTGCTGACTTATCGTAATCCGACAGATTGTTACCTTCGGTTGCCATTTATTGATTCATTGCCTGAGCCTGACCAAGGTACACAGGTACCTGCTCGGCCTCGGGAGCATCAGGATATTCATTTTCAATTTTAAGTAAGTATTCTTCAGCATCATCAGCCTCCCCTAATTCGATAGCGGTAATAGCCGCTTTCAAAAGGAATTTTGGAGCTGTGAAAGAGTTTGAACGCATTTCAGCAGCCTTCACATAATAATCTAATGCTTCTTCCGGTTGCTCAAGCTGCATAAAAGCATCACCTATACCTCCTGTTGCAAGTGCAGCAAGAATTTCGTCGTCGCTTTCAAAATCTTCAAGGTAATCTATTGCTTCCTGGTACTTTCCGGTATTAAGGAATGCGAAACCGGCATTGTATTTTGCAAGGTTCCCGGCATCGGTACTGCCGTAGTTCTCAGCGATATCAACAAAACCGTATTTTCCTTCACCCCCGTTAAGAGCTAAAGTATATAACGAATCGCTTTGCGTTCCTGTAGATCTAAGCGCTGCATCAAAATAGTTTTGTGCCTGAGCCATCTCGTTGGCTGCCTCAGCTTCATTAGGCTCCTGGATGAAACGTTCATATCCAAGATATCCTAATACCACTACTACCGCAACCCCTACAATGATGTAGATCAAATTCTGGTTCTCTGCAACCCAGGTTTCGGTTCTCCCCGCACCTTCATCAAGAGTGTTAAAAACTTCAGCTGTTGTTGATTCTTCCTCAGCTACTTTATGCTGTTCTTCTTTATTGGATGGTTTATATCCTCTTTTCTTGTACGTTGCCATAAAAACTGTTTAATGCGTCGCAAAAATATAATATTTATTCAAAATTAAAAGATAATTTATTTGTATTTTTTCAATATTTTCGGGTCATTCGCAATGCTTTCTGAGAAAACCTCAAACCTACGAAAAACAGCTGCAAGACAGCCATTTATGTTTTTAAAACAGCTTTCATTACTTCATTACAAGAATCTTGATTCGGCTACTTTCGAGTTCGATTCAAAAATCAACTGTCTCGTAGGCCACAACGGGGTGGGCAAAACCAACGTATTAGACAGCATCTATCACCTGGCTTTCGGAAAAAGCTATTTTAACCCAATTACCAGCCAGAACATTAACCACGAGTCTGATTTTTTTGTAGTTGAAGGAACCTTCGAAAAGAAAAAAAAGGAAGAACACATCATTGTCAGTGCCAAACGAGGCCAGAAGAAAGTGATCAAAAGGAACAACAAGCCTTATGAAAAGTTCAGTGAACATATTGGTTTTATTCCAACAGTGATCATCTCCCCGGCAGACCGCGACCTCATCATTGAAGGCAGTGAGACCAGGAGAAAATTCATAGACGGAGTGATCTCCCAAAGCGACAATGTTTACCTCAACAACCTTATCCAGTACGGCAAGATCGTGGCGCAAAGGAATTCCCTGCTGAAGTATTTTGCCGCCAATAACAGTTTTGACCGGGATACGCTTGAAGTTTACAATATGCAGCTGAGTGAACTCGGCCAGAGTCTGTTCGAAAAACGAAAGGCTTTTTTAGCTGAATTCATCCCGATCTTCAATAAGCGCTATGGTGATATCACCAACAACAGGGAGCCGGTCAATATCACTTATAAAAGCCAGCTTTTTGAAAAGCCACTTGCCGAACTACTTGAAGAAAACCTGCAAAAAGACATGGCCCTTCAATATACCAGCGTTGGAACTCATAAAGACGACCTCAGCTTCGAGATAGAAGGCCATCCCATAAAGAAATTCGGATCCCAGGGCCAACAAAAATCTTTTTTGGTAGCCTTAAAACTGGCTCAATTCGATTTTATTAAGGAAATTAGTAAAGTAAACCCCATCCTGTTGCTGGATGATATATTCGACAAGCTTGACGAGCAGAGGGTGGCACATATAGTAGCCCTGGTGGCCACGAATGAACTGGGGCAGATCTTTATAAGCGACACCCATGCCGACAGGACCGAAAAGGTAGTTAAAGAAAGTAACCAATCTTATAAAATATTCAAACTGTGATCAAAAAGAGCCTTATTCTGTTCTCCCTTATACTGCTTACTTCTTGCAGCCAAAGGGATCCGGAGAAACAGCTAAACTTTATCTCGGGATACTGGGAAATCGAAAGCGTTGAAGTTTCCGAAGACTCCGTAAAAGAGTATAAGGTAAATCCTGTAGTAGACTATATCGAAATAAAAGACAGCAAGGGTTTTAGAAAAAAAGTAAAACCAAGACTGGATGGCACCTACACCACTTCGGAAAGCACTGAAGAAATTGAAGCCAGGATCGAAGACGACAGCCTGAGGCTTTACTACACCACTCCCTACGACAGCTGGAAAGAAACGGTAATTTCAGCAGGAAAAGACGAGATGAGCATTATTAACCGGGACGGGATGATCTACCGTTATAAAAAATTCAGTCCTATAACAATCGCGAAAGATGAAAAGAAGGAATAATGAAGAGTTAAGTTTAAGTGAAGTGATCAAGGAGTTTGTAGACCACAACAAACTTCAGAAAGGTCTTGACAAGGTAAACGTTCGCGATGTCTGGAACAGCCAGATGGGACCCGCAATAGAAAAATACACCACGGCCATAAAACTTCAGGGCTCGGTGTTGTATGTACAGTTAAGCTCTTCGGTACTAAGGGAAGAACTGAGCTACGGGAAAGAAAAGATCGTAAAAATGCTGAACGAAGAACTGGGGCGGGAACTTATCACCAAACTGGTACTTCGCTAAAAGCCATAAAAAAAGCCACGCGTCGCGTGGCTTTTTCGTTTTCTATGGAAAAAAATGCTTAGAACATTTCTCTTCCGGCGAAATGAAAAGCACCTTCAATTTCTGCATTCTCGTCGCTGTCACTTCCGTGAACGGCGTTCTCTCCTACAGAAGTAGCATATTTCTTTCTGATGGTTCCTTCAGCAGCATCTTCAGGATTAGTAGCTCCAATAAGGGTTCTGAAGTCTTCAACAGCATTGTCTTTTTCAAGAATAGCCGCTACTATAGGACCTCTTGTCATAAACTCAACCAATTCTCCAAAGAACGGACGCTCCTTGTGGATAGCGTAAAAGTTCTCGGCATCAGCCTTGGTCATTTGAGTCATTTTCATCGCCACAATTCTGAATCCTGAAGCGGTAATCTGGTCTAAAATTGCACCGGTGTTCCCTGCTTCTACAGCATCGGGCTTAATCATGGTGAAAGTTCTATTTCCTGCCATTTCGTGTTTTTTAAATTTTGTGCAAAAATAAATAAATCCGTTCCAAAAGCAAGTCCTGTAGAACTTTATGTTTTATTTATGGATATATCTGCCGGTATTCCTGAAGCAAGCGGTTCTTTTTTCCTCTCATTTCCATCAGCACCAGACCTTTGTCAAAATCGAATTTAAGAAGACCAAAGCTGATCTTATTAACCACTTTCCCTACTCTGTACTGGTTAGGCTCTCCGCTGAATTCCTCGTATACATGGGTAAGACCGCTGGAGGTGAAATCGATCAAAGGATACCCGAGCCCATCCACTTCGGTTTTTGAAAATTCTGAAATATGCCTGTCTCCGCTTAGCAGGATCACATTTTTTGCTCCGGAATACCTGATAATGCTTTTTAGTTTTTCCACCTCATCCGGAAAATTACCCCAGGTCTCGAAGCCGTGTTCTTTTGAAAGCACCTGGATACTGCTCATAATCACATTAAAATCGGCTTCACTGTTCACAAGCTCCTGCTCCAGCCATTGCCATTGCTCGGCGCCAAGCATATCGCCTTCCGAAGGCTCATACCTCTTATCTGGATCGTCACTTTTCTTTAATGGCGTTCTGAAGTAACGGGTATCTAAACTGATGATCTTTAAGCTGCCCTCTTCGGTTTTGAAGGTCTGGGCCTCATAAACACCTCTTCTGTCCCTTCTTTCAGAATCTTCCGGTACATTAAAAAAATCGAGAAACAGCTGCTGACTTTCATCCCTATACTCCCACGCAGCACCGCCATCGTTCTTCCCGTAATCGTGATCGTCCCAGGTGCCCATAACTTCAACCGAAGCGAGCATTTTTTGATAATTTTTGTTTTTCTTCTGCTCTTTATACCCGGCCTCAATTTCCTTCATATTCCTCGAATCAGCATAGATATTGTCGCCACCCCACACAAATACATCGGGCTCGTTTTTCAAAATTGGCCTCCAAAGCGGCTGTTTCTCATCCTGCTTGTTACAACTCCCGAAAGCGATGGTGAAATCGGGATCCTGAAGTTCTGCATTAGCAGTTTCCTGCTGGCTTCCGCAGGAAGCAAGAAGAAAAAAGAAGATGGAAAGCCTCAATAATATTTTCATTTTTCGTTGATTTGTTGTCAGGCAAAAATAGAGATTCCTTTATTTTCGAAGTATTAATATATTGTATCTTTACCCTTATCTATGATTGAACAGAATATTTTAGAGATCACCGCTGAGCTTTCGCGGGCAGAAAATATAGTAATTGTCCCTCATAAAGGCCCCGATGGTGATGCAATGGGTTCAAGCCTTGGTCTCTGGCACTTTCTTAAAGATAAAGGTCATCACGTTAAAGTGATAGCTCCTAATGATTATCCTGAATTCCTGAAATGGATGCCCGGGGATGAAGAAGTGATCATCTACGAAAAGGAGGTCGAAAAATCCGACAAACTTATCACTGAGGCCGATATCATTTTCACCCTGGATTTTAACGATCTTTCCAGGTCGGGACAAATGCAGGAATCGCTTAAGGCTTCAGAAAGTGTGTTCATTATGATAGACCACCACCAGGAACCCGCCGATTATGCCGACTACACCTACAGCGATGCCACAATGAGCTCTACCAGCCAGATGGTGTATCATTTTATAGATAAGCTCAGGGCTTCAAAGAATATCACTCCGGAGATCGCCACCTGCCTTTATGCAGGAATTATGACCGATACGGGATCTTTCAGGTTCAGTTCTACCACCAGCCTTACACATCGCGTGGCAGCAGAACTCATTGATAAAGGAGCGAAAAACTCGGAGATCCACAACAATATCTTCGATACCAATACTGAATCGAGACTCCAGCTGATGGGCGTTGCTCTTCAGAATTTAAAGGTGAACCAAATTTACAACACAGCTTATATCACCCTCTCCCAGGAAGAACTGGATGCCCATAATTTCAAAAAAGGAGATACCGAAGGTTTTGTAAATTACGGACTTTCCCTGAAGGGCGTGATTTTTGCCGCTATCTTTATTGAACATAAGGCCGAAGGGATCATTAAGATCTCTTTCCGTTCTAAAGGAGACTTCTCGGTAAACAAATTTGCGAGAGAGAACTTTAACGGTGGTGGCCACATTAACGCTGCCGGGGGACGTAGCGAAGTTTCGCTTAATGACACCGTGGTAAAATTCAATAAGCTTTTACCGGAATATAAAGACGAGTTAACAAAATGAGATTTTTAACAGCCATATTTATCCTAAGCCTGGTCGTTTCCTGCAAATCGCCGGAAGCACGCTACCCGGTGAGCCAGAGTTCAGGGTCTTATATAAATGAATCTGTCGCGCGGAACAAAAAGCTACTGGCCCAGGAAGAAGCCCAGATCGAAGAGATCATAAAGCAGGACTCCGCGAATACCTACCTCTCTTCCAACAGTGGCTTCTACTACTATTACAATAAAAGATCTGAAGATTCAACCAATACCGAAAGACCCGAATTCGGAGATATAGTTGTTTTCGATTACCAGATCTCCACCCTGGACGGGCGTACTATTTACGCCGAAGGAGAAAAGCCCACAAAGGAATATGCCGTAGATAAGGAGAAACTTTTCAGCGGACTTCGCGACGGCATTAAATTAATGAAAGAAGGGGAAACCGTTACATTCCTATTCCCTTCCTACAAAGCATATGGCTATTACGGTGACAAAAACAAGATAGGCACCAATGTGCCGATTACCACCAAGGTAACCTTACATTCTATAGAAAAAGAACCTAATTCAGAATCCAATAATTAACATATGAGAAAATTCAACATCTTAGTATTATTTGCGGTTGCGTTATCGCTATTGTCGTGTAACGAAGAGTACCCGGAACTTGAAGACGGCATGTATGCCGAATTCGAAACCACAATGGGAACTTTTGTAACCGAGCTTTATTACGACCAGACACCTATTACCGTTGCCAGTTTCGTATCGCTTGCCGAAGGGACCAATACTATGGTAGACAGTACCTACAAGAACAAAGAATATTACGACGGACTGATCTTTCACCGTGTGATTGATGGTTTCGTGATCCAGGGAGGAGACCCGAGCGGAACAGGTTCCGGCGGACCGGGTTACCGTTTCCCCGATGAGACCACAGACAGCCTTCGTCACGATTCCACAGGTATCCTTTCTATGGCCAATGCAGGCCCGGGAACCAACGGAAGCCAGTTTTTTATCACTCTTGCCCCTACCCCAAACCTAAACGGAAGACACACCGTTTTTGGTAAGGTTGTAAAAGGTCTTGACGTGGTTGAAGCCATTGGAAAAGTAGATACTGACCAGATGGACCGCCCGCGCGAAGAAGTAGTGATGAAGGAAGTTGAGATCATCCGCAAAGGAAAAAAAGCAAAGGGCTTTGATGCACCAAATGTTTTTAAAGATAAACTTCAGCAGATCCAGGATGAAAAAGAAGCCACAAAAAAGCGCATAACAGAAGCTAAGATGAAAAATGCCGATCGTTTTGAAGAGCTTAAAGAGAAGGCTGAAAGCCTCGACAGCGGTCTCGGTATCTATTTTGAAAAAGAAGGAGAAGGAGCTACCCCTAAAAATGGGGATATGGTGAACGTAAGTTATGCCGGATATTTTGCCGACGGAACGCTTTTCGACACCAGCAGGGAAGAACTTGCAAGAGAAATGGGCGTTTTTAACCAGACAAGAAAAGACCAGAACGGCTATGGCCCGATGACCACTAAATTTGGACCTGACGCCCCAATGATCCCTGGTTTTAAAGAAGGGATTCAGCAAATGCAGGTAGGTGATAAGGCTGTACTTTTTATCCCCAGCCATTTAGGTTATGGAGAAAGAGGTGCCGGCGGAGTGATCCCGCCAAACACCGACCTTATTTTTGAAGTTGAAATGACAGGAATTCAAGAATAGTTCCTGACTTTCCAGAATAAAAAAAGCCCCGGAAAATCCGGGGCTTTTTTGTTTGAATTGACTCCTGATTAATTCTCAGGAATATTCTTTAGGAGTTCTATTACAAAATCCCAGTACTTCTTAGCTGAAGATATACTCGCACGCTCGTCGGGAGAGTGTGCACCCCGAATGGTTGGCCCAAAAGAGATCATATCCATTTCCGGATAATGGTTCCCAATGATACCACATTCAAGACCTGCATGACAGGCTGCAACATCGGCCGGTTCGTTGTTCATTTTCTTATAAAGGTCATCCACCACCCTAAGAATAGCAGAATCCATATTTGGTGCCCAGCCCGGGTACTCGCCAGAAAGCTGCACCTTAAAACCTGCCAGTTCAAATGTGGCCTGCAAACTATGCGCAAGGTCTTTTTTGGAAGATTCAACAGAAGATCTGGTAAGACATTTGATCTCCATTTTCCCGTTCTCAATATGCACCTTAGCGATGTTGTTTGAGGCTTCAACCAGTCCTTCAATATCAGGACTCATTCTGTACACTCCGTTATGAGCTGCTGAAAGAGCTTTAATCAGATCCTGCTGAGCTTCTACCTTCATTACTTTGTTAGGCACCTCATCTTCAGTAATATCTATATCCAGCGTAGGCTCAAGACTTGCGAATTCTTCCTTGATCTCTCGTATCCAAACAAGAGTTTCAGTAAGGAAGGTTTCGGTGTTCTCACGTCCAACCACTACTTTGGCTTCACTCTCACGAGGAATTGCGTTACGAAGTCCGCCCCCGTTCAGGCTCGAGACTCTCAACCCGAAATCACGGTGGGCGTCATAAAGCACACGGGCAATAAGCTTATTCGCATTTCCGAGTCCTTTGATGATATCCATTCCGGAGTGACCACCTTTAAGGCCCCTTACTTTTATGGTATACCCTACAGAGTTTTCCGGCACGTGCTCTTCCTCATAATCTCTTACCGCGGTAAGATCTACTCCCCCGGCACAACCAATACCTATTTCATCGTCCTCCTCAGTATCAAGGTTAAGAAGAATATCCCCTTTCAGGATTTCAGGGTCCAGGCCTTTGGCTCCGGTCATCCCGGTTTCTTCATCTATGGTAAAAAGAGCCTCCAGCTCAGGATGCTCGATCTCATCACTTTCAAGAATAGCCATAATCGTTGCCACACCAAGACCGTTATCGGCCCCCAGGGTGGTTCCTTTGGCTCTCACCCAGTCCCCATCTATATACATTTCGATTCCCTGGTTATCGAAATCGAAGTCGGTATCGTTATTTTTCTGGTGAACCATATCCAGATGCGACTGCATCACGATGGCTTTTCGGTTTTCCATACCCGGAGTAGCCGGTTTTCTGATCACTACATTCCCCGCATCATCAACCAATGTTTCAAGGTTTAACCGGTTCCCGAAGTTCTTCATGAATTCAATAACCCGCTCTTCTTTTTTGGAAGCTCGCGGCACCGCGTTTAGGTCGGCAAAATTGTTCCATAATGCTTTGGGCTCCAGCGCCCTTATTTCTTCATTCATTGTCTTATAATTTGGTATATTCACAAAGGTATTGGTAATTGCTTAAGTTGTAAAATTTGAAGCGCCCTAAATAATTGTATTTTTGAATCGTGAAAAAGAAAGCCAGCCTAATCTTAGCCCTTCTGCTACCGGTTCAGATCATCCTAATCAGGATAATTTCCGGCTTTCCGCTGTTCATCGAGGAGGCTTACAGTAAAGGCCTTTACCCTATCCTTTCCCGGGTAATGCGTATTTCTCTCGGGATCTTACCTTTTTCCTTAGGAGACCTGCTCTACACTTTCCTGATTATAATGCTTATCAGGTGGGTGCTCCTTAGAAGCCGGTCGAAATTCAAAAATCCTATTCGTTGGGGTATTAATGCCCTTGCGGTCTTATCGGTGCTATATGCCTGTTTTCATTTATTTTGGGGCTTCAATTATTACCGGCTTCCGCTGCACCAGGCCCTGGAGATTGAAAATGAATACACTACCGAAGAGCTGGTACTGCTCACCGAAAGACTGATAAAAAAATCGAATGAGCTTCACCTCGAGCTCACCGGGAATGATTCTGTAAAAGTTGATATCCCTTATGATAAGAACGAGCTGTTTGTAAAAACCCTTGAAGGTTATGACAATATAAAAAAAGATTACCCCGAACTCACTTACAAGGGCACCAGCCTAAAACGCTCGCTTTACAGTCTTCCGCTCACTTATATGGGATTTAACGGCTATCTTAACCCGCTTACCAACGAGGCGCAAGTAAATACCATAATCGTTCCCTATAAGATTCCTACGACGGCAAGCCACGAAATTGGCCATCAGCTGGGATTCGCTAAGGAAAATGAAGCCAATTTCATCGCCTGTCTTACCACGATGAACCATCCCGACAGGTATTTCAGATACTCCGGCTTCACCTTTTCACTTCGCTATTGCCTTGCCGAACTTTACCGCAGAGATCCCGAACAAACAAAGATATTAACAGAAACCATCAATCCGGGGATCCTGAAAAACTACCAGGAGGTAAACGATTTCTGGCTTAAGCACCAAAACCCCTTAGAACCTCTGTTTCAGGCTTTTTACAACAGATTCCTGATAGTAAACAATCAGGCCGATGGTATGAAAAGCTATAGCTATGTGGTAGCTTTATTGGTCAACTATTTTAGGGATGTTGAAAACGACTTCTAAAATACTCCCCCTATTTCTTTAAAAATTCCTTAAATTTCTGCCTTTTTACAACCAAATCTGGAAATACTTAAACCACTTTACATTTATGAAATTAAAATTTCTACTATGTTTAATATTACTGGGAAGCATAAGTCTGCAGGCTCAGGAATATTTTCCTAAAAACGACGGGGTTAAATCCCGGAACACCAATTACACTGTCTTTAAAAATGCGAAAATACACGTAGATCCTTCTACCGTTATCGATAAGGGTATGTTCGCGGTAAGGGAGGGCAAGATCACTGCCGTTGGAAAGAATATCGAAATTCCTGCTAACAGCGTTGTCGTAGACCTTAAAGGAAAGGAAGTATATCCTTCTTTTATTGATCTTTTCTCTGACTTCGGAATTGAAAAACCAAAGAAGGCCGAAAGAGGCAACGGACAGCCTCAATATGATGCAAGCCGTGAAGGTTACTACTGGAACGATCATATTCGCCCTGACACCGATGCGGTGTCAAAATTCAGTTACGACTCCGAAAAAGCCACAAAACTGCATAAAGCCGGGTTTGGGGTGGTCAACACGCACGTTCCTGACGGGATTATTCGTGGTACCGGAATGCTGGTAGCCCTTAATCCTGAGGGCACCAAAGGAGACCGTATCCTGAAAGACCGTTCTGCGCAATACCTTTCTTTTGATAAAAGCGTACAATCCAATCAGGCCTACCCTACTTCTATAATGGGGGTTACCGCCTTATTGCGCCAGACATACCTGGATGCCGACTGGTACGCCAAAGGAAACTCTGAGAATAAGGATTTGGCCCTACAGGCACTTAACAATAACAAAAATCTTGTACAGATCTTCGCAACCGATAATCTGCTGAACGAATTCAGGGCCGATAAGGTCGGGGATGAATTCGGAATACAATATGTGATCCTGGGCAGCGGAAATGAATTTGAAAGATTAAAGGAGATCAAGGAAACCGGTGCAACTTATATTGTCCCGTTAAATTTCCCGGACGCATATGATGTTGAAGATCCTTATTTTTCAGAATATGTGAGCCTTGAAGAAATGAAAAGATGGAACCAGGCCCCTGCAAACCTTAAAATGCTTGCAGAAAAAGAGGTGCCATTCACTCTTACCACCCACGAGCTGGATGCTGAAAAAGATTTCAAAACGAATCTTTTAAAGGCTATAGAGTACGGTCTTAATAAAGAAGACGCTCTTGCTGCACTTACCACTACTCCGGCTAAAGTAATTGGTCAGGAAGGCCAGCTTGGAGTCATCAAGGAAGGTGCCTGGGCGAATTTCATCATTACCTCGGGAGATTTTTTCGATAAGGAAACCACGCTTTATGAAAACTGGGTTCAGGGTAAAAGGGCCATTTTAGAAAGTATGAACACCACCGATATCACCGGGAAATATGAATTGACTCTTAACGAGAAGACTTACGATCTTAAGATCACGGGCGAACCTTCAAAGCCTAAAGCTGAAGTTACCATGAATGACACCAAGATCGGTTCAAAGCTTAGCTTCGAAGATAACTGGGTAAACCTTCTTCTGTCTTCGCCTGATACTACAAAAACCGAATTCATCAGGTTAACTGCAAAGGTCCCATCGGCTTCAGAAGAGTTCAGCGGAAAGGCTATCCTTCCAAACGGGAAAAGAGTGAATTTCACCGCTTCTAAAAAAGACAGCGAAATCGCTTCTGAAAATGATAAAGAGAAGAAAAACAAAACCCACGAGGTAGCGCCGGTAAGTTTCCCTAATAAGGCTTATGGTTTCAGCGAAATGCCGGAAGAGCAAAACATCCTTTTCAGGAATGCTACCGTATGGACCAATGAAGATGCAGGAATCCTGGAAAACACCGATGTACTGGTAAAGAACGGACTTATAGCCAAAGTCGGGAAAGATCTTAATGCCGGAAATGCAAAAGTGATCGATGCAACCGGAAAGCACCTTACCTCGGGAATAATCGATGAGCATTCGCATATCGCTGCTTCTTCCATCAACGAAGCCGGTCATAATTCTTCGGCCGAAGTGACTATGGAAGATGTGATAGACCCAACAGATATCAATATCTACAGGAACCTTGCCGGTGGAGTGACCACCATACAACTGCTGCACGGTTCTGCTAATCCTATCGGAGGGCGCTCTGCCATTATGAAACTCAAATGGGGTGAGGATGCCGAGGATATGATCTTTGAAGAGGCTCCGAAATTCATCAAATTCGCCCTTGGTGAGAATGTGAAGCAATCCAACTGGGGGAGCGAATCCAGATTCCCGCAAACCAGAATGGGTGTGGAACAAGTGTTCACCGACTATTTCAGCCGCGCAAAGGCGTATGAACAAAAAAAGAAGAACAAAGAAGACTACCGCAAAGACATTGAGCTTGAAACTCTTGTAGAAATAATGAATGGTGAACGCTTTGTGACCAGCCACTCCTATATTCAGAGTGAGATCAATATGCTGATGAAAGTTGCAGAATCTTTTGGTTTTAACATCAATACCTTCACCCATATTCTGGAAGGCTATAAGGTAGCCGATAAGATGAAGGAGCACGGAGTTGGCGCATCCACTTTTTCAGACTGGTGGGCATACAAATATGAGGTGAACGATGCAATTCCTTACAATGCAGCAATTATGCACAGCCAGGGGATTACAACTGCCATTAACAGTGACGATCCTGAAATGAGTCGTAGATTGAACCAGGAAGCTGCGAAAAGCGTAAAATACGGAGGCGTTTCTGAAGAAGAGGCCTGGAAGTTCGTTACCCTTAATCCTGCAAAACTGCTTCATATAGATGATAAGGTAGGAAGCGTAAAAGAAGGCAAACAGGCAGACCTTGTATTGTGGAACGAGCACCCTCTTTCCATTTATGCCAAACCTCTAAAAACTATGGTAGAAGGCGTTGTATACTTCGATCTTGAAAAGGACAAGGCTATGCGTGAAGAAATTAAAGAACAACGCAGCGAGCTTATTACCCAGATGCTTAAGGCTAAGAATGAAGGGGTGAAAACTCAGCCGGTAACCAAGAAGGAAGAGACGCATATTCACTGCAATACAATGCACGAAATCCACTAAAAAAATTAAGAAATGAGATTTAGAAAAATAACATTCATACTTGCATTCTTATCTGTAGCAGGAATATTGAATGCGCAACAGACACCCGCTCCCGCACAGGATGAAGTGATAAGCATAATTGGTGCTACCGCTCATACCGGGACCGGAGAAGTAATTGAAAACAGCCTGATCATATTTGAGAACGGAAAGATCACAAAAGTAGCCAAAGCCTCTGAGGCAGAGGCTGAAGGCCGTGTGATAAATGCCGAAGGTAAAGATGTTTATCCCGGGTTTATAGCGCCCAATGCCACCCTAGGACTTGTAGAGATAGATGCTGTACGAGCCACCGATGATGAGGACGAAATTGGAAGTATGCTCCCTCACGTAAGAAGCCTTATTGCCTATAATGCCGAAAGTAAAGTAGTAGAGTCTATGAGGCCTAATGGTGTACTGATAGGCCAGGTAGTCCCAAGAGGCGGGAGGATCTCAGGAACCAGCTCTATCGTGCAGTTTGATGCGTGGAACTGGGAAGATGCCGTAGTGAAGGAAGATGATGGTCTCCACATTAACTGGCCGGCAAGCTTTAAGCGTGGCCGCTGGTGGTTAGGCGAAGAACGGGGGATGAAGCCAAACAAGGAATACCAGAAACAGGTTATGGAACTAAATGACTTTTTTGCTTCAGCCAAAGCCTATCTTAGCGGAAAAAGAAATGTTAAACATCTTCCCTATCTGGCTATGGAAAAGGTGTTTACTGGAGACAAGAAGGTCTATATTCACGTTAACGGAGAAAAGGAAATGCTGGACGCCATTCAATTCAAGAAGGATAATGAGCTGAAGGAGATGGTTTTTGTTGGGGCATACCAGGCAATGGATTTAGCCGATAAGCTCAAAGAGAACAATATTGCGGTACTGGTAGAACGCCCTCACAATCTTCCTAATCAGGATTACCAGGAATACGACTCTCCTTATAAACTGGCAACAGAACTTTATAACAAGGGAGTGCTTGTAGCCATACAAAGCGCCGGAAGAATGGAAAGAATGAATACCAGGAACCTGCCTTTTTATGCAGGGACCGCAGTTGCTTTTGGATTGGATAAGGAGGAAGCACTTCAGCTGATCACCTCCAACTCCGCCAAAATTCTGGGAATAGATGATATAGCGGGAAGCCTTGAAGAAGGTAAGGATGCAACCCTGTTTATAAGTGAAGGCGATGCGCTGGATATGCGTACCAACATCCTTAGCCACGCCTTTATTCAGGGGCGTGAAATTAGCCTTGAAACTCACCAGACCGAACTCTGGAAACGTTATATGAATAAATACAAAAGGCAGAATGCCCAAAATAAAGAAGCTGAGGCCGATGAGGCTGAACACGCTGAAAGCAAATAATCTTTTGCTACATACAACCTGACCAACCTAAAGGCCTCCGGAATTTTTCGGGGGCTTTTTATTTGCAGGACCATATATCTGCTTATTTTTACACCTATGTACAGGCAAATCACAAGTCCACAGAATACGGCGGTAAAGCGACTGCTGCAGCTTCAGGAGAAATCGAGAAACCGAAGAAAAGAAGGGGTATTTCCGGTTGAAGGCATCAGGGAAATAGGCCTGGCCCTTAAAGGCGGTTTTGAGCTTTCTGAAATCTATTTTTGTGAAGAGCTTTTTTCTTCAGAAGACCTGGAAAAACTTATTGAAGAGCTGAAAAATTCTCCCCAGATCACTTCCCTGTCCTCTGAAGTTTATCAGAAACTTGCATATCGCGGAAGCACTGAAGGGATCATTGGAGTATTTAAAAACCGTGAGAGGGCTCTTGATGATCTGAAATTCGATAAAAAGAATCCCCTATTACTGGTGACGGAAGCTCCCGAAAAACCCGGGAATATCGGCGCGATCCTTCGAACTGCCGACGCGGCTGCCGTGGACGCCGTGCTAATCGCCAACCCGAAGACCGATCTTTTTAATCCGAATATTATACGTTCAAGTGTGGGTTGTGTTTTCACCAATAAAATAGCAACCGCCACTACCTCTGAAATAATCAGCTTCCTTAAACGACAGAACATACAGATCTACGCCGCGGCATTACAGGCCTCAGAAGCATACCATAAAATTGATTTTTCCGGTGCTTCTGCAATAGTTGTAGGCACCGAAGCCACCGGACTAAGTAACGAATGGCTCGAAAATTCAACCCACAACATCATAATTCCAATGAGCGGGGAGATAGATTCTATGAATGTATCGGTTGCTGCGGGAATACTTATTTTTGAAGCCAAAAGGCAAAGAGATTTTAAAAATTAAAAGAACAATTCATTGAGCCCAGAAATTTTATTCTACATCATAATCGGCATCCTGGTCCTGGATTTTATCATCGACAAGATCCTTGATGCGCTTAACGCGAAACATTTTGATGACCCTGTCCCTGAGGAACTCAGCGATGTTTATGATAAAGAAGAATATGAGAAATCCCAGCGCTATAAAAAAGAACGCTATAAATTCGGATTGATCACTTCTACATTTTCAATATTGCTGACCCTTGGTTTCATCTTTTTTGACGGCTTTGCCTTTGTAGACCAGATCGCCCGAAGCATTAGCGATAATGCTATTCTAACAGCCTTAATATTCTTCGGAATAATAATGCTGGGAAGCGATATCCTGATGACCCCTTTTTCTTATTACAGCACCTTTGTAATCGAGGAAAAATACGGTTTCAATAAAACGACCAAATCCACCTTTTTCCTGGACAAGCTAAAGGGGCTGGGAATGATGGCTATTCTTGGAGGAGGAATACTGGCCCTTATCGTATGGTTCTACCAGTTTGCAGGAGCTAACTTCTGGTGGTATGCGTGGATCCTTATTGCCGCTTTTTCAGTTTTCCTGAATATGTTCTATGCCAAACTGATCGTGCCTTTGTTCAACAAACAAAGTCCGCTGGAAGATGGCTCACTAAGGACCAAGATCGAAACTTACGCCAAAAGTGTAGGCTTTAAACTCGACAACATCTTCATAATAGACGGCTCTAAGCGAAGTACAAAGGCGAACGCCTATTTTTCCGGCTTCGGAAAAGAAAAAAGGATCACGCTTTTTGATACCTTGGTAAACGATCTGGAAGAGGAAGAGATCGTTGCTGTGCTTGCGCACGAAGTTGGACATTATAAGAAGAACCACATCATTGTAAACCTGTTGACTTCAGTGTTGACCACGGGCTTCACTTTATGGCTGCTGTCATTATTTGTGGGCAGCCCGGTACTTTCTGAAGCCCTGGGAGTAGGCCAGCCGAGTTTTCATATTGGCCTTATTGCCTTCGGAATTCTTTACAGTCCAATTTCAGAGATCACCGGATTGATTATGAATTACCTCTCTCGAAAATTTGAATACCAGGCCGATAATTTCGCTAAGAACACCTATAATGCCGACGACCTGATCTCGAGCCTAAAAAAACTATCCCGTAACAGCTTAAGCAATCTAACCCCGCATAAAGCCTATGTATTTATGCATTACTCGCACCCTACGCTCCTGCAAAGATTCAGGAACTTAAAGGGAAGCCTGTAGTTGTTTCTTTACAATCTTAATCGTATTTTTAAAACATGACAGAGGCAGCAATTGAAAAGGAAAATAAAAATATCGCAAGGCAGTATAAGGAACTCCTTCGCATTAGTTATCAAACCCTTACCGACGAAGACAAAAAACTCATCCGTTCGGCTTTTGATACAGCCGTAGACGCGCACAAAGACCAGAGAAGAAAATCTGGAGAGGCCTATATTTTCCACCCTATTGCCGTGGCCAAGATCGTGGCTTCAGAGATAGGACTGGATGCAACCTCTATTGCCGCAGCCCTGCTACACGATGTGGTGGAAGACACCAAATATACCTTAAAGGATATTGAAGAAAAGTTCGGAAAAACGGTAGCAAAGATCGTTGACGGGCTTACCAAGATCTCTCACCTTAAAAAAGATAAGGATGCTTCCCTGCAGGCAGAGAACTTCAGGAAAATGCTGCTCACCCTGAACGACGATATCAGGGTAATTATCATTAAGATCGCAGACAGGCTGCATAATATGCAGACTATGGAAGTGATGCGCCGCGACAAACAGGAAAAGATCGCTTCAGAAACACTTTATATCTATGCCCCACTTGCACACAGGATCGGGCTGTATAATGTAAAGACCGAACTGGAAGACCTTGGATTAAAATATACTGAACCTGAAGTCTATAACGACATCCTGACAAAGATCAAGGAAAGTAAGGAAGAACAGGATGCATACATTCGTGAATTTTCGAAGGTCATAGAAGACTCTCTTCAAAAGGAAGAATTCAAATACGAAATTAAAGGAAGGCCAAAGTCGATCTATTCCATTCATCGAAAGATGAAAAACCAGAACGTAGGCTTTGATGAGGTCTACGACAAATTTGCCATTAGAATCATCTATAAAAGTGATGAGGCAAATGAGAAGTTCCTGGCCTGGAAGATCTATTCTATAGTGACCGATCACTTCCGCCCTAACCCAACCAGGTTAAGGGACTGGATCTCCTCTCCGAAATCTACGGGTTATGAAGCCCTGCACATCACGGTTATGGGGCCAAAAGGTCGCTGGGTAGAGGTCCAGATAAGGAGTGAACGAATGAACGAGATCGCCGAAAAAGGTTATGCCGCCCATTACAAGTATAAGCACGGTAATAACATGGAAGAACAGGGTATTGAGGAATGGCTTAATCGCCTTCAGGAAGCCCTGGAAAACCCGGAAGTAAATGCGGTAGATTTCGTAGAGCAATTCAAACTGAACCTATACGCCAAGGAGATTTTTGTGTTTACCCCGCAGGGAGACCTGAAATCATTACCAAAGGGTTCTACTCCCCTGGATTTTGCCTACAGCATTCACACCGAAGTGGGGTCACATACCCGCGGTGCCAGGGTCAACAATAAACTGGTTCCGTTAAGTCACGAACTTAAAAGCGGCGATCAGGTGGAGATCATCACTTCAGAAAATGCCAAACCCAATATTAACTGGCTGGATTATGCCAATACTGCAAGAGCCAGAGCCAAAATAAAATCTTCATTAAAAGAAGAGAAAAAGGAGATCGCAGAAGAAGGAAAAGCTATTCTGGCCAGAAAACTGAAAGCCCAGAAAATTCCTTTCAACGAGAAAACGGTTAATGAACTGGTAGTATATTTCAGCCTTAAGACCAGTCTTGATCTTTTCTACCGTGTAGGTATCGGTAAAATAGATAACCCGAAACTCAAGGAATTTGCCAACTCCAGGAGCAATGCCCTGGTAAGCTATATCAAGAGGAAGATCAAAAAGCCGACCGTGGCTGAAGACCTCAACAAAGATGAGATCACTTCAAAATATGATCAGCTTGTCTTTGGTAGGGACGAAGATGAGACCCTGGAATACAAGCTTGCCAGTTGTTGTAACCCGATCCCCGGGGATCCGGTTTTCGGATTTGTGACGGTAAATGAAGGAATTAAAGTACATAAGAAAGACTGTCCTAATGCGATACAACTTCAGAGCAATTATGCCTACCGTATTATCCAGGCGAAATGGATAGACTCCTCTCAACAGGATTTCAAAGCTGTTATCAAGCTTACCGGGATCGATAATCTTGGATTGGTAAGTGAGATCACCAAAGAGATTTCCAGCAATCTTAACGTGAACATGAGAAAGATAAATTTTGAGAGTATCGATGGTGTTTTCAGCGGAAGAATTACTCTTGTTGTCAAGAACAACAACATCTTAACCAAGATTATAGACCGCCTCAAAAAAATTAACGGCATAGATAAGGTTACCCGTGAATAATCACATAACTTTACCGCGATAAAATATTATGAGTAAAAAAGTTGTAAATAAAAACGATCAGGCTGTTGTAAAAAATGTTTTCACGAAATTCCTGGAAGAGAAAGGACATCGCAAAACCCCCGAGCGTTTTGCTATCCTTCAGGAAATTTACAACAATGATGACCATTTCGATATAGAGTCGCTCTATATCAATATGAAGAATAAAAAATACCGTGTAAGTCGGGCCACGCTTTATAACACCATAGAACTGCTTTTAGAGTGCGGGCTGGTTAGAAAACACCAGTTTGGACAAAACCAGGCACAGTATGAAAAATCTTATTTCGACCGGCAGCACGACCATATTATCCTGACAGATACCGGCGAGGTGATCGAGTTTTGTGACCCCAGGATACAATCTATCAAGAAAACTATTGAAGAGGTATTCGATATCGAAATAACCAAACATTCTTTATACTTTTACGGCAACAAAAAAACAACCAATTAACCTATATTTTAAATGGCGGTAGACTTACTACTAGGACTCCAGTGGGGTGACGAAGGAAAAGGAAAAATCGTTGATGTTTTAACTTCCAAATATGATATTATTGCCCGTTTTCAGGGAGGTCCTAATGCCGGGCACACCCTGGAATTCGACGGACAAAAACATGTGCTTCACACCATCCCTTCAGGGATCTTTCACGACAAAAGTGTAAACATTGTAGGAAACGGAGTGGTTATAGATCCGGTGATCTTTAAGAAAGAACTGGATAACCTGGAAAAGCACAATATCGACTATAAGTCTAAATTGCTTATTTCACGCAAGGCTCACCTTATTCTTCCAACGCACCGTCTTCTGGATGCTGCTTCCGAAGCCTCTAAAGGAAAGGCCAAAATTGGATCCACTCTTAAGGGGATTGGCCCAACCTATATGGACAAGACCGGGCGTAACGGGATACGAGTTGGAGACCTGGAGCTTGACGACTGGAAAGAGAAATACCGAAACCTTGCCAACAAGCATCAGAAAATGATCAGCTTCTACAATGTAGACGTGCAATATGATCTTGCTGAACTTGAAAAAGAATTCTTTGAGGCTGTTAAAACCTTAAAATCGCTCACCTTTATAGACAGCGAAGAATATTTTCATACCGCTCAGGCGGAAGGGAAAACCGTACTTGCAGAAGGAGCCCAGGGATCCTTACTTGATATAGACTTCGGGACCTATCCTTTTGTAACTTCATCTAATACCACCGCTGCAGGTGCCTGTACAGGACTTGGGGTAGCTCCAAACCAGATAGGAGAAGCCTACGGGATCTTTAAAGCCTATACCACCCGGGTAGGAAGCGGCCCTTTCCCTACCGAACTTTTTGATGAGGATGGCGAAACTATGGGCCGGGTTGGAAATGAATTTGGTGCAACCACCGGAAGACCTAGACGCTGCGGATGGCTGGACCTTGTGGCCTTAAAATATGCGGTTAAAATTAACGGGATCACCCAGCTGATAATGATGAAAGGTGATGTACTTAGCGGATTTAAAACCCTTAAGGTTTGTACAGCATATAAATACAGGGGAGAAGAAATTAAGCACCTTCCTTTCAATATAGAAGCTGAAAACGTAACTCCTGTATACACAGAAATGAAGGGCTGGGATGCTGACCTTACAGGAATGACCAAGGCCGAAGAGCTTCCCAAGGAATTCAATGATTATGTGGAATACCTTGAAAAAGAACTTGAGACTCCAATTTCGGTAGTATCTGTTGGTCCTGACAGAAAACAGACCATTAACAGGTAAGTATTTCCAAACATAAGAATTTATAAAAAAAGGCTGGTCTAAAAAGACCGGCCTTTTTATCTAACAAAAACCAGTATCAATAATTATGATACTATAAACAGACTCGCAATATCCTGTGCGGTTTGTGTGTTAACGGGTTCATCAAAAGCCTGGGAAACAGATTCGGCGCTAAATCCTGTAGCATCCACAAGATTTACTCCACCCTGGGTCAAATTTTCCTCTCCGTTATAAACTGCCTGTGTAGCTTCGGGCATTCCCGGACCTCTGTTATTCAGCGTGATCCAGCCCAGTGCATTTTCATTCAGGTTTTCATCCATCACATCGGCCCTTAGTCTTCTGATCTCTGAAGCGTGTCTTGCTTCTACAGAGTGAATCTGAAGTGCTGGCGTCATAAACTGGGTTCCCATAAGATTGGTAGCCTGCCCTTTATAAGCTCTCACCCCGGTATCTTCGAAGGCCTGAGCCAAAGCAAGCAATTGGGCATAAGCGGCATCGTTATTCGGGTTGAAAGGATCAAAAGCTCCTCCCGCCGTAAAATCGAACTGCGGAGATTCTACCGCATTATCCCCAAGACCGGCTTTAAGGAAGTCTACGTGAGCAGACTCGTGCTTCGAAATTTGCATATAAACCGATTCTGCTCTTCCTCCCGAAGGAAGCACCCCTGAATCTAATGCTTTACCATAAAATTCAGCCTCCAGGTACTCCAGCGTAAGTGCAAGCTGAAGCGAGGCAATGGCATCATTACCACTGCTTTGGGCAAAAGCATTGCCTGAGGAGGTTGCCAGGCCAAATGGCACCGCTTCAGCAGCAGCTTTCTTACCAAGAGACCCAAAAGTTCTAAACATATCTTTTCGGGATGATTTCTTCGCCAGTAAATCTTCTGACGTGAACTCATCTAAAAATTTTATAATACTCATAATAATTTTGTTTTAGTGGTTAATTACCCGGTAGGCAGATTGTTAGCGGTAAATTCGGTTTTAATAAACCCGGTACCCCCTACTTCGGTTAAAATGGTCTGTGGATCTTTTGCAAGATCCAGCCCGTTGGCATCTATCACATCGTCTCCTGCAAAAGCCGTATCGCTCTCAAGATAGATAGACCTGATCGCAGACGCGTGCCTGGCCTCCACCGAAACAATTTTCCCTGCTATCACCAGGTAATCGGGATTCTGGATAAGCTTTCCGGCGCCATTATAGGCTGCTACTCCGGTATCTTCAAGAACTCTCGCAGTTCCCAGTACCGAGTCTCTGTCTCCAAAGTCCACTCCACTGAAATCGAATTCCAGCTCCGGTAAAGTTTTATCTGCTCCGGCAGCCCCGGTAATGGCCGCTTTAAAGAACTCTCTGTGAATCACTTCGTGGTCATAAAGGTCTTCAAGCACAAGTTTTTCTTCTGCGCTGGCCCCGGCCCAGTAAGAACCATCCAACACCCGGGTATAGAAGGCCGCCTCCAGTTGCTCTAAGGCATAGGCGTAATTGAGTATCCCAACATCTCCGCTACCAAGGTCAAACACTTCACCTACCGGCTCAGGATTCATCATATCGTCATCATCGCTGCAGGAATAAAGCAGCAAACTGGAGCCTGCAACAGCAAGCCCTCCCATTTTAATGAATTTCCTTCGGGAGTTTCCATTTTTCTGGTGTTCAGCTCCGGGAGCCTTCACTTTCATCAGTGGTTTTTTCATAATTAAATTTTTAGGTTACGATTAAATCTACGTAGCCAAAGAGGCTTTGGTTTTTCATATAGCGTTAATGTTTTATTAATGCGGATGCTGAAACCTTAAATTCTATTAATTTTTTGAAGGAATTGTGAAGGCTTTATACTTCCTTAGTTTTTGTTTAAGCGGTAAATTTTAACCTAACCTGAAGCATATCAGTGGAAAATGAATAAAGCATCTTTTTTTAGGCGGAAGTCTTTTTCGGCTGATTTTCGCTATTTTTGGAAAAAATTCTTCAGCTTGAAAAATCTTTTCCCGTTTATCTTATTGATCCTGATACTTTCAGCACCTTTAAGTGCCCAGGAAGTAAAAAAGATCGATTATACCAGTGACCGGACCCTTCGTGACGAAGAGCGCTATCCGGGAGCCATTATCCTAAGTAAGGTGGACAACCAGGTTCACTTTATACACCAGGGAATTGAGGTTTGGTGTGACCAGGCAATACACTACGATCAGGAGAATTTCTTTAAAGCCTACGGAAATGTAAGAATGCAACAGGGCGATACGGTGAGAATGTCCAGCGACTATGCTGAATATAACGGGACCACCCAGTTTGCCTTCGCCAGTGGCGATGTATTGATGCAGCGACCACAGACCACCCTGCAAACCGACAGTTTGTTCTTTGACCGGATTAAACAACAGGCCTACTACAGGAGCGGAGGGACCGTAAGGGATACCGCAAGTGTGCTTACCAGTGACATTGGACGCTACTATATGGAACAGGATAAATACTCTTTTGTTTCTAATGTGGTGGTCAACAATCCGGAGTACGTGATAAATTCAGAGCAACTCGACTTTTATTCAGAAACCGGGCACGCTTATCTTTACGGCCCATCTACCATAGAAGGTGAGACCAGTACGGTTTACTGTGAACGCGGCTTTTATGATACCCGGGGCGATACCGGATATTTCGTAAAGAATTCAAGAATAGATTACGATAACCGTACCGTTGAAGGGGACAGCCTTTACTTTAACCGAAACAAAAGCTTCGCTTCAGCCACCAATAATATTAAGGTTACAGATACCATAAACCAAAGTCTTGTAACAGGCCATTACGCTGAAGTTTTCAGGGACAAGGATTCGGTATTTATCACTAAAAAAGCGGTAGCGGCGAGCCTTCAGGAGAAAGATTCGGTTTTTATACACAGCGACACCCTAATGATCACCGGGAAAGCCGATGAACGGATCATCAGGGGGTTTTATGATGTTCGTCTTTATAAGGGCAATATGAGCGGTAAAAGCGATTCGGTTCACGTGAACGAAAAGACCGGCCTCACCAAGCTCATCAATCTCAACAAAGGCCCTGTGACTTCAATCGATAAACGCCGAAGCCCTGTATTATGGTCAGGGAACAGCCAGATGACCGGAGATACCATCCACCTTTTAAGCAATCCCGAAACCGAACAACTGGACAGCATCAGGGTTTTCAATAATGCCTTCCTGATCCAAAAAGACAGCATAGAAGGCTATAACCAGGTTAAAGGAATGTACCTGACGGGGCTTTTTAAAGATAATGAGATCTACCAGGTAGATATTAATAAGAACACCGAAACGCTGTATTATAGCCGCACTGAAGATGATGAGCTGATAGGGATCAACAAAACATTATCCAGTTCTATAAAGATCCTTATGGATGACCGGGAGATCACAGATATTTATTATTACACCAATGTTGATGGCACGCTTACTCCCGAAGAAGACTTTCCTCCCAATGCCCGGGAGCTCACCGGCTTCAACTGGCGAGGGGATGAACGCATCCTTTCCAAAGAGGGCCTTTTTAAAGGGGAACCGGCACCGGAACTCACAAAAATAGAAGGCATCCCCTTACCGGAAGAGGAAGAAGAGTTCTTCGATGAACGCGAAGAAGATGATCTTTTGCTGAATGAAAAGTCCCGTTTAAAGCCGGAAGACCTTCAGAATAAAAAATCAGATTCGGTAAAGGCTGAAATTCAGAAAAGACTGCCTGAAGAAATAGAGAAAAAGAAGGACAGTCTTCAAAAGGAAAGGAATTAAGTTGAAAGAGGATTTTTTAAAATATCAGGCACAAACCACGCCACACCCCCTGGGACTGGAAGTGTCTCACGCCCGCGGGTCGTATATTTACACCACAGATGGCAAGCAACACCTTGACTTTGTGGCAGGTGTATCGGCTTGCAGCCTTGGTCACTGCCATCCTGCTGTAGTAAAAGCCGTACAAACACAGGCAGAAAAATATATGCACGTGATGGTTTACGGCGAATATGCACAACAACCGGCCGTAGAACTTACCAAGCTTCTGGCCAGCCATTTCCCTGCTCCCCTAGAAAAGACTTACCTCACCAACTCCGGTACCGAAGCCATAGAAGGTGCTATGAAACTCGCAAGAAGGTATACCGGAAGGAGTGAGATCATCGCCGCCAGAAATGCCTATCACGGGAACACCATGGGATCTTTAAGCCTTATGAACTATGAAGAAAGGCAGAAGCCCTTCAGGCCGCTTCTTGGAGATATCTCCTTTATCGATTTCAATAAGATTGATGACCTTGATAAAATAACCGAGAAGACAGCCGGAGTAGTTCTGGAAACCATACAGGGTGGGGCCGGATTCATACTTCCTGAAAACGATTACCTGAAAAAGGTAAAAGCAAGATGTGAAGAGGTCGGGGCTTTGTTAATTCTTGATGAGATCCAGCCCGGATTCGGCCGTACGGGAAAACTCTTCGGATTTGAGAACTTCGGGATGGCGCCTGACATTGTGGCTATGGGAAAAGGAATGGGCGGAGGAATGCCCATCGGAGCATTTTCTGCTTCAACCCAAATAATGAACAGCCTGAGCGATAACCCAAAAATGGGTCATATCACCACCTTTGGCGGGAATTCCGTGATCGCAGCTGCAGCACTGGCCACCCTGAAAGAAGTGACTACCACCGGCCTTATGACAGAGACGCTTCAGAAGGAAAAACTATTCAGGGAAGAACTTCAGCATCCGCTAATAAAGGAAATACGGGGAAAGGGTCTTATGCTGGCCCTCATCCTGAATTCAGAAAATACAGCCAACGAACTGATCCTTAGATGTAAGGAAAAAAACCTCATTCTCTTCTGGCTGCTCTTCGAAAAAAAGGCTGTTCGCATTACCCCACCCCTAACTATTTCAGATGGAGAGATTAAGGAAGGTTGTGGCATTATTATTGACGTATTGAACCAAATAAATAATTAGTACTAAAAGCTGTTAATTAATTTGTTAACAACAATATAGGATATAGCCCTAATCGCTTTGTATCATTATTAACTTTAGTACTGTAGAAATCCCGTAATACTTTGGTGTATGCAATTAAGCCATAATGACGAAAACAATTTCTCGCTTACCCGCTTCGAATCTATGCTGAAAACAAATGACGTTCTCTTCTTTGATTCAAACGAATTCGAGAATATTATTCACTACTACCTTGAGAACGGCAAAATTGCACTGGCAAAAAAGGCCGTTAAACTGGGGCTCACCCAGCATCCCACTTCCACCAATCTCAAACTTTTCAAGGTCGAGATCCTGGTATTTGAGGATAAGCTGGAACTGGCCGACAACTTGCTGAACGAGTTGCAGGACCTGGAATCTTCCAATGAAGAGATCTATATCCAGAAAGCCCAGATTTTCTCTAAACGTGACAACCATAAAATGGCCATCCAGGTACTGGAAATGGCAATTGAAGTATCTCCGGAACCTGCAGAGATCTACTCTCTAATCGGGATGGAATATCTTTTCCTTGAGGATTTTGAAAATGCCAAGTACAGTTTTATGAAATGCCTCGAGACCGATGAAGAAGATTATTCGGCCTTATATAATGTTATGTATTGCTTCGATTTTCTTGACCAGAAGGAAGAAGCCATAGAATACCTTAATATGTACCTGGACAAGAATCCATATTGCGAGGTAGCCTGGCACCAGGTTGGGAAGCAGTATTTTGATCTTAAAGAGTACGAAAGAGCACTTGCAGCATTCGATTTCGCCATTATAAGCGAC
This sequence comes from Salegentibacter chungangensis, assembly GCF_042678405.1. Lineage (NCBI taxonomy): Bacteria > Pseudomonadati > Bacteroidota > Flavobacteriia > Flavobacteriales > Flavobacteriaceae > Salegentibacter > Salegentibacter chungangensis. Next base: position 1,526,285 of record NZ_JBHTLI010000001.1, on the reverse strand, counting down.
GACAGGTTCATAGGTGCCTATATGGAAAAAGGGAAGGTTCTTGAAAAACTCGGCCGTTACAACGAAGCCATAGAGAACTATAAGATCACCCTTGAACTTGAAGACCCTACCTCTTTTGCATATCTAAGGATCGGGAAGTGTTTTGAAAAGTTAGGCCTTCATGATCTTGCACTTACTCATTACAAGAAGACCGTACATGAAGATCCTTTACTGGACAAGGGATGGATCGCTATTACTGACTTCTATATCAAGAAACGCAACTTTCAAAAGGCGCTGTACTATATCAACAAGGCCATTCATATAGACGAAGAGAATGTGTTGTACTGGAAGCGATATGCAAAGATTAACAACCGTCTTAAATTTTACGAAGAGGCTGAACAAGGCTATAAGAAAAGTCTTGATCTTGGAAATTATGAACTGGAAACCTGGATAAAGCGTTGCGACATCCTTATAGGACTGGGGGAATATGAAACAGCGGTTAAAAACCTGCTGCAGGCTATAGAATTTTATCCTGATACAGCTGAAATAGAATACCGTCTAACAGGACTTTATTTTTCTCTTAATGACGGAGATAAAGCATACCATCACCTGCGTAACGCACTGGAAATTGACCCTGAATATTACATCATAATCGAGGAGCTATTTCCTGATATTTTTAACCGAAAAAGCGTGCTGGAAATTATAAATTCCTTTATAAGCACCTCTTAGTTATTTTGCTAACTTTGGCGGAAACTTAATTTTCTGCCATGCAGCGAAACTTTTACGATTACCTTAAAGTTACCCTAAAAGGAATGGCGATGGGAGCAGCAGATGTTGTTCCCGGGGTCTCGGGAGGGACCATAGCCTTCATTTCCGGAATTTACGAGGAACTTATCACCACCATAAGCAGTGTAGATTTTGAACTGCTAAAAATATGGAAGAATAACGGCTTTATGGCAATGTGGCGCAAAATGAACGGCGCCTTCATCCTCGCTCTGCTTTCAGGAATTCTTATCAGTATCTTTACGGTAATGCGGCTTACCAATTACCTGCTGGAAGAACATCCTATCCTTATCTGGTCTTTTTTCTTTGGCCTTGTACTGGCTAGTATCTGGTTTGTCGGAAAACAGATCCCTAAATGGAATTTTAAAGTAGTTGCGGCATTGCTCATTGGAGCTGCCGTGGCCTTTTATATCGTATCCCTTCCCCCTCTGGGAAGTAACTCCAGTAACCTTTTTATGTTCTTTGCAGGTGCCATTGCCGTTTGCGCTATGATATTACCCGGAATCTCGGGAGCATTCATCCTTGTCCTGCTTGGCGCCTACAAACATGTAACCCAGGCCGCCCATAATTTTGATGTTAAAACACTTGCCATTGTTGGCGTAGGAGCCGTCTTTGGCCTGCTTACCTTTTCAAAGGTCCTTAAGTGGCTTTTTAATCATTACAGTACAATCACCCTGGCTGTTTTAACAGGCTTCATCGCAGGTTCCCTAAATAAAATATGGCCCTGGAAAAAAGTCCTGGAAACCCAGACTTACGGAGATAAAGAAATAGTGATTAAAGAAGCCTCGGTCCTGCCATGGAATTTTCAGGACGACCCCCAAATGATCTCGGCTATTGCCTTAATGCTGGGAGGATTCCTTCTCATACTTGCCTTAGAATATCTGGCTACTCAAAACCCTATTGGTCCGGATGCAGAAAACTAGAACGCTTACAGATAAAGTCCTGCTGTTACTAAAAGGTTTAGCAATGGGTGCGGCCAATAAGGTCCCCGGTGTTTCCGGAGGCGTGGTAGCTTTCGTGGCCGGATTTTATGAAGAGTTCATTTATTCTCTGCAAAAAATCAATCTTAAGGCTTTTAAACTACTTATTAACGGAAGGTTCAGAAGCCTTTACCAATATGTGAACGGCCGTTTTATGGGGCTGCTCATCCTGGGTATGGTTATTAGTTATTTCAGCGTTTCCAAGATCCTGGATTACCTCTTGCTCCATTATGAGGTCTATGTTTGGGCGGCATTCTTCGGAATGATCGTGGGTTCTATCTACTACATCAGCAAAGATTTTGATGAATGGAGCCGAAGGAGTATCATTTTTGTCACATTGGGTGTTATTTGTGGTATCGCCATCAGTTTCCTGGAACCCGCCAAACAAAATGATAACCTGTTTTTTGTGTTTTTCTGTGGAATGATAAGTGTTTCCGGGATGACGCTTCCAGGCCTTTCAGGTTCCTTTGTGCTTATTTTGCTGGGAAATTATGTGCTCCTCTTGGTAGACTCTGTAAATGCCTTGTACGACACAATGGCCGATTTGTTAATATTCGATTTCTCCTTTATTCATAATGATGAAAGAATACGGCTATTACAGGTTCTCATTGTGTTCTCTGCAGGATCTCTGGCCGGGTTAGTCTCCCTTTCACACTTGTTGGGCTACGTATTAAAGCATTACAGAAAAGACACATTTGCTTACATTATAGGCTTCATTACCGGTTCCCTAGGTGTAGTGTGGCCCTGGAAAGAAAAGATCTTCAAGACAGATGAAGCCGGAGGTATCCTCTACGACAGAATGGGTAATGCAATTATAGACAATTATGACCGGTATATGCCCGATTTTGATGCTGCTCAAACCTGGCTGGGGATCTTCTTTATAATTACAGGAATATTCATTGTGCTTGGCCTGGCCTGGTACGAAAAAAGATCTTCAAGATTATGAAAATTTACGGACTCATAGGCCAAAATATAGATTACTCCTTTTCGCGTGCTTACTTCAGTGAGAAATTCGAAAAGCACCATATAACTGCTGTTTACCGGAATTTTGACCTATCCAAAATTGAGCAGATTGAAGAGGTCTTTAAGAATACCCCCGATCTTTCAGGCCTTAACGTTACCATTCCTTACAAGGAGGCCGTGATCCCATACCTGAACAGGCTTGATACCGAGGCCGAAGAAATAGGTGCGGTAAACACTATTAAAATAGAGAAGGACGGCAGCCTTACCGGATACAATACAGATCATTACGGCTTTTATGAGGCAATTAAAGCTTATCTTCAGCCCCAGCACAAAAAAGCATTAATTCTGGGTACGGGCGGGGCTTCGAAAGCAGTAGCCTATGCGCTAACCAATCTTGGAATAACCTACAGATTCGTTTCCCGAAAAGACGGACATCATAAGTTCTCCTACGAGCAGTTAAACGCCGATATCCTGAAGGAATACACGGTAATCATAAACTGTACGCCACTGGGAACTCACCCTGATACCGAACGCTATCCGGACCTTCCCATAGGCTATATTTCTGAGGCTCATCTTATTTTCGACCTTATCTATAATCCGCTGGAAACAACTTTAATGAAAAAGGCCCGGGAACGAGGTGCCACCTGCCTTAACGGTCTTAATATGTTAAAGCTTCAGGCCGAAAAAGCCTGGGAAATATGGAATAGTTAAAGTTTTAAACTGAGCCTTCCCAAATCCTTACAAATAGACGCAAAGTCTTGCCCAATTTTAGTGGAGTTGTTATCTTTCAGCCTAATTAAAGATTTACACGAACCTTAACATTGAAAGATATGTCTCAGCAAGAAAATGAAAAACCCAAAAAAAAACTTTCCAACGACGAAGTGAAAAAGCCTGAAAACATTCAGGAAGCAGAAGAAAAGGTGCAGGATGAAAGTCTGGATAAGGACGCAGGATCTACTGAAAAATCATTTTCTGAGAATGTTAAGGAAGAAAAAACCAAGGTGAAAACTTCAGAGAAAAAAAAGAATTCAAAAGAAAACGAGCTGGAAAACGCAATGGTAGATGAGGCAGCTTCAGGAGCTGCTCCAAAGACCGAGGAAAGGCTTTCAGCGGAAGATGAAGACGAGGATAATAAGGAACAGGCTAAAACTACAAAAACCTCTCAGAAGGATGCAGATGAACCTGTGAAGAAAGATAAAACCGGAGTAAAGGCTTCAGCAGAAGAAAAGCAACCGAAAAAAAACGAGCTTGAAGATGCGATGGTAGATGAGTCAGCTTCAGGAAGCACTACCAAAGCTAAAGAAAGGCTTTCGGCAGATGATGACGAGGATGATGAAGAGCACGTAGCTTCAGAAGATAAACCTTCAAAAGGCCACCAGGAAGATGTAGACGAGGCAGTTGCAGAAGACAGCGAAGACGAATCGGCCAGCGAACGTCACAACATTCCCAAGAAAGATTACCACTCAATGAGCAAGGAAGCTCTTGCCGATGAGCTGGAAAGCCTGCTAAAAAAGGAAAAGGTGCAGGCCATAAGAGAGCATGTTGCCGAAATCAGAACCGAATTCAACGCAAAGTTCGATGAAGAGGTGGAAGAGAAGAAAGAGGAGTTTCTTGCTGATGGCGGAAACATTATTGATTTCCACTATTCCACACCCCTGAAAAAGCATTTTAACTCGTTGTACTTCGACTATAAAGAAAGAAGGAACAACTATTACAAAAAGCTGAAACAAGATCTTAACGCCAACCTAAACAAGCGTCTTGAGATCATAGAAGAGCTAAAAGGGCTGCTTGGTGTGGAGGAGAACATCAACACCACTTACAGGCATTTTAAGGAATTGCAGGATCGCTGGCGTATGGCGGGACCAATTCCCAGAGACAAATACAATGATGTCTGGAACACCTATCATCATCACGTAGAGAATTTCTATGATTTTCTTCATCTCAATCGTGAATTCAGAGATCTTGATTTTAAGCACAATCTTGAACAGAAGCTGAAAGTAATAGACCGGGCCGAAGAATTAGCCCAGGAATCGGATATAAATCGTGCGTTTCGTGAATTACAGATGCTTCACAAAATGTGGAAGGAAGAACTGGGTCCTGTAGCAAAGGAATTCAGGGAAGATATCTGGGACCGTTTTAGTACGGCTACCAAGCAGATACACGATAAGAGGCAGGAATACTTCAATCAGCTTGAAGAACACTACGAGAAAAACTGGGAAGTAAAGCAGGAAATCATCCAGAAAATAAAAGAGATCGCCGATCAGGACTTCAACAGTCACGGAAAGTGGCAGCAGAAGATCAAGGAAATCGAAGCCCTTCGTGAAGCCTTCTTTAAGGCCGGAAAAGTACCGAGAAGCAAGAACGAAGAAACCTGGAGCGAGTTCAAGCAAAACGTAAGAAGGTTCAACCGCAAGAAGAATGCTTTCTATAAGAACCTGAAGAAGCAACAGTATGACAATCTTGAAAAGAAAAAAGAGCTTATCCAGATCGCCGAGGATAATAAGGATAGCGATGACTTTAAGACCGTAACTCCTTTAATGAAAAAGATCCAGGCAGACTGGAAGCAGATAGGTCACGTACCCAGAAAAGACAGTGATAAGGTCTGGAAGCAGTTCAAGGCCGCCTGCAATCATTATTTTGACAGGCTTCACGCGACCAGAAATGAGGAGAACAAAGAAGAACTTGAGGCTTACGGCAAGAAGAAAGAGCTCCTGGACGAGGTGAAAGCCGTTGAACTAAAAGGCAACAAAAAAGAAGATCTCGCGAAGATCAAGGAATATATCGAGGCCTGGAAAAATATTGGAAGAGTACCCCAGAACAAGCGCTTTATAGAAGGGAAATTTAATAAAGCCCTGGATCAACTTTTCAATAAAATTGATGTTGACCGCACCAAGGCCGAGATGATGAAATATGAAAACAAGATCGAAGCCCTTAACAATGCAGAAGATGACAAGCGTATTCACAACGAGCATTATTTCTTGACCAAGAAAATAGAAGAAACCAAGGCAGAGATCAGGCAGCTGGAAAACAACCTGCAGTTCTTTTCGAATGTTGAAGAAGATAATCCGCTGGTAAAAGAAGTATTGAAGAATATAGAAGATCATAAAGCCCAGCTGGAAGTTTGGAAAGAGAAACTTCGCAAGGTAAATTCCCTGTACTAAAAATATGCTTTGCAGCTTATGCACCGAACAAACTCATTCCTTTTTTAATGGAGGAGGCAAAGAGTTCGTTCAATGCGTGAATTGTAAAGCTATTTTGCTTCTACCCGAATACTTCATTAGTCCTGCAAAGGAGAAACAACGTTATGAGGAACACAATAATGATGTGACCGATAAGAGGTATCAGGATTTTGTGAGCCCCATCACTTCAGCGGTAATCAATGAGTTCCCGGAAACAGCAATGGGCCTTGATTACGGATGCGGAACAGGCCCTGTGGCAGCTTCCGAACTCGGCAAGAAAAACTACCAGATCATTCTATACGATCCTTATTTCAGGAATGACAGAGAAGCCCTGACCAAGCTTTACGACTTTATTATCTGTTGCGAAGTGATGGAACATTTTCAGGAACCGGCGAAAGAATTCAGAAAATTATTTGGCCTGCTTAAACCGGGTGGAAAGCTTTATTGCAAGACCGCCCTGTATTCTCCGGAAATAGACTTTGAGAAATGGTACTACAAGAACGATCCTACACATGTATTTCTATACACCAAAAAGAGTCTTGAAATCATCAGGGAACTATTCAGATTTTCAGATGTGGAGATAGGCCCTGACCTTATTGTTTTCAGAAAATAAGCTTTCTTAAAGGCTTTTGGCTTCATTCCAGAAAACATCCATTTCGGCAAGGCTCATATCCTTAAGCGCTTTTTTATTCTCTTTGGCCTTAGATTCCAGATATTGGAAACGCTGAATGAATTTCTTATTGGTGCGCTCTAAAGCGTTCTCAGGATTCACATCAAGAAAACGGGCATAATTGATCATTGAGAACAGAACATCGCCAAACTCGGCTTCTATTTTATCCTTATTCTCATCATTCACCTCGTGCTGAAGTTCTTCAAGTTCTTCCTGCAGTTTTTCAAATACCTGCTGTGGCTCTTCCCAATCAAAGCCTACCCCGGCCACCTTATCCTGGATACGGCTGGCTTTTACCATTGCCGGCAGGGATCTTGGCACTCCCTCGAGTACACTTTTCTTTCCTTCCTTAAGTTTAAGGTTCTCCCAGTTCTTCTTTACCTCTTCTTCATCTGCTACCTCAACATCCCCATAAATATGCGGATGCCGGTCGATCAGTTTATCACAGATCCCGTTGGCAACATCGGCTATATCAAAATCTCCGGTCTCACTGCCTATTTTGGAATAAAAAACAAGATGCAATAAAAGGTCTCCAAGCTCCTTTTTTACTTCATCAAGATCATTATCTAGGATGGCATCTCCCAGTTCATAGGTCTCTTCTATGGTAAGGTGCCGCAAAGACTCCATCGTCTGTTTCCTGTCCCAGGGACACTGCTCCCTCAATTCGTCCATTATAGTTAAGAGCCGGTCGAAAGCCTTTAACTGTTCTTTTCTTGAATTCATAGCCTGATTTGTGGTTTTGGTAAAAATACGAGATTAATAAGAAACCGCACAGTGTTTGAAGAAACTGAAGTAGGTATAATAAAAAAGCTCCTTAGTTTCCTAAAGAGCCTCTAAAGGGTGGAAGACCGGTTTCGAACCGGCGACCTCCGGAACCACAATCCGGCGCTCTAACCAGCTGAGCTACAACCACCATTTTAATTGCGGTTGCAAATGTAAGTTATTTCCGCAATTTCGCAAAGACTTTTTTTCAATTAAATGAGGTCGAAAATGGAATCGACTGCAACATAGCGCTCTACGGTAAAACCTTCTCCGTGCTCGGTATTAATAAGCCTTCCGAGGTCCTGGGCACGATAAGTTATACTGTCTAAAAAGTTACTGCTGGAGATAGGAGTTTTTGGCTCCTCACTGTTCTCATCATAAAACTGTGTCTTATAGGCCTTCACCGAGTCCAGTTTTTTACCCAGGTAGCCGGTAATGTCCACTACAAAGTCTGGTTGCAGATTTTTCCATTGAATATAGTGATAGACGTGTTTGGGCCTCCAGGACTCCTGGGCCTCACCATCCATAATCGTTTCGATCTTTCGCAGTCCGCTTAAGAAACAGGCGTCACTCACTAATTTCGCCCCTTTCCCGTGGTCTATATGACGATCGTCCACCGCGTTACAGAACACCACTTCCGGCCTGTATTTTCTCAGAATTTTGATGATCTCCAGCTGATGGGCTGTATTGTTCTCAAAAAATCCGTCGCTGAACTCAAGATTGTGCCGCACCTTTACTCCAAGTTTCCTGGCCGCATCTGCCGCCTCCTTATCCCGGGTTAACGCAGTGCCTCTTGTACCCAGTTCCCCTCTTGTAAGGTCAAGAATTCCGACTTTCCTGCCCCGGTCTATTTCTTTGGCAAGAGTACCTGAACAACTTAATTCAACATCATCGGGATGTGCTCCCACAGCAAGTATATCTAACTTCATAATTTTTTATATAACTCCACCCCCTGCTCTGCAGCAGAAAAGCATTCTTTTTTATTTTTTAATTTTTTCAAGTGCCTGTTCAATATCGGCAATAAGATCTTCCTTTTCTTCAATACCCACCGAAAAGCGCAGTAACCCGTCCTTAATCCCGAGTTTCTCCCTTTTTTCAGCACTCATTAGTCCGTGAGAGGTTTTGGCCGGAGAAAGTATGGTAGACTCCACCCCTGCCAGGCTCATAGAAGGCTTAATGAGTTTCAGCGCCTTCCGGAAGTGGACTGCATCCAGATCCTGTTTAAGCTCAAAAGAAAGCATACCCCCAAAAGCTTTCATTTGCGAAGAAGCCAGCGAATGCTCCGGGTGCGATTTTAATCCAGGGTAATACACCCGGTCTACGTCGGGATGCTTTTCCAGAAATTCGGCCAGCGCCAGGGCATTTTCGCTCTGGGCCTTTACTCTTATCCCCATCGTCTTTATGCTTCGCTCCAGCAGCCATACCGTATAATCACTCAGGCTGCCTCCAAAGTTCTTGGCCAGATGAAAGACCTTATCTATATAATCTTCTGAAGAGATCACCGTGCCGGCTAGAATATCGCTGTGACCTCCCATATATTTAGTGGCTGAATGGATCACGAGGTCAATCCCGAAATCGATCGGGTTCTGATTTACCGGTGAGGCAAAGGTATTATCGATCATACTAACAAGACCGTGCTTTTCAGCAATTCCAGCAATGGCTTTAAGATCGGTAATGGTAAGCAAAGGGTTGGAAGGTGTTTCAATATAAATCACCTTAGTATTTTTCTTAATTTCAGCTTCGAAGGAAGCCGGTTTCGAGTCTTTGGTAAAACTATACCCGATCCCGAACTTATCGAATTCTTCGGTCACAAGGTTAATCGTTCCACCGTAAAGCGTATTCTGAAGCACCACGTGATCTCCATTTTGAAGAAAAGCCAAAAGCGAATTGCTAACGGCAGCCATTCCGCTTCCAAAAATAAGGGCTGCCTCTCCGTGTTCCAGCGCCGCCATTTTCTGGGCCAGCGCCACCTGGTTGGGAGTATTGAAATACCTCGGATACCTTTTTACCTCTACTTCTTCAAAAGCATAAGAGGTAGCCATATACAATGGGGAAACAGCTCCTTTAAATTGTTCATCTTCGAGTTCCCCGGCGTGCGTGCAAATAGTATTGATCCCTTGTGCCTTTTTCGTCATATCCAGCTTTTATTTAAAAATGAAAATCTGCCCTAAATTAAGAAAAGCTCATTTGTTTAGGCTTATTTAGTCCTTATAATTTCTCAAGCGAGCCTTCCGTCATACCTAAATTGTGAACATTTATAATATAATTAGTATTTCCCCAACAAGCTTTAGTTCTTGTTTAAGAGAGGAACCGAAAATGAAAGCTTAATTTTAAATCTGATGTTCCGAAAGAATTTCAGAACAACTACAGGTAAAAACCTGTAGTGAAACTTAATTGAAATTTAAATAAAAAATTGATGACTGAAGTAAAAGCATATGCAGCCAAAGCCAGTGATGCCAATCTGGAACCCCATAAAATAGAAAGACGTGATATCACTGCCGACGATGTGAAGATAGAGATAGAATACTGTGGAGTTTGCCACAGTGATATTCACCAGGTTAGAAATGACTGGAAAAATTCGAAATACCCTGTAGTACCCGGCCACGAAATTATTGGCCGTGTAACTGCGGTTGGTGACAATGTAAAAGGTTTTAATGAAGGTGACCTTGTAGGTGTTGGCTGTATGGTAGATTCCTGCCAGGAATGCGACTCCTGTAAAGAGGACCTTGAACAATATTGTGAGAATGGCGCCACAATGACCTATAACAGTCCCGATAAACACCTTGGAGGACATACTTTTGGCGGCTATTCAGAACAGATAGTTGTGGACAAGGAATTTGTGTTGAAAGTTCCTGAAAACATAGACACAAAAGCCGTCGCTCCTCTTCTATGTGCGGGTATTACAACCTGGTCGCCGCTAAGACACTGGAATGTAAAGAAAGGTGATAAAGTTGGGGTGATCGGGCTTGGAGGCCTTGGTCATATGGGAGTAAAGTTTGCTCACGCCCTTGGTGCCAAGGTGGTAATGATAAGCCGTTCTCCTTCTAAAGCCGAAGATGCCAAAAGGCTTGGTGCCGACGAAGTTCTGATCTCTACAGATGAAGACGAGATGGAAAAGCACCAGGGAAGTTTTGATTTTCTTCTAAACACCATTCCGGTTGGTCACGATGTGAATCCTTATGTAGGTCTTTTAAAAAGGGACGCAACTATGGTCCTTGTTGGTGCCATTGAACCTGTAGACCCGGTACACGGAGGAGCCCTCATTCTCGGAAGAAAGAGAATTGCAGGATCTGTTATCGGCGGAATTAAGGAGACACAGGAAATGCTTGATTTCTGCGGAGAGAACAATATTGTTTCGGATGTGGAAATGATAGATATGCAGAACATCAATGATGCCTATAAAAGAGTGGTCGATTCTGATGTAAAATACCGTTTTGTAATCAATATGAAATCCCTGAAAGAGAACTAGTCTTCTTAGAATAATCCTTCAAATAAAAAACCTGTTCGCTTCCGGACGGGTTTTTTACTTACCAAATCTGAAATTACAGCCTTTTCCTTTTGAAAGAAAGCGATTTCAAAGGGACTTTTTTATCTTTACATTATCGATAAAAAAACTAACCGAAAATTCAGAAATGAGATCACTTTTCACCAACATAAAAGAACTATTACAAGTAAGAGAACCGGGAATTAAAAAAGTATCCGGAAAGGAAATGAAGCAGCTTCCCTCCATCAGGAATGCCTGGCTGCTTATTGAAGATGATAAGATCGCCGATTTTGGAAAGATGGACGCAGTTCCGGAGATCGCGGCTGATGAGACCATAGATGCCAGCGGAAAAATAATCCTGCCGGCCTGGTGTGATTCTCACACTCATATCGTATACGCAGGAAACCGGGAACTGGAGTTTGCAGACAGGATTAACGGAATGAGTTACGAAGAGATAGCCAACCGCGGAGGTGGAATCCTTAACAGCGCAAAAACACTACAGGAAACCTCTGAAGAGGAGGTCTACAAGCAATCGGCTAAACGCCTGGAAGAAGTGATGAGCCTGGGCACGGGAGCCGTCGAGATCAAATCAGGCTATGGCCTTACCGAAGAAGCTGAGCTAAAGATGCTTCGGGTAATCAGAAAACTTCGGGAGAATTATGACATCAGTATCAAACCCACTTTCCTGGGAGCGCACGCCATTCCGAAGGAATACAAAGAAAAACCTCAGGAATACATGGATCTTGTGATCAATGAGATCCTTCCGAAGGTTGCTGAAGAAAAGCTGGCAGATTACATTGATATTTTTTGTGAAAAAGGATACTTCAGTATTGAAGATACTCACCGACTCCTTTCCGCAGCCGCTGAGTATGGGATGAAACCGAAGATCCACGTGAACCAGTTCAATGCTTTTGGCGGGATACAAGCGGGGGTTGAACATAACGCGCTTAGTGTAGACCACCTGGAAGTATTGAATCCTGAAGATATAGAAAGTCTTAAGGGAACCGAGACGATGCCTGTAGCACTACCTTCCTGTTCCCTGTTTTTGAGTATCCCGTATACTCCCGCCCGGGACCTGATAGATGCAGGACTTCCACTGGCTCTTGCCACCGATTTCAACCCGGGAAGTACTCCAAGCGGAAATATGAACCTGGTGGTTTCCCTGGCCTGTATCAAAATGAAGATGAACCCGGAGGAAGCCATTAATGCTGCCACCATAAACGGCGCCTACGCTATGGAGCTTAGCGAAACCCACGGCAGTATCACCAAAGGCAAACAAGCCAACCTGATTTTAACTAAAGAGATCCCATCCTACACTTTCCTACCCTATGCTTTTGGAACCAATTCAATAGAATCGGTATTCATCAACGGAAAAAAACTGGATTAAGATGGAAAGTATAAAAATTTACAATGCCAAAACGATCAAAGATCATATGGCCACCCGGGAGGGCGAAACCAAATTTGGTGAAAAGATCTGCTTTATTGAAGATCTTGAAGAACTCGAAAAACATCCTGCAGAATATGTGATCTTCGGGATACCCGAAGACATAGGGATCAGGGCCAATCACGGAAAACCCGGGGCTGCAAGAACCTGGCAGCATTTACTTGCTTCCCTGCTCAATATTCAGGTAAATGAATATACTAATGCTGAAAATCTTATCCTTTTAGGAGAAATAGACTGCAGAGACCTGATGGACAAGGCGGCCTACCTGGGGGAAGAAGATCCGCATTATTACGCCAAGCTGGGTGACCTAGTCAAAAAACTGGACCTTGCCGTTACCAACCTGGTTGAAGAGATAGTTGGTGCGGGCAAAATCCCAATCATCATTGGAGGCGGGCATAATAACGCTTTCGGGAATATAAAGGGCAGTTCCAGGGCCATAGAAAGACCAATAAACATTCTGAATATTGATGCGCATACAGACCTTAGAAGTATAGCACATCGTCACAGCGGTAATGGGTTCAGTTGTGCCCGTCACGAAGGCTCCCTTGGGAAGTATGCAATGTTTGGGATTCATCAGAACTATACGCCCCAGTATATTTTTGATGAAATAAAAGCATCAGAGATTACCCGGTATCAGCTTTTTGATGACCTTATGCTTCTGGATGAAGAAAAAAGGTTTTCGAGTTTTAATGAGATGCTTAGTTTCGTAAACAGGTCGGAATTCGGACTGGAGATAGACTGCGATTCGATCGCGGGATTTCCGAGCAGTGCCCAAACTCCCAGCGGGTTTAGCCTTAATGAGGTCAGGAATTATGTTATGCGGGCCAAAACCACCAATTGCAGGTACCTTCATTTATGTGAAGCCGTAGCCCCCGCAGGCGAGGAAGGCCAGACCGGAAAAGCGCTTACATACCTTATCACCGACTTTATGAGTAATACTACGGTTTTGTAGAGGTCCCTTCTGAAGATTTATGTTGTTGCCAGGGGAATTTACCTTCTATCTCAAGTTCTATAGAGAAGCTCAGAAAGGTCCTGATAAGCACTATTACTCCAAGCGCCAAAACCCTGTCCATTGTTGGCTCAGTGACCACAGTGGCTATGATATCTCCCGCAACAAGAATTTCAAGACCAAGTAAGATACCTTTTCCCAGGTCCTGCCGAAGTTTTCGGTAGGACCTGGAACTGTCTTTAGGTCCGGAAAATAAAAACTTCCAAAACGCCAAAACAGTACCGGTCACAATGGTGATCACTCCCGCCGCTTCAATAAGCTGAGCGATATAATTTATGTAGAGTTCCAGGTTTTCCATAATAAGATCATTTATTTTTCTTCTCCCGCAAGTTTTCTATATACCCCGTTACTCCAGCCAAAACCATCCTGAGTGGGGTACTCCCCACCCCCGCTTTCTTTGGAAAGGTCTTCAACATTATATTTCTCCATCATTTTAAAGGTATTCTTATATACCCTTTCATTAAGATGAAGCCATCGTTGCCTGATTTCATTGGCAAGGGAATCCTGGCCATAATTACGCAAGCCCTTTATGCCGATCCATTGCAGGGGTGCCCACCCGTTGGGAGCATCCCACTGCTGCCCGGTATGATTTGGTGTAGTCACCAGACCTCCGGGTTTAAGAAATACCTCCCTTATTTTTTTGGTCACCTGCTCGGCCTGTTGCTCTGAGGCGATTTCAAAAAACAAGGGATATGTTCCTGCCATAGAAAGCACTCCCGTAGATTGCCCTTCTTTAAAATTATAATCCATAAAATATCCTTCCTTTTCGCTCCAGAAATACTTTTCTATAGCTAAGGCTCTTTGCTCTGCCCTTTTTAGAAATTTATCAGCGCCGTCTTTGTTCCCTTTTATATCATAAGCTTTCGCGATGACAGATTCGAGATTGTATAATAGCGAATTAAGATCTACCGGAAGAATAGCCGTGGTATGTATCGTAGAAAGTTTAAATTCACCGTTTGCATCTGCCGTTAACCAGCGACTTGAAAAATCCCATCCCGACTCTGCCCCGGCTCGCAGATTTCTGTATACTTCCTCCTTTGTAAGCTCAGGATTTTTCGCCACCGCTTCCCTTGCCGTCTCCACATCTTCCCTGAAACTTTCGGGCCTTGGCGTATTCTTATCATCCCAGTACCTGTTCAGGATCTCCCCGTCCGGCAATCTCACCACCCGTCTATGGGCATTATTCTCTGCTGATAGCTTACCGGTGCCTGACATCCAAAAGTCATATTCTTTTTCAAGATATTCCAGATAATCTGCATAGACCTGTTCTCCTTTGGCCTCGGCCAGAACACCTACCATCATTGCATAAAACGGAGGCTGTGAACGCCCGAGATAGTAAGTCCTGTTTCCATTCGGAATAAACCCGTATTCCTCTAAAAGATGTGAAAAATTGTCTACCATATTCTGAATGGTTTCCACTTCTCCATCTTCCAGAAGCCCGAGCATTGTAAAGTAACTATCCCAATAATAGATCTCCCTGAATCTACCTCCGGGAACTATATAAGGCTCCGGAAGCGGAATAAGAGTTCCAGTCCTTTCTTCATCGGCCGGGCGCTTCAACACCTCCCATAATTTCTTAATGTGTGTGTTTATAGAAGATGAATCGGTTTTATAAGCCGGACCGGAACCGGGAATCCTGAAATTATCTTCAACAAAATAGTATAAAGCGGAATCTGATTCCGGCTCAAAATCTTTAAACTTTTCTTTAATCAGGTCAACCTCGGTTAAAGGAACCGCATCTACAAAAGTCTTACTATCAGGAAAAACGGCTTCGGTCTGTACTTCATAGAAAAGATCTCCGTAAAGCTCTTCAGGCGGAAGTATTCTTACTTCCTGATCTTCGGTAGTGGTGACCGAGGAACAGCTGCTTATAATAAAAAGATAAAGAATGACCTGTAACCTGAGTAAGTAATTATTCATAGTATGGAGTTTAAGAATCGGCATTTGAGCTGAATTCTCAGTTAAATTATAAAATATTCATCAGAATAAGGCTATTTCATAAATTAGCGGTTCAATTCACACACATCACAATGGAGATAATTTCGTTTGACCCCAGATATGCAGAAGATTTTAAGAACCTGAACCTGGCCTGGCTCGAAAAATTTTTCTGGGTAGAAGAGCACGATAAGGAGGTTCTGGGTAACCCAAAAAAATACATCATCGATACCGGAGGTAATATATTTTTTGCCAGAGATGGTGATAAAATCATTGGTTGCGTGGCCCTTATGAAAATGGAAGACGGGATTTTTGAACTCACTAAAATGGCTGTGACTCCCGAATACCAGGGAAAGAAGATCGGGCAAAAGTTAATGGAGCATTGTGTGGCTTATGCTAAAAAGCAGGGTTGGGAAAAACTGATCATCTATTCTAACCGGAAACTGAAAAATGCGGTCTACATCTATGAAAAATACGGTTTCAGGGAAATCCCTATAGAAAAAAACAATCCCTACGCCCGTGGTGATATCAAGATGGAGCTCGTACTTTCTTAAATCTTTATTAAACCTCCCGTCTGTAGCTTGAAGCTTATGTAACTTTAAATCAAAATAAGCAATTATGAAACAGACACTTACCTTTTTAGCAGCCTTTTTTATTTTTACCGGCTGCAAGAATGAAGAGAAAAAAGAATCGGATAAAGCACCTCAGGAAATTGCGGAAATGACCGAGAAGGATAGCTCTCAGCAAACCGACTCATCTTCCGTGGAAATTGATCCTATCTCTCACGCTACCGCAGTGGTGAAATGGGATGAATCTGTATTTTATATAGACCCTACCGGGGGAGCTGAAGCCTTTGCCGATAAACCCAAACCAGATTTTGTCCTGATCACCGATATTCACGGAGATCATATGGATGCCAACACCCTGAATGCTCTAAAACTAGGAGACACCAAGGTCATTGTTCCAAAAGCGGTAAAGGAAAAGCTTCCTAAAGAACTGCAAAAGAACCTGGTGGTGATGAATAACGGAGAAACAAAGAATCATCTCGGCTTTGAAATTGAGGCCCTCCCTATGTACAACCTGCCTGAAAGCCAGGACGCCTACCATACTAAAGGGCGCGGTAATGGTTATGTGATCTCCAAGGGCGGAACAAAGGTCTATTTCGCAGGAGACACCGAAGACATCCCTGAAATGCGCAACCTTAAGAATATAGATATGGCATTTATCCCGATGAATTTACCTTATACAATGCCGGTAGAACAGGCTGCCGAGGGGGTACTGGCTTTTGCTCCCGCGAAGGTATACCCTTACCACTACAGAGGAAAAGACGGGTTACATGATGTTGAGAAATTCAAAAAACTGGTGAACGAAGGAAATAAAAATATAGAAGTAGTTCTTTTAGACTGGTATCCTGATATGGACTAAGATCATTCCTTAAGGAACATAAATAAACCCGGAACTTTCCGGGTTTTATTTTTTTCGATTTTTGATTGAGATGAATGAATGATGATTTTCAGGGTTCTAATCTTAAGGAAACTTTATATTCATCCAGGTCATTATCAGAAACACTTTGCAGCTTTTTATAGTTAAGTTTATTGATAATGGTATACTTCAAATGATCATCTTCAGTGTCCAAGGCCAGGACTACCAGTTCATTTTCAGAATTGATCGTAAAGATCATATCTACTGAAGTCTCTTCGCTAAGAGCAAAATCCAGGCCCTTCAGTAATTCCATTACTTCATTCCTTAATATTTCAGGATCTCTTACTTCGGTTGCTGCCGTGGCCGTGAACATCCCTCCCAGACATATGGCCATCATTAAATAGGTCAACTTTAATCTTCTCATAATACACTGATTTTAAAAGGTTATATACCTAATAGACAGACTTTTATAGAAGATGTTACCAGATTCAGGAGTTTTTTAGACTTATTTAACGATATAACAACTTGTATATCAAATGTTTAAACAAAAAACCCGGCTTTTGCCGGGCTGAAGCTTTTACGCTTTTTGATTGATCAAGTGATGATGATTTAGGCTTGTATTCGAACCGGTAATTTATATTCCTTAATATTCTGATCTAACTGAGACTTGAGTTTCTTGTAATTAAGTCTCTGCTTTACAAAGGCTTTTACGGTTTCATTGTCCGAATCTACCGTTAACACAACCATTTCGTTGTCTTTGTTCAGGGTAAAGACCACGTTGGCCAGGTAAACGCCTTCCACTTCAAAGTTAGGTTCTTCAAGCATTTTCTGTAATTCAGCTTTTACTGAAGTTTCGTTATCTACAGCATCGGGCTGAGCGAATGCTGAAATTGCACTGCCAATGCTTAAGGCAAGTACGAGAATTAAAAGATTCAATTTTTTCATATCAATAAAAATTTAAAGGTTATATACTTAAAAGACTGCCGGGATCATAAAAAGTTACAGGATCTGAGCTCCTTTAAGTTTTTTTTAACTAATTAACCACCAGCTTTTTATACCCTAATAAAAAACCCGGTGATGAGCCGGATTAAAATTCCTACGTCTTTTGATCGATCCTAAAGCTGAATGCTGATGGGAAGTTTATACTCTTTAATGGAAGGGTCTAACAGCGTTCTCATTTTCTTCCCTTCAAGTCTTTTCTTTATAACATGATTCACATAGGGATCATCTGAACCTACCGAAATAATTTCTATTTCATTGGAAGTGTTCAGGCTGAACTTCACCTGAAATTTGAGTTCTTCTTTTAGCTTTAGCGGAAGACTCTGCAAATGCTGGTAAACTTCAGCGGTAAATGTTTTTGACGGACCCGGATCGGCCTTACATACGCTCACGGAAAATATAGCCAGTAGCAGCGCAAACAACTGTAACTTTCTCATAGTACAATGATTGTTAGGTTTATATAACAAAAAGACGAAGCTGGCCGAAAGAGTGTTACAGTTGTCCCTCAAAAAAAGGAAATAAAAAAAGCCACGCTTTTGGGCGTGGCTTCTTAATTATATATTTTGAAAGGCTTACTTAAGCACTTCCTGTACTTTATCTGCAGCTTCTTTAAACTCTACGGCACTGTATACGTCAAATCCGCTGTTATCGATAAGTTCTTTTGCAACATCGGCGTTGGTACCCTGAAGTCTAACGATGATCGGTACATTAATGGAGTCTCCCATATTCTTATAAGCATCTACAATCCCCTGGGCTACACGGTCACAACGTACAATACCTCCAAAGATATTTACAAGAATAGCTTCAACCTTCTCATCCTTTAAGATAAGACGAAATGCCTCCTCTACCCTTTTGGCATCTGCAGTACCTCCAACATCAAGGAAGTTCGCCGGTTCACCACCAGCCTGCTTAATTAGGTCCATAGTTGCCATTGCAAGCCCGGCACCATTTACCATACACCCAACATTTCCGTCAAGGTCTACATAGTTCAGACCAACTTCTTTAGCTTCTACTTCTGTTGGGTTTTCTTCACGAATATCACGCATCTCTGCATAATCTTTATGACGGAAAAGAGCATTATCATCAAGCGTCACCTTGGCATCTACAGCAAGGATCTTATCGTCACTTGTCTTAAGTACCGGGTTGATCTCGAACAAAGAAGAATCAGACTTTTCGAAAGCCTTGTAAAGAGACATTACGAACTTGGTCATCTCTTTAAAAGCGGTTCCGCTAAGACCAAGGTTAAAAGCTACGCGACGCGCCTGGAAAGGAAGCAATCCAACTGAAGGATCTACTTCTTCCTGAAATATCAGGTGCGGAGTTTCTTCAGCCACGGTTTCGATATCCATACCACCTTCGGTAGAATACATGATCATATTACGGCCGGTATTACGGTTAAGCAATACAGACATATAATATTCTTCCGGCTCGCTGTCTCCCGGGTAGTAAACATCTTCAGCTACCAATACCTGGTGTACTTTCTTACCTTCGGCAGTGGTTTGAGGAGTTACCAGGTTCATCCCGATAATATTTCCTGCAATCTCTTCTACCTCTTTAAGGTTTTTGGCAAGTTTAACACCGCCACCTTTACCACGGCCTCCGGCGTGTACCTGTGCTTTAATCACATGCCATCCGGTTCCGGTTTGTTCGGTTAGTTCTTTGGCAGCGTCTACTGCTTCTTTGGAGTTATGGGCAACAATACCGCGCTGAATGCGCACGCCATAGCTGCTTAAAATCTCTTTTCCTTGATATTCGTGTATGTTCATAATCAGGTATTTCTTCAGTATTAATTATGCTTCGCAAAAGTAACAAATGTAAAAGTATTGTACCAATCTTTTTTCATCTATCCTTTGGCTTCGAAATTAAGCAGAAATAAAAGCCTTTCCCGTTATCATTATGCTAAAATAATTGCTGATTTAAACCCTAAAATGGGATCCGGCTCAGAATTCCTCTTCCCTGGAATTAACAAATTAAAGGAATTGGTTATTTTTGATACCTGCACTTGCGGGAGTTTTAATTTCTCCGGTATTTTGCCAACCTTAAATTTAGGACCACAATGAACAATCAAGACCTGCTGGCTGTAGCCAAAGAATACGGAAGCCCTGTTTACGTATATGATGCTGAAAAGATCGAATTTCAGTATAATCGCCTCACCAAAGCTTTTAGCAAGGTGAATGACCTTCGAATTCATTATGCGGTAAAGGCTTTATCTAATATATCTATTCTGAAATTCCTGAATTCCCTGGGCTGTGGTCTTGATACGGTTTCCATCCAGGAAGTCAAGCTCGGGCTTGAAGCCGGTGTAGATCCTGCCAGAATTATCTATACCCCAAACGGAGTTTCCCTCGAAGAGATCGAGCAAGTGACCAAACTTGGAGTGCAGATCAATATCGACAATCTCTCCATTCTTGAACAATTTGGAAGCAGGCATCCTGATGTTCCTGTGTGTATTCGTATAAACCCGCATATTATGGCCGGCGGAAATTCGAAGATCTCGGTAGGTCACGTCGATTCAAAATTCGGAATCTCTATTCACCAGATGCCACATTTATTAAGAATTGTGGAAAACACCGGAATGAACATTAACGGGATACATATGCATACCGGTAGTGATATTCTGGATATTGAAGTCTTTCTTCGGGCTTCGGAAATTTTGTTTGAAGCGGCCAAAAACTTCCCCGACCTGGAATTCCTTGATTTTGGAAGCGGATTTAAGGTTCCTTATCGTCCCGGAGATATCGAAACCGATATTGAGGAACTGGGAGAGAAATTAACCGAAAGATTCCGGAACTTCTGCAGGGATTACGGGCGGGAACTCACCCTTGCCTTTGAACCCGGAAAATACCTGGTAAGCGAAGCCGGAAAATTCCTGGCCAGGGTGAATGTGATCAAACAAACCACCTCTACGGTATTCGCGGGAATAGATTCAGGTTTTAACCATCTTATACGCCCCATGTTCTATGGCTCGCACCACGAGATCCATAATATTTCGAACCCTGACGGAAAGCAACGCTTTTATTCGGTAGTAGGATACATTTGCGAAACCGACACCTTTGCCAGCAACAGGCGAATTTCTGAGATCACCGAAGGCGATATTCTTGCCTTTAGCAATGCCGGGGCTTACGCATTTTCTATGGCCAGCAACTTTAATTCCCGCTATCGCCCGGCTGAAGTACTTTGGTACAATGGTCAAGCCCACCTGATAAGAGAAAGGGAAACTTTTGATGACCTGCTTAGACATCAGAAGATCATTGATCTTGAGCCTCAAAAACAGGATTAAGAATTTCTGCGTTCCCCTCTCTCTTCCGGGGTGTATTCAATTTTAATAAAACACTAACCCTTTCTGTTAGCTCAATTCGGTATCTTAATATGAAAAATCCGAAATGAGTTATAAACTGGAGAAAAAGGAGCCGCTATCCGATAATATAAAACGCATAGTTTCAGAAGAACTGGATGCAGCTATTGATTCTTTGAATAATCAAAACATCCACGAAGCCGTTCACGAGATCAGGAAGCGACTGAAGGAGATTCGCGCTCTGGCAAGGCTGTTTCGGGACGAGATGGGGGAAGATAATTTCAAGACCATCAACGCCTTTTTTCGAGATTTGGGACAGGAACTTTCACCTATACGGGATCTCACGGCACATATGGAGACCATAGAAGCCCTGAATTTACGTTATGGAGATCACGTTTATGTAAATTTCTTTAAAAGCCTGACCCATAGCCTTGAGACCGAAAGAAACCAATTGGAAAAAAAGCTGATGCAAGAAAAGTTCTTTTCAGAAAATATAATGCAGAAGCTGGAATATGGGAGAAAGGAATTGGCTAGCTGGCCGGTAAACACCAATGATATAAGTGTAATTCTGCCAGGAATAGAAAGGGTGTACAAAAGAGGAAAGTGTGCATTGACCGCTGCCTATAGAGATCCTCGCAAGGAAACATTCCACGAATGGCGAAAACGGGTAAAATACCTGTGGTATCAGATCCTTTTACTTCAGGACCTTTGGCCGGGCCTGTTTACAACTCTTGAAGTCGAGGTGCACGAACTTGCCGACTTCCTGGGCGATGATCACGATCTTATGGTATTAAACGATAAATTACTTTCACCCGAATTCGGCGTGAAAGATGACAAACAAAAGGAGATGCTTCACGCACTAATCAGTGAGTACAGTGAACACTTAAGGAAAAGTGCGAAGCTGAAAGGCGAACTCATATATGCCGAAAAACCTAAGAATTTCACCAAACGCATCGGGAAATATGCCGAAGTGAGCTGGAACTGATCCTAACCACATAAAAACTGAATTATGAAAACACTATTCATCTTCTTCATTTTCCTTACAGGTTTGTGCCAGGCACAAGAAAGTCCTGCTTTAACCGGTGAAATTATCGACCTGACGTATTCATTTTCTGAGGAAAGTGTGTACTGGGTAACCGCGAAAGAATTCGAACTTGAAGAAGTAGCCAAAGGTAAAACCGAAAAGGGCTATTACTATTCTGCCAATAATTTTTCTACGGCCGAGCACGGAGGCACCCATATTGACGCCCCGATCCATTTCGCCGAGAACGCACAATCTGTAGAGGAGATCCCGCTTGAGAAGCTTGTGGGCGCTGCGGTTAAAATAGATGTTTCCGACAAAGCTCTAAATAACCCTGATTACCTGATAAGCATCGAAGACCTTAAAACCTGGGAAAAAGAACAAGGACAGATTCCGCTGAATAGCATAGTTTTACTGCAAACCGGATTCGGGAAATATTATCCCGATAAACAGAAATACCTGGGAACTACCAATCGCGGGCCGGAAGCCGTGAAAGAGCTGCACTTCCCCGGACTTGCTCCTGAAGCCGCCAGGTGGCTGGTGGAAGAAAGGAAGATCAGTTCGGTGGGTATAGACACTCCCAGTATAGATTATGGACAGTCCCAGGAATTTGGAGCCCACGTTGCCCTGATGACGAATAATGTACCGGCCTTTGAAAATGTTGCGAACCTGGATCAGCTTCCGGCAACCGGTTTCCAGGTGATCGCTCTGCCTATGAAGATAAAAGGAGGAAGCGGAGGCCCCTTAAGAATTATCGCCATAAAGTAAGCTTATGACCAGTTCAACATTCGGAAAATCTACCTCCCACCTGTATTTTATAGCCTTATTACCTCCTGCCAAAATTCGTAAGGAAATTGAGGCTTTCAAGAAAGAACTGAAGGAAAGTTACAGGATCAAACACGCGCTAAAACTACCGGCGCATATTACCCTGCAAATTCCGTTCAGGATGCAGGAAAAGAAGGAACCAGTATTGATAAGGAATCTTTTAAAATTCGCTAAAGATAAAAGGTCATTCCAGGTCAGTTTATCAGGCTTCGGGAAGTTTTCACAAAACGTGATCTTTGTAAAAGTAAGCGAACATCGGCCTGTGATTGATTTGTTCGAAGACCTTCAAAGTAATCTTGCTCAAATACTGGATCTGAAAAATCACGAAAAAGCTGCCAGGATTCACCCCCATATCACCATCGCTTCCAGAGATTTGAAAACAGAAGTGTTCCCTGAAATCTGGGCGGTCTTCAAAGACCGCAACTACCAGAGTTCATTTAGGGCTGACAGCATACACTTATTCAGGCATAATGGCAAAACCTGGGATATTTTAAGAAAAATCGATTTACACTAAACTGGATTATAGTACCGGACTTCGAACCAACTCAAGCATAAACACTCCTTAAAATTTTAGAATAATATTAAGTTTCTGGTGACTATTAACATTTATCTTAGTGCTGTAAAACAGACCTTAGAATCGCCAATTTTGGAGGTTCACAAGGTTTTTTCCTGTTAACCGAAAATCAAAAACCTGAACTTTAAATATGAAAAAGTTATTCGGCTTTATCATTATACTTCTGCTTGTGCTAATAGCGCTTATCTATTGGTCTGTTTCGGGCTCTGACAGTGATTTAAAGACGGCAGAGATCATTAACTATGAAGAGGTGGAATCGATCGATTTCAAAAAACACGATTCCATCCTGATAGCTGCAAGTACACTTTTTGAGGGCGGTGCCATTAAAAAGCTCATGCAGGGCGAAACATATCGAAAAGCCTGGTCCACTCCTGTTAAATTTCCTGTAGTTTACTTGGATACACTCTATGGCGGAATGGAGATTGTTGAGGAAGGCGGCGGAAGGCAAACGCATTCCCTCGAAATTAAAAGCCCGGACGGAACTGTTTATTCCCTGCGCAGTATCAATAAGGACCCTAAGAAACTTATCCCTGAGATTGCTGAAAAACTTGGTCTGGAAAATGTTATCGTGGACGGTCTTTCAGCTCAACATCCCTATGGAGCCGTTCTGGCGGCTGAAATGGCAGATATTGCCGGTGTACTTCACACTCACCCAAAACCCGTCTTCTTGCCTAAACAAGAACGTCTTGGCAAGTTCAATAAGAAATTCGGAAACCGGATCTTTTTGCTGGAATATGAAACTAAGGGTGATGTGAACTGGACCCCATATAATGCCGATAAAATTCTGGATACCGATGGTCTCCAGGAACTGAAAATGAAAAAAGGAGACAAAGTAAGCATTGATCACAAAGCACTGGTAAGAGCCCGGCTTTTTGATCTGCTAATTGGAGACTGGGACCGTCACGCCAAGCAGTGGGGATGGGTAATGCAAAAAGAAAATGGAGGTTTTAAAGCAGTTCCTCTGGCCGGCGACAGGGATAATGCATTCTTTAAGCCCGGAGGTGTGATTCCCGAGATCGTTACCAATAAAAATATCAAACCACTGATTCGTCCTTTTGAAAAAGATATAGATTTTATGCCTGGCTTGGTTTATCCTTTTGATATTTACTTTCTAAGATCGGTTCCTGAAACGGTTTTTGTTGAGCAGGCCAAAATCCTTCAGACTAAACTAACGGATAAAAAACTGGAGGAATCCTTTAAGGTCTGGCCAGCTTCTATCTCCAAACTGGATAAAAATGATATTCTTACCAAGGTGAAAAACAGGCGGGAACACCTGGTCGAGTATGCCAGGGAATTCCATAAAATAATCAACGAACGTGATTTGCTTTCCAAACCACTTAAAGGCTCTGAAGACCTGAAGTTAAATGAAAAGCTACTGAAGTGTTTTGACTGTGAATAATAAAGACTACTCTTAACAAAAGCCGGGATAATGGGTTTATTAAATCATTTCTATCTCTACCGGCACGGGATTGCGTAGCATATCCAATACAGGCGAGGTCTTTTGCACATAATCACATAATTCCTTCAATTGCTCTTTTGGAGCGTCTGACTTTACTTTATACTTCACGATAATTTTTTCATATCCGGGGCGCTTGCTTTCTGAAAGTCCCAGGAATGCGTGAAGATCCAGGTCACCTTTCATCTGGAAATTGAGGGATTCCACATTGATACCTTTTGCGGCTGCATTGTAAATAAACCCAACTGTGAGACAGGAAGCCAAAGCATGTAACAAGGCTTCAACTGCATTCGCTCCGTTGTTTTCTCCAAGCAGAACAGGTGGTTCATCCCCTTCAATTTCAAATGCCCGAGAACGTGAAGAGTCCTCTGTTTTTGCGCCATAAAAATCCTTGATCTTTGTTTTACAGTGTCCTCCTCCCAGCCATTCAGTTTCTGCTCTGAATTGAAACTTTGCAATCTCAGGATCTTCCTTTACAAGATCTATGGTTTGCATTAACTGGTCTACATTTACACCGTTGCGCTTATGAATTACGTTTTCCATTTTTAAAGGTTTTTAAATAATACTATTAGTTTATCCCGGCTCCGGAAAATATTCCAACCTGTTAAACTAACTAATATCAAGCCTGGTGAAAACTACTCTGGTAGCATAAGAATTTAAAAGATTGGTTTGAAGGATAAGAAAATATTCTTTTTAACTGGCAAGATCATAAAGATCTAAATATTAGCATTTTATTTAAAGTGATCAATTCAAAAAATCTGTATCTTTAAAAGAACAACAGTAGGCCTCAGCTGTAATTTCAGCCATATTTTTAACCTGAATAATTAACTTCTAAAACAAAAAATATGAAAAGGCTATTTATCATTCTTACAAGCGTAGTATTTCTCTTTTCATCTTGCAACGACTCAAGCAAATCAAAAGATACAGAACAAGAACCTTCGGCAGAACCTGTTAATTCCAAGTATGAAATCGCTTCCGAAGCCTATTCCGAACTGAACGAACAGGCCTTGATGCATATGGCTAACCTCGATTTTGATGCCTGGGGAGAAATGCTGGATGACAATGTGGAATACTTCTTTCCTGATGGCGATGCCGATACCAGGACCGTACTAAAAGGAAAAAACAAAGTCCTGAGGTGGTGGCAAGATTGGAAAGCCAATTCCGGAATCGAGAAAATGAGTTTTGAGAACACGGTACATGTACCCGTGATTTCCAAAGAGGAATTAAAATACAGCGGATTAACCGGGGTCATCGTCATCTCATATTTCTCCAATGAAATGGTTTACGATGGAAGAGCCACCAGCGTCCGGATGAATTTTGCGAGCCATTACACACAAGACTCTTTAATTGATAAGATCTATACTTATTACGATCGTACCCCAATAATCAATACAGTAAAAATAGACTTGTTATCAAGAAAGGGTGACAGCTCGGACAAAAAGAAATAACTCTACAGTATTTATTTTATAAAACAATTACTAAAATCCCGCATATACGCCAATACCACTTATTTTACACTTTATTCAAACAAAACCTGTTTTAAATGATTTTTATTCATTTATACAACAACGCCCAGGAATTAAAATATAATCACTAAAATCGATTAAAAATCGCTATTCACTGAACTTAACACGCTAATTAAGTCCATTTTTTAACATTTTATACTTTTTTTTCAAATACTTTAATGCTATGTAACCATTATTAATAATTGTACAGTTTTAAGTTTTTTTTAATATTTGAGTAAATCCCTACAAAAACTTAAAACATGAAAACAACATTAAATGCGTTAAAGGTTATCATCTTATTTTTATTTATTCCTGTTACCGCGTGGGCCCAAACCCCGGTTTCAGGGAAGATTATGAGCGATAAGAACGAGCCGGTTCCCTTCGCTACTATTCAGGAAAAAGGTACCACAAACGGCACCACTACAGATGAAAATGGAAATTTTGAATTTGAAGTATCAGAACTTCCCACAGTATTAGTCGCTTCTTATATTGGATATGAGAAGAAAGAACAGAAAATCACCTCCTCAGAAAACATAACGATCACAATAGTCGAAAAAAGCTTTGGGCTGGACGAGATCGTTGTTACCGGTAACCGAACCAAGCCCAGGACCATCCTGGATTCTCCGGTAGCCATCGATAATTTTGGAGTGAAGGAATTAACCGGGAGTGGAAAACCAACCATAGACCGAATGTTAACCTTCAAGGTGCCATCTTTTAATGCCCAAAACCAGGCTATTTCTGATGCAACCGCCCACTATGACCCTGCAGATCTTAGAGGCTTAGGCCCTAGTAGAACCCTGGTACTGGTAAACGGAAAAAGAAAGAATCAGAGTGCACAGGTGTACTTGAACCGTACTCCCGGAAAAGGAGAGGTTGGAGTCGACCTTAAGAGTATTCCTACAGCTGCGATAGAAAATGTAGAGGTATTAAGAGACGGGGCTTCTGCCCAGTACGGATCTGATGCAATTGCAGGGGTGATCAATATGGTGCTAAAGGAAGATGTGGAGTATTCTACGGTTACCTCAAGAGCCGGGATCACTTCAGAAGGTGACGGATTCAACTTCGCTTCAGACCTGAACACGGCCTTTAATATTGGGGACGGCGGTTATGTAAATCTTACCTTAGGCTACTATAAGCAAAACCTTACCAACAGGGCCGGTACGCCAGGAGTGGCCGACCTGCCGGAAGATGCCCGTCCCAACGAAATTCAGTGGGCACAGGACAATCCAGACCTGGGAATGAAAGTTGGACAACCGGATATGGAAAAGAAGGATATTTTTGTAAATCTTGCACATCCTGTAGGAGAGAATGCAGAATTCTACACCTTCCATGGTTTTACAACAAGAACAGGACGTAGTTTTGCCTACTACAGAGCTCCTTACTGGAGAAGAGGAGTTGCAGATGCAGGATTTTTAACAAGACCAGAAGATTTTAAAGGTTATCAGCCAACGTTCGAAACCGACATCGATGACCATATTAATGTTATTGGGTTAGAGTACAATCTTGGCGAGAACTGGATGGCCGACCTTAGCGGTACTTATGGAGCTAACTCGGTATTTTATACCGTAAACAATTCGGTGAACAGAGATTACCTTGCCGATAACGGCACCTCTCCTACTACCTTCCACCCTGGTGGTTACAGACTTCAGAATGTGATCGGAAACCTTGATGTTAATGGTCTCTTGACCGAAGACATTAACGTGGCGATGGGATTAGAGTATAAGAAAGAATATTTCTATGCCTATGAAGGTGACAAGCGTTCTTACTACAAAGGAGGATCCGATTCTTTTGCCGGTGTAAAACCAGCCGAAGCAGGAAAGTGGGACAGAAATAACTTTGCCGCTTATGCCCAGTTAGATTACGACATTACCGACGCCTTACTTTTAGGGGTTGCAGGTAGATATGAAGATTTCTCAGATTTTGGAGATAACTTTTCCTGGAAAGTGAACGGTAGATTCAAGTTAGGTGAAAACGGAGCCATCAGAGGTTCTTACAGCACCGGATTTAGAGCACCTACCCTTCACCAGAGACATCTTACCAACAGCCAGTACATTATTGTAGCCGGTTCATCTGAGCCGTTATTGCAGGGAACACTTGCAAATGACAGCCCGGCGGTACAGGCTCTTGGAGTACCAAGCCTTTTTGCTGAAACTTCACAGAACTTCTCGGCAGGTGTAACTTATAAGTTTTCGAAAAACTTCTACGGATCGGTAGATTTCTATCAGATAAATGTAGATGACAGGGTGCTATTCTCTTCCCAAATTGGATCGGATGGAAACCCTGACAGTACGAACCCTGTTGAACAGATACTCCAGGATAACAATGTTGTGGCAGTTCAGTTCTTCATTAACGCAGGAGATACGAAAACCAGAGGTGCAGATATCGTATTGAACTACAACAGTTTTGCCGGGTTTAAGGCAAGTCTTGCAGCCAACTTCAACGAAACTGAAATTGATGCGATCACCACACCGGGACCACTAGCCGATAACGGTTATAATATCTTTGCCCGTGAGGAAAGAGGTCTTATCACCAATTCAAGACCAAAGTCTAAAATTATCCTTGGATTATCTCAGGAATTAGGAAACTGGGACCTTGAACTGAATAATACACGTTTTGGTACGGTTACCGTTACTGCTCCGGAGTCCGGAGGAACAGACCAGGAACTTGATGCCAAGATCGTAACAGATTTTAGCCTGGCGTATAACTTTACAGACAGGTTCAGTATAAACGGAGTGATCAACAACATCTTTGATGTTTATCCTGAGATCACAGATCCTTCCACCAATACTGCCGGTGCCGGTGGAAGATTCCCTTATTCTTCAGAGGTACAGCAGATGGGTCAATTAGGAACTAACTTCAGCATTGGTCTGAACTACGAATTCTAATTACAGTCAGATTTTATATTAAGATGAACAGCCGGGAATTCCCGGCTGTTCTTTTTTACAGGTTTCATTGCATCTAAAAGGCTGCTGCCATTTTATAACAATAACATCTGAAGTTTTATTGAAATAATTTTTAGATTTATAACTTATTAATTTCACTCTATGACCCTCAGAAACCTTCTGTTCTTTGCTTTTTTCTTATCGGTCTCTTTAGCAACCGCCCAGTCTTCGGCCTCTAAAAACATTACGATCTTTGAGCTGCCTGCCCCTCAACTGGATACCTTGAAAAAGATCAGACTTTATTTGCCCGGATCTTATAAAACTTCAGAAAAGAAATACCCGGTGATCTATATGCACGATGCCCAGAATCTTTTCGATAATGAAACTTCTTATGCAGGCGAATGGGCGGTAGATGAATTCCTGGATTCCTTGGCAAAAAAAGAAGTTATAGTAGTAGGGATCGATCACGGCGGAGACAAAAGAATCGGCGAACTCACTCCTTTTAAAAATGAAAAATACGGTGGAGGAAATGCAGAGGCCTATCTGAAGTTTCTCACCCAAATCCTGAAGCCTTACATAGACTCTAAATACCGGACCTTACCCGGCTATAAGCACACCGGAATATTCGGATCTTCGTTGGGCGGCCTGGTCTCATTCTATGCAGGCCTGAGATATCCGGATACTTTCAGTAAAATTGGGGTGTACTCCCCTTCTTTCTGGTTCAGCGATAATATCTATTCCTATGCAGAAGAAACTCCCCTCAACCCCCAGACTAAATTCTACTTTCTCGCCGGTACAGAGGAAGGCGAAGAAGTGATCCCCGATATTGAAAAGATGATCGGAATCCTCCAAAAGAAAGGCTTAAAAGAAGAGAATTATCAGCTGAAAATCGTTGAAGACGGTAAACACAATGAAAAACTATGGAGAGATAGTTTTCCCGAAACTTTCGAGTGGCTGGAAGACTACGAAAGTCTCTGATTAAAACTATAAACAATGAAACAACTATTTTTACTCCTCACACTTCTTACAAGCACTCTTTCAGGTCTTGCCCAGGTTTCCCAGGACTCTGAACTATATCTGAAAATGCAGGAACTTGACAGCCTTTTGTTTGAAGCAGGCTTCAACAATTGTAAAATTGAGGCTTTCGAACCATATATAAGTGAAGACCTGGAATTTTACCACGATCAGAGCGGGTTGAGCACTTCAAAAGAGGTGTTTTTAAAAACTGTCCGACAAAATATCTGCTCCAATCCCGCAAAAAAGCCCATCCGTAAACTTAATGAGGAAAGTCTGGAAGTTTTTCCGCTTTACGAGAATGGGAAACTTTATGGTGCAATCCAAAAAGGAGAACATAATTTCTACATTAAGGAGCCCCAGAAGGAAGCTTACTTTACAAGTGCTGCAAAATTCACCCACGTCTGGCTGCTTGAAGATGAAGAATGGACCCTGAAAAGGGTACTGAGTTACGACCACAAAACTCCGGAACAATAAGATCCTCTGCCACTATGAAAAAAGTAAACCTAAAAGAAAAGCTCAGCAAATTTTCAGATCACTGGAACCCCAGGATCGTTGGGGAGTTAAACGGGCAACAGGTAAAGCTCGCGAAATTAAAGGGAGAATTTGTCTGGCATAAACACGATGAGGAAGATGAACTGTTCTATGTACTCAAAGGACGTCTAAGGATGATGTACAGAGACAGGGAAGAAACTATAGAAGAAGGCGAATTCATTATTGTTCCCCGTGGGGTGGAGCATAAACCTGTAGCCGAAAAGGAGGTCTCGGTTATGCTTTTTGAACCGGCATCAACTCTTAATACAGGAAACACTCAAAATGAGCGTACCCGAGAAGACCTGGACAGAATCTAATTTGAAGCGACCTACAAAAATACTAGCTCTGATTGTGTTCGCACAATTTTGCTGCACCTCTTTATGGTTTGCAGGAAACGGAGTGATGGCAGATCTGATCCTGAATTTCAATCTTAACGACGGAGCCCTGGGACATCTCACCTCAGCCGTGCAATTCGGTTTTATAAGCGGAACCCTGAGCTTCGCATTTTTCACTCTTTCTGACCGGTTCTCTCCCTCAAAGGTCTTCTTCTACTGCGCTCTGGCGGGAGCAACTTTTAACCTGGGAGCCACTTTGCAGAACAACAGTCTCGAAAGCTTACTTCTATACAGGTTCCTGACCGGATTCTCTCTTGCCGGTATTTATCCTGTAGGAATGAAAATCGCTTCAGATTACTTCAAAAAAGGCCTTGGCAGGTCACTGGGATTCCTTGTAGGAGCTCTTGTGATTGGAACAGCATTTCCACACCTGCTGAAAGACCTTACCGGAGCAGGCGGCCTGCATTGGCGAATGGTATTGATCTTTACATCAATCATTGCCGGTTTAGGCGGGATACTTATCCTCCTTTTTGTTCCCGACGGTCCTCACCGGCGCAAATTGAAAAAACTGGATCTTACAATATTCTTTAAAGTATTCAGAAATACCAAATTCAGAGCTGCTGCCTTCGGATACTTTGGTCATATGTGGGAGTTATATGCCTTCTGGGCCTTTGTCCCGGTAATCCTCGCATCTTATAAAGAAATACATCCTGAAGCCGGATTTAGTATTCCTTTGATCTCCTTTTTGATCATAGGCCTTGGCGGAATCGCCTGTATGGCCGGAGGTTTCATTTCCGAAAAGAAAGGTACCAAAAGAACGGCTGCTTCAGCCCTTTTCCTCTCCGGGCTGTGTTGCTTCCTTTCTCCGCTAGTTTTCCTGATGGATTCTGAAGTTTCACTCATCGCTTTCCTCATTTTCTGGGGACTTGTGGTGGTCGCCGATTCTCCTTTATTCTCTACCCTGGTTGCCCAGAATGCGCCGGTTGAAGTTAAAGGAACTGCGCTGACCATTGTAAACTCCATAGGTTTCGCCATCACAATTGTCAGCATTCAGTTCCTCAATTTCATTAATGATTATTTCAACACCCTTTACCTTTATACCATTTTGGGAATTGGACCAGTCCTGGGATTGATGGCTCTATACAGAAAAAAGCATTCTTAGTACACCAGGACGCAACCATATTTGATTCCTGTATCTTTATAATACAAATTGAATCTTAAACTCTTATGAAAAAACTTTTTACCTGTTTTCTGTTCGTTTTCCTTATTGCTTCTTGCTCTGTTCAAACCACTCCCATTGACGACCAGGGAGATAAAGATCTCACAGGAAAATGGAAACTCATTCGCAGTTCCGGTGGTATTGCAGGAACCACAACCGAATACGGAGCCGGAGATGATGTGATCATCATTGAATTTACCAGCAACAAGTTCCTGAAAAGCAGGAATGGGGAAAAGATTCAGGAAGGCAGCTATAAAATAGAACAGGGGAACTCAATAAGAACTACCGAAGAAGTTCCCCTTATCATCTACAATTCAGAGCTAAAGCAATCTTTTGAATTTAGCGATGGAAGGCTTATTCTTTTTGATGAATGCTACGATTGCTTCCAGAATGAATATGTGAAATTGTAGAAACCGCCGAAAAAAAGGGTTTAGTGCAACCTGCGCCTTTATTAGAAGTCACACCGGCAGTTCTGAAAGTAAAAAAGATTATCTTAGATGTGGAAAGTCTATAATATATGCTCTACATCCTTCACCAACCTAAGGATCTTGAGGAATTAGAAAAAAACATCATTCCTCTGCTGGAAGAGAAAGAAAACCAATTGGTTTCTTTTCCCCCTGAAGCTGGTTTTCAACCAGGTCCTGAAGATATCGCCTTAATTTACTTAAATGACCAGGACCTAAAAGAGTTTCTTCCTTTTGCTATTAAGGAAAACTGGAAATACGCAATTTTACCACATCCTGGGGCTGCAATGGCTATCAAAGGTTTTGGTCTTAGCGACAAGGCTGAAGCGGTCATATCTCAGTTAAAAACGGAAAAACCTGTAAGTCTCGATCTGCTTAAGTGTAACGGCAGGCCCGTTTTCCAGTCTGTGAACATTGGGAACGTTTTTATACTAACCGAAGACCAGTCCGGGAAGAACTTTTTTGCCGAGGCCTTCTTTTTTATTAAAAACATCCGGAGAATCTCAAACCTTTCACATCTAAGTTTTATACTGAGTGCAGACGGCGAGAAGCTCATCAAGACGTCAGCATTGGGAATTATAGTGGTAGAGCATCCTTCGGGATCGGTTATTTCCAACCGACTTGTTCCCGAAAGCGCTATAAACGACGGAATGTTTAACGTGGTCCTTCTTTCCCCTGAAAATTTACTGGTGCTGTTTTGGTTCCTCTTCAAAAGCCTGCTGCCGGGATCAAAGCCCCTGAAAAGCTTTCCGAAGTTCATAGGTCACATCAAAACTTCCAATCTTATCATTGAGAATGAAGGAAATATGGAATTTACCGTAGACGGGGAAAAATTCACGGCTGAAAAGATCGAGTTAGAAGTGCAGAAGGAAGCCGTTTGTCTGCAACAGGAAAGCAAAAATATTGCGGAAGAAACAAAAAGCGATGGCAAGAAAAGCCTGAAAACAGAAACTTTACCAACCGGTGAAAAAAGGGAAGAGCTTACACAACGAAAGTTGCCCTGGTTACCCAGGGCAACCACCGAAGAATTTCAGGAGCTTTTCACCGTGCTTAGAGAAAATGCCAAATTAAGTACGGCTTTCCTGGTAATGATGATCCTTTCCACGCTCATCGCAACATTCGGCTTATACGGGGATTCCTCTCCCGTGATCATTGGGGCAATGATCCTGGCTCCAATTATTTCTCCTATTGTATCCTTTTCGATGGGTATGGTACGTTACGATGTCAATATGCTCAAAACCGGGGTCGCAACCATTCTTATCGGCACCGTGGTATCTCTTGCATTTTCGGCTGGTGTGAGTGTTATTATCCCTTTGAGGATCCTTACTTCAGAGATCGATGCCCGGCTCTCTCCCACCCTTCTCGATATGGGAATTGCCGTGGCTTCGGGAATTGCAGCGGCCTATGCACACGCCAAAGAAGGAATTGCCAAGAGCCTGGCCGGAGTTGCCATAGCCGTAGCGCTGGTTCCTCCACTCGCAGTTGCCGGAATTGGTATAGGCTGGTGGGACTGGCAAATATTTTCCGGGGCCATTCTGTTATATTTCACGAACCTTGCCGGCATAATTATGTTTGCCGGGATCACCTTCCTTTTACTGGGCTTTGCACCCTTTAAAAGAGCCCGAATGGGGCTGGTGTATACTTTTCTTATCATCCTGCTCGTTATGGTCCCCCTTTCCCTGTCTTTTAATCGGATAATGCAGGAGGCACAAATCACAAAAGAACTGGAAGGCACCAGTGTAAATGAATCGGTATTGAAAGACGTTAAAGTGAGATTTGGCACACCTATGGTGGTTTCGTTGAAGCTTGTAAGTAGTGAAACCATAGAAGCTTCGGAAATGCAGAACATTAAAAAACAGATTGAAGAACGAATAGGGCGCCCCGTAATCCTTGAGGTGGTCTCAGCCGTAGAATTTTAGAATTATGAAAATTGAAGCGAATACTCCAGAAGAATATATAGACAAACTTCCTGAAGACCGTAAAAAGGCGGTCTTGCAATTGCGAAAGGAAATACTGAATCATCTCCCCGAAGGATTCGAAGAAACTATGAGTTATGGAATGCTGGGATATGTGGTGCCACATTCGGTATATCCGCCGGGCTACCACGTGAACCCTGATCTTCCTTTACCATTTATCAATCTTGCTTCCCAGAAAAATTATATCGCGATTTACCATTCAGGCTTATATGCCGATGAAAAGCTGCTGAAATGGTTTAAAGAGGAATATACCAAACATTGCAAAACCAAACTGAATATGGGAAAAAGCTGTATCCGCTTCAAAAACGCAGAACATATTCCCTATAGACTTATTGGAGAACTGGCCGGGAAAATGTCTCCTGAAGAATGGATAGAAATTTATGAGAACAGGCTCAGGAAAAGCTGATCTTCTTCTTTATTTTGAAACGAATTCCTGAAAAACTATAGCTGGATTAAAGCCATTTACTTTCGAAACAGTAAGGCCCGAAGGATACTCCCCGGGCCTTATTTATCAATATAAACCTGATCTTCATTTTTAAGACCTGGTCTTTTCCTCATTCACACCGAACTGTTTTATTATTGCAAAATGAGGCTTCCCTTCAGAACAAAAACCTTTCTCACCTGGTCCCTCGAAGGTTCCCTTTTTCCAATAATTGCAGGTAGTAAAAGCCAGAGCCAAAATGGCGCAAAACGCCGGTTTGGATAAATTCACAGGTTTAAATTTATTGCTTAGTTCGTATTTAAAACTATTGCTCTTCTTTTACCTCGAAGACCTTATAAGCAGGGGCATTGGCAGGCATCTCTGCTACCATTGCATACTTTCCGGGTTCAAGGTCTATGTGAAAATAATAAGTAGCTCCCTCAGGGCCTTCCTGGGTTCCTCCTAAGAATTGAGTAGGGACGGGAGAATTCCCCATATGTCCGGAGATAAGGCCTTTTGGCTGGCTCCAGTCCATCCAGGTAGCCACCTCCTCCAGATTGGTCCCCTCTTCTACTTTTACAATATGAACGTCTTTTCCCGTCATCCCCTCACGCTCTTCATCAAAATGAACCGCAACAAGGTTTTTTCCGGCTTTAAACTCACCACCTATATTAAATCCTTCATTGGTTGTATAAACATCCAGGGTTGGATCTGCAGGCTCTGGATTTCCGCTGTCTTGTTCGGTAACATACAGATCTTCGAACATTCCCATCATACTATGGAAAGTCCCGTCTTCGGCTTTCACATAACATTCAATTCCGTAGTTTCCGGGTTCCAGGTAAGTAGTAAAACGGGTTTCGGCACCGGGCATTATTAGTCCGGAACCGCCTCTGAACACCACCTCGGAGAACCAGGCCGGCAAGTCCCCTAATTTCGCATAACCTTCTTCGGTTTTCCCTTCTGTTAATAGGTCCATTGCTCCCTGGAAAACCGGTCCTACTTCTCTTTCCACATCTTCTGTGGTGCGATCACCGGGAAAATCTTCAAGGATCATAAAATGTACAGCAGGGCTTGCGTTCACAAATCTGAAGGTGGTCCAGCCCATTGGGATGGTGTCCTGTTCCAGCTGAAACAGATGCTGCTCGGTTGAGGAGTTATAAACTGCGGTTACTTTAATTGCCTCTGCATTCTGAGCCACAGCCTGGGCAAAAGTTTCTGAAAGGCCAATAATGAACACGGCCAGAAATAAAAGTCTAATCTTTACTTGATTTCTCATAATTATTGATGGTTGATTAATAAATAAACTGGCAGCCTACCTTAAAAAAAGCAGCCTGTATTTTATAGTTATATGCTAAATTTCGTTTTGTAGGGAGGTAGAAATATTCAGCTTAATCTCTAAAAAATCTGGTTCCGGCAGTTTAGGGAATTTCCGAAACAACTTAAGCTAACATAGTCGGGGCTATATGTTAAAGATAAAAATAAGAAGCTAAACAGCAAACAATAAACATACTTAAACCGCTACTTACCAGTACTTAACAGGCAAAATCCAGGGTTTTTAATGGTATAAGAATGTTTTACCAGAAATTCCCGATATGCACGGCAAAGTCTTTAACAAAACCGGGCAAATGCCGTTAATTCTTTCTAAAAAACCGAGATTAAAACCAAAATAATATTGCCGGGAATTCAAAAATGATAGCTTTGGGCGCTTTAAAATCAAAACAACACAAAACAAAATCAAGAATTATGATTAAGTCAAAAAAGATTATCAACTTCCTATTTTTCTTTGCTCTTTTAGGTACTGTACCTGCAGTAGCCCAAACCCAGCCAATGCAACCTCAGCAGCAGCAAAAAATTGAGGTGAACGATGCGGAGCTTCAAAAATTTGCAAAAGCCTACCAGCAAATGAGAATGGTAAACCAGGAAGCGCAAAAGAAGATGATGGCGCTTGTGAAGGAAGAAGGCTTCGAAATCAAAAGATTCAATGAAATCCACAAGGCTTCTTTAGATCCTAATAAAGAGATCGAAATGACCGAAGAAGAAAAAGAGATGCACGCCGATGTGGTTGAAGATCTTGGAGATATGCAGAAGGAATTCCAGGAAAAAATGGAAGAAGTGATCGAAGAACAAGGCTTAAGCCTTAAGCGATATGAGCAACTGGCAATGGCATTGCGTTCAGATCGTGAACTTCAGCAACGCCTTCAGAACCTGATGCAAGGTTAAGCGAAAGAAGAAACCATAATAAAAAAGCGGGTTTTAAAACCCGCTTTTTTTTGTTTCAGGACTTTACAATTTATTCAGACACACCTAAATCTTCAAATTCATAAAGCTCTGAAGGAGTGTTCATAGAGGTATTGAACATATCTCTGTGCATCCTCCACTTCCCGTCTACTTTTTTCCAGACCACCATATATTTTCCCATATCCAGAATCTCCCCTTTTTCATCCCGTAACACATACCTTCCGGCTTCAGAAAGGATCTTCTCTGTTCCTTCAATATCGAGGGTCTGAAATTCGGCAGACCGAACCCCTTTATGAAAGTTATCCTTAAAAAATGCATCTATCTGTGCCTTTCCCTTCATTGGAGGTGCGGTAGGAATCAAAAAGATTGCATCTTCGGTATAATTTTCTGTAGCCAGCTCTGAATCCTGGGCTGCTATCGCTTTTTCTAATCTGGAATTAGCGCTGGTAATCTCCCACCAGGTTTCAGAAAATTCAGTAGCGGCACTATCGGCCGCAGGTGGCCAGACCAACATATCAGCTTGCGCCAGTGCATCAGGATCTTCCAGGAAAGATGTTACCAGGGGAAAGAACTCATCAGGTTTTTCATAGTAAGGGAAGTGTCCTGAATTTTCTATAACTACCATTCGGGAATTTTTAAATGCTTCATTCCATTGCTTAACGCCTCCAATGGGCAAAGGATCATCCTTCCCGTAAATTATAAGCACCGGCAAATCCAATTCCTTCAGCTTTGAGCGCAAATCGTACTCTTTACCCAAAGAGCCAATCACATATTTTCGATAAGGACTGTTCAACACTTTTTGCGGGGAATTGCATATTCCTCCCCAGGCCTGTTTTACATATTCCGGGTTGGAAGTATATGCTCTTCCGAAAATGCTGAAAAAGTCCCAGCAGTTCTTATAAGGATTTTCCGAATCTGCCCAGGTCTCAGCTACCCTGTTCATTTTCTTTAGACGTAGACTGTCAATCCTGCCCGTTGGCTGAAAATCTTCAAAAAAGGGCTTATATGCAGGAGGCGGCCCGGGTTCTACCAGTAGAAGAGATCTGGTCTTGTGAGGATACTCTATCGCATAACTTGCCGCCAAGAATCCACCCCAGGAATGCCCCATCAGGTTTAGCCGGCCTATATCAAAATATTGTCTTACTGCCTCAAGGTCTTCCACATAGTCCTGCAATCTCAGCCTGGTAGTGTCCTTTACTAAAGTAGACTTCCCGGCTGTTCTCTGGTCGTAAAAAATAAGCGTCTTAGATAAGGCAAGGGGGCGAAGATCGGCATCCAGGTAATTAAGGTGTAAGCCGGGACCACCGTGAAGCACTACAAGAGTATCCTTGCCGTTGCCTACACTGCGATAATGCAGTTTCACCGAATCTGCCAGAGAAATAAAGCCCTCCTTTACGGGCATTTCAAGGTAGTCTTCAGTTTCCTGTCCTTTCGCTAAAACTGAGAATAATAATAGAACAGTTACAGAAAATGTTTTAATGGCTTGTGAAAATCCGGAACCAGATCGGTAGACCGGATAAGAGAATCTGATCTTCATAAAGTGTAATAATTGGTTAGTATGGTGTTGTTTCATCTGAGCGACAAAAACCACCGACCTGTAGGGCAGAAAAACCTT
Organism: Salegentibacter chungangensis; assembly: GCF_042678405.1. Lineage (NCBI taxonomy): Bacteria > Pseudomonadati > Bacteroidota > Flavobacteriia > Flavobacteriales > Flavobacteriaceae > Salegentibacter > Salegentibacter chungangensis. Next base: position 1,487,302 of record NZ_JBHTLI010000001.1, on the reverse strand, counting down.
ATAGTTTTAAAAGTCAGAACTTTAAAGTTATAAATTATTTGACAATTGCCAAATAGCGTTCCGAATTCCGGATATGGAACGGTATTTTCATTACCAGTAGAAAATACCGTAATTTTCTCCATTTTTTAGGAGTATTTTAAAATCGATATTTATGAGAGTATTTATTTTATACTAACTTGCATAAGAGCTATTGAAGAATGAACAGATTGATGAAAATAACGACCTATATCGTGATGATGTTGCTATTTATACCGGTCTGCTATGCCCAGAATTCGCCTATGAAACAAAAAGACAGTCTTGAGCTAACCAACAAGATAGTACCTGATGAAATTTGGCGTGAAGCCTATATAGCTCTTTCCCATTACCCCGAACTTAAGAACACGCCTATAGAGTTCAAATTCAAGAATAATATTAAAAAGTCTTTTATGCAGGCCCAGCCCAAGGTTTCGGGTTTACTGAAGAACAAGAAAAAAAGGGGCTATTTCATTATGATAAGTGAAGAGATCCAGATCGAGGATGAGGTCTTTGATGTGGCCGATGTCCCTTCTGAAGTTCTCATTGGATGGATTGGCCACGAACTGGGCCATATTATGGATTACCGTGAACGCAGCGCAACCAATATGATCTGGTTTGGGGTAAAATACCTTACTTCTAAAAATTATATTCAGGAAGCAGAGCGTGCCGCCGATACTTATGCGGTAAACCACGGTCTTGGAAGTTATATAATCGCTACCAAAGACTTTATTCTGAACCACGCACACCTATCCGACTCCTATAAATCCAGGATAAAGCGTTTATATCTTTCTCAGGAAGAAATAATGGCCCTGGTAGATAAGCTGGATGCTGAAGAAGGAAAGTGATCCCGGCTCTTTGGTTAAAGCTGAAGATCACTTTAAGTTTTCGATAATTTTAATGCTGAATTTAGCTGAAGTTCCTAAGAATGCTCTTTCACAAAAGCTTCCCATTTGGCGAACTTTTCTTCATCCATCACTTTTTCCATTTTTACCTGTCCGCCTTTCTTTTTATTGACTGCACTCCACTCAGGAAAAAGATCGGGTGAGACCTTGGTCACCTTCACCCCTTTTAGGGCTTTGGAACGGGCAACACCATAATTTTTATTTGCCGCCTTTAAGGATTCATCCAGAGCATTAGCGAGCTCTTCTTCAGAGGTTGAAGCTTCTGTCCCCAGGTACCAATGGTGATGGAATTCTCCGTCAATCCTTACTGCAGCAAGGGTGAATTCCGGAATTTTAATATCGAATTTCTCTTCGAGTTCCTTTACGGCATCATTCATCTTGTTAACCGAAAGCTGTGATCCCACAACATTCAAAAAGAACTTGGTCCTTCCGGTGATCCTTATTTCCTTACGTTCAACGTTAGTGAATTTTATGGTATCTCCAATCAGGTAACGCCAGGCTCCCGAGACTGTGCTTATAAGCAGAACATAATCCTCTTCTTCCTTTACATCAGAAAGAGGTACCACAGGTGCATCTTCAACTATAGACCCATCCTGATTAATGTATTCAGGCTTAAAGGGCACAAATTCAAAATACACTCCGTTATCAAGGATAAGTTTCATTGAAGTAGTATCGGGTCTTTCCTGAAGGGCAAGAAAACCTTCCGAAGCAAGATAGGTATCAATAACCGTTAACGGATGGTCCAGCAGAGCGTTAAAACTCTTTTCGTAAGGCTCAAACGCCACTCCTCCCGAAGCATATACCTGCAGATTCGGCCATATTTCGTGAATATTGTCCACATTATGGTATTCTATAATCTTCTTGATCATCAGCTCAGACCAGGACGGGATTCCGCTAATAGCTCCAATATCCCAGTTTTTGGCATTTTCTGCTATCCGCTGTACCCTGTCATCCCACTCCTCTATTTTGGCTATCTCTTCGCCGGGTTTATAATATCCCCTGAACCAAAACGGAATATTACTGGCGCTAATCCCGCTGATCTCTCCCTCCTTATGGTCCCCTTCTTTCTGGAGATCGGTAGAACTCCCGAGCATCATAATCTCTTTCTCGAAAAAATCCGGAGGAAGGTCAAAATTGCTGAGTGCGCTCACCTGCTTGATGCCGGCCTTTCTGATAGCTTCCACCATCTCATCGGTCACCGGAATTCGCTTACTCGACTTCCCGGTAGTTCCTGAGCTCAAGGCGAAATAAGGCGGGCGTCCCGGCCAGGTGATATTCTCTTCCCCTTCGTGCAGGCGATACCACCATTCCTTATGAAGTTTATTATAATCAAAATAAGGCAGTTTTTCGGCAAAGGCCTTCTGCACATCATCTGCTGCCAGAATACCTTCAAAATCGTAATGCTTCCCGAATTCGGTATCCTTCGCCTTTTTGAGCAATTTTTTAAGGACCTCCTCCTGGGATTTCTGAGCTTCGGGTTCAGGAACTATACTGTCACGAAGGTCTATAAGACTTTTTATTATTGAACCAACTATGGCCATATTTCAATATTTATTTTAGATTTTGAAGATACTTAAATCGTTAAAGCCTGAAATTCATTCCGGCGAAATTATCATTATTTTAACCTTAATCAACCTGAAATCCTGTTCAGGATATCGAATTTCCACACTAACAAATCTTAAGAAAAGTCTAATTTCAGGCAGGTAAAATGATTTATTAGCTAAAATTGTTATATTAAGTGGTAATTTGTTCCCAAATTGCCCCATACCACTAACTAATCTACTTTAATATGAATACAGAAACTACCTCAGTCAGCAGATATCCGTTGATTTCCTATGACGACGCATCTCCTGAAGTACGGGAAATTTATGACGACACCAAGAAAACCTTGCAATTACCTTTTGTTCTTAACTGGTTTAAATGCCAGGGGAGCAATCCTATTCTGTTAAAAGGAAACTGGGCGAAGCTAAAGCATACCTTAATGCTGGGCGAAGTACCAAATGTTTTAAAGCAACTAATTATCTATAACGTTTCAAAGGAAAGAGGTTGTAATTACTGCTCGCACGCCCACGGAATTTTTGCCGACAGTATGAGCGCGATGATCTCTGAAGACCAAAACTTCAAGGCCACCGAGCAAATAAACTCTCCAAGTATGCCGGTAAGTTATCGAACCGCGGTACAGGTGGTCACAAAAGCCGCTTTGCATCACAGCGATATTAGTGAGGACGACTTTGAGGAATTGGAAAAGGCGGGTTTCTCCAAGGCTGAAGTGCAGGAACTAATGGCACAGGCAGACCTGGTGAATATGCTCAATACCATAGCCGATGTTTCGGGGATCAAAATAGACAACGAACTTCTGGAAACAGCAGAATAGCCCAAAACTCAGCTTTTTCTTAATTTCCCTACTATGGCATATAATGAACAGGATCCATCCAGGCTTTACAGGATAGCCTATGAAGCCTATTCCAAATTCGCCACCAACATAAGCCGTTGCAGCAGTCTGGAGGAAGTGGGTATTGTTTCAAAACGTCACCTTAAATACCTGCTGAATTTCCACATCATTAGGGTAGCAATGGAACAGGATGAGCGTTTTTTATTCTTTTCCCTGAAAAAAAATGAATCCTGGTATGATTTTAAAAATAAAACCGAACTCTTTCCTTTCGAAAAAGAACTTTACGAAAGAGACATCCCGATAAAAACTTCAGACATTCCCCCGGCTTTTATAGAAGGGACAATGGAGCAAAAAGACCTGAAGAATCCGGTACTCTGGGCCTGGTCCTTAAAGAAAAATAACAGGAAAGTAATTGTTTCCCTCCTGTCTGATGACCAAAAACCATTTGCTTCCGGAGATATTGACATCCTGAAGCTTACCGCTGATGCCTTTGAAGCTAAATTCCAGGAATTATTCTTAAAAAAACAGCTGGACCGGAAAAACAGGTCCCTTTCAAAGGCACTTGATACCATCCAGTTGCAAAATGAAAAGATCCAGAAGATCGTAGATAACCAGAAACAGATCATAGAAGAACGCACCCAGGAAATACTCAGTCAGAATGAAAAATTGCTACGTATCTCGGCCCTAAACTCCCATAATGTGAGAGAACCTCTCTCAAGGATCCAGGGAATCATCCAGTTATTTGATGTCCTGGATGATAAAACCTGCCGGGAAGAACTGATCCCCAAATTAAAGATTTCAGCTGATGAGATGGATAAGGTATTACAGGAAGTAATATTAATGGCGTCCAAAGAACTAGCCGAACTAAAAGCGAAAAAATTATGACATCTATTATCCTTATAGATGACCAGCCTATTACTAATTTTATTACCAAAAAGTTACTGCAACTTGAAGGTATAGAAGAGAATGTAAAGGATTTCACCAATCCGGTTGAGGCCCTGCAATCTCTGGAAAATGAGAGTGAAGCCCTTCTTTTCCTGGACCTTAATATGCCGGAAATGACAGGCTGGGAATTCCTTGATAAAATGAAGGAAAATAACCTGAGGTTTGACACGATTATCCTAACCTCCAGTACCAGTGAACTGGACAGGCAAAAGGCAGAAGATTATGATTGTGTAAAGGAGTATGTGACCAAACCCCTGAATAAAGCAAAACTTTCAAAACTATCGGTTTTCATAAAAGACTATTGAGGCATTTCTGCTTAGCTTTGTGATATTAAAGAACAATCTTGAAATGTCTATCCAACCAAGCCAAAAGGCGCTTATAGAACTGGCACATGCCAAAATGTACTTCGGGAAATATAAAGACTATTATCTTTCAGACATCCCGGAATACTATATGGTCTGGTATCGCCAAAAAGGATTTCCCGAAGGGAAACTCGGCCAGCAAATGCAACAGGTTTACGAACTAAAAGTGAACGGGATGGAACGATTATTAACAGACATAAGGAGAAGGTACCCGCTTGCACGCTAACTTCAGCCCTTACCCACAGCTTTCCCCAGCCTAAAATATTAGGTTTAAAATGGGCTGCTTTTTCTATTCTTATTTGTAATTTAGCGCCCTGAATAAACACAACGCAACAAATACTTTTAAAATGGCCGAAACCAAGTATATTTTTGTCACTGGCGGCGTTTCTTCTTCTTTAGGAAAAGGAATTATAGCAGCCTCTCTGGCAAAATTACTGCAAGCCCGTGGTTTTACTACCACTATTCAGAAACTGGACCCCTACATAAATGTTGATCCCGGTACCCTTAACCCTTATGAACACGGCGAATGCTATGTGACCGAAGACGGGGCTGAGACCGACCTGGATCTGGGCCATTATGAGCGATTCTTAAACGTAAACACCTCTCAGGCCAATAACGTTACTACCGGCCGTATTTACCAGAGCGTGATCGAAAAAGAGCGCCGCGGAGAATTTTTAGGAAAAACCGTGCAGGTGGTTCCTCATATTACAAACGAAATTAAAGAACGTATCCAGATCCTCGGAAAGAATGGCGATTATGACATCGTAATTACCGAGATTGGAGGTACAGTGGGGGATATTGAGTCCCTTCCATATATTGAAGCGGTAAGGCAACTGAAGTGGGAACTGGGAGACGATAACGCCCTGGTGATCCACCTTACGCTTGTCCCTTATCTCTCTGCTGCAGGCGAATTAAAGACCAAGCCTACACAGCACAGTGTAAAAACATTAATGGAAAGCGGTATCAAAGCCGATATCCTGGTTTGCCGTACAGAACACGAACTCTCTGATGATATCAGGCGTAAACTGGCTATTTTCTGTAACGTAAGACAGGAAGCGGTAATTCAGTCTATAGATGCCCCAACCATTTATGATGTGCCCGGGATGATGCTTAAGGAAGGACTGGATACGGTAACCCTGAAAAAACTGGCATTACCAGATGATACCACGCCTAACCTAGACCGCTGGAACCAGTTCCTTGAAAGACATAAGAATCCTAAAGCTGAGGTAACCATTGGTCTTATTGGGAAGTATGTGGAACTTCAGGATTCCTACAAATCTATACTTGAAGCCTTTATACATGCGGGAGCCGAGAATGAAGTAAGAGTGAATGTAGAAAGCATACATTCTGAATTCATAAACGAGAACACCATAAAACATAAGATCTCTCACCTGGACGGGGTACTTGTTGCTCCAGGATTCGGGGAACGAGGGATTGAAGGTAAGATAGATGCCGTACAATTTGCAAGAGAAAATGACCTGCCGTTCTTAGGAATTTGCCTGGGAATGCAAATGGCGGTTATTGAGTTCGCAAGAAATGTACTCCAGTTGAAAGGTGCCAGTTCTACCGAAATGGATCCGGAGACCAAACACCCGGTAATAGACATTATGGAAGAGCAGAAAAACATCACCCATATGGGCGGCACTATGAGATTAGGTGCCTGGGACTGCCATCTTGCCGATAAAACGATAATTCACGATGTGTACGGCAAAAGCGATATTAAAGAAAGACATCGCCACCGTTACGAATACAATAATAAATACAAAGAACAACTTGAAAAAGCAGGTATGCTTAGTTCAGGAATAAACCCCGAAACAGGCCTCGTAGAAGTGGTTGAGTTAAAAGACCATCCTTGGTTCGTAGGGGTACAATACCATCCTGAATATAAGAGTACCGTGGCAAGTCCGCATCCTCTTTTCGTCGCTTTTGTAAAAGCTTCTCACGAGTACTCTAAGAAAAAGAAAGATGCCAAGATGGCACAAAATCAATAAATGGCCATTTTTTTGACCAAAAGCAAGTTATAGTAAACAAAGCATGGAAGAAAAGAAATTTGACGTTCAATCCTTAATCGGATTTGTACTTATTGGGGTAATTTTAATCTGGATGTTGTATAACAACGCCCCTACCGAAGAGCAACAGGCAGACCCGGCACAAACCGAACAGGTTGAAAAATCGGGTAATACCGCACAAGACCCTGATAATGCAGAGACTGCCGAGCCTGCAGCCCTGGATTCCACGGCCCTGGCTGAAGCCAAGGGACGTTTAGGTGCCTTTGGATATTCTGCCAGCCTTCCTTCAGCAAAAAATGAGACCACTACTATAGAAAATGATCTGCTGGAACTTAAGGTGGATAATAAAGGTGGTTATATCTCTGAAGCCAGACTTAAGAATTACAAGACCTTCGATTCTATTCCGGTATATCTTATTAAGGACGGCAATGCTTCCTTCAATATTAATTTTACTACTACAGACGGAAGAACACTGGATACCGAGAACCTGTATTTTGAGCCGGAAGTAACCAAAAATGGAGAGAACACCATTCTTTCTATGAAACTGAAGGTTTCAGAGAACAAATTTCTTGAATACCGCTATGTACTGAAACCGGGTGAATATATGCTGGATTTCAGCATCAGATCACAAGGACTTAACGGGGTGCTTAACAGTTCTCAGGACATCAATATGGACTGGGCACTTAAAGGTTACCGCCACGCGAAAAGCATGTCTTATGAGAATCGTTACACCAAGCTTATCTATGAGTATGGTGAAGGTGACGATGATGAGCTGGGACAGGGTGACCTTGATGAAGAGACCGATGAGAACATTTCTTATGTAGCCTTTAAACAGCACTTCTTCTCTTCTATACTGCTTACCGACACTCCTTTTAAAGTAGGTCGATTCAAGTCTGAGAACCTGGTTCAGGATGAAGAGATAGACACCGTATATACAAAGGCCTTTGCTGCCAATATGCCATTAGAACTTAACGGTGGAGAGCTTAACTATAATATGAACTGGTACTACGGTCCTTCGGATTATAAGATCCTGAACGACTATGACCGTAACCTGGACGAGGTTATCCCTCTTGGGTGGGGAATCTTTGGATGGATCAATAAATATGTGTTTATCCCATTCTTCGCCTTCCTTAGCAGTTTCCTGCCTAGTTACGGAATCGCCATAATTGTGATGACCATTGTGGTTAGGATCGTACTTTCACCGGTTACCTATAAGTCTTACCTGTCTCAGGCCAAGATGAAGGTACTCCGTCCTGAGATCAACGAGCTGAACGAGAAGTACAAGGACAATGCGATGAAAAAGCAGCAGGAGACAATGAAGCTTTACAGCAAGGCAGGTGCCAGCCCAATGAGCGGATGTTTACCGGCCCTGATGCAGCTTCCTATTTTCTATGCGCTCTTCCAGTTCTTCCCAAGTGCTTTTCAGCTAAGGCATAAAAGCTTCCTTTGGGCAGATGACCTTTCTAGTTACGATGTCATCGCGCAACTGCCATTCCATATACCGTTTTATGGAGAGCACGTGAGCTTATTCCCTATCCTCGCCTCTATTGCCATCTTCATCTATATGATGATGACTACTGGCCAGAGTATGCAGGCCAGCCAGCAGCCGGGAATGCCGAATATGAAGTTCATTATGTACCTTTCTCCGTTATTAATGTTGTTCTTCTTTAACAACTATGCGAGTGGGCTTTCTTTATACTACTTCACCTCTAACCTGATTACCATCGGAATTATGCTGGTAATCAAACACGTGATCATAGATGAAGATAAGATTCACGCTAAGATCCAGGAGAATAAAAAGAAACCTAAAAAACAGAACAGGTTTACCAGGAAAATGCAGGAGATGATGGAGCAGGCTGAAGAACAGCAGAAAAAAGGAAAGAAGTAACAAATAAAAAAGCCCGGAAATTCCGGGCTTTTTTAATCCATTTAAATGAGCTTCCATCCTAAAACCTATAGTTCGGGAAGGAGTACGGTATCCAAGACATGAATCACCCCGTTGTTAGCCTGTACATTGGCCGCAACCACCGTTGATGTTCTTTCGTTGACATCGGTTATCGTTACATTATCTCCAACATTTACGGTGAAGTCTCCACCTTCAAAAGTAGTAACCATCATCCCGTCTGTAAGATCGGAAGACCTGAAGTTGCCACCGGTAACCACGTGATAGCTCAATGTAGAAGCCAGCACATCTGTAGGGATATCGGCAAGGCTCTCAAATTCCATCTCGGTCAGGAAACTTGCAAAGGCATCATTTGTAGGGGCAAAAACAGTAAATGGTGCAGGGTCTTCGGTCATTTGCAATGTTTCAACAAAATTGAAACTCTCTTCCCTGGTTAATGCCTGTACTAGGATACTAAAGTTAGGATCGGCGGTAGCAAAAGTTGTCACATCCGGTAAACCTATCACAGCATCTACAGCGTGAATCACTCCGTTATCAACTTCAATATTCGCATTGGTCACTTCAGACACACCGTTTATCATAACGCCGTCTTCCGTATTAATGTACATACTCAGGTTAGATTCGGAAGCACTTCCCACTGCAAGACTTTCAATATAACCCGTAGAAAGGTCTGAAGACATAAGTGCTCCTTCCTGTACGTGATATAGCAGAATCTCTCTCAACACCTCTACCGGAACCTCATCCAGACTTGCGAATCCATTGGCAGATAAAAACGTATTAAAGGCAGCATTGTTCGGGGCAAACACAGTAAAGTTAGCGTCACCATCCAGACTGGCAGTGAGATCTGCAGCATCCAGAGCAGCGGCCAGGGAAGAATAATTCTCATTATCGGCAACAAAGTCGGCAATAGAATTTCCCGGTTCAATAATATCCCCCGCTTCATCGTCGTTACTACAGGAGAACAAACTCGTGACCAGCACGGTCACCACAGCAATTTTTGTTAGTTTTGAAATAAAATTCATCTTTTTGAGTTTTTGTTACACAGTAAATGTAGACTAACATCTTTTATAAATTTGTTTAATGTTTGTTAATAATGTTTAAACACAAGTTAAATTACTTATTCTTAGTACTTTGCCTCCCGCTTTTTGCCCAGGAAGGCATCAATAAGTATGATGAAGAAGGCAAACGTCACGGCTTATGGCGCAAAAACTTTGAAGGCAGTGATCAGCTTAGGTTTGAAGGCCATTTCAACCACGGCGAAGAAGCCGGAGACTTCAAATTTTACAAAAAGGGTTTTGAAAAGCATCCTTCAGCCATAATAAGCTTTAACAAAGATTCAGATAGCGTTATGGTCACTTACTACACCCAGGAAGGTAAACCTATTAGTGAAGGAAAAATGCTGGATAAGAAAAGGGAAGGAAAATGGGTTTATTATCACAAAGATTCGGACAGTATAATGATGACCGAGAACTACGTTCACGGCAAGCTGGAAGGCAAGCAATGTACTTATTTCACCAATGGCAAGCTCACTGAAAAAACCGAGTACAAGAATAATAAAAAACACGGCGAGAGCTTTATTTATGCCGATAATGGCCAGGTGATCCAGCATTTGCATTATGCGAACGGAGAATTACACGGGCCGGCCACTTACTACAATGCTTCCGGCGAGAAATTAATTGAAGGTCAGTACACTAGGGACCAGAAGAAGGGAGAGTGGAAATACTATAAAGAAGAGGAGCTTCAGGAAAAAAAAGATTACTAATCTAATTTTAATATTTTATATTTAACCTACTAAAATCCAATGTTATGAAAAAAATCTTTCTATTATTTGTTTCACTAGCCGTTTTATCTTCCTGCAGTAGTGACGATGACACTGGCGGTGATGACCCGATACTTGGAGTCTGGTTCCTGGCTGAAGCCAATAATGCCCAGGGATTGGAAGTTGATGAATGTAATGATGACTCCTATATAGACTTTAAAGCCGACGGAACAGCTGAAACCGAATTCTTTTCTGATGAATCCGGAGACTGCATAGGTGAAAAAAATACAAGCGAATGGAGTGCCAGTGGAGATTCCAGATATACCTTTAATGTACCCGGTGTCGGTAACTTATCAGGCCGTGTGGAATTTTCAGGAAACGGAAGCTTTACCTTTTACCCGGACCTTGGTGCCACCCAGGGAACCAACCTGGTATTCGAAAAAAGATAGATCACACAATAGATATACCTTATAAGGTGGCTTTCGCCACCTTTTTTTATTTCGTAATTTTGCACTTTCAAATACGACTGTAAAAAAGAAAAAATCCGGCCTTCTGTGCAATTGCAGAAGGAGAGCAAGAAAGAAGCATATGAAAAAAGTGGTTGTTGGTTTATCGGGAGGAGTAGATTCCAGTGTTTCAGCATATTTGCTGCAACAACAGGGTTATGAGGTTATAGGCCTGTTTATGAAGAACTGGCACGACGATTCGGTGACCATCAGTGACGAATGTCCCTGGCTGGATGACAGTAACGATGCGATGTTGGTAGCCGAAAAACTCGGCATCCCTTTTCAGACCGTAGATCTAAGCGAAGAGTATAAGGAGCGCATTGTAGACTATATGTTCGATGAGTATGAGCGTGGCAGAACGCCCAATCCCGATGTGCTTTGTAACCGCGAGATCAAGTTCGATGTTTTTATGAAGATCGCGCTTTCCTTAGGGGCTGATTACGTGGCGACCGGGCACTACTGTCGTAAAGGTGAATTTGAAAAAGATGGAGAGACCTTTTACAGTCTCCTTGCCGGAAAGGACAACAACAAAGACCAGTCTTATTTTCTTTGCCAATTGACCCAGGAACAACTTTCTAAAACCCTGTTCCCAATTGGAGAACTTCAGAAATCTGAAGTCAGGAAAATCGCGGCGGAACAAAACCTGGTTACTGCAGAGAAAAAAGACTCACAGGGACTGTGCTTTATCGGGAAAGTACGGCTTCCGGATTTCCTTCAGCAGAAATTACAGCCAAAAGAAGGGGTGATCATTGAAGTTGAAGCAGACAGGGAAGTATATACCGGGGAGCAACCGGAATTTGACTCCAAGATTGAAGAGTTAAAACACCTCTCTAAAAAATACAGCTATACTTCCAATGACGGAAAAGTTGTTGGAAAACACCAGGGCGCACATTATTTCACCAAGGGGCAGCGAAAAGGTCTTGCCGTTGGCGGAACCCCGGAACCTCTGTTCGTGATAGATACCGATGTGGAAGAGAACGTGATCTATACGGGGCAGGGAAAAAATCATCCGGGAATATACCGAAGAGGATTATTCGTAAACCAGGACGAGGTGCATTGGGTAAGAAAGGACCTTGCCATTGCTCCCGGAGAAGAAATAAAGCTAAAAGCACGAATAAGATACAGGCAGCCGCTTCAGGAGGCTACACTTCACCAGACCGAGAACGGGCTGTATGTGATCTTCGATGAGCCTCAGGCTTCCATCACCGAAGGGCAATTTGTTGCGTGGTATGAGGGAGAAGAATTGCTTGGTTCCGGTGTTATTTCTTAAATTCGAAGAAATTTAAGGCAAATGGCAAAAAACAGGATCACAGAACTTTTCAATGTAAAATATCCGCTTATACAGGCGGGAATGATCTGGGCCAGCGGCTGGAAGCTTGCCAGCGCGGTGAGCAACGCCGGCGGCCTGGGAATTATCGGTTCAGGCTCTATGTACCCTGAAGTCCTGAGCGAGCATATCCGGAAATGTAAAAAAGCCACCGATAAGCCATTTGCTGTGAATGTGCCTATGCTCTACCCCGAGATCGACAAGATTATGGAGATCATCATAAAAGAAGGGGTTGAGATCGTTTTTACTTCCGCCGGAAACCCGAAAATATGGACAAAACATTTACAGGAACACGGGATTAAAGTAGTACACGTGGTGAGCAGCGTGAAATTCGCCCTGAAATCGGAAGAAGCAGGAGTAGATGCCGTTGTTGCTGAAGGTTTTGAAGCCGGGGGGCACAACGGACGGGATGAGACCACTACCTTCACCCTGATCCCAATGGTAAAGGAAAAACTTTCCATTCCGCTTATAGCAGCAGGGGGTATCGCCACGGGCCGCGGAATGCTTGCCGCTATGGTACTGGGCGCCGACGCGGTGCAGGTAGGAAGCCGTTTTGTAGCCACTCCGGAAGCCTCTTCCCATAAGAATTTCAAGGAAATGGTCGTTAAGGCGCAAGAAGGTGATACGGTGCTTACTCTCAAGGAACTTGCCCCTGTTCGCCTGCTGAAGAATAAGTTCTATGAAGAAATTCAGGACCTGTATTCCAAAGGACCAACCAAAGAAGACCTGATAAAATTACTGGGCCGTGCGAGAGCTAAGAAGGGAATGTTCGAGGGTGACCTGGATGAAGGGGAGCTTGAAATTGGGCAGATCTCCGGCCTTATTCACGAGATAAAACCCGCTGCCGAAATCGTAAACGAAATGATCTCGGAATTTGAAAAAGCAAAAGCCCAGGTGGCCGAACTTTAATTTTTATACTGTTCTAATTTCTTTAGTTCTTCAGCAATAAAGTTTCGCCAACGCGACTCCACATCTTTATACATGCCATTATGGGTTTCCACATCGAAGGCCTTTTGCATTTCCTGACGTTCCTTTTCAATAGTGTTGTATAGCCGAAGAAGATCACGGCGGATATTTCGTCCTATTTCATACTCATCCATCGCTTTGCGAAGCTTCCTGGCGTGTAATTCAGAAATATCGAAATGAAGTTGTTCGTGAGCGAGCAAGTAAACTTTATCCTCCGGATTTCGAACCCAGGAAAGATTTGGATAGAAATTACTTGTCACCGAATATCTAAGAATAGGTTCCCCATTCTTATGTCCATAATACCAATCATAAGCGATCCCTGTTGAACTATTGGCCTGAAACTTATAAGCCCTGTCTTTAGGAGCTTCACCCTTAAAATCTTCCCAGGTCAACGGCCTGTTTTCATCCCAACTCATCTTCTCCTGTTTTTCCTGGGCAAGCCCCGGAAGCACAAAGAGTAAAGCTATGATCAGAAATCTGAATCTCATTTATAAGTAAAGCTGATTATTTTTTCCAGATCGGGATGAAGACTTTGCAATACAGGACAGGTCTTCGCGGTATGTTCAAGTATTTTTGTGTCCTTTTCTGAATAGCTTGCAGGGAAAGTGATATTGACTTCTATCTTAGATATTCTCCTTGGGTCTGATGCCATAGTCTTGGTAACCTCAGAAGCATTGGTAAGGTCCACCCCTTCCATCTGCTGAGCTTTAATCCCCATTACCGTAAGCATACAGGTAGCCAAAGCAGTGGCCACGGTATCGGTGGGTGAAAATGCTTCACCCTTCCCGTGATTATCTACAGGAGCGTCTGTGATCATTTTAGACCCGCTTTGCAAATGCTCGGCTTCGGTCCTTAAATTACCTTTATAAACTACTTTTGAAGTCATTTACCACGCTTAAAGTTAGGTCGGGATTAATGCGCATTATATAAACCGCATCATTATGAAAACCTCCGCCACTGCTTGGCAGATAGTGAAATTTATTTTCATTATATTCGGTATACCCCCTATATTTCACAAAAGACTCATACAGGTCTTCAGCAGTAGCAAGCCTCAGTAAAATATCCAGGGTAAGATCATAGCCTCTAACAGCATATTGATTAGGAACCGCTCCATATTTTTCAGCATACCTATCGATAAATTCTGCAGAAAATTCAGGATCATATTCTTTATCTACCGACGGGTAATGAAAATTAAGTTTTGCCAGGTGCTCGTTAGGAACATTATCGTTGTCGTAAGAATTATTCTTATTGGTAGTGAACAGCCTGATTTCATTTTCTCTTGCAAGCCTGTTCAGGGCCGAAATTGCACTGGTTAGCGTTCCTACTCCATCAGATTCAAGGATCACCCAGTTCTTTTTGGTCTTCGAAAGCGTCTTTGCAATGCTTTCTTCAGAAACAAAACCTTCACTTGGAGTAACAAACCTTGCTGAAGGGAAAAGGCCGCTAAGGGTACTTTTTATCTTATAAGCCTGCGGATCTGCAATTACAATGAGGTTCTTTCCTTCCACATTATTGCTCAAATAGTTCAGCATTGCCTCAGCCAGGATGTCATCGGTAGGCCTGGATTGGAAAAGGTTGCTCATTGGCCTCATAGCCCTGTTGGAAAGCGGACTTATAACCGGAACTTCCTGACGGTTTAATTGGGCAGCAGCAGCTTCGGTTGTATTTTTTAACAATGGACCAATAACCGCATCGGTATTGCTGAAGTTATTTCTGTTAATAATGTTATTTACCTCGTAGGTACTTTGTTTCGTATCAAAAACCCTGAGATTGGTAGATATTCCCATCTCCTTGGCTCTTTCCACGGCCATCAATACCCCGCTGTAGAAATCAAGAGAGATCCTCAAAACTCTTTCATTAAGTATCGCATCCTTATAAGTTGCAAGAGAATCGGCCTCCACCTTATCAAGATGGTACGGCAGCATAAGAGCGATCTCCTTTGTTTTGAAATTAGTAAGATTATTCCTCAGGTTAATTTTTTCCTCAACCACCTCAGTTTCGCTATCGGCTTCCTTGCTGTCATCACTCTTAAACTTCTCGGTTTCGGTCTCTCCCAGGTTTCCAACACCAACCCCTTTATTAGGCACCTTAAGTACCATTCCCGATTTCAGTCCGTTTTTTAATGCAGGATTCAGGGCCATTAAAGAATCCTTATCCACTTCAAATTTTCGGGTAAGGCCAAAAATGGTTTCTTTAGGTTTAACTTCGTAGAATTCAAAATCGTTGGTAGCAAGGATCACCTGGTCATCAAGAACATCTGTACCCACCTTAAGCATTACTCCCGGCTTCAGCACCTCCACTTTAGGATTAAGTTCTTCAAGCTCCTTTACCGTAAGACCGTACTTACGGGCAATCCCGTATTTGGTCTCTTTGGGCAGAACTATATGCTCTCTTGTACTTTTATCCTGAACATTTGACTTCTTACTATTCGAAGTCCTTTCGACTACCGAAGGAGTCTTTGCAAAAACAGGGATTCTTACCACCTCGCCTGTCTGGAGTTCTTCGGCATAAAGATGCTTGTTATACCTTTTTATATCGTCTATATCAACATTATACTGTTTTGAAAGACTATACAGCGTTTCCTTTCTCTCCACTTTATGGGTCCTGAAATTCACATCTGCATTTTGCTTTTTGACTTCAGACACCGGAATAACGAGCTTCGCAGCTACTTCTATCCCTTCTTTGGCATCGGGATTATACTTATAAATAGCCTCTTCACTAATATTGTATGATTTGGCTATGCTATAAACCGTTTCTCCCTTCTGGACGGTGTGGTACTTATATTCTTGTCCAACAGCCGAAATACTGTATATCTGAAAGAAAAAGCATAATATAAATAGGTATTTCATTTCAATTGGTTTTGTTCAGGTTTAAAATTTAACGGCTTATTCCCATTCTATAGTAGCCGGTGGTTTGGAGCTAATATCATATACTACTCTATTAACGCCTTTTACCCGATTTATTATAGTATTCGAGGTTTTTTGCAGAAATTCATACGGCAAATTCACCCAGTCGGCGGTCATCCCGTCGGTAGATTCTACGGCTCTTAAGGCCACCACCTGCTCATAAGTTCTCTCATCTCCCATCACACCTACAGACTGTACCGGCAACAGGATCGCTCCTGCCTGCCAAACCTTATCATACAACATCCAGTCCCTTAGGCCCTGGATAAAGATATGGTCTACTTCCTGAAGTATACGCACTTTTTCAGCCGTGATATCTCCAAGTATCCTGATAGCAAGACCGGGTCCCGGGAACGGGTGTCTTCCCAATAATTCAGGATCTATTCCCATTTCTTTCCCTACTCTTCGCACTTCATCTTTGAAAAGCATACGCAGGGGCTCCACAACTTTCAGCTTCATAAAATCCGGCAGCCCGCCCACGTTATGGTGAGACTTGATCGTCGCCGAAGGCCCGCCGTTAACAGAAACCGATTCTATCACATCCGGATAAATGGTTCCCTGGGCAAGGTAGGTCACGTCTGTAATCTCGTGAGCCTCATCGTCGAACACCTCAATAAAAGTGTTTCCGATGGCTTTACGCTTTTCTTCGGGATCGCTGATCCCCGAAAGGGCGTTCAAGAAGCGTGCCGAAGCATCTACTCCCTTTACATTAAGTCCCATATGCTTATACTGGTCAAGAACGCTTTCAAATTCGTTCTTTCTCAGCAATCCGTTATTCACAAAAATACAGTACAGGTTTTTTCCGATAGCTTTATGCAGAAGCACGGCCGCCACGGTAGAATCTACTCCCCCGCTCAATCCAAGGACCACCTTATCGTTACCGATCTTTTCTTTAAGCTCTGAAACCGTAAGATCTACAAAGGCTCCAGGTGTCCAGGACTGCTCTACCCCGGCGATCTTCACAAGGAAGTTTTCCAGCAGCTGTTTCCCATCGGTAGAGTGATATACTTCAGGGTGAAACTGGATAGCAAAAGTCTGCTCTCCGTCAATTCGGTATGCCGCATTCAGCACATCACCGGTACTGGCAAGTCTTACGCTATTATCCGGAAGTTCCTTAATGGTATCACTATGGCTCATCCATACCTGAGAATTTTCCAGGATATTTTCAAAAAGAGGCTCTGCATCTTTGATCACCGTAAGATTGGCACGACCATATTCTCGTGTTTCAGAAGGCTCTACCTTCCCACCGTGGAAATGTGCCAGGTACTGCGCTCCGTAGCAAACGGCCAGCAAAGGAAGTTTTCCTCTAATTTCAGACAGATCTGGGTGCGGTGCGTCTTCTCCTCTTACAGAGAAAGGACTTCCTGAAAGGATCACTGCTTTAAACCCGGAAAGGTCGGTTGGAATTTTATTGTAGGGGTGAATTTCGCAGTAAATATTGAGTTCTCTAACTCGTCTTGCAATTAATTGAGTGTACTGCGAACCGAAATCTAAAATGAGTACGTTATTTTGCATAGGCAAAAGTAAGAATTTGAGATAAAAATAAAATAAGCAAACCTATTATTTTCTATCTTTAATTTGAAATCCTTATTCACGGAAAATGAAATTTATAAGCGCCATTATTTTTTCCCTGGCCATCATCTTTGCGGCCTATTTTCTGGGCACCTCCTATGTGAACCGTGCCAATCCCGATGGGGTTATTTCGGTAACCGGTTCGGGCAGCGAAAATTTCACCTCAGACCTTATTGTCTGGGAAGGCCGTTTCAGCCGGGTGAGCCCAGACCTGGAACAGGCTTATAAAGAACTGGACCGGGATAAGGAAACGGTAAGAAAATACCTTACCGATAAAGGCATAAAACCGGAGAATTTCGTCTTCAATTCGGTACAGACCAATGAACAACGGGAAAACCAATACCAGAACGGGAATTATGTAGGCAGCATATTTAAAGCCTATGAACTTGTTCAAAGCATAAAGATTGAATCCACAGATGTAGAGCTGATAGAGCAGGTTTCAAGAGAGATCACCGAATTACTGAATAAAGGGGTACAGTTCAACTCTACTCCTCCCAGGTATTACTATACCAAGCTGGCCGACCTGAAGATCGAAATGATCTCCAAGGCTACCGAAGATGCAAGACTTAGAGCTGAAAAGATAGCCGAAAACAGCGGCGGCAGTCTTGGTGACCTGAAAAGCGCCAATATGGGCGTTTTCCAGATCACCGGTCAGAATAGCGGCGAAGATTATAGCTGGAGCGGGGTATACAACACCGCCGATAAAAGAAAAACCGCATCTATTACGATGCGGCTTGAATATGAAATTGATTAGGGTTTCTATTTATGTTGTGAAGGAGCTACCGAAGAACTCACCACGTCTCTGATGATCTTCCATTCGTCCCCGCTTTTTTTCCATAAAGTGGAGTAATACCCGTGATCTACTTTTTGACCATCGGGACTATGTATCTCATAGCTTCCATATTCGGTAGCATAATCTCCGCCTACAAAGACATCTTCAACATCTATCATCAGCTTCATTCCCTGCTCTGCCATAGGCCTGTGAGCTTCAATAATTGCCATTCGGCCTTCTAAAGGCGCATTCCCGGAAAGATGAAGCATTGCATCTTCAGCAAAATACATCCCAAAACCTTCAGCATCCCCATTCGCCATTGCTGTTGTCATCGTTTTGCCGTTTTCCTTTATAATCTCTTCAACCGAAGAGTTCTGGGCATACATTCCTGCCCCTAAAAATGTAAAGAACATTAATACACTTAAAAATCTTTTCATAATGATTGGTTTATAGTTAATTGATTTAAAGTGAATATAATAAACAAAATTTAAGTCTCTGATATTAAGAAGATTATATACCAAAAACTTCGATAAACGACAGCAACCTAAAATATACACATAAAAAAAGCCCCGCAGGCAAAACCGGCGAGGCTTAAATATCGGTTTGATTTTACCTACTGGAGGGTATCAAGGATCATATCGATATCCTTCTCTGTGGTATCAGGATTTATAAAGCAGAACCTGATAACGGTTTCCTTTTTCCAGGTGGTTGGCGTAACCAGGGCAAAACCTTCATTATGGTTCTTATAGGTCCAGTCACGATATCGCTCAGGCGACCAGCCTTTTCTTCGGAAAAGCACCACTGAAAGACTTGCCGGTCTTACCAGTTCCAGGTCTTTTCTTTCTTCCACCTTCTTGGCTGCGATCTGGGCGAGTTCGATACCGCGTTCAATAGCCTGCTTATATTTATTGGTTCCGTGCATCGCCAGAGAAAACCAAAGCGGTAATCCGCGAAGTCGCCTGGTAAGCTGGATCTGATAATCGGCAGGGTTAAAACCCTGTGCTCCTTCGTCCTTAAAGATCTCAAGATAGGCACCTTTTTGGGAATGTGCATTTCGGGCGTTTTCCATATTCTTATAGATAACAGCACCACAATCATAAGGTGAGAACAGCCATTTATGAGGATCTATGGTTATACTGTCTGCTCTTTCCACCCCATTGAACAGGTGCCTTACCGAATTTGCCGCCAGGGCTCCTCCTCCGTAGGCACAGTCTACGTGAAACCATACATTTTCCTTTTCACAAACATCGGCTATGGTATCCAGTTCATCTATAATTCCGGCGTTGGTGGTTCCTCCGGTAGCAACCACTGCGAAAAGCCGTTTTCTGTCCTTTTCCTCCAGCTCATGTATGGCATTCTGAAGTTCGCGACCGGTAAGGTTTTCCTCCTGGCAGTCTATCATTATCACATCGGCATCGATCACTTTCGCCATTGCCTGGATGGAACTGTGGGCTCCGTGTGAAGTAAGCAATAAAGCCTTTACTCCAACATTGTCTGAATTCCGGTTTCGCCATTCTTCCCTTGCAGCTACCATTGCCGAAAGGTTTGCGGCCGTCCCGCCACTGGTAAATACTCCAAAAGCTCCTTCGGGTAATTTTGTTAGTGAAACCAGCCATTTCATAGCCTGGTTCTCACAAAAGATCCCGCCGGCACCTTCCATCCAGTAAGCTCCGTGAATACTGGAAGCCGAGGTCACAAGGTCGAACATTATGGCGGCCCTGGTAGGTGCGGCCGGCACAAAGGCCAGGTGACGCGGATGATCAATGGGCACTGTTGCCTTAACCAATACATCCCGGAAAAGCTGAAAGGCGGTTTCTCCCCCAATTCCTTCAGGGGTTATGGTTTCCCCAACAATTCTTTTCAGATCTTCTTCCCGCTTAGGGGAACCAAGCTCAGGGGTCACATTAGAGATACGGTCTATGGTGTACTTCATAACGTCCAGCGTCATCTCCACCAGGTCCATATCTATGGTGTGCATTCTGTTTTTATCCTTTTCCAAAAGTCAAAATTTTAAAGTTCGCTTCTAAAGGGTTTAGGTTTTCTATAAGTTCAGGGATCAGTTGATCTCCGTATTCCGCATAAATTTCTGAAAAATTTGTCCGCCTTTCCTGAAGTCCGTGATTAGGGAACAACTCATTCTGAAGCTCTGCGATTCTTGAAACTTCATCTTCCAGCTTTCTCTTTTGCGCCTTAAGCAGCCTGTGCTCCAGTTTCTCAAGCCCTTTCAATTGCTTAACCTCCTGGGCTTTCACCGCCCCCAAAAAAGATTTATCGGTTTGCTCCGCCAGCTTATACATCTCCTGAAATTGCTCCACCAGATGTTGTTTCTGCGGACTGAAGTCTATGTCGATATTCGATATTTTCCGAACCTTCCTGTTAATGAGCTCGTGCTGCTTCAGGAACAGTTCTTTAAGCTTTATATTTAGTCTCTTTCTTTTCCCGTCGATCTTCTCCGACTGGATCAAGGCTGAGTTCCTTAAAAGCAGTATTGGAAAAGGTACATTTTCAGCTTCAAAATAATCTTTAAGTTCCAACCAGTAGGCCAGCTCCCCTCCTCCACCTATATAACAGAGGTTAGGCAAGACCACTTCCTGGTATAACGGACGCATCATTACATTTGGACTGAAACGTTCAGGATGATCTTCCAGCTCCTTCAGGATTTCATCTTTTGTAAACCTTATTTCGGTATCGTTAACGAAATATTCGCCATCCTTTTCTATAATTCGTTCACGCAGACCATTATTCAGATAAAACAAATTGATCTCTCTCGGGTTCACCTGTACATTATATCCCAGATCATTCAAAGCATTCGCCTTTTCCAGGGTGTTTTTGTGCGAGATCTGTTCCGTAAGCTCATTCTTTGCAAAGGGAATAAACTCTTTCTTAAGTTCTTTGTTCTGAGCATCCAGAATTACAAGCCCGTATTCCTTAAAAAGCTCGTTAGCCAGGTAGCGGGTGGCATCGGTAAGGTTTTCGTGTTTCAGGTAGGCATTTTCAAAAAGCTCCTTTAAACGATCGGCATCTTTCCCGCCCCCAATTTCAGCTGAAAAAAGCTTAAACACCTCATCAAGACCATCGGTAGAAAGGTTCCCAACCGCATCTTTCCCTGCATTATCATTCGCCTTATTCCATTTGAATTTCTTGCCGTTAAGGTTAAAGAAATTGATCTCCTCAAAATCGTGATCCTCAGTGGCCATCCAGTATACGGGCACAAAATTATAGTCCGGATATTCCTTTTTCAAGATAAAAGTCAGATTGATCGTGGAAACGATCTTGTAAAGAAAATATAGCGGACCGGTGAACAGGTTAAGTTGATGGCCCGTTACTACCGTAAAAGTATTATTTTCTGCCAGGGCTTCAATATTCCCTGAAACCTCCCCGGTGATCTCCAGGTCCTTATACTGCTCCCTTAAAACTTTCACCAGCACCTCCCTGTGTTCCTTAGAAAATGCAGCTTTCTTTTCCCCGATCTGAGCTTTAAAATTGGAGAGTTCCGGGAAACGATGATAGAAGGCTTTCAGCTCATCTTTCTGAGCCAGGTAATCCAGAATAAGATTTGAAAAATAATTGGTTTCGGAATACGAAATACAATCGGTTGGCATAGGATATTTTTGAAAACGTAAAGATACCGAAGTTAAATTTTTTATCAGCTAAATTTTAGTTAATTCGGTGGTGAGTACTATCTTTACTAAGCTATTCGAAAATCAAACTTCATAAATGAACCAAAAACTACTCTTTTTCGTCCTTAGTATTTTAACATTTCATACGGGCCTGGCCCAGGAAATTAAGTCTCCGCCTGAATTTTTAGGCTATGAACCGGGTGAGCAATTCACCCGCCACGCCAATGTTGTTAATTACTTTGAACACGTAGCAGAAAACTCCAGTCTTGTAAACTATCATACCTACGGAAAGACCAATGAAGGCAGGCCACTCACCTATGCGGTGGTCTCTTCGGAAGCCAATCTAAAAAATCTTGAAAGCATAAGGAGGAACCATCTATCCTCAACCGGAATTGCAAAAGAAAACAATGGTACTTCAGATAAAGCCGTTGTCTGGCTTAGTTATAACGTGCACGGAAATGAAGCTTCCAGTACCGAAGCTGCGATGAAAACCCTGTATCATCTGATCACCGAAAAACAGGAGTGGCTGGAAAATACCGTGGTCATCATAGACCCCTGTGTGAATCCTGACGGAAGGGACCGATACGTGAACTGGTACAACCAGGTAAAGACCGAACCTTACAGTGTTGGTCAGGCAGCTGCCGAGCATCACGAACCCTGGCCCGGAGGCCGTCCCAATCATTACCTGTTCGATCTTAACCGTGACTGGGCCTGGGCCACTCAGGTGGAAACCCGTGAGCGCTTAAAGGTCTACAACCAATGGATGCCGCATATTCACGTAGATTTTCACGAGCAGGGCATCAATGAACCCTATTATTTTGCTCCTGCGGCAGAACCTTTCCACGAGATCATCACTCCTTTCCAGAAAGAGTTTCAAACCAGGATCGGGAAAAATCACGCTAAATATTTTGACAAGGAAGGCTGGCTTTATTTCACAAAGGAACGCTTTGACCTTCTTTACCCGAGTTACGGGGACACCTACCCCACCTATATGGGAGCTATCGGGATGACCTATGAACAGGCCGGTCACGGACGTTCAGGTCTGGGTATAAAAACAGACGAAGGCCATGTTCTAACTCTAAAAGACCGGGTGGAGCATCATTTCACCACCGGGATCTCGACGGTTGAAGTTGCCTCTGAAAATTCGGAAGAACTCATCGAAGGATTCAGCAGTTATTTCGGAAAAAAAGATTTTGATTATAAAAGCTATGCTTTATCCGGCAATGAAGATAAACTGAATGCAGTAAAGGAACTGCTCAACAAACACGAGATAAAATACAGCCAGGCGAAACCCGGAAAAATAAGAGGTTATAATTACAGGGATGCGGGACCCGGAGCCTTTGAAGTAAATAACGGCAGTCTCGTGGTAAGTACAGACCAGCCAAAGGGCCGAATGGTAAAAGTGCTATTTGAACCGGAGACCAAACTAACCGATTCCCTTACTTATGACATCACTGCCTGGAGTGTGCCCTATGCCTACGGCCTCGATGCAGTAGCCAGCGAATCTGCCATACCGGGAATACCCGCATCAAATACACCAGAAGTTAAAAACACACCTAATCCCACGGGAGCAGGTTATATTGCTAAATGGAACTCTATGCAGGATGCCCGTTTTCTGGCAGACCTTTTGAAGAATGATATTAAGGTGAGGTATACCGAAATTGCTTTTGAAAGCAACGGTGAAACATTCGAACCCGGAAGCCTTATCATCACTAAAAGTGACAACAAAAGCACTGAAAATTTCGACCAAAAAGTGACAAATCTTGCCGATAAACACCAAAGAGAATTGCTGGCTGCAGAATCTGGATTTGCGGGTAGCGGGCCTGATTTCGGTTCCCCCGAGATCAAGCTCATCAATCCGCCAAAAACAGGCCTTTTAAAAGGGGAAGGCGTTTCTTCCCTTAATTTCGGAGAAACCTGGCACTTTTTCGAGCAACAACTCAACTATCCTGTGACCCCAATTAGCACCGATTATTTTAAGGACATCAGCCTGCATCAGTTCGACATTCTGGTGATGCCTTCGGGAAGCTACTCCTCTCTTTTTGATGAAGAATTAAAAGCAAAGCTCAAAGACTGGATCTCGAGTGGAGGAAAACTGATCGCTATTGGAGAAGCAGTTGAAAAATTCGCCGGGAAAGAAGGGTTCAGCCTGAAGAAGAATAAAGCGGAGACCTCCAAAGATTCCACCGCAACGAATAATCTTGTTCCTTACGCAAAAAGGGAACGCGAAAGCATTAAAGATCTTATTACCGGGAGTATCATTAAAACACAGGTGGATAATACTCACCCGATGGCCTTTGGCTACGAAGACACTTATTTTAGCCTGAAACTCAGCAATGACTCGTATTCTTTTCTCGACAAGGGTTACAATGTAGCTTACATCAAAACTCCGGAAGTAGTATCAGGTTTTGCGGGCAGTGATGCTGTTAAAAAACTGAAGAATTCCCTGGTTTTCGGGGAAGAAAGAATTGGAGAAGGCAGCCTTATCTATTTTGTAGATAATCCGTTATTCAGGTCATTCTGGGAAAATGGAAAGCTCTTCTTTGTGAATTCGGTTTTCCTTGTTAACAATAATAGTTATAGTCCTTACACTTCAAGCAATTAAGATGAAAGCAATAAAATTCTTTTTAATCCTGCTGTTGGTATCGCAAGGTTCTGCAATACAGGCACAGGAACAAAACACCGATTTCAATGTAGATTTTGAAAGCTTCACCCTGGAAAACGGGCTTAATGTTATTTTTCATACAGACAGGTCTGATCCGGTTGTGGCAGTGGCATTAACCGCTCACGTAGGCTCATCGCGCGAAAAAGAGGGCCGCACAGGATTTGCCCATTTATTTGAACACCTGCTTTTTCTGGAATCTGAAAACCTTGGAAAAGGAGGACTTGACGAAATGAGCGCCCGCATAGGCGGTTCCGGAGCTAACGGATCTACCAGCCGCGATCGCACCAATTACTTCCAGACGGTACCCAAGGATGCCCTGGAGAAAATGATATGGGCGGAGGCCGACAAGCTGGGATTTTTTATCAACACGGTTACGGAGCCTGTGCTGGCAAAGGAAAAACAGGTGGTGAAGAATGAGAAACGTCAAAGCTACGATAATCAGCCATACGGGCACACGATGTATGTGATAGATAAGAATCTGTATCCTGAAGACCACCCTTATCACTGGCAGGTGATCGGTTCCCTTGAAGACCTGCAGAATGCTACGCTCCAGGACGTAAAGGATTTTTACAACAAATGGTATGTTCCAAACAATGTTACGCTCACCATAGCCGGAGATTTCGACAAGGAACAGGCCAGGGAATGGGTGCATAAATATTTTGACGAGATCCCTTCAGGAGAAGAGATCAAAAGACAGGAGAAGCAGCTGGTGAAACTGGATGAATCAAAGAAGCTTTATTACGAAGATAACTTCGCGAAGCTTCCCGAGCTTACAATGGCCTGGCCAAGCGTCTATTTTTATCACCAGGATTATTATGCGCTTGAAGTGCTTGCCAAGTACCTTTCTGAAGGCAAAAACGCGCCCCTGTACCAGAAACTGGTCAAGGAAAAACAATTGACCGACCGGGTACAGATGTACAACTACGCTTCAGAACTTGCCGGAGAACTTCTGTTACAGGTAAGAGCCTATGACGGCACAGACCTGGATAAGGTAAAAGCGGCCATAGAGGAAACTTTTTCAGAATTTGAAAAAACGGGGATCCCGGAAAAAGATTTAAAAAGGATAAAAGCAGGACAGGAAAGTGCCTTTTACAACAGTATTTCAAGTGTGCTTGGTAAAGGCTTCCAGTTAGCCCAATACCAGATCTTTGCTAACGATCCCAACTACATCAATAAAGATGTGAATAAGATACTGGAAGTAACCAGCAGGGATGTGATGCAGGCTTATAATAAATACATAAAAGGAGGAAACTATGTAATGACCAGTTTTGTTCCGAAAGGACAGACCGAACTGGCTGTTGAGAATTCCAAACCCGCTGAAGTTACCGAGGAAAAGATCGTTGAAGATTCTGAAAAGGAATTCGACTTCAAGGATTCTCAGTACGAAAAAACGCCCTCGAGTTTTGACCGAAGTACAGAACCTCCATACAGCAGCTTGCCGGAGCCGGTGATCCCTGAGATCTGGGGAACCAATCTGCCATCTGGCCTGAAAGTTTACGGAATTACGAATAATGAGGTGCCTTTGGTGAAATTCAGTTTCGAGATCAAAGGTGGATTAATGCTCGAAAAGCCGGAAAATGCAGGGGTATCTAATTTATTGGCCAACCTGATGACCAGGGGAACGGCCACAAAAACTCCAAAGGAACTCGAAGAAGCCATTGAGCTTTTAGGCGCTGAAATAGAGGTGGAAGCCGGAGATGAAAAGATAAGTATCAACGGCAGCACTCTCGCCAAGAATTATGACAAAACCCTTGAACTTGTAAAGGAAATACTCCTGGAACCACGCTGGGATGAAGAGGAGTTCAAACTTGTGAAACAACAGGTACTAAGCAAATTAAGGCAACAGGAAGCTGATCCTAACAGCATTGCGAACAACCAATTCAGGAAACTGATATATGGAGAAAATAACATCCTTTCCTATAACAATCTTGGTACGAAAAGCAGCGTGCAAAATTTAAAGTTGCAGGACCTTAAGGATTATTACAATGAACATCTTTCACCTCTTTCCACTAAGTTTTTGGTGGTAGGGGCTATTGAAAAGGATAAAGCCACGGCAGCCCTTAAAGACCTTTCGGCCAGCTGGCCTCCAAAAATGGTGAAATTCCCCGATCTGCCCGAGCCTAAGAACCCGCAAAAAGCAAGGCTCTATTTCTATGATCTTCCCGGCGCCAAACAGTCGGTTTTCAGGTTCGGAAATCTGGCGCTGGCAGCAACCGATGAAGATTTCTATCCTGCAGAAGTTATGAATTACCGTCTTGGCGGCGGCGGATTTGCTTCGCAACTCCTTCAGCAGCTACGGGAAGAAAAAGGTTACACATACGGAGTTAGGTCGAAATTCTCCGGGGGAAATGAAACCGGGCCTTTCCTGATCTCTACGGCAGTAAGAAGCAATGTGACCTATGATGCCGCAAAACTTATCAGAGATATACTTCAGGATTATTCTGAAAATTACGATCAAGAAGACCTGGATGTGACCCAGAGCTATATGATAAAAAGCAACACCAGGAAATTTGAGACCTTAAAAGCCAAACTCGATATGCTTAGTGACATCAGCAATTATAACCTTGACCGAGATTTTGTCAAACAAAGAGAAGAGCTGGTGAGAAATCTGACGGTTATGGATATCCAGGAGCTGGCTGATAAATATATTTCTCCTGACAAAATGATCTATGTGATCGTGGGAGATGCTGAAACGCAACTGGAGAAACTTGAAGAACTGGAGCTGGGAGAACCCATACTTCTAAACAAGGAACAGGAATAGACTTGGTAATCTTTAGCCGGGAGATCCCGGCCCATGTAAGTTTCGACCTATTAGTAAATTTTTATCATTTTCTTAGTTCTTTTTATCAAAGCAACTCTCGCTTTAAACATATAAATTACTTATTTTAAGACGGTTAACCACTAACTAACTTAAAGATGGCATTTTATAATCCGGCAGAAGAGGTAGATCCCAAATGTTTCCACCCTTTAGAAAACACTTCAGATCTCGACCCCTTGCTGGAAAGGATTGGAGATGCACATTATGTCTTTCTTGGGGAAGCAAGCCACGGCACGCACGAATACTACACCTGGAGGGCCCGGATATCCAAAAGGCTGATCGAAGAGAAAGGCTTTTCGTTTATCGCCGTAGAAGGCGACTGGCCCGATTGTTATAAGATCAACGAATGGGTAAAAGGTTACATCAACCAGGACCGTAAGATAGAAGATATTCTGAAGGAATTTGATCGCTGGCCAACCTGGATGTGGGCCAATTGGGAAATTGCTGCTCTCGCCACCTGGCTTAGAGATCATAATCATAATCATAATTTACCGAAACAAAAGAGAGTTGGATTCTACGGGCTTGATATTTACAGCCTTTGGGAGTCTATAGAGATCATTATAAACTACCTGGAAAAGGAGGATCCTAAAACGGCAAAAATTGCCAAAGAAGCACTCGCCTGTCTTGAACCTTACAAGGAGAGGCAATTCACCTCTGTTTTCAGCTCTGCCCGGCCTGGCTGTGAAAAGGAAGTGGTCAAATTGCTTAGGACGGTCAGGGAAAAAGCTTCGCAATATGATTCTCACGAGGAGGCCGGCCTTAATGCAGAACTCAATACCCTGGTAATGGCCAATGCCGAAAAATACTATAAAGCCACTTCAGGCTTCGGGGACGATTCCTGGAACATCAGAGACAGGCATATGATGGAAAGCCTGAACACCCTTATGAAACATCACGGCCCGGAGGCGAAGGTGATCGTATGGGGGCATAACACCCATATTGGAGATGCCCGGGCTACGGATATGGCTTTAGGCGACCTCATAAACATTGGACAGCTGGCCAGGGAACAACACTCACGTGATGAAGTAGTGCTTGTGGGCTTCGGCTCTTATAAGGGCTCGGTGATTGCCGGAAGAAGTTGGGGTGCACCTATGCAGGAGATGGAACTGCCGGAAGCCATAGCAGGAAGCCTGGAATATAACCTGCACCAGGTAGAACCGGCTGACAAACTTTTAATTTTTGAAGAAGAAGATCTTTTTGAAGCCTTTGAGGAGAAAATGGGGCACAGAGCTGTTGGTGTAGTGTATGACCCGGCCTACGAACGGGGCAATTACGTGCCCTCCCGGGTATCAGAAAGGTATGATGCCTTTGTTTTTATAGACGAAACCAGAGGGCTGCATCCGTTAAAAATTAAGCCTAACTGGGATCTTTTACCCGAAACCTATCCCTTTGGGATCTAATAATACTAACCGAAAAAACTCTAATATTATGAAAGACCAGACCAATATTTCAGAAATACTGGGTGATGATGCAGAATATTACCTTAATTATGAATGCAAGAAGATTCCTAAAAACAGGATAAAAAATGCAGCTGAAGGTACCGTAGAAAGTTTTATTGACAGCAACCGCAATCCGCAGGTGCTAAGAAGCCTGGCCCAGCTTTATAACCACGGGAACCTTGGCGGCACGGGCTACATTAACATCCTTCCCATAGACCAGGGGATTGAACATTCCGCGGCCTTTTCCTTTTATAAGAACCAGGATTACTTTGACCCTGAAAATATCGTGAAATTAGCCCTTGCGGCCGGTAGTAACGGGGTGGCCTCCACCTTTGGGGTGCTTGCAAGGCATTCAAGGAAATACGCCTATAAAGTGCCTTTTATCGTAAAGCTGAATCATAACGAACTCCTTACCTATCCCAACAAATATGACCAGATCCTGTTCGGATCGGTTCGGGAAGCCTGGAATCTCGGAGCCATTGCCGTGGGGGCCACCATTTATTTCGGCTCTAAAGAAAGTAACAGGCAGTTACAGGAAATTGCGGCTGCCTTTGAAGAAGCCCATCAGCTGGGGATGGCCACGATCTTATGGTGCTATACCAGGAACAGCGAATTCAAAACCGAAAAAGAAGATTTCCACAGTGCGGCCGACCTTACGGGACAGGCCAACCACCTTGGGGTGACCATCCAGGCAGATATCATTAAGCAGAAATTACCGGAAACCAATTTCGGCTTCAGGGAGATAGGCTTCGGAAAGTATAACGATGAAATGTATGAAAGCCTTACAACAGATCATCCTATCGATCTTTGCCGGTTACAGGTAGCCAATTGCTATATGGGTAAAATAGGCCTGATCAATTCCGGAGGAGGCTCCAAAGGAGAATCCGATTATAAGGAAGCAGTAAGAACAGCCGTTATAAACAAACGCGCAGGAGGCTGCGGGCTTATTATGGGCAGAAAAGCTTTCCAGCGACCATTAAAAGAAGGTGTGAAGATCCTTGAAAGCGTGCAAAGTGTTTATCTCGACAAGAGCATCACTTTAGCCTAAACGGAGCGGACTTTAATTTCCTTTCTTTTCGGTTTTTCAGCAGTTACGTTAAGTGGCTCGGCAAACAGGTCAAAATCGGCGGCATCGGTAACCTTTACCTCGTAATATTCTCCTGTTTTCAGGTATACTGAAGTAGCATCTATCATCACTTCATTGTCCACATCGGGAGAATCGAATTCGGTACGGCCAATAAAGTAGTTCCCTTCTTTGCGGTCTATGACCACTCTAAAGGTCTGCCCGATCTTTTCCTGGTTCAGCTCCCAGGAGATCTGGGACTGGATTTCCATAATCTCGTTGGCACGATCCTGCTTCACTTCCTGAGGCACATCGTCCTCGAGATTATAAGCGTGAGTATTCTCTTCGTGAGAATAGGTAAAGCATCCCAGACGTTCAAAACGCATTTCCTTCACCCACTCTTTGAGTTCCTGAAAATGCTCTTCGGTCTCCCCGGGATAGCCTACAATAAGCGTCGTCCTGATGGCCATTTCCGGGACCCTGTTTCTGAATTCCTTCAGGAGCTTGGTCGTCTTTTCGTGGGTGGTCCCGCGACGCATAGATTTTAATAGATCGTCTGAAATATGCTGAAGCGGAATATCAAGGTAGTTACAGATCTTAGGCTCTCGCTTCATCACATCAAGCACATCCATAGGAAATCCTGTAGGGAATGCGTAGTGCAGACGAATCCACTCTATTCCTTCAACCTGCACAAGATTCTCAAGTAATTCGGCAAGGTTGCGTTTTTTATAAAGATCAAGCCCGTAATAAGTAAGGTCCTGCGCAATAAGTATCAGTTCTTTTACCCCGTTGGCAGCAAGATTCTTTGCTTCCTGCACCAGGTTTTCTATGGGGGTGGATTTATGACCTCCACGCATTAAAGGAATAGCACAAAACGAGCAAGGCCTGTCACAACCTTCAGCGATCTTAAGAAAAGCATAGTTCTTTGGAGTGGTAGTAAGTCTTTCCCCAAGAAGTTCGTGTTTATAATCGGCTTCAAGAGCCTTAAGCAATCCTGGTAATTCTGTAGTTCCAAAATACTGGTCTACATTAGGGATCTCCTTTTGCAGGTCCGGTTTATACCGCTCGCTCAAACATCCCGTCACAAAAACCTTGTCCACTTCGCCCTGCTCCTTTCTTTCAACGAATTCAAGAATGGTGTTCACCGATTGTTCCTTCGCATTATCAATAAAACCACAGGTATTGATCACCACTATGTTTCCGTCCTCTTCGTGAACAACATCCTTTTTATTGGCCTTCAGCTGCCCCATCAGCACCTCACTGTCATACACGTTCTTGCTACACCCAAGGGTTACCACATTAATCTTATTCTTCTTTCTCGACTTCGTTCTCATAGTATGCAATCTTAATTTTCGCCTTTTCTGCTACAGAAGAAAAATCATTTCCGGATTAGGCGGGTGCAAAGATACAATCTAAAATTAGAATTACAGGAGCTTAGACCATAAGCTTTTAAGACCGGCATAAATCTAAAATACAGATTTTGTATCTTGAAATGCTGAAATTTAACATCAATGAAAAACCTACTCCTCTGCCTGACTGCAGGCTTACTATTATTTTCTTCCCTAAACGCCCAACAGCGAGCCCGCGATCTGGATATCAAAATCGGTGTTATTCCTACAGGCAAAAAGAACGCGATCACAGACGTTGCAGGAGTTAAAGTGGGGCATACCACTTTGGTGAAAGGTGATTCGGTGCGAACCGGGGTGACCGCCATACTTCCCCACGGCGGAAATATCTTTCAGCAGAAAGTTCCGGCTGCCGTGTATGTTGGAAATGGGTTTGGAAAACTTGCCGGAACCACACAGGTAGAAGAACTCGGAAATATTGAAACTCCCATTATCCTCACCAATACTCTTGATGTGGCCACCGGGATGAATGCCGTTATTCAGTATAGCCTGGGGCTTGAAGGAAATGAAGAGGTACACTCGGTGAATGCCGTGGTTGGTGAAACCAATGATGGTTACCTTAATGATATCAGGGGGCAGCACGTTCAAATACCGGATGTGATCTCTGCCATTGAAAAGGCTGCTGAAGATAATACCGAAGAAGGAAACATTGGTGCCGGCACCGGTACCGTGGCTTTCGGTTTTAAAGGCGGAATAGGCACCTCCTCCCGAAAACTCCCGGAAAGCCTTGGCGGATACACTATTGGAGTGATGGTACAAAGCAATTTTGGAGGAAACCTGCAAATAGACGGAGCACCCATAGGAGAGGAACTCGGGCGGTATCCCTTTAACGATAAACTAATGCAAAGCGCCGATGGCTCCTGTATGATCGTTGTGGCTACCAATGCACCGCTGGACAGCAGGAACCTGAAGAGACTCGCAAAACGTGCTTTTATGGGGCTCGCTAAAACCGGAGGCATAGCCTCCAACGGCAGCGGGGATTACGTGATCGCCTTTTCCACCGCGGAAGAGAACCGGATCCCCTATGAGATCAAATCTGAAATATTAGAAACTAAAAATGTTCCTAACAGGCTAATGTCACCCATTTTTATGGCTGCTATAGAAGCTACCGAAGAAGCCATCCTGAATTCCCTGTTTATGGCCGAAACCTCTACAGGCTTTCAGGGGCACACAATAAAGGCTATCCCAATGGAAAAAGTCCTTCCTGTTTTAAGGAAATACCAAGTGATCCCTGAATAAGTCTACAAATTCCTTGTTTTTGCTACAAAAGCTTCCTGGAGCTTTCGGGTTACCGGGCCAATCTCAGGCTGAGCATAGATGGTTTTTCCTTCGGAAATCATCTCGCTGACCGCCATAACCTGGGTGGTAGTCCCGGTAAGAAATACTTCATCAACACTTTCCAGTTCTGAAACAGGAAATGCCTGTTCCTTAACAGGAATATTCAATTCCCTGCAAAGCTCTATAACCACCTTTCGGGTAATCCCGGAAAGGATCTGAGGACCTTCGGGATGAGTATAAGCTATGCCATTCCTGATAAAAAAGATAGTGGAATGGGAACCTTCGGTAAAATAACCGTCGCGGGTCAGAAGATTTTCATCCAGGCCTAAACGATGTGATTCTGAGTTGGATTTGATATTGGCCAAAAGCGAGGTCGATTTAATATCACATCGATGCCAGCGAAGATCTTCAGAAACCAGAACCCGCCATTGCTTATGTTGAAATCCCTCCAGCTTAACCGGAAACGCATACATCAGAAAGGTGGGTTTTACATCCTCCGGAAAATAATGAGTTCTTGGAGCCACTCCCCGACTAACCTGCATATATACGGCAGCATCTTTTTGGGACAAACCGGCACGGGAAACCGCTTCAAGCTTCAAAGCCTTCAGCGAAGAAGTATCAAAATCTATCATTATTTCATTAAGGCAATACTCCAATCGTGCCAGATGGTCCTCGAGCCGAAAAGGCTTTCCTTCATAAAACGGGGTCACCTCATAAAGCCCGTCTCCAAGCATAAACCCGCGATCGAAAACAGATATTTTGGCCTGATCGTAAGGCATCCATTCGCCGTTGAAATAAACTTCAGACGGATATGATCTTGTGCTATTCTTTTGAGCCATCTTCCTTAATTGAAATATTGATGCAGGGCTACCATCCAGTCCTTTTCAAAATACCGCACCAGACTTATTACGATCACTCCCGCAATTACATAAGCCCAGTGATATTTATCAGTTTTCATCATATAGCCGCCAATTAAAGCAAATAGCAGGTATGGCAACATAAGGATAAGATTAGGTTCCGGCCAGGCTCCTTTAAAAACAGCTATGAGCTTCATTATGACATAGAAAATACTATAGAAAAAAATGATCTTGGAGATCAAAACAAGATTCCTGTGAGACATATTAATCGGTATATTTTTCTGGTGGTTTACGATATTTGGTGGACATTTCAAAAATGTAAGCCCACTGCAATAATTCGGTTTCCATAAAAGGCCTTGCGATAAATGTAATACCCTTAGGAGCATTATTTTCGCTAAAGCCCATCGGAACGGTTATCGCCGGGTACTTGGCTACAGCTGCAAAACCCGCGTGTTTGTTATTAACAGATAAAATGGCATCCAGATTGTATTTCTTCATTGGCACATCAAAGAACTTTCTTCCGTTTGTTTTAAGGGTGTCCTTGATAGCCGCAAATTCTTCTGCAGTTGCAGTATCCTGCACAATCCCCTCAAAAAGAGCCTGCCCGTATGGAGCCCTGTTTTCCTTATCCTGATAATTATAGAGCAACACATCTTTTACCGAATTTACAGGAACATCTCCGGCATAATTCTTAAAATAGGCCGGCAGATCCTTTTTCATATCCAGGTTCAGCAACCTGAGAAAATTAGGAAGCTGAATTTCTTCAGCCTGAAATTCTATGATTTCGGCCCCGGCTTTCCTTAGGTCGGATACAGCCCGGGAGTATACGGAATCTTTCATCAATCCCTTAATCGCTCCAAAACGTTTTCCCTTGAGAGAAGTTCCTTTAAGCTTCTTCAGCTTTTTCTGATAATCCGTTATGGCCTTGGGATTAGCTTTCGTTGAATTATCTAAAGAATCTCTTCCGCTCATCGCGGAAAGAAGGATGGCATTATCTATCACCGATCTCGTGATGGGTCCCGGAGTATCCAGTGTGCCCGAAATCGGGATAATACCTCCCCGGCTTAGTACTCCTATTGTGGGTTTCAGCCCCACCACCGAATTCTGGCTTGCAGGAGACAATATAGACCCCGATGTCTCGGAACCTACAGCAACCGGCGCAAGATTGGCCGCAACTGCAACTGCACTGCCTGAACTCGAGCCTCCCGTATCCAGTATCTTCCTGCCATACGGATTTAAGGTTTGTCCGCCCATAGCCGAATATCCACTAGGACAATCGCCACAAAAGAAATAAGCCCATTCACTTAAGTTGGCTTTTCCCAGGATAAGCGCTCCATTCTCTTTAAGTCTTTTGGTGATATATGCGTCTGAAGTCTGATTGTTTTTCAAAACTTCTGCCCCTGCGGTAGTAGGAACAGATTCTGTATTGATATTGTCTTTGAGCAGGACCGGAATACCATAGATAGAATTCCTTGAAACGGATTTCTTCCTGAGTTGGTCCTTTTTTCTTGCTTCAGCAAGAATTTCAGGATTAACCGAAATAACCGAATTGAGAGAAAGCTTATTCTCCCTGTCAAATTTCCTGATGCGATACAGGTAATATAGTGCCAGTTCCTCGTAAGTGAACTTCGAGTTTTTTACGGCTTTCTGTATCTCGGGAATATCTTTTTCGAAGATATAAGGCGCAACTTCAGAATATCGGCTTTTACCGAAGTTATCCAGCTCCCTGTCAAAGGGAGCCCATAAAGAATCTACATTGATAAACCTGGAATCGAGTACTTTGTACTCCTTTTCCTTAATGCTGTCCTTCTCCTTTTCTGTTTTATTCTGGGCATTGAGAATTCCTGCTGTGAGGAAAAGAAAAAAGAGAAACCTGTGCATAGGGATGTATTTTCCCCTAATCTACTACTTAAAGAAAGAATCTACAAACTCGTATTTGTTGAAAACCTGCAGATCTTCAACCCCTTCTCCCACTCCAATGTATTTAACCGGAATTTTGAACTGATCACTGATCCCAATCACCACACCTCCTTTTGCAGTTCCGTCGAGTTTGGTCACAGCCAGGGAGGTCACCTCTGTGGCTGCAGTAAACTGTTTGGCCTGTTCAAAGGCGTTCTGTCCGGTAGAACCGTCAAGTACCAACAGCACTTCGTGAGGTGCATCTGGCACGACCTTCTGCATCACGCGCTTTACCTTAGAAAGCTCGTTCATCAGGTTTACCTTGTTATGAAGTCTCCCTGCCGTATCGATCAAAACCACATCGGCGTTATTCTTTACTGCACTTTGTACAGCATCATATGCCACGGAAGCGGGATCACTTCCCATTTTTTGTTTAATGATAGGCACATCGGTCCTGTCTGCCCAGATCTGAAGCTGATCTATAGCTGCTGCCCTGAAGGTATCGGCAGCACCAAGCATTACATTCTTTCCGGCTTTTTTGAACTGGTGAGCAAGCTTACCAATTGTAGTGGTCTTCCCTACACCATTCACCCCAACCACCATAATCACATGAGGTTTATTATTGGGCACATAGAAGTCTGTTTCTTCGCCGGTATTGGTTTCCGCCATTAGAGCGGCGATTTCTTCCCGAAGGATCTCATTAAGCTCTGCTGTACCAAGATATTTATCGCGTGCAACGCGCTCTTCTATCCTGTTTATGATCTTGATGGTGGTAGCAACACCTACATCACTACTTACAAGCACATCTTCCAAATCGTCTAAAACCTCATCATCTACTTTAGACTTTCCGGCAACAGCCTTACTCATTTTGGAAAGGAAGGTGGTCTTAGACTTTTCAAGGCCTTTATCCAGGGTTTCCTTCTTCTCTTTGGAAAATATTTTTTTAAATAAACTCATTTTTTGGCAGGTTTAAAATCTAAAAAATTCCGGGGATGATGTTCCCGAAATGCGAATGTAAATATAAACAAAAAGAAAAAGCCGTCCCGATAAGATCCGGACGGCTTTACATATATTCTTAATAACGAATATCTTCGATTACTTTTTCTTCAAATAGTCGTTCACGTCTTCCGGAGCCATAATTGCTTCAACAAAAGTATAGGCACCAGATTTTTCAGATTTAACCATTTTTATCGCTTTGGTCAATCTTTTGGACCCTGTCTGTATAGATGCTACTGATTTCTTTGCCATGACTCAATTATTTTATCTCTTTATGAACCGTCATTTTCTTAAGGATCGGGTTAAATTTCTTTAACTCCAATCTGTCCGGTGTATTCTTTTTATTCTTAGTAGTAATGTATCTTGAAGTTCCCGGTTTTCCGGTTCCTTTATGTTCTGTACACTCTAGTATAACCTGTACCCTGTTACCTTTCTTTGCCATAGTGTTTTGTTTTAATGCTTAGGATTATTTTTTCAAGAATCCTTTTTCCCTTGCTTCTTTGATTACAGCAGAGATGCCTTTTTTATTAATATCTTTAAGTGCTGAAGTGGAAACTTTTAAAGTGATCCATTTATCTTCTTCAGGAATGAAAAAGCGCTTTTTCACCAAATTGGCATTAAATTTACGCTTGGTCTTATTCATTGCGTGAGAAACATTGTTCCCGACCATCGCTCTTTTTCCCGTAAGTTCACAAACTCTTGACATTGCTCTATTCTTTATCTCGTTATTTCAAAACAGGCTGCAAATTAACGATTTTTTTACCTAATTACCAACATCAATTTTAAAAATATTTTCAGTGTTTCGAAATATTTTCAGGAAAGCTAGAGTTGGAATTAAAATCGTTGTATTTAAAGGGCTAGCCTGTGCAAAAGTAATCATAATCCTGCAATCCGAAAACCGGAAAGCAAATAAAATTCCTCTACAGTCTTTATGTTCAATTTAAAGGAAACAACCAGAAGAAGCTTTTAGCAGAAGAACAGAGCTTAAAATTTATGAAAACCAGGCAAATACAACCGGGAAATTTATCCGGCCTTTTCTGAATTTTTAAATACTTCTTCCAGGAGAAGTTCCATACTTTTATTCACGGCTTTTCCAATCACCTTTTCCCTATGATTCCCCAATACAAATTTTTTGGAATAGACCCCGGCTGGTGTGGCAATACCAATAAATACCGTTCCTATCTCTTCCTCACTATCTCCCTTAGTAGGGCCTGCATTTCCGGTGGTAGAGATCGCAAAATCAGTCTTAAAAATGCGTTTAACATTCCGAGCCATAGCTTCGGCCACCTGGCTGCTCACAACACTGTGCTTTTGTATTAATTTTTCAGGGATCTCAAGAACATCCTGCTTCACACTGGTAGCGTAACTAACCACAGTTCCTTTGTAATAATTGGATGCCCCCGGAGGACTGGCAAGTAAACTCCCGATTCGTCCTCCGGTAAAACTTTCGGCAGTAGCCAAGCTTCTTCCTTCAGAAGCCAGCAAATGTCCTATTTGAACTTCGATAGAGTTCTCATCTTCATAGCCCACAATTATTTCTCCTATTATGGAGTGAAGGCTCGTCACAAGTTTATTTATGGTATCCTCGAGCTGTTCGAGGTTTGTCCCCCTGCCGGTAAGCCTTAACCTTACTTTGCCAAGATTAGGCAAATAGGCAAGCTTTATATAATCAGGAAGGTTTTCTTCCCAGAACTCCAGTTTTTCTGCCAGAGAACTTTCACCCATTCCA
Source organism: Salegentibacter chungangensis (assembly GCF_042678405.1). Lineage (NCBI taxonomy): Bacteria > Pseudomonadati > Bacteroidota > Flavobacteriia > Flavobacteriales > Flavobacteriaceae > Salegentibacter > Salegentibacter chungangensis. The sequence continues at coordinate 1,449,199 of NZ_JBHTLI010000001.1, read as the reverse complement.
TAAGTAATAACGGTCTTATGTACGATAAAAGGTCTTTTGAAGCTTTCCTGAAGTTTTGGCAACACCTGCTCCTCCATTAAAGCCTTCATCTCAAAAGGAACTCCCGGTAAAGAAACGTAAACTTTACCTTCCTTTTCAAACCACATTCCCGCCGCGGTTCCGTACCTGTTAAAAAGCACATCTGCACTAGCAGGTAAAAATGCCTGCTGGCGGTTAAGCTCTGAAAAAGGAGTGTCTATATATTTTTCGAAAAGTAATTTTATATGAGACAGCACCTCTTCGTTTAGCACCAGTTCATCATCGAAATACTCGCAAAGACAGTCTTTGGTAAGGTCATCTTTGGTAGGCCCCAATCCACCCGTAATTATAACCACATCGGCTCTTTGATGGGCCGCCTCCAATGTTGAAAGAATATGATTTCTTTCATCTTCCACAGCGGTTATCTGATGTACCGCAATTCCTATTTTATCCAGCTCTTTGGCTATAAAAGACGAATTAGTGTCTACAATCTGACCGATCAGGATCTCGTCTCCAACGGTTATTATCTCGGCTGTCATTCTATCTCAAAATCACGTTTAAGGGCTATACTTGCAACATTCACTTTTTTAGTAATGGTTGCAGCGGCACCCGGCACTTCTTTCCCATTCTTATTAGCCTTGGACCAGGTTTCTATCACCTTTATCTCATCCATAAGTTCTAAACCAAACAACTGAAGATTCGGTTTCATTTTGTGGGCGTACTGATAGGCAAGCGTGGAATTTCCGTTCGAGATCGCTTCATTCATCGCCTCAACATCAGGCGGGATCTCTTCCAGAAAGGTCTGGACAACCACTTTCATAAAATCGTCATCGCCTCCTGCCATTTCTTTTACTTCCTCTAAATTGTAGCTGCTCATGTTATTTTATTTGGATAGAAAAAATTTGTTGTTCCTCAATAAAGCCGGTCAACCTGTCATTTGCTGCTACTTTCCCTACTCCCGCGGGAGTACCGGTAAAAATAATATCCCCAATTTTAAGGGTAAAGAAAGAAGAAATATAAGCAATTAATTCATCAATCTTCCATAACATAAAAGAGGTATTGCCTTTTTGCACGATCTCATCATTTTTCTGAAGGCTGAAATTCAAATCATTCAGGTCTTCTATAGATTTTTTATCGATCCATTTTCTACCCACTACGGCAGCGCCATCAAAGGCTTTTGCCTTCTCCCAGGGCAGACCTTTTTCCTTCAGTTTCTGCTGAAGGTCTCTGGCGGTAAAATCTACTCCCAAGCCAATCTCATCGTAATATTTATGAGCAAATTTCTCCTGAATATGCTTTCCCACCTTCTTGATCTTCACCAAAACCTCAACTTCGTGATGCACCTCTTCAGAAAAATCGGGAATAAAAAAGGGCTGTTTTTTTAATAAAACAGAAGTATCCGGTTTCATAAAGATTACCGGATCTTCAGGTTTTTCGTTCTTTAATTCTGAAATATGCTCTGTGTAATTTCGCCCTATACAGATGATCTTCATAAGTTCTTTAAGCCTTGAAAAAATTATTTCAGTTTAGTATTCAACTTTCTGAGTTTAATAGCGGTAAGCACTTTCTTGGTATATAACGGAAAGTCGGCATTCTGGATCCAGCCGAAGTAGCCCGGCTCCTCTTCGAGCACTTTTTCCACCAACTTGCCCTTGTACTTTCCAAAACCAAAAACTTCATTTCCCTTTTTATCAAAAACGATGAATCCGGCGAAATCGGCAAAGCGTTTCCTGGCGCTGTACTGTGCCAGCCACTTCATATCATTCTCCAGATCATTGTACTTATCCAGTTGTGATTTCAGCACTTCGTAAGTAGCATTAGTATCGGCTTCGGCGCTATGGGCGCCATCAAGGTCTTTCTCGCAATAAAATTTATAGGCTGCAGAAAGTGTTCTTTGTTCCTTTTTATGAAAAATGGTCTGTACATCTACAGCCACTACATTCTTCATATCAAAATCGATATCGGCGCGAAGAAGCTCCTCCACCAATAACGGAATATCGAACCTGTTCGAATTATAGCCTGCAAGGTCACAGCCTTTAATCATCTCATAAACCTTCTGGGATAAGTCTTTAAAGGTAGGCTCATTCGCCACTTTTTCGTTCGAAATTCCGTGAATTGCGATCACTTCAGCCGGAATGTCTCTCTCAGGATTCACCAGCCAGGTCTTGCTTTCCTTATTTCCGTTAGGGAATATTTTCAGAATAGATATTTCGACGATGCGGTCTTTCGCCAGGTTGGTCCCTGTTGCTTCCAGATCGAAAAAACATATAGGTTTAGTGAGGTTTAACTCCATAATTCACTTGGTTTTGGGCCTGTAAAGATACTATATTTTACGGCTTTGAGCATAAAAACAACGAAGCTTTAGACATTAGCAAAAAAGCCCGAAAATAAAAAAGCCGCAAACCCGATCCCGGATTTGCGGCTACTTTTAAATCTATACAATTATATTTCTCTATCCTTATCGAAGCCTTCAAGATACTGCGCAACACGCTGAACAAATTGTCCTCCAAGCGCTCCGTTCACCACACGATGATCGTAGCTGTGAGAAAGGAACATCTTATACCTGATACCTATAAAGTCTCCATCTGGGGTTTCAATTACCGCCGGCACTTTTCTTATGGCACCAAGAGCAAGAATACCTACCTGCGGCTGGTTGATAATAGGAGTTCCCATTATACTTCCAAAGGTACCCACGTTGGTCACGGTATAAGTACCTCCCTGAATATCATCGGGCTTAAGCTTGTTCTGTCTGGCACGGCTGGCAAGATCATTCACGGCCTTAGCCATTCCTACAATATTCAGCCTGTCAGCATTTCTGATCACGGGAACGATTAGGTTCCCGTCAGGAAGGGCTGCAGCCATTCCCAGGTTGATGTCTTTCTTCTTGATCACCTTGGTCGCATCTTCGTTTACCGAAATGTTGATCATTGGGAAATCACGAATTGCCTTGGCCACGGCTTCCATAAAGATCGGGGTAAAAGTAAGTTTCTCCCCTTCTCTTTTCTGGAATTCATCTTTATGTTTCTTTCTCCAGTTCCAGATATTGGTCACATCTACTTCAATAAAAGACTGTACGTGAGCTGAAGTCTGAACGCTATCTACCATGTGGTGAGCGATCATTTTGCCCATTCGGCTCATCTCTATGATCTCATCTTCACCAGATCTTACCGGCTCTTCTTTTTTGGCAACTGTTTTTTCAAGTTTACCTGTATCTATAGATTTTCCTTTTGGCTCAGTTCTGGTTTCCTGCTTAGGCTGCCCGTTCCTGTTCTCCACATAAGCCAGGATATCATTCTTAGTTACACGGCCGTCTTTTCCCGTACCGTCTATTTTCTCAAGCTCATCAAGACCTATACCCTCTTCTTTAGCAATGTTCTTCACAAGTGGAGAATAAAAGCGGGAAGCATCAGAATAATCCTGACCTGAGGCAGTTTCTTTAGCCGTTTCTACACTGGCTTCAACTTCCTCAGCAAATTCTTCCTCTTCAAGGGAATCATCTTCTATTGCCAGGTCATCAGATTCAACTTCCGAATCTGTTTCGATAATAGCGATGGTTTGACCTACCTGCACTACATCATCGGCTTCAAAAAGTTTTTCGACCAGTTTCCCGTCTACTTCACTTGGTACTTCACTATCTACCTTATCGGTTGCAATTTCCAATACAGGTTCATCAGCTTCAATAGTATCACCAACCTCTTTTAACCAACTTGTAATGGTCGCTTCAGCAACACTTTCGCCCATCTTGGGCAACTTAAGTTCAAACTTTGCCATATCTATAATCGAGAGCTATTTTTTGTTATTCTGTTTGCGAATTTAATGAAAATTCAGCTTAATCAATATTAAAAAATCAATAAAATTGAATTATAATGGATTTCTTATGGTTCAAAAACCAGGTTCGGATTCGCGTAAAAATACAATTTCGGAAGCTGAAAAGAAAGAGAAAGCAGCCTTTTTCAAAAAAGAGGTTTAATTAAGAGGCTCTATTCTGTCAGCTTTTCAGGGAGTTTTCAAATGGGATACGATTAGTGATACTTCGCCCCAGTGTAACCTCATCGGCATATTCCAGCTCATCTCCAACCGAAATTCCACGGGCGATCGTCGAAGTCCTGACCCCTGTTCCTTCAAGTTGCTTAAAAATATAAAAATTGGTGGTGTCCCCCTCCAGAGTACTGCTAAGGGCAAAAATGATCTCGTCTATCTTCCCTGCCTTCACCTTCTCTATTAAGGGCTGAATGGTAAGCTGTGAAGGCCCTACTCCGTCCATAGGGCTTATCTTTCCGCCTAGCACGTGGTACATTCCGCGATACTGACCCGTGTTTTCTATGGCCATCACATCACGAATATCCTCAACCACACAAACAATTTCTGAAGAACGGGAAGCATTAGCACAAATATCGCATAGCTCCGTATCACTTATATTAAAGCAATTTCTGCACAGCTTGATCTCGGTGCGCAATTTGGTAAGCGCACCGGCCAATTGCTCGGTCTGGCTTTCGGGCTGTTTTAAAAGATGTAAAACTAGCCTCAGAGCCGTCCGCTTTCCAATTCCCGGCAATTGAGACATTTCGTCAACCGCCTGTTCCAGAAGTTTCGAAGAAAAATCCATACTGCGAATTTATGGATTTTTGACGGATGATTTCAGCCCCAGATAAACGAAGTTTAAGCTTAATTTGTAAATTCGCCCCCAATAACCCAAATTTATGCAACCTTACCAGATCCTGTTACTCATAGCCGGTTATTTCGGCGTATTAATCTTAATATCCTATTTAACAAGCAGAGGCGGCAGCAACGCCGAATTTTTTCAGGCCAACAGGCAGTCCCCCTGGTACCTGGTCGCGTTTGGAATGATAGGTGCTTCCCTGAGCGGGATCACCTTTATCTCCATCCCGGGAACCGTAGAATTCAGCGGGTTCAGTTATTTCCAGGTCGTACTGGGTTATACGGTAGGTTACGCGGTGATAAGCCTGGTTTTAATGCCGTTATACTATCGCCTCAATCTCACCTCTATCTATACTTATCTGGATACACGCTTCGGAAATTTCTCCTACAAAACCGGAGCTTCATTTTTCCTTCTATCCCGAATAGTCGGCTCAAGCTTCAGGTTATTCCTTGTTGCCAATGTGTTACAGCTTATAGTTTTTGATGCGATGGGAGTGCCCTTCTGGGTGACGGTCTCCATCACTATTCTTCTCATCTGGCTTTACACCTTTAGAAGCGGGATTAACACCATTGTCTGGACAGATACGCTGCAAACACTATTTATGTTGCTGGCATTAGGAATAACGATAGTCTTTATTTCCCAGGACCTGGGGATCTCGGGAGGAAACTTCTTCAATTATCTCGGAGACAGTGAACTCTCAAAAATGTTCTATTTTGAAGACTGGAAAAGCAGAGATTTCTTCTTTAAACAATTCATTTCGGGCGCATTCATAGCCATCGTGATGACGGGACTGGACCAGGATATGATGCAAAAGAACCTAACCTGCCGTAACCTCAAGGATGCCCAAAAGAACATTTTCTGGTTTACCATTGTACTTACTATAGTGAACTTTGCATTTCTTGCTCTTGGATTACTGCTAACCGATTATGCAGAAATCAATGGGATCACCGAACAAAGGGACGACCTTTTTCCGGCCATTGCCACTAATGGGGAGCTTGGCTTCAGCGTGGCAATCCTGTTTATCCTTGGCTTGATAGCTGCGGCATATTCCAGTGCCGACAGTGCCCTTACCTCGCTTACCACCTCTTTCAGTATCGATATTATGGAGATCGAAAAGAATCACAGCGAAGAAAATCAGGTGAAGATCCGTAAAATGATACATATTGGAATTTCACTTTTGCTTATCGCTGTAATGATGATCTTTAAATACGCGATAGCCGATAAAAGTGTAATCAACAAGCTTTTTGAATTTGCGGGCTATACTTACGGGCCATTATTAGGACTTTACACCTATGGGCTCTTTACCAATTGGCAGGTGAAAGACAAACTGGTTCCGGTAATCGCGCTATTATCACCTGTTTTGTCCTATATAATCAGTATAAACAGTCTCGCCTGGTTCGGGTTTGAATTTGGTTTCTTCATCCTTATCCTAAACGGATTACTGACCTTTTCAGGCTTAATATTGATTCGTAGAAAGCATAATTAATGTACAACCAACTACAATTTCAATATCATTCTCTTTAAGAAGTTTGTAGAGTTCCGGGTTCTCGGTCCCGGGATTAAAGATCACACGTTGGGGCGCAAGGGAGATGATATAATCATAATACTCCTTTTGACGGGGTGGCCCGAGATACAGGGTTACCGTATCAATATCCTTAAATTGTTCCTTTTGGGTGCTTATTGGAATCCCCGCTACCTTTCCTTCCCTTAAACCAATGGCTTCCACTGGCTGATCATACTTAACGAGCTTTTGGATAGCCAGGTTAGAATACCTTGCAGGCTTTAAGGACGCCCCTAGAACCAAAGTTTTTTTCTTCATTCTCACAAAGTTAAAGTTTAAGCTTCACTGTAACAACTTAATCTTTCCCGAGTCTTTAAAAACAAAGGGCCGGCCCTGGCAGGGTCATCAGTTTATTTGATGGTTAGTGTTACTGATGATCTTGCGATGCCCACACTCCCACGGGAATGTGGGCATTTTTATTTTATTCAGGATTCGGAAGTTAAAGGCTTATTGAACAATCTGAATGAAATTTCAGGATTTTTCGGGTTTTTATGTAACATTCTTCCTTTGGAGCCGTCTTTATAGTAGAGGGGTTATTGAGATTTAGCCTAAGGTCGGAACCATCTACTATGTATTACAAGGTAATTAAGATGGTTAATTCGTTCCTTAGCAGCATAAACTCCTCGCATTTTAGATAGAAGCAGTCATAAAATTGTGAAAGCCCGCATTTCTGTATTATGCATTGCAAGCTATCATCTTTAACATACTAATCATCAAAATCAATCAAAAAATGAAACAGTTATTTTTAATCTTCATCTTTTTATCAAGCGCCATAAGTATGGCAAACACAGAACCTGTAGGGAAAATTTCGGGGGTGGTCATAGACAAAGACCTTCAGGAGCCTGTGCCCTATGCCACCATCATCATCAATGACCTGGACGGTAATCTCGTTTCAGGGAACACCAGTCAGGAAGACGGCACCTTTATCATTGAAAAGATTCCGGCAGGGGAATATATCTTTAAAGTTCAGTTCATAGGATATAAGACCTTTTCAAAAAAGATCAGTATCAACCGAAGGAGCTCAAAAGTAGAGATAGGAACCGTTGCCCTGGAACCCGACATCTCTATGCTGGACGATGTTACCGTAGTCGCCGAACGATCGACCATAGAGCAACGCGTTGACCGAAAGGTGATAAATGTAGGGAAAGACCTGACCACTTCGGGAGCTACAGCTTCAGATATTATGGGCAATATGCCTACATTAAATGTAGATCAGGACGGAAATATCTCGATGCGCGGCAACAGCAATGTAAGAATTCTGGTAGACGGAAAACCCACCAATATTCCCGCAGCTCAATTGCTTAAACAAATCCCGAGCAGCTCCATTAAAAGTGTAGAACTCATCACCAACCCTTCAGCTAAATACAATCCTGAAGGAATGAGCGGGATCATCAACATTATCCTGCATAAGAATTCCAACTTAGGTTTTAACGGTAATCTTGACGGGGGTGTGACTTTTGGAAAAAAGACCAGGACAAACACTTCGCTGAATATGAATTACAGGACCGGGAAATTCAACTTTTACACCAACCTGGGAATAAACACAGGGAAAAGGCCTCAAACCGGACTGATCTATACCGCTGAAAATAATTCTTATGAAGACATTTTCTATGAAAGCGAAAATACTTCAGGCCTTTACAAACTTGGAGTGGATTTTTACCTTAACGATAAGAACACCTTCTCTTTTTATACGAACCAGAACAAGAGTGACGGGACTCCTGAAGGATGGGTAGAACTCAGCTATCTTGACAATCCTGACAATAACATCAAACAATTCTTCTTTATAGACAACGACAGGCTAACAAGCACTTACAACTTTGACTATAAAAGGGATTTTGAAAAAGAAGGCCACAATATTGAACTTGAGGTAGATTATAGTGTGAGTGACGATAAAGAAAACACAAATTTTGAGTTTACAGGGCCGGGAGCTACCTACCCGGACTATAAAGACGTAGTTCGGGATGACATCAAAAACACCACAATCAACCTGGATTATATAAATCCGCTAAGCGAAAAGACCAAGCTCGAATTAGGAGCTGAAGCCAGGGTTCGTGACAGCGAGAACAGGTTCCAGACCAGCAATGTGAATACAACTAACTCTGTTTACAATTACGATAACAGCATCTATTCGGCCTATGCCACATTTGGACAGAACTTTGAAATATGGTCTTACAAACTTGGTGCCCGTCTGGAGCAATATGATGTTGAAGCTATTTTGAACAGCGAAAAGGTTTATGAGGATGATTATCTTACACTTTACCCATCGGCCTTTTTTTCTTACAATCTTGCAGAAAAAAAGACCTTACAGCTAAGCTATAGCCGCAGGGTAGATCGTCCAAGCCTGAACCAGGTAAACCCGGTAAGGGAATTCAGCACTCCAAGGATCACGGGCCAGGGTAATCCTGAACTTGATCCCCAGTTCACTAATTCTGTGGAGCTGAATTACACTCAGAGCTTTGAAAAGGGAAATATTACGGCCGGCACCTTTTACAGGGCCATCAACAACGAGATCAACCAGACCATCCTGGAAGACCCGAACGATCCTTCAAGATTGTTACTTACTTTTATGAACGGAGACGATAATTCTTCTTACGGAGTTGAAGTTTCCGGTAGCTACAAACCCTTTAAATGGTGGAGCATTAATTCGAGTGCCGAATTCTACAGCCAGAGTTCCCGCGGAGTTATAGGTGATATTGAAAGGGAAGTTGAAACCAATGTTTTCAGTGCACGGATGAGCAATAGCTTTAAGGCCACCGAAGACCTGACCTTCCAGTTATTCGGCTTTTACCGAAGCCCGTTCCAGGATATCCAGTTTAAGGGCAAAGAAATGTATTTTGTAAATGCCGGGGCACGTTATAACTTCCTGGATAACAAAGCTACCTTAAGCCTTAATGTAAACGACATATTCGATACGCAAAGATTTGCTTTCGAGTCGGAACTCCCATTACATCAGACCGGATCTTTTAAACCAGACAGCCAGACTGTTTTTCTTGGATTCTCCTACAGGTTTGGCGGAGGAAAGAACAGCGCCTTAAAACGCAAAAATCGTGACGACCGAGAAAAAAGCGGTGGAGGAATATTTTAATATCTGTTGGTTAGTTGAAAAGAAAATCCCGCCGATCGGCGGGATTTTCTTATTCGATATTACTGTTTTAATTAAGCTTCTACCCTGTACATTTTTTCACGTTGTTCCTTAATGGACTTATCGTTCATATACTCATCGAAGCTCAGATACCTGTCTATAGCCCCTTTAGGGGTAAGTTCGATAACCCTGTTTGCAACGGTTTGAGCAAACTCGTGATCGTGTGTGGTAAACATCACCGTCCCTTTAAAATTCTTCAGTGAATTATTGAAAGCCGTAATAGATTCCAGGTCAAGGTGGTTCGTTGGCTCATCAAGCATAAGTACATTCGCTCTTATCATCATCATTCGGCTTAGCATACAGCGCACTTTTTCACCTCCGGAAAGCACACGGCAGGTCTTCAGGGCCTCTTCCCCGCTAAAAAGCATTTTTCCGAGGAACCCACGTATATAAACCTCTTCTCTCTCTTCTTCGGTTTTAGCCCATTGACGAAGCCAGTCTACTAGCGTAAGGTCATTATCAAAATATTCTGAATTATCTGCCGGAAGATAAGATTGGGAAGTGGTAACCCCCCATTGATATTTTCCGTTTACTGGTTCCTGTTTTCCATTAATGATCTCATAGAATGCAGTGGTCGCTCTGGAATCTTTTGAGAAAACCACAACCTTGTCGCCCTTTGCCAGGTTGATATCCACTCCTTTAAAAAGAGTTTCCCCTTCAATGGAAGCTTCAAGCCCTTCAACATTAAGGATCTGATCTCCCGCTTCTCTTTCCCTTTCGAAAATGATGGCAGGATATCTACGGCTGGATGGCTTTATCTCGTCGATGTTCAGTTTATCGATCATCTTCTTTCTGGAAGTGGCCTGCTTAGATTTCGCTACGTTAGCACTAAAACGCTGAATGAATTCCTGAAGTTCTTTTTTCTTTTCTTCGGCTTTTTTATTCTGCTGGGCTCTCTGTCTTGCCGCAAGCTGGGAAGACTCATACCAGAAGGTATAGTTCCCGCTGAAGTGATTGATCTTTCCAAAGTCAATATCAGAAATATGTGTACAAACCGCATCCAGGAAGTGACGGTCGTGAGATACCACAATTACCGTGTTATCATAATTTGCAAGGAAATTCTCCAACCAGCTGATGGTCTCATAATCCAGGTCGTTGGTAGGCTCATCCATAATCAACACATCCGGATTCCCGAATAAAGCCTGGGCCAATAACACCCTTACTTTTTGCTTACCATCAAGATCCTTCATCAGCGAGTAATGATACTCCTCCTTGATCCCAAGATTGGAAAGAAGCGAAGCGGCATTACTGTCAGCATTCCAGCCATCCATTTCTTCAAACGTGGTTTGCAGCTCCCCTATTCTCTCAGCATTTTCATCAGAATAATCGGCGTAGAGCGCATCCATTTCGGTCTTTACTTCGAATAGTGGCTTGTTTCCCCTGATAACAGTTTCCAGTACCGGGTAATCATCATACAAGTTATGATTCTGCTCAAGGACCGACATTCTTTTCCCCGGTTCAAGATGAACGTGACCTGAAGTAGGCTCCGATTTTCCCGAAAGGATCTTTAAAAATGTGGATTTTCCGGCACCATTGGCACCTATAATTCCATAGCAGTTTCCCTGGGTAAAGGTCGTGTTAACCTCATCGAACAAAACACGTTTTCCAAACTGTACAGAAAGGTTTGATACTGAAAGCATAAGCAGATATAAATTAATTTTTTGCAAAAGTAGCCAAATAGAACCATTTACTGAAAGATTAACGTTTTAAAGTTTGCTTTTAACTTGTGATTAACATCGGTAGTTTTAACCACCGCATATATTTGTTAGTCCTATTGAAATACTAATTTTTCAACAGATCGTTGTTCCAAAAATCTAAATGCGTCATTACCTACTATTTATAGTACCAGTTTTTTTATTGGTTTATGGCTGTAACCAAACTTCAAATTCCGCTGATAAAAGCGTGTATATTGGAGGACAGATCGTTAATCCAAATACTGATTATTTTATCATCTCCAAAGATGATGCAGCCATCGACACCCTTTATCTGGACCAAAATGGCCAATTCGGAAAAAAGATCAACAATATAGAAGAAGGGATCTACAGCTTTAAGCATTCCCCCGAAAATCAGGTAATGTATGTCGAGCCCGGCGACAGCCTGTTGGTATGGCTTAACACCCTGGCCTTTGACGAATCCATAAACTTTAGCGGGAAAGGCTCTCAGAAAAGCAGTTTTTTACTGGATTTATTTTTGCTTAATGAGAAGAACAACGAGCTTATTTTGTCTTATTACAAGATAAAGCCTGAAAAATTTGCAAGCATAACCGATTCTATAAGGCAAAGCCGTATTGAAAAGCTTGAAAGCCTGAAAAAGGAAAACGACTTTTCGAATGATTTTCTCGAGACCGCAGAGGCCAGTATCAATTATGAGTATTATGATCTGCGAGAGCGCTATACTTTCCTGATCAAAAAATATTACAAGGAATTCGCGGCGAAAATCCCTGAAGGTTTCCACGATTACAGGGAAAACCTGGATTTTAACAACGAAAAACTCCAGAGCTATTATGTCTATTTAAATTTTATAGACGATTATCTTAGAACAAAATCTCTCGAATATTGCGAAAACAACAACATAAGAAGTGGCAAATGCTACGACCTTAATGATTTCGATAATATTAAACGCCGGATTCTGCTGATCGACTCTCTTTCCCAGACTCCCGGGATCAAGAACGAGTTCCTTAACAAACTTGCTTCAAAGAGCATTACCTTAGCAAATACCGATAAGCGCATAGATTCAATACTGAACCTGACAAGCGAAATTAATTATCCTGATTTGCAGAACCTAAAAGAGCTTGCCCAGATACAGAAAGCTTACCTGGCCGGAAAATCTGTTGCAGAGCTGGACCTGCTCACCACAGAAGGCAAAATTATTGAATACAAAAAGCTTTTAAACAAACCGGTGATCACTTATACCTGGTCTATCTACTCACCTACTCACCATAACTGGCAGCATAATATCATTAAGGATCTCAGAAAGAAATATCCCGAAATAAATTTCGTAGGTCTAAATATAGATCAAGGCGAAACAGAGGACTGGAAGAAGGTAGTAGAAAAAAAGAACTACAATAAAAACTTCGAATTTCAGATCATTAACCGGGATATGGACAAGTCTACTCTTAGGAAATATCTCTCCAAGATGCTCTTTATTAACAAGAAAGGGGTCATTGTTCGCGGTGATGCACAGTTAAATCCGGTTACTTTTGAAAATGAAATCCTCGAATTTTTAAACAAATAAAAAAAAGCCGCTCAAAAGCGGCTTTTTGTTCTTTATATTCTTCAGCAGGATTTACTGATTTCCTTTTTTGTGATCGGCAAGAAATTTTTCAAGACCAATATCGGTTAAAGGATGTTTCAATAATCCTTCAATTGAAGATAAAGGTCCGGTCATTACATCAGCACCGATCTTAGCACATTCCAGCACGTGCATAGTATGTCTTACTGAAGCCGCAAGAATTTCGGTTTCGAAACCGTAGTTGTCATAGATAAGTCTGATCTCGGCGATCAGGTTAAGACCATCTGTAGAGATATCATCAAGTCTTCCGATGAACGGAGAAACGTAGGTTGCACCGGCTTTAGCGGCAAGCAAAGCCTGACCTGCAGAGAATACCAGGGTACAGTTGGTTTTAATCCCTTTATCACTGAAGTATTTCAGAGCTTTAACCCCTTCCTTGATCATTGGTACTTTTACGATGATCTGTTCGTGAAGTTCAGCAAGCTCTTCTCCTTCTCTTACGATACCTTCAAAATCGGTTGCAATAACCTCTGCGCTCACGTCTCCGTCTACAAGATCACAGATCTTCTTATAGTGCTTAAAAATATTGTCTTTTCCTGTAATTCCTTCCTTTGCCATTAGCGAAGGATTGGTAGTTACACCATCAAGGACCCCAAGATCCTGAGCTTCTTTGATCTGATCAAGATTCGCGGTGTCAATAAAAAATTTCATAGTTGTGTGTTGTTTAAGTATTTCGAATTCTTTCTAAACTGCGGGTAAAATTACAATTTATAATGTTTTAGCAACATTTTCTCATAAACTTTATCAGGCAGGATTCGCTTTAAGGCTATAGAAGCTTTCTGAAGCAACTCCCCTACCTTATAATGCGCATTCGGTTTTGGAGTGGTCATTACTTTGTATACAGCCTTGGCCATTAGCTGAGGATCCTTCCCGGCATCCACGTGCTCGTTCATCAGCTTAAGCGTATTCCCGTAAGGTTCTTTATAAGGTGAATCTTCCAACACCGGCGCGTGGTAACGACCCGCCGCAATATTGGTGGCAAAATCGCCCGGGGCCACATTGGTCATCTGAATATTGAAATCCTTAAGCTCCATTCGGAAAGCTTCTGTAGTAAGTTCCAGCGCACCTTTGGTAGCCGAATAAATTCCGCGGTAAGGCAGCCCCATATAACCCGCAATGGAGGTGATATTGATGATCATCCCACCCCCGTTCCTGCGCATAGAGGGCAGCACTTCCTTAATAAGATTTATTGGACCAAAGTAATTGGTCTCAAAAGCGTTCTTGATCTCCTCATCGGGCGTCTCTTCAATAGGCCCGGTGATCCCAACCCCGGCATTGTTGATAAGAAAGTCTATTTTTCCTGTCTTGTCCAGTACTTCCTGAACAGCCGAAGCTATGGTTTCCTTTTTGGTCACATCGAGCGCCACAAGCGGGAATGAAATTCCGGTGTTCTTTGAAGGATTACGGCTGGTCCCAAAGACCATATAATCTTTCTGAATAAGGTATTCTGCGATAGATTTTCCGATGCCTGAAGAAGCTCCGGTGATAAGCACTACTTGTTGGGAAGAAGTATCTGTTTTCATAGAGCACAAAGATGCACAAATTTTGGAAACATTCAGATACAAAAAATGGCAAGCGACCCACATCACACCGCTACGACCGCCTACCCTTGCTGCGTTCCCGCCCTGGGGGATTCAGCAGGAGCTGGTTGTGTGGGACTTGCCGGTGCAAATATACAACCTTTAGTACTTCCTGCAAGCATTTTTTAATCTGAATTGGTTAATTTAGCCAAAGAATTTAGCGCTTAAAATGATGAATAAATTTAACTTCCTGTTACTCTTTAGCTTAACTTTTTTGTTTTTTTCCTGCGGAAGCAACTCCGGTAAAAAAACTTCCGATTTTTCCCTTAAAACAGCATCCGGTAAAACCGAATTTCAGCTCGGGGAAAGCGTCAGGGCTTCCTTAGAGAACAAAAAAGAACGTGAAATTGATTCGGTACAGTTCTATTTTGAGAATAAAAGGATAAGTTCCGCCAGGAATTCGGTTGCTATAAAACTTAAGGAACATAAACTCGGGAATCAGCAATTAAAAGCAGTGGTTTTTTACGAAGGTGAAACCGATACTGTTTCACAGAACCTTAAAATTTACAATGATTCCGCTCCGGTCACTTATACCTATAATATTGTAAACACTTACCCTCACGATATGAATGCCTATACCCAGGGGCTGGAATTCTATAACGACAGCCTTTATGAAAGCACGGGGCAATACGGGAGCAGCACCCTAAGAATGGTGGATCTTGAAAGCGGTGAAGTCCTTCAGGAAACCAAACTGCCCGATAATTATTTCGGGGAAGGCCTTACCATCTGGAAAGACAAGATTTATCAGCTAAGCTGGCGCCAGGGTGAAGGTTTTATTTACAACCGAAAAACCCTGAAGAAGACAGGGACCTTCAGCTATAACAACAGCAAGGAAGGCTGGGGGCTTACCCACGATGGGGAAAAACTTTACAAAAGCGACGGAACTGAAAAGATATGGATCCTCGATCCGGAAACTTTAGCCGAAAAGGACTTCATTCAAACCGTGACCAATCGCACCATTTCCACCCGGCTGAATGAACTGGAATGGGTAGACGGGAAAATATATGCCAACACCTATCAAAAAGACGGGGTGGCAATCATCAATCCTGAAAACGGGGCCATAGAAGGTCTTATCGATTTCAGGGGCTTACGTGAAAAAGTCACCCAGCACGACAAGCTTGATGTGCTGAACGGGATCGCATATAACCCAAACACTAAAAGGCTTTATGTAACCGGTAAGAACTGGGACAAGATCTTTGAGGTTGAAATCGTAGAAAAATAATGGCTGTTAATCCCGAAATATTCGAACAACACTTAAAGGTCAAGAAAGAACATCTTGATGAACAAGAGCACGTGAACAATGTACAATATGTGCAATGGGTTCAGGACGTTGCTAAAGCCCACTGGGAAGCCAGGGCAAATAAGGAACAAAAGGAAAAATATTTCTGGATGGTCGTTAAACACGAGATCAGCTATAAACAACAAGCCTTCCTTGATGATGAACTATTGCTTCAAACCTATGTGGGAGAAACCAGCCACGTAAAGTCTGAGCGGCACGTAATCATCAAAAATGCCGAAACCAAGAAAGTACTGGTTGAGGCTAAGACCACCTGGTGCCTTATGGACAGCGAGTCGAAAAGGCCCGCCAAGATCAGCGAGAAACTTAAGAAAGTTTTTAAGCAGTAAGATTTACCGGAAGGGACAGATTTATCTGGTCCCAAAAACCGGAGTTTATAAAACAAAAAAAGCTGCCTGATCAGGCAGCTTTTTTATATTTCTGTGCTTTTGAACTTATGCGAAAAGCGGTCGTTTTTGCATCATTGCAAACACCTCTTCTTTTACCGCGGCAAGCTCCTCCTTATTTTCAATATCTGTGATCACACGGTCCATAAGGTCCACGATCTTAGGCATATCATCTTCCTTAAGCCCTCGGGTGGTTACCGCAGCTGTTCCTATACGGACTCCTGAAGTCACGAACGGAGACTTATCATCGAATGGCACCATATTCTTGTTCACGGTAATTTCAGCTTCTCCAAGAGCTTCTTCAGCCTGTTTTCCACTTACTCCCTTATTCCGAAGGTCGATAAGCATCATATGGTTATCGGTTCCGCCGGAGATCACCTGGTAGCCTTTTTCAACAAAAGCCTCTGCAAGTTTTGCGGCGTTCTTCTTCACCTGTACCATATAATGAAGGAACTCATCGGTCAGTGCTTCTCCAAAAGCAACGGCTTTAGCAGCGATAATATGCTCTAACGGACCTCCCTGGTTTCCGGGGAAGATAGCACTGTTAAGTATAGTGGACATCTTTTTCAGATTTCCATTCTTCAGCTTTTGTCCGAATGGGTTTTCAAAATCTTTACCCATAAGGATAATTCCTCCACGAGGCCCGCGAAGAGTCTTATGCGTGGTAGAAGTAACTATATGGCAATGTGGCAACGGATCACTTAGCAAACCTTTGGCAATAAGACCTGCAGGGTGAGCGATATCTGCAAACAGGATAGCCCCTACACTATCGGCGATCTCACGAAATCTCTTATAATCGATCTCTCTTGAGTAAGCCGAAGCTCCGGCGATGATCATCTTAGGTTTTTCCTTCTTTGCGATCTCTTCCACCTGGTCGTAATCTATAAGCCCGGTTTCCTTGTCTACCCCGTAAAATAAAGGCTGGAACAATTTCCCTGAAAAGTTCACCGGAGAACCGTGGGTAAGGTGCCCACCGTGAGAAAGATCAAATCCAAGGAATTTATCTCCCGGATTCATACAGGCGTGGTATACGGCTGTATTAGCCTGGGATCCGGAGTGTGGCTGCACGTTGGCATACTCAGCTCCAAAAAGTTCCTTTACCCTGTCTATGGCAAGTTGCTCTACTTTATCTACTACTTCACAACCGCCGTAATACCTTTTTCCCGGGTAACCTTCGGCATATTTATTAGTCAAAACCGAACCGGCTGCTTCCAGCACCTGTTCGCTTACAAAATTTTCACTGGCAATCAGCTCTAAACCATTTAATTGACGCTCTTTTTCTTCTGCTATTAAATCGAAAAGTTCTGTGTCTCGTTGCATTTCAATTGTTTACGTTAAATATTCCTCAAAAGTAATAAATACATTCGGTTAATTACAGGAAAATAATATATTTGAGTCAATTAGATTTTAACAAAAAACCAAAAAATTATATGTCTATAACCGCGAACGATCCTAATAGAAAAACCTGGCTCGATATACCCGAAAAGACTGATTTCCCTATTCAAAACATTCCTTTTGGAGTATTCCTCACAAGAGACGATGTTATCACTATAGGGACCAGGATCGGGGATTACGCGATAGATCTGGGAGCCCTGCACCAATTGGGGTATTTTGAAGGTATTCCGCTTACCGACGATATCTTTTTGCAGGACACGCTTAACGACTTTATCTCTGACGGGAAAAAGACCTGGAGATTAGTCAGAAACCGCATTGCAGAAATTTTTGATGCTGAAAATCCTAAACTTAAGGATAACCAGGACCATAGAAATACCGTGCTGTTCACCTTAGATGAGATCGAGATGCAAATGCCTGTTCAGGTAGGAGACTATACCGATTTCTATTCAAGTAAAGAACACGCAACCAATATCGGAACAATGTTCCGTGATCCCGATAATGCACTTTTGCCTAACTGGCTTCACATTCCTGTTGGGTACCACGGAAGAAGTTCTTCCATAATTCCAAGCGGAATCCCGGTACACAGACCCCAGGGACAAACCCTTCCTCCGGATTCAGAAACTCCTGTTTTTGGTCCTTCAAAAAGGGTGGATTTCGAACTTGAGATGGCATTCATCACCACCGATGCGAATCCGTTGGGAGAACCGATTCCCGTGAATGAAGCTGAAGACTACATCTTCGGGATGGTGATCTTTAACGACTGGAGCGCAAGAGATATTCAGAAATGGGAATATGTGCCGCTGGGGCCATTCCTTGCGAAGAACTTCGCTTCTTCCATTTCACCGTGGATCGTGACCCTTGATGCTCTGGAACCTTTCAGAACAGAAAGCCCGAAACCGGAAAAAAAGCTTTTACCTTACCTTCAATATGAAGGGAAGAAAAGTTTCGACATTAACCTTGAAGTATTCCTGCAGCCTGAAGGCGGGGAAGAAAACAAGATCGCGAAGTCTAATTTCAAGTACCTTTACTGGAATATGAGCCAACAGCTGGCCCACCATACGGTGAACGGCTGCCCGGTGAATTCAGGAGATATGATGGCTTCCGGAACAATTTCAGGGCCAACCCCTGACTCTTATGGTTCTATGCTGGAGCTTTCCTGGAGTGGTAAAAAACCTGTTAAACTGAAAGACGGAAATGAGCGCAAGTTCATTGAAGACAACGATACCGTGATTATGCGCGGATATTGCGAGACTTCAGACAGAAGAATTGGTTTTGGTGAAGTAAAGTCTAAATTGCTTCCCGTATATCAGCCAAAGAAAAAATAAAAAGACCTTAATAAAGGTTTTAAACTAAAAAGCCGGCTCAAGTAGCCGGCTTTTTTATTTCTCTTTTTGTTGTTTTTGATCCCTGAACTCTTTCTGCTCTCTTTTGGAAGTTTCGTTGTTCTCCGACTTTTCTTCTGAAGAAGACTTACCGCTTCCCTCCTGCTGATTAAGATCTTCAAACTCTTTGTCCTTAGTTTCGGAAGCTCGCTCTTTAATAAGCTTCTGATTCTTTTCGAGTTCCTCTATATTCGGCTCCTTCTTGTTCATAATTCGTTAATTTTATCTTCAAATTACGAATCAGGAAAAACACCTCCAAGGCTCTTAATAAGCTTTAACGCCCAAAACCGAAATTTTAAAAGTATTTTCTAATTTAAAAATTCCTTCAGTTTATCGGCATCGATTCCCTGGTGTGAAGAATGGTGAACCACATTCTCATCTTTAAGAACTATAAGCTGTGGACTCTCGTGTCTTACGGAAAAACGTTCGGCGATCTCATTAGATACCTCCCGATAACTTAAAAGGTCAAGGAAATACAGCTTAATATCGGCATCTTCACTCAGGTCGTAAGAATTTTCAAACTGCCTCAACACCATTTTGCTGATCCCACACCTTGTAGAATGCTTCAAAATAGCAACAGGCTTGTCTTTGGATTCGGCTTTCAATTCCTCAAGCTGCGCTGTAGAATTCAGGTCATTCCACGGCACCTGCGACTTTTTTTCATTAGTATTATCACTTTCACTTTTAAACAATTTATCGAGTATTCCCATAGAAGTTTTTCTTTGGTGTAAAATTAATTCTTTAAATTTAATTAGCCTTATAGTCGATCTTTTTTACAAATACTTAACTAAAATGACGAATTGTCGGTTATTTCCCAGGATTAACCGCCATAATGTCTCGATTCTTAATCGGTATATGAATTGCTATACTCAAAACAAAAAGAAAACAGACTATGAATTTCAACAACTTTACTATAAAATCCCAGGAGGCCATTCAGCAGGCGCAGCAGCTAGCCCAGGAATTAGGCCACCAGCAGATTGAAAATGAGCACATCTTTAAAGCCATTACGATGGTCGACGAAAATGTGACCCCTTTTCTTCTGAAGAAGCTGAACATCAACGTTAAACTTTTTAATGACATCCTGGAGAACACGCTTCAGAGTTTTCCAAAAGTAAGCGGTGGTGAAATTATGCTTTCCAGAGAAGCCGGTAAAACCGTAAATGAAGCTTCTACCATTGCCAAGAAGATGAATGACGAATATGTATCGGTAGAGCATCTTACCCTGGCCATTTTTAAATCCTCAAGTAAGGTTGCTCAGATCCTGAAAGACCAGGGAGCGACCGAAAAAGGCCTGAAAGCAGCCATAGAAGAACTAAGGAAAGGAGACCGCGTGACTTCTCAGAGTGCTGAAGAAACCTATAATGCATTGAATAAATACGCCAGGAACCTCAACCAGCTGGCCAAAGACGGAAAGCTGGACCCTGTGATTGGCCGTGATGAAGAAATACGAAGGATCCTGCAGATCCTGTCCCGAAGAACCAAGAACAACCCTATGTTGGTTGGGGAACCGGGTACCGGAAAAACAGCCATTGCCGAAGGGCTTGCCCACAGGATCGTGGACGGAGATATCCCTGAAAACCTTCAGGACAAACAGATCTTTTCCCTGGATATGGGAGCGCTTATTGCAGGAGCTAAATACAAAGGTGAATTTGAAGAGCGATTAAAAGCGGTGATCAAGGAAGTGACTTCCAGTGACGGGAATATCGTTATGTTCATCGATGAGATCCATACTCTTGTAGGGGCCGGTGGAGGTCAGGGAGCTATGGATGCAGCTAACATCCTGAAACCAGCCCTTGCCAGAGGTGAGCTTAGAGCCATTGGGGCTACCACCCTGGACGAATACCAGAAATATTTTGAGAAAGACAAAGCCCTGGAACGCCGGTTCCAGAAAGTTACCGTGGATGAGCCTGACACCGAAAGTGCCATTTCCATCCTGCGTGGGATCAAGGAAAAATACGAAACCCACCATAAGGTAAGGATCAAAGATGAAGCGATAATTGCTGCTGTAGAACTGTCTCAGCGCTATATTACCAACCGGTTCCTTCCCGATAAGGCTATTGACCTTATGGACGAGGCCGCTTCAAAATTGAGGATGGAGATCAATTCCAAGCCTGAAGAGCTGGATGTGCTGGACAGAAAGATTATGCAGCTGGAGATCGAAATCGAGGCTATAAAAAGGGAAAAAGACGAGAATAAGCTCAAAGCCCTGCGCGCAGATCTTGCCAATTTAAAAGAAGAACGCAATGAGCTGAATGCACGCTGGAAGAATGAGAAAGAGGTAGTAGACAATATCCAGAATACTAAATCTGAAATTGAAAATTATAAACTTGAAGCCGAACGTGCCGAGCGGGAAGGAGATTACGGTAAGGTAGCCGAGATCCGCTATGGTAAAGTGAAAGAGGCACAGGAAAGGCTAGAAAAGCTTCAGGCTGAAGTCGCTAAGAAACAGGAAGGAAAATCCCTGATCCAGGAAGAGGTCACAAATGAGGATATTGCCGAGGTTGTGGCCAAATGGACCGGAATACCTGTTACCAAAATGCTGCAGAGCGACCGCGAGAAACTGCTTAAGCTTGAAGAGCAGCTTCATAAGAGAGTGGTTGGCCAGGACGAAGCTATTATTGCGGTTAGCGATGCCGTAAGGAGAAGCCGCGCCGGCCTTCAGGACCAGAAAAGGCCGATTGGTTCTTTCTTATTCCTGGGAACAACCGGGGTAGGTAAAACGGAGCTTGCCAAGGCCCTCGCAGAATATCTGTTTGATGATGAATCGGCGATGACCAGGATAGATATGAGCGAATACCAGGAAAGGCACGCTGTAAGCAGGCTTGTTGGTGCGCCTCCGGGGTATGTGGGTTATGACGAAGGAGGACAACTTACCGAAGCGGTTAGGAGAAAACCTTACTCTGTGGTCCTGCTCGACGAGATCGAGAAAGCTCACCCCGATACTTTCAACATCCTGTTGCAGGTTCTTGATGAAGGTAGGCTTACCGATAACAAAGGAAGACTGGCCGACTTTAAGAATACCATAATTATTATGACCTCTAATATGGGTAGCCATATTATCCAGGAAAAATTCGATAATTACACCGACCTGGACAGCGCGATGGAGGAAGCCAAGACCGAAGTCCTGGGATTGCTTAAAAAGAATGTAAGACCTGAATTCATCAACAGGATAGACGACATTGTGATGTTCAGTCCGTTAACACAGAAGGATATTCGTCAGATCGTCGAACTTCAACTAAAAGGTGTGAAGAAGATGCTGGCAAAACAGAATATCGTGCTGGATGCCACAGACGAAGCCGTTACCTATCTTGCAGGCAGAGGATTCGATCCTCAGTTTGGTGCACGTCCGGTGAAACGGGTGGTACAACGGGAAGTACTCAATAAATTATCTAAAGAGATCCTTTCAGGAAGGATACATACAGAAAGTATTATTCTTTTAGATGAATTTGATGATACTCTTGTATTCAGAAACCAGGAAGAACTGGCTGAGAACGAGTAATCTTTAAAATAAGATCAAAAAAAAGGGCTGTGAAAACAGCCCTTTTTTCTTGCTAAAAATTCAGCAAATTACCAATTATCAATCTCACGCTTGAGTTCTTCTTTTGTTTTTCCGGTCTTTTCCTGTAACCTTCCTAACATTTCTTCGAACTTTCCTTCAGTATAAGTGGTATCATCGTCGGTAACTTCACCGTATTTCTGCTTAAAGTCACCTCTCATCTGTTTCCACTTACCTTCTAACTGATCTTCATTCATAATATATTGGTTTAGGTGTTAATTGTGAAGTAAAATTAGCCAATCAAAACAGCCCAGACTCTCAAAAGTTTCCCATAA
This sequence comes from Salegentibacter chungangensis, assembly GCF_042678405.1. Taxonomy (NCBI): domain Bacteria; kingdom Pseudomonadati; phylum Bacteroidota; class Flavobacteriia; order Flavobacteriales; family Flavobacteriaceae; genus Salegentibacter; species Salegentibacter chungangensis. The sequence continues at coordinate 1,426,656 of NZ_JBHTLI010000001.1, read as the reverse complement.
TTATCTTAAGTATTTGTTATTTTTACCTCGGAAAATTCCTCTATGAAAAGAATATACTACCTACTCCCCTTGTTTTCAATAGTATTAAGCTGCGCCACTACCCGAAACCTGGATACAAAGAATATTGAATTACATTTCCTGGATGAATATGTAATTGATGCCCATATGGAATTTGAAGGTACCCCTGTAGGCGGGCTTTCGGGAATCGACTATAGTAACGGAAACTACTTTATGGTCAGCGACCAGGCTTCTAACCCAAGACTCTACAAGGCAAAAATCAAACTCGTAAACCGATCCATAGATACCGTAATTATTGAAGACCTTATAGAAATTGACCGAAGCTCAGGTTTTTTAAAGAATGCCACCCTGGACCTTGAGTCTGTAAGGTTCGATTCTTCAAAAGATGAATTGATCCTCTCCAGTGAAGGTGCCATTCAGGATGGGAAAGACCCTTCTGTGTTCAGAATTTCGGAAAATGCAGAATTCAGATCCAGTTATGAAATTCCGAATTATTTTACAGCTAAAGGTGATCAAAAACCAAGGAACAATGGAGTCTTTGAAGGCCTTAGCAGATCTTCAGACCATACAGGAATTTGGGTCGCTGCGGAACTTCCGCTTGAAAAAGACGGGCCCAAGCCTAAACTATTTCCCACAAGTTCGCTGACCAGAATAACCTATTTTAATGATGAATCGAAAGAGGCCAGCCGCCAGTTCGCTTATAAACTGGATGGCATATCGAAACTGCCCATCAATTATTTCGCGGTAAACGGGATCACAGAGATCCTGGAGTATCAAAATGACAGATTCCTGGTAATAGAGCGTGCCTATTCAGCCGGGTATGGGTCACACGGAAATACGGTAAAGGTTTTTGAGGTAGATGCTTCAAAAGCCACCAATACGCTAAACCTTAAGAACCTTCAGGACCAAAAGGTGAAGCCGGCGGCAAAACGCCTTATTTTCGATTTTAAATCCATTGAAAATCATCTCACCGACGGGATCATAGATAATATAGAAGGGATGTGTTTCGGGCCTGTTTTACCGAACGGGAAACAATCCTTCATCTTTATTTCAGACAACAACTTTAACAGCTATAGCAAACAACTTAACCAAATCTTTTTATTCGAGATCGATATTAAAAACTAAACCAATGAAGAAAATACTACTTCTATTACTTCCTCTTTTCCTGGCCTGCAACAATTCACAAAAGGAGGAGCCGGAAAATTTAGAAACTGAACAAAATGAAAGTACAGACCAGGTAACCACCTATTATTTTATTAGACACGCTGAAAAGGATCGCAGCAATCCGGAAGAAAAAGATCCTGTACTCACCAAAGCCGGAGAAAAAAGAGCCAGGAATTGGGCGGAAGTATTTAAGGATGTCGATCTTGATATGATCTATAGTTCAGATTTCAAAAGGACAAAAGCTACCGCAAAACCGACTGCCAAGGCCAAGGGTCTTAAATTGAAAATTTATGACACCAGTAATTTAAACGACCAGGATTTCCAGGAGCAAACGGCAGGAAAGACAGTCCTGGTTGTTGGGCATAGCAATACCACCCCTCAGTTCGTGAACCTCATATTAGGGGAAGAAAAATATGAGAATATTGCCGATGATGAGAACGGCGCGCTCTTCATAGTCAAGGAGCTTTCCGATGGAAAGAAAACCTCACAGGTTCTTTACATAAATTAATAAGAACTGTATAGCTGTAACAAAAAACCGAATCCCATATTCCATAAGATTCGGTTTTTTATTTTTTATATCCTGAACACAGGAAAACTACTTGCTGATATTCACCTTAATATCCTTGTTCTCGATTGTGGAAAGCAATTCCAATTCTCCCTCTTCATATAAGGAATCAAGCTTCTTCAAAGGAGTCCCTAATTCTGCATATTTATAATTCTTATAATCCACGAACCTCAGCCCTTCAATTTTTCTTTCGTTATAGGCCTTCCTGAAGCGGATTCCCCCGCCATTCACCTCATAATTATAAGCCAGGTAATCTACCGTATAATGTTTGGTGTCTATCCAGTACAAATACTCATCTTCGTGATCTGTACCGCCACCTTCCGCATTAAAGGTTACCTTAACTTCATAATATTCCTTCCCGGCAATACTGTCTTTACCAATAAGCTTTTTATTAGCCGCCGGAGCATTAAGGCCGTAAGGAAGCTGAACAAAATAATGAACGGAATTCACCCCGTTACTTATAGGAGTAACCAAAGAATCGGCAACCTGAACGGTGGAATCGTTCACCTTTCGCTGAAGCCCTTCATTCGATAAAATATCGTGAATCATTTTTCCGGTAGAATCCTGCTGTATCCGTTCCAGGCGGTACTTCCCTCCTTCGCGAAAGCTTTTATAATTCCGATCCCTGAAAACAAAGTCGATCTCGGCATATTCATAGTTCTGTCCTCCCGCAGTATCGATAGCCCTTTCAACTATCTTCTCTGCCGTAAGTTCTTCTTTTTTGTTTTCCTGGTCACAGGAGATGAAAAGGAGAACTATAATAATTAGGTTAAGATATTTCATAGTTTATAAAATTGGGTGCAAATATAGTTAATTAAAGGAATTTGAGATTTTCTTTAATCCTTTACTTGCCTGCATAATATCAGACGAAAATGACGGGCCTTCATTACTTAATTTTAAACTTGCTTTATCATTATTTCTAAATAAAGCTTAGTATTTTTGTGATGACCGAAACCCCGGTTAACATTCAGGCCAATTGAAAATGTCCGGCTACCTGAATTTCGGGGGAGATATAAAAATCAGATATTTTGAAGAAACCCAACACGATCAACATAAAGAACCGTAAAGCCAAATTCGAATATGAATTTCTGGATAAATATGTTGCGGGGATCAAACTTGCGGGTACCGAAATAAAGGCCATAAGGGAAGGAAAAGCCTCTATTGCCGAAAGTTTCTGCGAGTTTCAGGATCACGAACTCTATGTGATCAATATGCACGTGGAAGAGTACTCTCACGCTACCCACTTTAACCATAACCCTAAGAGTGAACGTAAACTTCTTCTTCAAAAAAGGGAGCTACGTAAGCTGGAAAAGCAGGTGAAGAACACGGGACTGACGATTATTCCCCTAAGATTGTTCATCAATGACCGCGGACTTGCCAAGTTGCAGATCACCCTTGCAAAAGGTAAAAAACTGCACGATAAACGGGAGACCATCAAGGACAGGGAGAGCAAACGCCGCCTTGATCGCATAAAAAAGGAATATAAATAAGGAAGAATTGATCCATAAAAAAAGGCTGAAAGTTCAATTTTCAGCCTTTTTTTATTCTTCAGAAGGGTTTCTTATTCCTCTTCGCTTTTATTTTCCTCAGCTTCTTCTTTCTTAAAGTCGGTGAATCCGTTCTTGATAAGAAGGTTGTACCACTGGATGATCTTCTTGATATCGCTGGCATAGACCCTGTCTACATCATATTCCGGAAGGATTTCAGAAAAATAATCCTCAAGTTGAGCCTTGGAAGATTTATGACTTATGGCTTCCCCCCCGTCTTCTTTTTCCTTGATACTCTCAAGCACTTCCCCAAGCGGAATTTCTTCGGAGTAGGTATAAACGGCAATCTCGCTCAAGATACTCACATTATGACGCATAGTAACCGCCATTTTCTTTCCGTCAACAATAGATTTTGCAATAAAACCGCCTCTTGTTTGAGCAGCCATTTCATACAAACCCGGTTTCCCCGAGATCGCTAATATTTTTTCTAAACTCATAGTATTTTTTGAATTAGGCACGCAAATATCACAGTCCTGCGCTAATTATCAAAGAGATTATCTTGCTTTTTTCATTTCGGGAAAACGCATTTTATAGTCGATCTTAATCTTCCCTTTTGAAATGTTTTTCAGCTTACCTTTGATGAGTCTTTTCTTAAGACTTGAAAGCTTATCGGTGAACAGGATCCCTTCAATATGGTCATATTCGTGCTGGATCACCCTTGCTGCAAGGCCGGTATAAACTTCCCGGTGTTCCTTAAAATCTTCATCCTGGTATTCTATGGTGATCTGAGGCTTTCTGAAGACATCTTCCCTGATCTCGGGAATACTTAAACAACCTTCATTAAAGGCCCATTCTTCGCCTTCTTCCTCTACGATCCTGGCATTGATGAAGGTCTTCTTTAATTTTTTAAGCTCTTCTCTTTCCTTTTCATCAATATTCTCATCATCTGCAAAAGGAGAGGCATCAACCAGGAATAATCTTATTGGCCGACCAATTTGCGGAGCGGCAAGACCCACCCCATAAGCGTTATACATGGTCTCCCACATATTCTCAATCAATTCATCCAGTTTCGGGTAATCTTTGCTTATCTCCTTGCACTTCTTCCTCAAGACCGGATCTCCGTAGGCTACAATCGGTAATATCATTTTCTTATAACTTCTTTAATTCGCAATTTTAATTATACAGATAAGACTGCAGGATAAGGGTCGCACTTATCTCATCTACAAGTGCCTTATTTCGGCGTTTCTTTTTCTTAAGTCCGCCTTCTATCATTGACTGCACCGCCATTTTGGAGGTGAATCGTTCATCTACCCTTTTCACAGGCATAGCCGGGAATTTTTCAGCAAATTTCTTCAAAAATTCCTGAATAAACACTTCACTTTGAGAAGGGGTATCGTCCTTCTGAAGTGGTTCTCCCACAATTACAAGCTCCACCTTTTCCTTACTAAAATAATCTTCCAGAAAGGAAATAAGCTCGGGAGTACTCACGGTAGTAAGCCCCGAAGCAATGATCTGAAGCTCATCGGTAACCGCTATCCCGGTACGTTTTGTCCCATAGTCTATTGCAAGAATCCTGCCCATTGCAAAAATTTACGCAAAGGTAAGGTTTATATTCCTATGCCACCAAAATTTGGGTATAAGCTGTTATATTTGCCTAAAACAGTTAAGATGGATCAATTAGAAGCGAAAATAAATGCAGCCTGGGAAAACAGGGACTTACTAAAAGAAAAAGAAACTACAGATGCTATTCGGGAAGTGATAGAGAAACTGGATCTGGGAGAGTTAAGAACTGCCGAGCCTACTGCCGACGGATGGCAGGTTAACGAATGGGTAAAGAAAGCGGTCGTGCTCTACTTCCCAATTCAAAAGATGCAGACCCTGGAAGCCGGGATCTTTGAATATCACGACAAGATGCCGCTTAAAACAGGATATAAAGAAAAAGGAATCAGGGTGGTCCCTAATGCTGTTGCAAGACACGGAGCCTATATTTCCAGTGGCGTGATAATGATGCCGAGCTATGTGAATATCGGGGCTTATGTGGACGAAGGAACAATGGTGGACACCTGGGCAACAGTGGGAAGCTGTGCTCAAATCGGCAAGAACGTGCACCTGAGTGGCGGTGTCGGGATCGGCGGTGTACTGGAGCCTCTTCAGGCGGCGCCGGTGATCATTGAGGACAATGCTTTTATCGGATCCAGATGTATAGTGGTTGAAGGGATTCGCGTGGAGAAAGAGGCAGTGCTGGGCGCCAATGTGGTGCTTACCGGTTCTACCAAGATCATAGACGTGACCGGAGATGAGCCTAAGGAATTTAAAGGTTATGTTCCTGCCAGGTCTGTGGTGATCCCGGGCAGCTATACCAAGAAATTTCCTGCCGGAGAATACCAGGTGCCCTGTGCCCTCATCATTGGGAAGCGTAAAGAAAGCACCAATAAAAAGACCTCTCTTAATGATGCTTTAAGGGAATATGATGTAGCCGTCTAAACGGAAAGACATAAAATGAAAATACTGGTAATTCAGCAAAAAATGATTGGGGATGTACTCACATCCTCAATCTTATTTGAAGCTCTTCGGGATAAATATCCTGAAGCGGAATTGCACTTTATGATCTATCCGCATACCGCACCGGTAGTCGAGAACAATCCTTTTATCAATCATATTATCTATTATCCCGATAAGGAACTAAAAAATCCTTTCAGGTTCATTTCTTTTTTGAAAAAGATCAGGAAGCAACAATATGATGTGGTTATAGATGTGTACTCCAAAATAGGAAGCGGATTGATCAGTTTTTTCTCAGGGGCCAAAGTGCGTACGGGATACAAAAAATGGTATACCCGCTGGTGTTACTCCAAAAGCTTCAGGTATGCAGAAACCCCTGAAACGGAAGCCGGGCTTGCAGTGGAGAACCGCCTTTTACTATTGAGCGCGCTCTCTTCAGACTTCCCCTTGGAGATCAAACCGAAAATCTACCTTACCGAAGCAGAGATAGGTAAGGCCCGTGAGCAACTTCACAAGGAGGGAATAGACTTTAAAAAGCCGCTTTTTATGATCGGGGTTTTAGGCAGTTCGCTTAAAAAGACCTACCCCCTGGCCTATATGGCAAAGATCCTTGATCACCTGGCAGAAACAACCGAGGCTCAGTTTCTTTTCAATTATATCCCAAAACAAAAGAAGGAAGTTTTAAAGCTCTATGAGCTTTGTAAAGAAAAAACCCGAAAAAAGATCTTTATTGAACTCTTCGGAAGCAGTCTAAGGGAATTCATTGCACTTACTTCTCTAAGCGATGCCCTTATAGGAAATGAAGGTGGAGCGGTTAATATGGCAAAGGCCGTAAACACCCCTACCTTCTCAATTTTCGCTCCACAGATAGAAAAAAATGCCTGGTCATTATATGAAGATGAGCATAATGTTGCTGTACATCTGAAGGATTTCCTTCCCGCTGCATTTGAAGAAGACAGCCCTGTTAAGGACCGGATAGATGAACTATATGAAGATTTCGGTTATAAGTTTATCCTCCCTAAACTCGATGAGTTCATCAACAACCTGAAGTTGAATAAAAATAAAAAACATTAAGCCTGTTTTTCACTCTTTTTAATACCGTGTTCGGTGTAGTTTAGTTTTTCTTTTTTGGTCTTTTTTCTCACCTCTTTATTGAAGTCTATGGCCTCCTGGTTCACATAACCCCTCGCGTGGTCCAGGTGTATACAGATCGCGGAATACCTGATCTGCCTGGATTTGATCCCATAATTAAAAAGTCGCTCCCCCAGTTCCCGGTCTTCCCCGCCGTATTTCATTCGCTCATCAAAACCGTTCACGGCAAGAATATCCTCTTTCCATCCGCTGGAATTATGCCCGTTCCAGCTGGCATTGGTTGGGGTAAGCTTATTCAGGACCTTTCCTTCCCGTTTTCCTGCAGTAAGTTTCTTGTTCTTGACCGAAGATTTGAGCCCGAATTTCTTCAGCCATTGCTTATCAAAACAACGCTGAGCCTTTATATCCTCCACACTTATCTCTTCTGAAATATCCATCGGTAATTTGAAATATCCCCCGGAAAGGAAATAACCTTTTTCCCGAAGCTTATAATGCACTTGAAGAAAGTCTTCCCTTGGAATACAGTCGCCATCGGTCATTAAGATATACTCTGCTTTACAGGCAAGAATCGCCTTATTCAGGATCTTTGTTTTTTGGAAACCGTCATCTTCGTGCCAGACGTGTGTTAAAGGAATTTCGGACCTTTCCCGGAATTCCTTCAGAAAGGCTTCGGTTTCCGGGCCGGAACCGTCATCGGCAATCACGATCTCAAAATCCCTGAACGTCTGACACTCATAACCGGCAAGGGTTTTCTTTAGCCATTCTACAGCATTATAGGTACTTATAATTACGGAGATCTGGGGATTTTTCATTTCCAAAATTTCAATTTTTCCTTGAGACGTTGTTTTTTTCTGAATTTCTCCTGAAAAAGATTGGTGAAATACCACATCTTTTCAAAGACTTCAGAAGAAGACCTGTCTGTGAGTTTAGCATATTCATCTGCCATTATCTCCACCATTTCCTTTTTCGGAGTAAGCCGGGCAAAATTGTTCATCCGTTCCGTGAAGTTCAGCGGCTTGAAATTCATCCTGTTCAGGTCTACCAGGAAGAATTCATAATTTCCATTATTCAGCCTAATAAGCGTATTCCCCGGGGAATGATCAAGGAATTCGATATTGTTCTCGTGCAGTTTATAGGTGAATCGGGTAAAAGACCTTAAGATCTCCTCGTGATCCGGGTAATCAGGGTCTTTTACCAGTTCCCGGTAGGTTAGGTCGGCCTGCAGATGTTCGCTGATGTAATAACTCTTTCCAAACGTAAAAGCTGAACTCTGTTCCATAAAAGCCACCGGCTCCGGAGTGCCTATATCTTTAGAGAGAAGATGCTGAGCATAATAGAAGGAACGCTCGGCCTTAGATTTCCTGAAGAAACGATAGGCGATCTTGTTGACCGCATTAGGCACCTTAAAAGATTTAATATTGAGCTTCTTATCCCCAAGATCGAACAGCCTGATCTCATTTCGGTTCTGATCCCCGAATAGTTCTCCCTGCCTGAAATTCTTTACAAAACCTAAGATCTTTTGTTGAGAGGGTTCAAATGCTTCAGAAAATACTGCTTTCATAGGGCAAAAGTACAACAATGCTAAAACCGGCAATTTAAGTAAGCTAAAAAAATTAACTTTACCGCCTGGTTACAACTTCCTTTTCACAATAAAATGGAACATTGACAATGAAAAATAATCCGAATCCACGGAATAAAAAAAAGATTGCTTTTCTTTTTCTGGATGAAATACACCACCTTTTTCATTTTATCTCAATTGCAATAGAGCTTTCTAAAACAAACAGGGTCCACATTCTAACCTATAAGGGTGTTGATGATCTTTTATATAAGTCTTTGGGTGATCTAAAAGGTGATAAACTCGTTGTTGAAGAGTTACCGACTTTTCCATTTAGATCTTTTACTGATAAGCTAAAAAACAGAAAACTACCAAGAAAAGGCTTTTGGTTAAAACGAAACCTGAACTACCTTCTGAATGAATTTAACGCGGTGGTATTTACTGATTATTTTCACCGTTATCTCCTTGAAGCCCGAAAAAACAACTCTCCTAAACTTCTCAAATTTTCACACGGAACGCCTGGAAGGGCTTACGCGTTTAATGAAAATCTTCAGGATTTCGATTTCCAGTTATTGATAGGAAACTATCAATACAAGCAGTATAAGAAGCTCGGAATTTTAGGAAAAAATTACGCAATAACTGGATACTCAAAATTTGATGCAGTAAAACACTGTCCAAAAAGGCAAATTTTTAAAAATAAAAGAACAACTGTATTATACAACCCTCACTTTGATCCCGATTTTTCATCCTGGCAGGATGAAGGTTTAAATATCTTGGAATTCTTTTATAAACAAGACACCTATAACCTGATCTTCGCTCCTCACCTCCATCTTTTTCAAAAGAAAAAAGGCGGTGAAAGCAAGAAAGTAATTTCTGAAAAATATTTTAGTTCGGATAATATTCATATAGACTTAGGAAGTGTTGCAAGTGTAAACATGACCCACGTGCACAATGCCGATATCTATATGGGGGATGTTTCCAGTCAGATTTACGAATTCATCACTACACCCCGTCCCTGTTTATTTCTGAATACAAAAAACTTCAACTACAAAAAAGATATATCTTTTCGTTTCTGGCAGTGCGGGCCGGTAATAGAGAACAGTAATAATCTAAAGGAAAATCTTGAGCTGGCGCAAAGGTCCTTTCCTGACTATAAAAATATTCAACAGGAAATAACAGCGCAGAATTATTATACCGAAGAAGGTTCCACTCCCTCCGAAAGAGGAGCAAAAGCTATTAACAAATACCTTAAAAAAGCCGGATCCTGATTATAGGTATTTATTTATCCCGTTTTCGCAACTGGTCAGATTATGTTTTATAGCCTCTTCCTGAATCTGAAAATTGATATTATGCTTATGTCTTGATGCTTCCTTGTGCCAGATATGATAAATAATAGCATTATATCTTAGTCTTCTTCCCTTCACTCCCTTGTTGAGCAAACGCACTACCAACTCTGAATCTTCCTTTCCCCAGCCGGTCATATCCTCGTTATAACCATTCACCTTAAGAATATCATCTTTCCAGAAAGAAAGATTACAACCCCGGACTTTTTTAGACAATTCGTCCTTTTCCTTATAAAGTCCCCCCAATGCAGGAGAGTGAATATTTCTGGTTCTCTTTTTTATTCCCCTTGAGAAAAAATGAAAATTGATCCTTTCTTCGGCAAAAAGTTTTGGAAGAAAATGTTTCTGAATATTTACACGACTTCCGAAAAGAAAGTTCCCGTTCTGAGAAAAGTTAAGGTGATTTTCAACGAATTTTTCGTGCATAATACAATCTCCGTCGAGCTGAATAATATAGTCTGACTCAATCTTTGAAATAGCCTTATTAAGGATCACAGTCCTTCTGAAACCATCATCTTCGTGCCAGATATGCCTAACGGTCATAGGCGCCTTTTCATTAAATTCCCTAATCACCTCAGCTGTATCGTCGGCAGAACCATCATCGGCTATCACAACCTCATCAGGCAGGATGCTTTGATTCAGAAGACTTTTTAAAACCAATCGTAAAGCCTCTGGCCAGCAATAGGTAGAAATAAGTAATGCAACTTTCACACTCTTCATAAAATTAGGTCTATAGCTGCTGCAAAAAAACAAATTTTAGGCCAAAAAATTAAGATTAAATTTATAGAATAAACTGACCCACTTAGAAATAGATGGCTCAGATAAAAAATATAAATTAAATTTGAAATTCAAACCAGTCAGGATAAATGAACATATTACACCTCTCTGCTATGAAAACCTGGGGCGGCGGTGAGAATCATATCGAAAATCTCTGCACTGAACTTCAGGCTGAAGCTGATCTTTTTCAAAACCTCATTTTTTGTGTTGAAGGAGGCAAGTTTCACCAAAAACTGAAAGGCTCCGGGCTTGATTTCACTTCTGCTCCGCTTGCGATCAAGATAGATCCCCGCTTTATATATCAGCTGATAAGGACTTCAAAAAGAGAGAATATCGACCTGATCCATATTCACGATACCACGGCACTCACCCTTGCGGTAATGGCCGACAGACTGGTAAAACTTCCGCCGTTTATTTTCAGTAAAAAGACATCTTTCCCAATTAAGGATCGAAAACGAACCCTTTACAAATACAATTACCCGAAAATTAAACGCATCTTATGCGTTTCGGAAGAGACTAAAAAGATCACCTCTAAGAATATTTATAAGAAGGACAAGCTGAAAGTCATCTACCACGGCACCAACCTCAGCACTAAATCAGATAAAACTCCGTTTGACCTGAAACCCAAGCTTGGTCTCAGCAAGAATGATACTGTAATCGGGAATATTGCAAACCACATTAGAAGCAAGGATCTGGGCACCCTCATCGAAGCCGCTAACCGGCTTATAAATATAGAAGGCAAAAAAGACTTCCATTTTGTGCAGATCGGAGACCTTTCCGAAAGGACCGGAGCCTTTAAAGAACTCGTAAAAAAGCATAACCTGGAGGCTAATTTTCATTTCCTGGGTTTTCTCCCAAAGGCCTCTAATTTTATTCCCCAGTTCGACCTTCTGGCAGTAAGCTCACAAAGCGAAGGTTTACCGGGAGTGATCTATGAAGCCTTCTACCATAAGGTTCCGGTGGTAAGCACCAATGTTGGTGGTATTCCGGAGATCATCACTCATAATGAGAACGGGCTGCTTTCTCCTCCGCACGATACCGGTGCTCTCGCGAAAAATATCTTATCTTTGGCCCAAAATAAGGAGTTGCAGAATAAGTTCACTGAACGTTCTCACACCAGAGTCATTGAAAATTTCAGCACTAAAACTATGGCTGAAAAAACATTACAAGAATATGAAGAAGTCCTCGGCAAAATCGGGAAAAGAAGATTACAGAACAGAGATCCAGAATTGCATCGCAACCCTTAAAAGAGGGGGGCTTATCCTCTATCCTACCGATACGGTTTGGGGTATAGGCTGTGATTCTACCAATGCTGAAGCGGTGGAAAGGGTCTTTGCCTTAAAACAGCGGAGTGAATCAAAATCACTTATCTGCCTGGTAAACGACTTCAAAATGCTGAATGAATATGTAGAGGATGTTCCTGAAGTGGCTTATGACATTCTTAAATATGCAGCAAAACCAACTACTATTGTATACGACGATCCCATAAGGGTTGCCGAAAATCTAATTGCCGAAGACAATACCCTGGCGATAAGGGTTACTAAAGATGCCTTCTGTAAGGAACTTACAAAAAGATTCAGAAGACCAATCGTTTCCACATCGGCCAACATCAGCGGCCAACCCACCCCAAATTCATTTTCGCAAATAAGCCCTGAAATTTTAAAAGGTGTAGACTATGTAGTAAATTTGCACCAGTCAAAAAAATCATCTCAACCATCGGCGATCATTAAGCTTAGTAATGATGGAAAGGTGAAAGTGATACGCAAATAACAAATGCCCGAAATACGAAATTACAGCAGCGCCTTAAGTCACCGAATCTTTAAGGTCATCTCCCTGGCTGCCGAAGAATTGAAGCTTGAAAGTTATGTTATTGGCGGTTTTGTTCGCGACCATATTCTTGATCGCGGAGAACCCAAAGATATAGATATCGTTGCCGTTGGAAGTGGGATAGAGCTCGCTCAAAAGGTGTCTTCCCTGCTGCCGCACAAACCCAAGGTTCAGGTCTTTAAAACCTATGGCACCGCGATGCTGCGTGCCTTCGATATGGAGATCGAATTTGTGGGTGCCCGCAAGGAAAGTTACAATGAAGACAGCCGCAAGCCCGTGGTTGAAGACGGGACCCTGGAAGACGACCAGAACAGAAGAGACTTTACCATTAACGCCCTTGCCTTGAGCCTTAATGATAAGAACTTCGGGGATATGCTGGATCCTTTCAACGGATTCGAAGACCTGAAAAGCAAGATCATCCGGACACCCCTGGATCCCGATATCACCTATTCTGATGATCCGTTAAGAATGTTAAGGGCGATAAGGTTTGCAACCCAGCTCAACTTCAAAATCGAAAAAGAATCGCTGGAGGCCATTACCCGAAACAAAAAACGCATTAAGATCATCTCAAAGGAGCGCATTACCGATGAGCTCCATAAGATCATTCTTGCAGATAAGCCTTCTTTAGGTTTCACCCTGTTACATAAGACGGGACTGCTAAAGATCATTCTTCCGGAGCTAACGGCCCTGGAAGGCATAGATGAAATAGAAGGTCAGCGTCACAAGGACAACTTCTGGCATACCCTGGAGGTTGTAGATAATATTTCAGAAAACACCGATGACCTGTGGCTACGATGGGCTGCATTACTACACGATATCGGGAAGGCACCGACAAAGAAATTCCATAAAAAGATAGGCTGGACCTTTCACGGACACGAATTCGTGGGTTCAAAGATGGTCTTTAAACTATTCAAACGCCTTAGAATGCCCCTGAATGACAAGATGAAATTCGTTCAGAAAATGGTACTGATGAGTTCAAGGCCCATTGCCATTGCAGATGATAACGTCACAGATTCAGCCGTGCGCCGCCTTATTTTTGACGCAGGAGATCATATTGAAGACCTGATGACCCTGTGCGAGGCCGATATTACCACAAAAAACCCAAAGCGTTTCAAAAAATACCACAACAACTTTAAGGTAGTTCGCGAGAAGATGAAGGAAGTGGAAGAACGCGACCACGTTCGCAACTTTCAGCCTCCGGTTACCGGCGAGGAAATTATGGAAACCTTCAATATCAAACCTTCAAAAGAGATAGGGATGATCAAGGAGGCCATAAAAGAAGCGATCCTGGAAGGAGAGATTCCGAATGAGCACGAGGCTGCCCGTGAGTTTATGCTTGAGAAAGGGAAAGCTCTGGGACTTAAACCTGTAGAAAACTGAGAAACCGAAGACCTATATCTTAATAACATCTAGATGAAAGACAACAAAAAGGTAGTATACTGGCTGCTCACCGGCTGTTTCCTTATTTTCATTATGGTAATTGTAGGAGGAATTACCAGGCTTACCCACTCCGGGTTATCCATCTCAGATTATAAACTTATTAGCGGGACCATCCCCCCTCTTAACGAACAGGAATGGGTGGAAGCTTTTGAACTCTACAAGCAGTATCCCGAATACCAGAAATTGCATTACCACTTCAACCTTGAGGATTTCAAGGACATCTATTTCTGGGAGTGGATCCACAGGGTGATCGGGCGACTTATAGGAGTGGTTTTTCTGATCCCTTTCCTGTATTTCCTTTTCACCAGACAACTCACAAAGCCTACTATTAAAAAGGCATTGATCCTGCTCTTTTTGGGAGCTTTCCAGGGCTTCCTGGGCTGGTATATGGTTAAAAGCGGACTCGTGGATATACCGGCAGTGAGCCATTACCGTCTCGCAATGCACCTTACCACGGCCTTCATCACCTTCGCCTATACTTTTTGGGTGGCGCTGGACCTCATATTTCCCGAAAAGAAAAAGGTGAACACCAAATTCAGGAATCTTATAAGATGGGGAATGCTCGTCTTAATATTGCAGATCGTCTGGGGAGCTTTCGTGGCAGGACTCGATGCCGGCTGGATCCACAACAGCTGGCCGCTTATGACTGAAGGAAAACTCATACACGAAACAGTATATATCGAACAGAGTCCTCTCTGGAAGAATTTCGTGGAAGGAAAGAGCGGCGTTCAGTTTGTACACCGATACCTGGCGTACATAGTAGTTGCCGTCATTCTTGCGATCTGGTACAGATCGAGAAAGCTTCAGCTTAGCAGGCTTCAGAAGAACGGCATAAACAGCCTGTTGATACTGGTTTTTGCTCAGTTTATACTGGGAGTATTCACCCTTATCCTGGCGGTCCCTACCTGGCTTGGTGTAACCCATCAGGTTGGTGCATTCTTCCTGCTTACGGCTATGACATTTACGCTACACAGATTTAGCAGATAACTTAAATTTCCAATCTAAAACTGTATCTTTGCAATCCAATTTTTTCAATTATGGTATACAGATTTAGAGTAATTCTTGATGCAGAGGAAGACGTGTTTAGGGATATAGAAATGCTTCAGGAAAGCACCCTGGAAGACCTTCATAACACCATTGTGCAATCCTTTGGTTTTGACGGGACTGAAATGGCTTCATTCTATATAAGCAATGACGACTGGAACCAGGGCGAAGAAATTCACCAGTTTGATATGAGCGGAAAAGAACAAGGGATCAGACTAATGAATGAAACCAGCCTTGACAGTGTGCTTTCAGAATCTCAAACCAAACTGATTTATGTCTACGATTTTCTTAAAATGTGGACTTTCTTTGTAGAGCTGGCTCAAATAGGGGAAATTGAAGAAGGCCGTGATTACCCGAATCTTATGTATGTTCACGGGCAGATCCCTGAGAACGCCCCGGACAAGGAGTTCACTGCTGAAGGAGAAGAGGAAGATTTCAACGAATTTGACGACGACATAGATATAGACGATTACGATAATCTTTCTTTCGACGAAAACTGGAATTAATCTTTCCGGTATTTTTCCGATTATTTATTAACAAAGGTAAAATCCTGTTGCGCGGTTTTGTATTTTCAGCAGCGTAAACAGTTAAAATAAAATTGTCTGATGATCAATTTATTTAATGCTCAAATTGAGTCTTTATCTATCCACAGGGTAGGTAACAAAAGTCGTAACGAAAACATCTTTCTTTCGGCGGCACCTTATCAGTTAAACGACGAGATCACTCCTCTAATCAAAGAGTATTTCTTAAAACCTTTCCGTGAGAAAGAAGAGAACTATTATCACTTTGCTCACGACACCGATCTTGAATTCAATGAGCTTTATAACCTGGCCAATGCCATCTTCGACAATCCTGATGCCATACACGAGTATTCAAAAAAGATAACCACCCTTCTTTTTGAACAATCTTCCCATCCGCATATCAAAAGCGGGGAGGTTTATGTGGTTTATTTTGAAAATATGCAGCTGGATAATATAAAAATGCCGGCTATCGGGATCTTCAAATCTGAATTAAAACACGACTTCCTTCAGTTTGAAGAGAAAGGAAGCATTCTGGAAATGATCGTGCAGCAGGGGATCAACCTCAACAAGCTTGACAAAGGAGCGCTTATTTTCAATAAAGGAAGAGATGAAGGCTACAAGATCCTTTCTGTAGACTCCAATAAATATGACACCAAATACTGGCTGGAAAATTTCTTGGGGGTAGATGTTATGACCGATGATAATTATTACACCAAAAGTTACCTGAAGTTCTGTAAGAATTTCGCCAAAGATGTGGTGCTTCCTGCCGAAGATAAAAAGGAAGAGGTGATGTTTATGAACCGGAGTATGGATTACTTCGCTAAAAACGACGATTTCGAGGAAAGTAACTTCCTGAACTCGGTAATAGACAATCCTGAATTAATCCCTGAATTTCAGCATTACAAAACCGAAAAGGCACCAAAATATAAGATTGAGGACCTGACTAATTTCCCTATTGCCAACAAAGCGGTGACCGATGCCAGAAAAAAGATTAAGAATATTATTAATCTGGATACGAATATCCAGATAAAGATGGACTTCGTGAATGCTGAATCTGCCGATAAATTTGTAGAAAAAGGCTGGGACGAAGAAAAGCAGATGTATTACTATCTGGTCTATTTTAATAAAGAAGATAAAAGTTAAAAAGATCCCGCTCTGGAGCGGGATCTTTATTTCTGCCTAATCCAGCATTCGCCTCATATTCACATTCTCATAATTTCTTTGCACGAACTGAAGCGCCGTTCGCAGGATCTGGCCCATTGTACGGGCGCGCTTAAATTTCATATCTGTAGTATACTTATAAAGATCTTTTCTCAGGGATCTCACATTCTGGGCTGAAGAAACGTGATCGTTGATCATACACCGGATCAGTTCTTTATAGCGGCTTCGGGTATTGATCATCCTCTTGGCCAGCAGCGAGCGTTCTTCTTTCCGGTATTGTTCTATGGAAGATTGTTCCAGTTTATCGGAGACCAGTTTCACCATCTTAAAGTTTTCCTTAAAGAACTGCGGCCTGTAAACTTTCAGGTTCCCTTCATAGCATTGCTGATCGAAATCTATAGCTCTGATCTGATATTCCACGTGGTCAAAATCGTGGGTTGGGATCACCACATAATTATAAGATCTCATATCTCCCAGTAACCGAACCGTGCAACGTTCGTTGAACTTCACGAACTGTTTTGCGATCTGGGTTTGCGCCCGGTTATCACATTCCGGCAGGTGATCCTCAATAAATACATCCCCGGGAATACCGGCAATATGCTCTTCGATAAGCGTGTCTTTATAGACCAGAAAGTTGATACGGTGGGGAGACAGCAAGTGTTCGAATTCAAGACCATACAGTCTCGAAGCATCAGCTTTCTTCACATAGAAATAAGTGAAACTGTCATTCAGGATATTCCTTACCCGAATCCTGAAAGGCTTCGAGTTCCCGAAGGTACAGTAATCTATGGCATCAATATTCAGGAATTCCAGGGAATCATCACTACCATCGGAGTGAAGAATGGTATACACCTGCTTCAGACTGTTATCGATCTCGGTTCTCTCGTGATCGGGATAATAACACCTTACCCAAAAGGTATCCTCCTCGTGCTGGTCGTATACCACGATCGAGCCTGAAAATCTTAGTAAGTCATCATAAAACACAGGGATCTTGGTATTCCTGTTATATTTAGCCAGATATCGGTTAAACCGCTCATTAATCGGAAATGAGGGCTTCTTCCGGGACATCAACTTTTCTTCCATCTTCACTTCGGGTTTTTTCAAAAATAAGGTTTCTCCAACGAAACCTGTAACAAAAGCTTAACTTAGTCGTCACATGATAAAACAATTCTTCAATTTTGGAAACAATTCTTACGCTTAATAATCTCACAAAAAAATACGGCGGTCTTACCGCCGTCGACGATTTATCCTTCAGCATAGAAAAAGGCAATGTGTATGGCATCCTGGGACCTAACGGAAGCGGAAAGTCCACTACCCTTGGTATGGTCCTTAATGTGGTCAACAAAACGAGTGGTGATTTCTACTGGTTTGACGGGTCTGATTCCACTCACGAAGCCCTGAAGAAGGTAGGTGCCATTATCGAGCATCCGAACTTTTACCCGTATATGACGGCGGCACAAAACCTGGCTCTTGTTTGTAAGATAAAAGGAGTTTCCACAAATAAGATCGAAGAAAAATTAGAGCTTGTAGGGCTGCTGGACCGAAAAGACAGTAAGTTCAAGACCTTTTCACTTGGGATGAAGCAGCGCCTGGCGATCGCATCGGCCCTGCTGAACGACCCGGAGATCCTGATCCTTGATGAACCTACCAATGGACTCGATCCGCAGGGAATTCATCAGATAAGAGAGATCATCAGGAAGATCGCGACAATGGGGACTACTATTTTACTGGCTTCCCACCTGCTGGACGAAGTGGAGAAGGTTTGCTCCCACGTAGTGATCATCAGGAAAGGAAAAAAATTATACAGCGGCCCGGTTGATGGGATCAATGCCAGCCACGGATTCTTCGAATTGAAAGCCAAAGATCAGGAATTGCTCATCACGCTTTTAAAGGATCATCCGGCGATAAACAAGGTAGTGGCAAACGGGGAAATGGTTACAGCATTCCTTGCAAAACCTATGGATGCGGAAAACATTAACGCCTATCTTTTTGAAAAAGGACTCTCTCTTTCCTTTTTGGTGAAGAGGAAAGAAAGCCTGGAAGAACAATTCTTACAACTTACAAACCAAACAACTACCGCCTAATGTTACGACTTTTAGACATAGAATATCAAAAATTAAGATACAGCCGTTCGGCAAGGATCCTAATCCTTACCTATTTCATCTTGATCACCTTTATTGCCCTTATCGCTTCTATTGAATTCAATATCGGAAGCATTCAGTTCAGGGTGGCCGATCAGGGAATATTCAACTTCCCTTTTATCTGGCATTTTAATTCCTACATAGCTGCAACACTCAAACTATTCCTCGCCATCGTCATTGTCTCGATGATGTCTAATGAGTACAGTAACCGGACCCTGAAGCAAAACCTTATTGACGGTTTAAGCAAAAAAGAATTCGTTTTATCCAAGTTTTTGACCGTACTGGTATTTTCACTGGTTTCAACATTGTTCCTTTTTATCGTATCTATGATCCTTGGTTACTCATTTTCTGATTATACCGAATTTTCCATTGTATTTTCAGACCTCGAATACCTGATCGGATACTTTGTAAAACTCACCGGTTTCTTCGCCTTCTGTATGTTCCTGGGAATCCTTGTAAAGCGTTCTGCATTTGCGCTGGGCTTCCTTTTTATCTGGTGGATCCTGGAAAGTATCGTTTACGGAGTGATGAAGTGGAAGTTATTTAAGGGTACCGAAATTGCCGATTCCATCGCCCGTTTCTTCCCTCTTGAATCTATGTCTAACCTCGTAAAAGAACCCTTCAGCAGATTAAATGCATTTCAGACCGCCGCCAGCCAGTTAGGTTCAGAGTTTGAAAAGGATTACGGCATCCACTGGTACCAGCTAGCCATCGTTATTTTATGGACCCTTATTTTTGTGTATTTCTCCTATAAACTTCTGGAAAAAAGAGACCTTTAATACTTATCAAAGCAATGATGGTGTTGCGTATGGATGATTTTTCATCAAAGATTGATAAAGGCCCGATAATTGCGTAATTTCGTTAGGCTAAGAAAAGGAATCTCATGAAGTTCGATATAAAATCAGATTACAAACCTACCGGCGATCAACCACAGGCGATCAACCAGCTGGTAGAGGGAATCAATAAAAATGACCCATTTCAGACCCTGCTTGGGGTTACCGGATCTGGTAAGACGTTTAGTGTGGCCAATGTGATCCAGGAAGTCCAGAAACCAACCCTGGTCCTGGCGCATAACAAGACCCTGGCAGCCCAGCTGTATTCAGAGTTCAAACAGTTCTTCCCGGACAATGCGGTAGAATACTTTGTGAGTTACTATGATTATTACCAGCCGGAAGCTTTCATTCCCACCTCGGGCACTTATATCGAAAAGGACCTTTCCATTAATGAAGAGATCGAAAAACTTCGATTAAGCACCACCTCTTCCCTTTTAAGCGGAAGAAGAGACGTACTTGTGGTCGCTTCGGTTTCCTGTTTATATGGTATCGGTAACCCGGTAGAGTTCAGGAAGAATGTGGTTTCTATCGAGCGGGATATGCAGATCTCCAGAACCAAGCTTTTACACAGGCTTGTTCAAAGCCTTTATTCAAGAACCGAAGCGGAATTCTCCCACGGGAACTTCAGAATTAAAGGTGATACGGTGGATATATACCCAAGCTATGCCGATAATGCTTTCAGGATCCATTTTTTCGGAGATGAAATTGAAGAGATCGAAGCTTTTGACCCGGGCACAAATGATGTGATCGAAAAATATGACAGGCTGAATATTTATCCTGCAAATATGTTCGTGACCTCGCCCGATGTGTTGCAGAACGCCATCCACGAGATACAGGATGACCTGGTAAAACAGGTGGATTATTTCAGGGATATAGGGAAACACCTGGAAGCCAAAAGACTTGATGAAAGGACTAATTTCGACCTAGAGATGATCCGTGAGCTTGGTTATTGTTCGGGAATCGAGAATTACTCGAGATATCTTGACGGAAGAAAACCCGGCACTCGCCCTTTCTGCCTGCTTGACTATTTCCCGGATGATTACCTGATGGTGGTGGACGAAAGCCACGTAACCATTCCGCAGGTGCACGCGATGTACGGGGGTGACCGCTCCAGGAAAGAGACTCTTGTGGAATACGGTTTCCGACTTCCGGCAGCTATGGATAACCGTCCCTTGAAATTCGAGGAATTTGAGGCGCTTCAGAACCAGGTTATCTATGTAAGTGCGACTCCTGCCGATTATGAACTTCAGAAAAGTGAAGGAGTTTATGTGGAACAGGTGATCAGGCCTACAGGGCTGCTTGACCCGGTTATCGAGGTACGGCCAAGCCAGAACCAGATAGATGATCTTATTGAAGAGATCCAGACCCGGGTGGAAAAAGATGAACGTACCCTGGTGACCACGCTTACCAAGAGGATGGCTGAAGAACTGACAAAATACCTCACCCGAATTGAAATCCGTTGCCGCTATATCCACTCCGATGTGGATACACTTGAACGGGTGGAAATTATGAGAGATCTTAGAAAAGGATTATTTGATGTACTGATTGGAGTGAACCTGCTCCGGGAAGGGCTCGATTTGCCCGAAGTTTCCCTGGTTGCGGTAATCGATGCCGATAAGGAAGGCTTCCTGAGGAGTAACCGATCCCTGACTCAGACTATTGGCCGGGCTGCGAGACACGTGGACGGGAAAGCCATTTTGTATGCCGACAAGATCACGAACAGTATGCAAAAAACAATAGACGAAACCGAATATCGCAGACAGAAGCAGATCGCATACAACAAGGAAAACAACATCACTCCTACTCCACTTGTAAAATCTATTGACAGTGCCCTTATAAAGGAAAAACTGGTGGACGTGTATGAACACGAAAAAAGGCCGGACCTTAAAGCAGCTGAAGAAGAAAGTGCATACCTAAGCAAACCTGAGTTAGAAAAAAGGATCAGGGAGAAAAGAAAAGAGATGGAAACCGCTGCCAAAGAGCTTGATTTTATGGAAGCTGCCCGGTTAAGAGATGAAATTAAAATGCTCCAGGAAAAAGTAAATGAATTGGCATAAATTTAACAACCAAAATACGCCTAATCAACTGAACCATAACGTTTTATTTATATATTTAGCATCCTAAAACTCTTCAGTATTAACTAAGTGACTGTACTAAAAACAGTTACTTATGAGATCATTCTTTACTTTTATTGCCCTTTTTTCGGTATTGATTTTAAATGCACAGGTAGGTATAGGCACTACCACACCAAAGGCCAGCCTGGATATTCAGGTTGCCGATAAGACAAATCCTACAAACATTGACGGGATACTCATTCCCAGAGTTGAAAAGTTTCCGTCCTCAAACCCAGGAGCCGACCAACACGGAATGTTGATCTTTCTTTCGGATCAGTTTCTCGGAAACCCAACAGGATTTTACTATTGGGATGCTAAAGACTCCAAATGGAAATCGATAATTTCGGATGCCGGCGCGAGTAACTTTTTTAAAGACGGTACTTTGGTGAGTCCGAATAATATAGATGATCCTATCTTCAGAAAAGGGAATGTTGGAATAGGCATAGAAAACACAACCGCCAAACTCCAGGTAGCCGTGGAATCGAGTAAAGATATTGCCATTAAAAAAGGCCTTGAAATCGACAACAAAAATCCCGCTACCGACAACCTTACCACTTACGGCATCATTAGCACTAACCGGAGTACAACCAATGGAAATAAATACGGGATCAAGAATAATGTAAGCGGAGACGGGATCGGGATCCATTATGGGATATTCAATGAAAGCTTTCAAAATACCGGCACCAATGATATTTACGGGATCTTTAACCGTGTAGGCAGAACCTATGGGGCCAAGAGCAATAATTATGGGATCTATAGCGAAATAGGGAGCGTTACCGGGCAAGGCAATATTTACGGAATTTACAGTATCGCCTTCGGGGATAACAATTCCAATATTTTCGCGGCTTATTTTGCCGGACGTGTGGGCATCGGAAATTCTGCTTTGGATGATTATGTTTTGCCGGCGACGAGAGGTAAGGAAGGACAGGTACTGGTTACCGCTGATACGGGAGTGGTCACCTGGAGACATCCCGGCACTCAAAACTACTCTTCCACTACAAGTTCTACAGGAATATTTACAATAACAGATGATATCCATACCTTAAGGATCAACAACCAGGTATCAGGCCTGGCGATCCCAGAGGCTTCTAAAAATAAAGGCAGGATCATCATTCTTATCGGGTGGCCTGGCATTTCTTTTAAGAGCTTCAGCTTTACGGGAGGGGATGATATTTATGATATTGTAAACGATGTATCAATTACCGGAATTAGTGGCAAACAGCGAATGATGATACAAAGTGCCGGAAACCGATGGATATTGATAGGGAATTAAAAAGGAAACATTAAAATAGTATTCGAAAGCAAGCCACTACATTTAGGTCTCAAAGAATGGCCGATCTGGTATTTGGCAGCATATCAACCTTTCACAGGTTGATCATTAATGATCAATTACTACCTGGTCAAAAGCAAATCACCTATTTTTCTAAACGAATTCTTACATCCACAGCAGTAAGGTCACTTTCTGTAGCCATAAGAGGATTGATGTCTAATTCTGCAATTTCCGGAACTAAACTCAATAGGTTTGAAATGCTTAAAATAGCTTCGGAAAATAATTTGATGTTTATGCCGCTTTGACCTCTAACACCTTTTAAGATGGGATATGCCTTTAAATCATTAATCATTTTCAAAGCATCTTCATCTGAAAGAGGGATCATCGCAGCACTGATATCTTTCAATACCTCAACAAAAATGCCTCCCAGACCACATAAAATGACATGAGGATAATTAGTTTCCTTTTTTGCTCCAATAAAAAGTTCCGTTCCATTTATCATAGGCTGAATTATCACAGAAACTGCTCCTTCTATCTGCATCAACTTATGGAAGCTGTCATATAATTCCTCTTCAGTTGAAACATTCAGAATGACCCCACCTACATCAGATTTATGCAAGGGCCCTTCAACTTTAAGAACTACAGGATATGATAGAGACTTAGAAACATTATTTAACTCTGCTTCATTATTAACATTATAAGGAGTTGCAAACTTCACTCCTGCATATTCAAGCAAGGTAACGGCTGGTTCTGTGGACATATACCCATTGGGGAGTGCATCTATTAATTTCCTGATCTTTTTGGATAATTTAGAGTCGGGGTCCTTAGCCTTGTTACTGACCGGGGTATGATTATAAACCTTAGCTAAGGCATTCCCGAATAAGACTTCATCATTAAATGCAATGTTGCCCTTCTTTATAAATTCCCGGATCTGTTTTTTTACATTGACCACTGATGGTAAAATGGCATAAATTGGTTTTTTTGAGGTCCGGATCTTTTCATCCAGCACTTCATATACGTCATCCACACTTCTTAAGCCCGGACTGCCGAATATAACAGCCATTGCATCTATTTCGGGACAACTATTCTCACAGAATTCAATGATATTTACCAATTGCTGAGCAGTGCCTGTTGCCAAAAAATCAATAGGATTCGATACTGAAGAACCATCGAACAGTTGCTCTAATAAGGCTTCGCTATCTTTTCCTTCCAAATGGGGGATTTTTAGTCCATTCTTTGACAATACATCGGTCAGCATTACAGCAGGTCCCCCGGCGTGGGTGATGATGGCTATATTCTTTCCTTTGGATTCCTTTTGCAAAAGAATCCCGGCAACGCTAATAAGTTCGTTTCTGCCGTAGCAGCGTATTATTCCCGCTTTTTGAAATAGAGTATCTACAAAAACATCAGAATTGGCTATAGCTCCCGTATGTGACGAAGCCGCCCTGTTTCCTGCTTCTGAACTTCCGGCTTTAATAGCCGCAATTTTGCAGCCCTTCTGTATCAACGAAGCTGTATGCTTTAAAAACTTAAGCGGGTTTTTAATGCTTTCAATATAAAGCAGTTTTACTTTTGAACTTATTCCCTTTTCAAAAGAGTGGTCTAAATATTCCAAAATCTCCTCCACTCCTATTTGGGCACTGTTTCCAACGGTATAAATGCTCGAAAATGTGAGTCCCATGCTTTGTGCCGCTTCGATTATAAAAACTGCTGTTGCCCCTGAACCCGATACAAAATCTACTCCTTTTTCATCCAGTTTAGGGATTGGAGTTGTAAAAACTCCCGTATAATGCTTATTTATTAACCCGATATTATTCGGACCCAATAAACTTCCGCCTGCTTCCTCGATCAACTCAACTATTTCATTTTCCAGCTTTTCACCGTTTTCATCCTTTTCACTGAATCCCGCTGAGAAAATTATAAATCCTTTGGTGTTCTTTTGTTGCGTGAGAACCTTAACGGTTTCCAAAACAAATTTTGCTGAGATCGCGATTATAGCCAAATCTACCTCGGGAATATCATTGATGTCTTTATAAGATATGATCCCCTGGACTTTTTCCTGCTTAGGGTTCACCGCGAATAACTCGCCTTTGAATTGATGATCGATTAGGTTTTTCAAAACCCTGCCACCAGGACTATGAATATTATCAGATCCCCCAACAACCACAATGTTTTTTGGATGAATTAATTTTGAATGAAGCATAAAAGCAAGGAATTTACTAAGTGTAAAGGAAGTCATTCGAAATATGATTTTAACTGACATTCATCAGAATATGTTTGATTTCCTTTTTGTTATTTTGATAAGACTCCTAAATTTTTCAGGCTATGTATGCATTTTCGAACGCGGTCAATTCCATGCATTCAGAAGACATCAAACAATTAATGAAACAGGCTTCCGGAAAAAACCTGATTTCATTTGCCGGAGGAATGCCAAACAATGATTTGTTTCCGGTAAAACAAATTGATGAGGTCTACAATTCTTTACCTGAAGACATAAAAAAATTATGCTTTCAATATGGTCCAACCTCCGGATATCCTCCTCTGGTCAAATCACTTGAAAATTATTTAAAAGAGAAGGGATTGGCAGTTGGTGCAAATAAAATTTTGATCACCACCGGTTCGCTTCAGGCCATCGCTATAATTACCCAGGAATTTGTCAATGAAGGAGATATCATATTAACCGAAAATCCGAGTTTCGTAGGAGCCTTATCGGTGTTTGAAACTGCCGGAGCAGAGATACACAGTATTCCCATTGATAAGGATGGGATCGATATTAAAGCCTTAAAAAGTAAAATTGAAACCTTAGACCGAAAGCCTAAATTTTTATATGTAACGCCTAATTATCATAATCCGGCCGGTATCATTTATACACCTGAAAGGAAAAAAGAACTTTTAGAAGTTTTATCTGGTACGGGAATAATATTACTGGAGGATGATGCTTATAGTGATCTATATTTTAATGAAGATGAAAAACACCTGACCAAATCTATGAAATCATTTGGTGTTAAGGATGTGGAGATTATTTATACCGGATCATTCTCAAAAATACTGGGTCCCGGTTTCAGATTAGGTTTTATGCTGTCTTCTGAAGAAATTTTCGAAAAAGCAGAAACAGTCAAACAAGCAATGGATGCCTGTACTTCTAATTTCATGCAGATACTGGGAAATGAATTTTTAGCACAAGATAAACTGAAACCTTATTTAGAGTATTTAAGAGCTGAATATTTAGAGCGCAAAAATATGCTCCAAAAGCACCTGGAAGCATATATGCCAAAAGTAATTACCTGGAACGAGCCCAAAGGAGGCTTTTATATCTGGCTTAAATTACCGCCTCAAATTAAGTCAACAGACATCTTCAAAGAAACGGTTGCAAAAGGGGTTGTTTTTGTGACGGGCAGAACCTTTGACCCAGTGAGTAAAAAAGATGACAGGTTACGGCTTTCTTTTTCAAATATGCCCAAGGAGCAAATTGAGACAGGGGTTATCATTTTATCTGAAACTATCAAAAGAGTACTCGAAAATTCAAAAATCACACTCTCATAGTCTTGTTGGATAAAAAAGAATTTGGATTCTTTTATTCCTGAATCTGTTTATTTGCAACTACATCAGTAATTCCTTCAGCTACATTTTTTCCTTCATAAAAAGCTTCCAGGTTTAGTTTTATAACTCTTTCACTTTTATGCTGAAACAATTTCCTGATAGCTTCTATCAGGCTGTTTTCAGATAAAGGAATTATGGCAGACGCTGCTCCCAGTAATACCATATTGGCAATTTTTGAATTACCAATAGTTTTTGCAATCTCTGTTGCATTTACAATTACATGATTCGGATGTTTTTTTATTTGATCAAACAGATCATTTCTTTCAGGGTAATTGGCGGTATTGACAAAAGATTCTGAATCTGTAACCAGCCAGCCATCTTTTTTCAAAAAAGGAGTATACCTTAATAATTCCATCGGTTCAACCGATAAAATCAAATCAGCCTGTCCTTCCGGAATGAGATCAGAAAATATTTCCTTATCAGATATTCTTACGTGAGATTGTACGGCACCGCCGCGTTGGCTCATCCCGTGAACTTCTGATTGTTTAATGAACAAATCTTCACTTAAAGCAGCGGTATCCAAACCTGCGGCAATAGTTAGAATCCCCTGACCACCAACACCTGATAATATAATATCTGTTTTCATCTGTTTATATTTTTTGCTTTTAATAGATCTGAGTCTCTAGTTTAATGCCGCAATCTTCGCCTTGATTTCTTTCTTTTGATCTCTGGATAATCTTACACAAGGTCTTTCAGAAATAATGACTGAAACACCTTTGTATTTTAGTTCATTTCGCAACAATTCCACATTTTCTTCGTGATTCTTTTTTAGAGGAACCATAGTTTTAAGATGATCCGGATGAACGCCGATTCCTAAGCAAATCTTATGTAATCTTCCCACTGCCGTGGATTCCTGAGCTCCTGTCATCGCAACAGCAGAGTTGTCTGAAATAATAACCGTGATAGGGGAATTTTCATACACGGCATCCAAAAGCCCCGTCATACCGGAATGCGTAAAAGTAGAATCGCCGATAACCGCTATGGCATTTTCCAGCCCCGCATCTGCAGCTCCTTTTGCCATTGTTATGGAGGCTCCCATATCTATTAAGGTATTGATGCTGTTCAAAGGTGGTAAGGCTCCCAGTGCATAACAACCAATATCTCCAAACACGTTTTTGTTTCCTATTTCAGGTATTAACTCATTTATAGTATTAAAAAGGTCTATGTGGCCACAACCTTCACAAAGCTGTGGCGGTCTGGGAGTAACTAATGAAGGAACAGGCTCAACATTACCTTGGAAAAGGCCTAAAGATTTACCAACAATGTTAGGGTTCAGTTCTCCGGTTCGTGGTAGATCACCAGATAACTTTCCCTTTATCTTATCGTTTTCATCAAAATAATTATGTAACAACTCCTCTACTACCGGGTAGCCTTCCTCTATCACCAAAATTTCATCACAGTGTTTATATAAAGTTTTTATCTTTTCCTTGGGCAAGGGATACTGGGATACCTTTAAAACAGAATATGAAGATTCATCTGCTCCTATATTTTCCATTACATAATTATAAGCTAACCCACAGGCTATTATTCCCAGGCTTCTGTCATCACTTAACTTTAATGTATTTAAATAAGAATTTTCAGAATGTTCGATTAGAATATCCTTTTTATTAACCAGCAGATCAAACTGTTTTTTTGCATTCATAGGAAGCAAAGCAAATCGTGATGTATCCGAAGGTAAATTCATATCGTTCTGGTTACGCCTTTCTCTTATTTCTATACCTGCCCGGGAGTGCGACAAACGGGTGACCAATCTTAATAAAACAGGTAATTTTAATTCTTCGGAAAGATCAAAAGCGTAAGACATGATATCATAGGCTTCCTGCTGACCTGAGGGTTCCAAGATTGGGATCATCGCAAATTTTCCATAAAAACGTGAATCCTGTTCATTCTGCGATGAGTGCATTGAAGGATCATCTGCAACAACAACCACGAGTCCACCATTAATTCCGGAAACAGCCATATTCATAAAAACATCTGAAGCCACATTTAGTCCTACGTGCTTCATCACCACCATAGCCCTCTTACCAACATAGGACATTCCTAAAGCAGCTTCCATCGCTGTTTTTTCATTAACAGACCACGTGGTATGTATCTTTAATTCCTGTGCAGATTTTGATTTCTGAATATATTCGGTTATTTCAGTTGAAGGTGTGCCGGGATAGGCATACACCCCAGACAATCCCGCGTCAATAGCGCCCTGAGCAAGTGCTTCATTGCCTAATAATAAACTTTTCATCTGGTCAATGTTTGTTGGTCGGCTGGAACACCCTGTCAATAACGGGGCATTTCAAAAAACACATTTAGTTGTACAGACTAATTTAAAAGGATCAGGTTTTATAGAGTATGATTTTAGTCATACCCTGAGGTATTAAAACTAATTTATCCGAATTTTTATAAGTGATTCTCCCGCAATCCGATTGATTTTAGGAGATGGTGATCCAAAGTGCAGGATACCGATGGATATTGATAGGAAATAAAAAAGCGCCGGGAACCCGGCGCTTTTAACTAACCTACTAAATCAAACTCAATTATGAAATTTCAATCATTCGTTTTGCCTGAACTTTAGCTTCTTCACGCTTAGGCAGGGTGATCTCAAGAACTCCGTTGTTATAAGCCGCAGAGATCTTCTCACTGTCTACCGAATCAGGCAGGCTGAATGCACGTTTAAAGTTGCTGTAACTAAATTCCTTTCTTGTAAATCTTCCGTTCTTCTCGGTAGTTTCATTTTCTCTTTTTTCTTCAGAAGATATGGTCAGTACATCATTATCAAGTTCGATGTCAAAATCTTCCTTGGTCTTACCGGGAGCGGCTACAGCCACCATAAAATTATCGTCGCTTTCCTGAATGTTCACAGCAGGAATGCTGGTCCCAATGCTGTTCACATTTGTTGTTCCTCCTAACCAGTCAGTTCTGAACATATCGTCGAAAACTGAAGGCAGCCAATTGGCCTCATTTCTTTTAATTAAACTCATAGCTTTATATTTTTAAGTTTATTATTATTGATTTCATTTTTCGTATAGCAATTTAAGTTCCATTCAAATATGACTGACTTTTTGACTTATCTAACGAATTAAAAACTGCCTTTTTGACATTTTTTATTTATGATATATTTAAAACCCTTCAGAGCTACTTTCTGTTAACTTTATCAAATAAAGACTTCCTAATGAAATACCTCCTAAACCGCATTCTCTCATTCCTCAAGACACTCCAAAGCAAAATTGCATTCTACCCGTCTCTGTTTGCCATCTTAGGATTCCTGTTAGCTTTTACCATGATGTATTTGGAAAAAAGAGGTGTTTCTAAGTACCTGATGGATTCCTTCCCCTCATTGGTGGTTAACAACGGGGACACTGCTCTAACCATTTTAAGCGCCTGCATCACCGGACTTATCTCTATGATGGTTTTTAGTTTTTCTATGGTGATGGTACTGCTGAACCAGGCCTCAACGAATTATTCCCCAAGGCTTCTACCGGGGCTTATTTCAGACAAAAGACATCAGATCATTCTTGGTACATATTTAGCGACAATCTTATACTGCATCTTTATTGCAGTTTCCATTCAGCCTTCGGGGGAGAAATACCAGGTTCCGGGATTCGCCGTACTTATAGGAATTATTTTTACGGTGATCTGCATATGGGCCTTCATCTATTTTATCCATAATATTTCTCAAAGTATCCAGATCAACAACATCCTTGACGGAATCTATCACACCGCTAAAAAAAGACTGAATAAACTTATAGAAAGCGAAAAAACGGAAGCGGAATTTCCTTCAACCGATAACTGGATCGTTTATAACACCAAAAAAAGCGGTTATTTTCAGAATGTATCCCTAAACTACCTGGTAGACATTTGCGAACAACACGATACCCAGCTCGAGATCATTCCCGTAAAGGGGATTTTCGTTTTGGAAGACACACCGGTATTCAGATGCAGGAAAGAACTTGAAGAAAGCACTGTAGACCAAATCCTTAGCAATTTCATATTTTCCAGGGGAGAACTTGTGGAAGATAACTATGTTCTGGCCTTCAAACAGATCACAGAAATCATTGTGAAAGCCATGTCCCCGGGAATTAACGACCCCGGAACCGCCCTTAACGGAATAGATTACCTCACAGAACTTTTCGGGTTAAGAATGCAGAAAAATGACGAATCTTATATCATTCGTGATAATAGTGCTTATTTAAAGCTGAGTGCCGTTAGCTTTGATGAGTTACTATATAATGTAATGGCTTCCATTCGCACCTATTGCAAGCACGACATTATCCTGGTTCAGAAATTAGGAGAAATGTTAATCTACCTTAATAATAAACCGGCACAGTCAGACTCCTATCACAATTCAGTAATCGAAGCCGCTGAAACACTTTTTAATGATGCGGGCCGTGAATTAATAAATAAAACAGACCGCAAGGTTCTTGAAGCCTACGGAGAAAAATTTAACCTGAAATTACAGATTTCCTGAAAATGAAAAAGCTTACTTTTGCAGTATGGGATTAACAAACAATGATATATTCAAAAAACTAAGGGTTGCACATAAACTTCGTGATGACGACATAGTAAAGATATGCGCCCTTGTAGATTTTAAAGTAACCAAGAGTGAACTGGGAGCGATCTTCAGAAAGGAAGATCATCCTAAATATGTGGAATGTGGAGACCAGTTTCTAAGGAACTTCCTTAACGGACTTATAATTCACCTCCGCGGACCAATGCCTCCAAAAAAAGAAAAACAAGAAAAAACCCCTCAGTAACTGAGGGGTTTTTAATTTATTATCTAACAAGTTTCTTGTACTTGATACGCTTCGGCATCACATCTCCGCCAAGGCGTTTCTTCTTGTTCTCTTCATAATCTGAGAAGCTTCCTTCGAAGAAATACACCTGAGAATCTCCTTCAAATGCAAGGATATGGGTACACACCCTGTCCAGGAACCAACGGTCGTGAGAGATCACCACCGCACAACCCGCAAAGTTCTCAAGCCCTTCTTCAAGTGCCCTCAGGGTGTTCACATCAAGGTCGTTGGTAGGCTCATCCAGCAACAGGACATTCCCTTCTTCTTTAAGTGTCATCGCCAGGTGTAAACGGTTACGTTCCCCTCCGGATAACATACTCACTTTTTTGTTCTGTTCACTTCCGCTAAAGTTGAATCGGCTTAGATAAGCTCTTGAATTCACCTGACGGCCACCCATCATAATTAATTCCTGCTCATCACTGAAGTTCTGCCAGATGGTCTTTTCAGGATCTATATTAGAGTGGCTCTGATCTACATAAGCGATCTTAGCGGTTTCCCCAACTTCAAAGCTTCCTTTGTCCGGCTCCTCTTCGCCCATAATCATCTTGAAAATGGTGGTCTTTCCCGCACCGTTAGGCCCGATAATACCAACAATTCCTGCCTGTGGTAATTTAAAGTTCAGGTCTTCATAAAGCAATTTATCTCCGAAAGCTTTGCTTACCCCATTCGCTTCGATCACGTTTGTACCCAGTCTTGGGCCATTAGGGATATAGATCTCCAGCTGCTCATCCATTTTCTTCTGATCCTGGTTCAGCAGTTTATCATAATTGTTCAAACGGGCCTTTTGTTTGGTCTGACGTCCCTTAGGGTTCATCTTTGCCCATTCCAGCTCCCGCTCAAGTGTTTTCTGACGTTTACTCGCCTGCTTTTGTTCCTGTGCAAGACGCTTGGATTTCTGATCAAGCCAAGAAGAATAGTTTCCTTTCCACGGAATACCTTCCCCTCTATCCAGTTCCAGAATCCAACCGGCAACGTTATCAAGGAAGTAACGGTCGTGAGTTACGGCGATAACGGTTCCTTTATATTGCGCCAGGTGGTGCTCCAGCCAGTGTACCGACTCGGCATCAAGGTGGTTGGTAGGCTCATCCAGAAGTAAAATATCAGGTTCCTGCAGTAACAATCTGCATAGCGCAACCCTTCTTCTTTCCCCTCCCGAAAGTACCGAAATCTTCTTATCGGCTTCAGGGGTTCTAAGGGCATCCATCGCAATCTCCAGCTTGGTATCCAGTTCCCAGGCATTAGAAGCATCAATTTCATCCTGAAGCTTCGCCTGCTTATCCATCAGTTTTTGCATTTTATCGGCATCCTCATAAACTTCAGGAAGACCGAACATATCATTTATCTTATTGTATTCATCAAGAATAGCAACCGTTTCAGCAACTCCTTCTTTCACAACTTCCAGCACGGTCTTGTCTTCATCCAGCTTAGGCTCCTGCTCCAGGAAACCCACCGAATAACCGGGGGAAAAAACCACATCTCCCTGATAATTTTTGTCCTCACCCGCAATTATTCGAAGCAAAGTAGATTTACCAGAACCGTTAAGACCAAGGATCCCGATCTTTGCGCCGTAGAAAAAACTCAGGTAAATATTTTTTAAAACAGGTGTATTTGCTCTGGGAAAGGTTTTTGTTAATCCCGACATCGAAAAAATCACCTTTTTATCATCTGCCATATTACTTATATTTTAATGTCTGTATAATAAATTAAAGACCAGTCTGCAGGTCCCTTAAATTTCTCTGCAAATATCTTAAAATAAACCGAGATTCCTGCATTAAAGATCTACTTGCGAAGTCCGAGCAAACGCTGAAT
The DNA here is from genome assembly GCF_042678405.1 of Salegentibacter chungangensis. Taxonomy (NCBI): domain Bacteria; kingdom Pseudomonadati; phylum Bacteroidota; class Flavobacteriia; order Flavobacteriales; family Flavobacteriaceae; genus Salegentibacter; species Salegentibacter chungangensis. Next base: position 1,393,612 of record NZ_JBHTLI010000001.1, on the reverse strand, counting down.
GATCAATAATTGCCCGCTATGGTATGCTGTATGTTCCACCACCAGCATCACTTCCCTGAAAAGACTTTGATGTTCGGCATTTTTAACCGGTTCCAGCAGACCGTTATTAAGGTCAAGAAGAAACTCCTCCAATTCCAGACGATCATCAAAATATTCCTTTTTCAGCCTTTCCCAGTCCTCTTCATTCTTTGGTTGCTGCTCCTTTGGCCAGTAATCATCGGGCCAGGTGGAAGTTGTATAAGACCCGGCGATAGAAAATTCAAGAATATCCTTCTGAGCAAATACAATATGATAGAAAACCTCATAAAAGGAATACGGAAGACCGTCCGGTCTTATCCCAAGCTTTTCAAAAGGCATATCCTCCAGAAAGTCATCTATCGGATTAAAGGCCTCTCCTCCTTTTAAGTGTTTTACCAATTGTTCCCGTAACTTTTTCTCTTTTTCCATAAACAAGCTTTAAACCCGGCCTTTAAGGGCATTAAACACCCAGGAGATCGCAAAGAACCCGATCCCCGTCACCGAAAATCCAATGGCATAATCTAGGTATTTTAAGACTCCCAACAAAACCAGGGCAGCCCCTATAAGGAACATAATAAATGAGGCCCAGCCAAAAATGGTATTCTTATTCAATTTCATTTTCAAAAAGTTTTCTAAAAGCAGGCTATTTTAATATCTCAAGCAAACTGCTTATGATTTCGATTTTGTATTTTAGCCTAAAATGCTCCTAAGATTAGGATTCCTGTATAAATTAAGCAGAAATTTGCATTTTTATTAGATTTTTTTAGCTGAAATCATAACTACCGACAAAAACATAAATATGAATATGCATTTCAACAAGAATGAAGACCACAATAAACTACTGGTTTCCAGTCTTAATCATAAACTCAAAAAAATAAAACTCGGCGGAGGTGAAAAACGTATCGAAAAACATCATTCAAAAGGCAAGATGACCGCCCGCGAAAGAATCGACTTTCTACTGGACGATTCGAAGAAGGCTATAGAAATAGGCGCATTTGCCGGAGACGGAATGTATGAGGAACACGGCGGCTGCCCAAGCGGCGGTGTGGTGGTTAAGATTGGTCACGTTAAAGGCCAGCAATGTATTGTGGTTGCCAACGATGCTACCGTTAAAGCCGGGGCCTGGTTCCCAATTACCGGAAAGAAGAACCTAAGAGCCCAGGAAATTGCCATTGAAAACCGACTTCCTATCATTTACCTTGTAGATAGCGCCGGGGTATACCTGCCTATGCAGGATGAGATCTTCCCCGATAAAGAACACTTCGGAAGGATCTTCAGAAACAATGCCGTGATGAGCAGTATGGGAATTACCCAGATCGCTGCCGTAATGGGAAGCTGTGTTGCAGGAGGAGCTTACCTCCCGATTATGAGTGACGAAGCTCTGATCGTTGAAAAGACCGGAAGTATTTTTCTTGCCGGGAGCTATCTGGTAAAGGCAGCTATCGGTGAAAGCGTGGATAACGAAACCCTTGGCGGTGCCACTACTCACACGGAGATCAGCGGGGTGACCGATTATAAGGCGAAAGACGATAAAGACGCCCTTGAAACCATCCAGAATATTATGGATAAGATCGGGGATTTTGATAAGGCCGGTTTTAACCGAAAAAAGGCAGTAAAACCTAAAGAAGATGAGAAGGAGATCTTCGGGATACTGCCAAAGAAACGAAGTGACCAGTATGACATGATGGAGATCATTAAAAGACTGGTTGACGACTCGGAATTTGAAGAATACAAGGCCGGATTCGGACAAACGGTGATTACCGGTTACGCACGTATCGACGGCTGGGCTGTTGGAATCGTTGCCAATCAGCGTAAGATCGTGAAGACCAAAAAAGGTGAAATGCAGTTTGGCGGGGTGATCTATTCCGACTCTGCCGATAAAGCCACCAGGTTTATCGCTAATTGTAACCAGAAAAAGATCCCGTTGGTATTCCTTCAGGATGTTACCGGATTTATGGTGGGAAGCAAAAGCGAACACGGAGGAATTATTAAAGATGGTGCGAAAATGGTAAATGCTGTAAGTAATTCGGTGGTGCCTAAATTCACAGTGATCATAGGGAACTCATACGGGGCCGGAAATTATGCGATGTGCGGAAAAGCATACGACCCGAGGCTTATAGTTTCCTGGCCAAGTGCCGAGCTTGCCGTGATGGGTGGTACCCAGGCAGCAAAAGTACTGGCTCAAATAGAAACTGCTGCCCTTGAGAAAAAAGGAGAAAAAGTAGATGCCGAAAAGGAAAAAGAGGTGTTCGAAAAGATCAAATCCAGATACGATGAACAAACCTCACCTTATTACGCCGCGGCGAGATTATGGACAGATGCTATTATAAGCCCGCTTGATACCAGGAAATGGATCTCTGCGGGAATAGAAGCTGCCGATCACGCCCCTATTACAAAAGATTTTAACCTTGGAGTAATCCAGACTTAATTTACAATTTCAATTATATGAAAAGATCATTTTTTACGCTAGGCCTGTTATTGTTTGCCTTTTCAATGCAAGCACAGGTACTAAGCGATAAAGAAGGAAAATATACAGAGGCCGACACTTTACGTGGCTCTCTTAGACCCGAACGAAGTTATGACGCAAGAAAGTACCACCTTACTCTAAAGGTAGAACCGGAGAAAAAATACATTTCCGGCTCTAATGTGATCACTTTCAGGACTTCGGAAGAATTGCCTGTAATGCAGGTAGACCTTTATGAAAATATGAAGGTTGATTCCATTACACACGGTAGCGACAAGCTTAATTATGAAAGAAAGCATAATGCCGTTTTTATTGAATTTGAAGAGGCTATAGCTGCAAACACTACAGATTCCATCAGTTTCTTTTACTCAGGCCATCCAAGGGTTGCCGAAAATGCGCCCTGGGACGGAGGCTTTGTATGGAGTCAGGATGAAGACGGTAACCCCTGGATAGGTGTTGCAGTTCAGGGTGCAGGAGCAAGCCTTTGGTACCCAAATAAGGATCACCAAAGCGATGAGCCCGAAGAAGCTGAACTGCACATTTCGGTTCCAAACGGGCTTATGAATGTTTCCAACGGACGCTTCGAAGGCAAAAGAGATATGGGAGACGGATTCACCCAGTGGAGATGGAAAGTGGTAAACCCGATCAACAATTACAACATAATGATCAATATCGGGAATTATGCGCACTTTTCAGATAAATATAAAGACCTGGATCTGGACTACTATGTACTTCCGTACAACCTGGAAAAAGCCAAAAAGCAATTCAAGGAAGTAAAACCTATGATGGAGTGTTTTTACGAAAAATTCGGAGAATATCCATTCGTTGAAGATGGCTTTAAACTGGTAGAGACTCCATACCTGGGAATGGAGCACCAGAGTGCGGTAGCCTACGGAAATAAATATATGAAGGGTTACCTGGGGAAAGATCTTTCAGGCACCGGGATCGGCCTTAAATGGGACTACATCATTATACACGAGTCAGGGCACGAATGGTATGGGAACAGTGTTACCGCAAACGACATTGCTGATATGTGGATACAAGAGGGATTCACCTCCTATACCGAAGCCGTTTATACAGAATGTCGCTGGGGGAAGGAGAAAGCTCTGGAATACCTCAAAGGCCTTAGGAAGGGAATCGATAACGAGAACCCTATTATAGGAGATTATGGCGTAAACGCTGAAGGTTCAGGAGATATGTATCCTAAAGGCGCCAACTTATTGAATAACATCAGAAGTATCTATGATGATGACGAGCTTTGGTGGAAAACACTTAAAGACTACACCCTGACCTATAAGCATCAGACCATAGACACAGAAGATACCGAAGCCTTCTTTAATAAAGCAACAGAAACGGACCTCAGCCCGATGTTCGATCAGTACCTGAGACACTCTGCTCTGCCGGTACTTCAGCTAAAAGAAGAAGATGATAATGTGCTTTACAGGTGGAAAGCTGATGTTGAGAATTTCAAAATGCCCGTTGATGTATTTGTTGACGGTAAAGAGATCAGGTTAAATGCAACGGATAAGTGGCAGAAACTTGAACAAACAGATGATCTTGAGGACATCAGGGTTAATGAAAAGGAATTCTATATTGCCACCGATTTCCAGGAATAGGCAATAGATATAGATCCAAACAAAAAAGGCCTGCTGAATTCAGCAGGCCTTTTTCTTTCTAATTATCTTAAAGTCAGGCAACAATAAAAGTATTTTCTTCTACATCAACTTCAATATATAACTAATATTCAGTAACTTAACATAAAAACCATATATTATGTTAAGCATTAAATCTCTCAATAAGTGGGCAAATGCGCACACTTATTACTGGTTAGATCTTTTAAGGGTGGCTTTAGGAGTATTTTTCTTTATCAAGGGAATCAATTTTGCTTCTCAAACCGAAACCTTGCTGGAACTTATCAAACCTTTACAGAATTTTGGGGGAACCATGTTAATGGTTCATTATGTTACTCCTGCACATCTTGTAGGAGGACTGCTCATCGCATTTGGCTTATTAACCCGTTGGGCATTGGTAGCGCAGCTCCCTATACTTTTAGGGGCAATCATCATTAATTTTGTAGGTGTTATGAGTACGGGCCGATTGGTTGAAGCTCTTGTGATCTTTCTTATCACGGTATTCTTCATTTTCTATGGATCCGGAAAACACTCGGCTGATTATATGATGAAAATGAAAAGTTAACCGGCTGGTCTTACAGGTTCAGAAATTAAATTGAAGCAGGTATGGAGTCAGACTTTGCTCTTTACCGTATTATCCCTATGGATCTTTCCGCTTGATGTTTCTTCGAATTTTTCGATCAGGTAGATCTTTTTAGGAACCTCATATTTTTCCAGGCTTTTAAGTCCTGAAATATCTCTTTTCAATTGCTCAAGGATCTCTTCAGAAAAATCGCTTTCTACAAAAAGTACCAGCTTATCTCCCAAAGCGTCATCCGGCATAGCGGTTACAAAGAAGCGTTTATCGATGACCTTGCTGAGCTTCTGTTCAATTTCTTCGGGATAAAGCTTAACCCCTCCGGAATTGATCACATTATCATACCTGCCCTTCCACCTGAATTTTTTATAGGTAAGGATCTCGACCACATCGTTGGTCACGATCTCTTTATCAGCCAGCTTGGGCGCTTTAATTACCAGGCAACCTCTCTCATCCTGTGATATATTGATATTGGGTAAAACCTTAAAAGGTCTTGGTTTCTTTTTCTTCTGAACCGGATTCAGCCTTTTGGCCGCAATATGAGTAACCGTCTCAGTCATTCCGTAGGTCTCATAGACTTTGGTGTCACAATCGGCAACCATTTTTTGGATCCTTTTGGAAACGGCTCCTCCCCCCACGATCAGTTTTTTAATCAGGTGCAATCTGCCTATTGAGTTATCCAGCTGAAAAGGCGTCATTGCACAAAAATCATAACGCTTGAACACACGATCCAAAGGGTTAGAAGATGGCGGCACACAATCCAGTTGCCACCCCAGCATCATCGCTCTTACCAGCATCATTTTACCAGCAATATATCCTGCAGGCAAACATAAAAGTGCAGTGGTCTTGGCTGGTAATTCGAAAAACCGGGAAGTAGCCAGAGCAGAATTGATCATATGCTCTTTCTTCAGCTTTATTTTCTTTGGAGTTCCGGTAGAGCCCGAGGTCTTTACCTCAACATAACTTGAAGGCTTCAGCCAGTCCAGGATAAAACTCCCAATTTGCTCTTCATAAGGTTCCCCTTCTTTGATAAAACTATAGGCAACCTGGCGTAATTCAGCATTGGTGAAATAATGCTTATTAAGCCTGAAATCTGGGTGAGTTTCCGGTACCTTAAATTTATCTGCCATAAAGTCTAGCCAAAGGTTAACTAATAGTTTCTTCTTAAAGTTAACAAAATGCTACGAAACTCTTAAGCTTCTTCAGAAAGATTTAAGGTTTCCGCTTTTTCCACTTTTCCAAAAAGCTTTTGATTCCAGTTGGTCCATCCATACCTTTTCCCAAGAATATACAGGAAGATAGGGTAGACTATAAAGACCGGAATAATAACGTCCCATCCAGCAGAGGGATCTGAAACATCCTTGAAAATAGAGTTGGTTTTAAATGCAGTCCAGTCAGCAGTAACAAGAAGCGCCGCAACCAGGTTATTGGCGGTATGAAAACCAAGGGCCAGCTCAAGGCCGTCATCCATTAAGGTTATTATCCCCAGCATAAACCCTGTTCCTATATAATGGATCATCACAATATTCCCCAGTTTACCTACTTCAGGATTAAAAAAGTGCAAACCTCCAAAAACAATCGAAGTTATAAAAAGCGGTAACCACCTGTTCTTCGCCAGCACCCCAATTCCCTGCATTAGATAAGCCCTGAAAAAATACTCCTCAAAAGCAGTTTGCAACGGCATCATCAGCACAGCCACTCCCACAAGTATCAAAAAAGGTTCAAGCTGGAAGTTTACCAGGTAATCGCCGGGGTTTGTAAAGTAATCCAGCAGGGTAATAACTATTGTAAAGACGGCTATCAGGATAAATGCAAACCAGAATCGGCTCCAGTCTATCCTTTTCCGACTAGTGGTTAGTGAAAGAACACTCTGCTTGTGAATTACCTTAACGTGAACCAGGAGAAAAACAAGGCCTACGGCAAAGGTAAGAAGCATTAGGAACAGGGTAAGATTTGAATCAAGAATGCTCAACATCTCGTTCTCATCCATCATCATCACATCGCCCCCTTTTTCAAGCATAGCCATTACTACCAGCGGTATCTGGCCAAGCGTGATTCCTATAAAAACGATAAAGATACCCAGGAGGTATCTCCAAAAATCATAACGGTATTTAAAGGCCTGTTGTATAAACATTAATTAGAATTTAAAATCCCAGGAAATTGCAGGGTTATAGTTAATATTTCCATTTTCGACAAAAAGCGGACTCTTTATATTGTTGGTATAGAGACTCCCGGTGCCCAGGCCCTGAGGCATAGGACTGGCTTTGGTATACGTCCATTGTGAAATTGCATTCAGGCCAATATTGCTTTCCAGCGCACTAGTGATCCACCAGCCTGTATCCTGCAGTTCAGCAATTTTCATCCACTCTTCGGTCCCTTTAAACCCACCTATCAGGCTTGGTTTAAAGATCACGTACTGCGGGTTGATTATTTGTATGAGCCTCTGTTTTTTCGTTTCCTCAAATACCCCAATCAATTCTTCATCTAAGGCAATTGGCAAAGGGGTTTCTTCACAAAGTGCAGCCATTTCTTCCAACTGCCCTTGTTTTATGGGCTGCTCGATACTATGAATTTCATATTCGCTAAGTCGCTTTAATTTCTCCAGCGCATTGCCGGGACTAAAAGCCCCATTGGCATCCACTCTTAACTCCATTTCTTCGGAGGAAAATTCGCTGCGAATATATTTTAACAGCTCCAGTTCGGTTTCAAAATCTATAGCCCCAATTTTCATTTTGATACAGTCAAAACCAGCTTCAATCTTTTCCCGAATCTGTGATTTCATAAAAGCTTTCTCCCCCATCCAGATAAGGCCATTAATAGGGATCGAAGCCTTCCCTTTTGTGAAGTCTGAAGGAAAAAGTTCAAAAGGCCTCTTAGCTTCCAGGGATCTGAAGGCCATTTCAACCCCAAACTGGATGCTCGGAAACTCCTTCAGTTCATCCCAAAGCATTTCCTGCCCAAGATTGATGTTATTACAAACCCATTTCAGCTTCTCTTCATAATCGGGACGGTCATCTATGCTTAAGCCTCTTAGTAATCCGCATTCGCCGTACCCGGCTCTTTCCCCATCGCTTATTTTTAAAAACCAGGTCTCTTTAGTAGTAAGAACGCCCCGGGAAGTTCCGCTGGGGCGTTTAAAATTTAATATATATTGTTGATATTCTGCCTGCATTAACAGTCAAGTATTGGTTTAAAGTTCAATGCTTTCTCCTATTTCGAGGAGCATCAGATCTTTTCCTTTTTCGTAAAACTTCTTTTTCGCTTCTTCGTGGTCGATCTCTATATACCCGAAGGTATCATAATGACAGCCCAGTACTTTATCACATTCAATAAAATCGCTGGCTATAATGGCATCATCAACTCCCATCGTGAAGTTGTCCCCAATTGGTAATACTGCAAGGTCAAGCTTGGTTTGCATCGGGATAAGTTTCATATCCATCGTCAAAGCGGTGTCTCCGGCAATATAAATATTTTTATGTTCTCCCTCAATCACAAATCCTCCGGGCTGCCCTCCGTACTTTCCGTCCGGGAATGAGCTGGTATGGATCGCATTCACATACTTCAGCTTTCCAAATTCAAAATCCCAGCTTCCCCCGTGATTCATAGGATGCACTTCAAATCCTTTATCCTGGTAGTGATTAGCTATCTCAAAATTACTAACAATTACGGCTCCTGTGTTTTTCGCGATGGCTTCAGCATCCAGGGTATGATCCTGATGTGCGTGCGTCAACAGAATGAAATCGGCCTTAAGTTCTTTGATATCGATCTTATCTTTTGCAAGGTCGTTCCCTGTTATAAACGGATCTACCAAAATGTGAGTATCTCCAACTTTAATTCCCAGGGTATTTTGTCCGTAAAAAGTGATTTTCATAACTAAAATTTTATGGTTCGCCTATAAAAATAAACAAACCTTGTATTTTACAAGGATAGCCCAATATATAATTTTGTTAAACCGCTCACAGCAATTGTCCAAAGCCAAAAAGCACTGCAATAGCAAAGGTGGAAAGCGCCAGTATTTTCAGTTCCGGATCCAGTAATCCAGGGCTTTCATTAGTGTCTACGCGTTTGAGATGAAAGATAAGCGGAATTAAACCAAACAGGTACAGAAAATCATCCAGCGCCTCAAGATTAATCACCGTGTAAAACACCAGGCAGGCAATTGCCCCAATAATCAGGAAATAATGATAATTCTTTGCTCCTTTCTGGCCCATCTTTACCACGAGGGTTTCCTTACCTGCTTTCTCATCTGAAGCCCTGTCCCGCATATTATTAAGGTTCAGCACTCCCGCACTCAGTAATCCGAAAGCGCAAGCCGGAAGCAAAACACTCCATTTCATAGAATGGGCATATAAAAAATAGGTTCCGTAAACCGCAACTATACCAAAAAAGAGAAAAACAAACACATCTCCAAAGCCTTTATACCCGTAAGCTGAAGTCCCAACGGTATATTTTATGGCGGCAACAATAGCTGCAACTCCCAGCAGGAAAAAGATGAGGGCATACCCCATATTTTCTTTTCCGAATGCTGCATAAATAAGGAGAACGGCTAAGAACAAAGTGACAATTGCAGTAAGGACAATCCCCTGTTTCATCTCTTTTTGGGTGATCAGCCCGCTTTGAAGAGCCCTGGCCGGACCTATCCGGTCTTCATTATCTGTTCCTTTAACCCCGTCACCATAATCGTTGGCAAAATTTGAAAGAATCTGAAGCCCCAGAGTGGTACCAAGTGCAAGACTGAAGATGCTAATACTGAAAAAGCCTTGCTGAAAAGCAATGGTGGTCCCCACTATTATACCGGAAATCGAAAGCGGAAGCGTTCTTAAACGGGCAGCTCCGATCCAGGAATTTAACTTTTTCATCCCTTAGTGCATTATTTTTACCAAAAGTTCTTTTAAAAGATCTCCGTGAGAAACATTAACAGCGCCAACTCCCTTACTTTTAACATCGGTTTCCTGAATAAGGCTTATGGCCCGGCTTACTTTTTTCATTGGGTAATTCTTTGCTCCCAGTGCATAATCGCTCACAAAATAAGGGTTTACCTTAAGTTGTTTGGCAACGTTTCCTTTAGATCTGTCAGACATGCCGTGATATTGTAACAATTGAGAAAAGTAAGAAAACAATAATGAAATGGTCACCATAAGCGGATTGTCCTTTGGGTTCTGCGCAAAGTAATTAATGATTCGGTGAGCCTTCACCGTATCTCTCATCCCTATAGCCTTACGCAGTTCAAAATTATTGAAATCCTTGCTTATTCCTATATTCTCTTCAATAAGCTCGGGAGTGATCTGGGTGCCTTCGGGCGAGATAAGCTGTAATTTTTGGAGCTCATTATCGATCTTTCCAAGGTCTGTTCCCAAAAACTCCACAAGCATTTGCGAGGCTTTTGGCGAAATTGAATAGCCCCTGGATTTCAGGGTTCTCTGAATCCAATCGGCTACCTGGTTTTCATATAAACGCTTCCCTTCAAAGATTAGCCCCGACTTTGCGGCTGCCTTATAAAGCTTTTTACGCTTATCTATTTTCTTGTATTTATAACAGATCACGAGCGTGGTAGTAACCTGAGGATTCTCTATATAATCAGTTAGCTTTTCAATGGTCCGGGACAGATCCTGCGCCTCTTTTACAATGATTACCTGGCGTTCGGCCATCATCGGGTATCGTTTGGCATTACTCACAATCTCATCAACACTGGTATCACGGCCATACATCACGATCTGATTGAAGCCTTTTTCCTCTTCGGCGAGCACATTATCTCCTATAAATTCGGCTATCTTGTCAACATAGTAGGTCTCCTCCCCCATCAAAAAATACACAGGTTCTATCTTTCCGTTCTGTATGTCGTTAACTATTTGCCTGGCTTCTTCCATTCGTTTGTTTTAGTCCTGATCTGCTTTTTTTTGCGGGTTGGCTGAGGGTTATTTTATCTTTAGTATTTTTGGCCTATGCTAGATCTGAATTTCCCGCGGTATGATTTCCGCTTCAAAAATAATCAAAATAAAATAGCTGTTTTCGATGAGATCCGGAAAAAATTTGTGGTCTTAACCCCGGAAGAATGGGTGCGCCAACATTGCGCCCGTTTTTTAATGGTGGAGAAGAATTTCCCAAAGAGCCACATCAATGTTGAAAAGCAGATAAAACTTGGGAAGCTCACCAAGAGATATGATATCGTGGTCTTTAATCCTAACGGAAAGATCCATCTTATTGTAGAGTGTAAAGCCCCGCATATCAAGATCACTCAGGAAACTTTCGACCAGATCGCGAGATACAATTTAAGCCTTGACGCCACCTACCTGATGGTTACAAATGGCCTGGAACATTATTTTTGTAAGCTGGATTATGAAGCTGAAGAATACAAGTTCTTAAGGGATCTCCCCGTATACCAGCCCAAACAACAAAACAAGAATTCTGAAATTTGAAAACAGCAGTAGTCATCCTCAACTGGAACGGAAAGGGACTTCTTGAAAAGTTCCTGCCATCGGTGATCAGCTATTCACCCGAGGCTAATATTTATGTAGCCGACAACGCCTCAACCGATGATTCGGTGAGGTTTGTGGAACAAAACTTTCCCCAGGTCAGCATTATAAGGAACAAAGTTAACGGTGGTTATGCAAAAGGTTATAACGATGCTCTTTTAAACCTGAGGGAAGATATTTTCATTCTGCTTAACAGCGATGTGGAGGTTTCCAAAAACTGGCTACTGCCAATTTTGAAGGTTTTTGACAATGAGCCTGAAACAGCTGTTGTTCAGCCTAAAATACTGGATTATTACAACAGGAAGAAGTTCGAGTATGCCGGAGCTGCAGGCGGTTTTATCGATAAATATGCCTATCCCTTCTGTCGCGGAAGGATATTTGAAAACCTGGAGGAAGATCACGGGCAATATAATGAAGACTCCTATATATTCTGGGCCAGTGGGGCCTGCCTTGCCATTCGGAAAAGTGCCTTTTACAAGGCCGGAGCCTTAGACGAAAGTTTTTTCGCTCATCAGGAAGAGATAGATCTTTGCTGGCGACTTCAGAACCTGGGTTATAAGGTCAAATACGCCGGAGCCTCCAGGGTCTTCCACGTAGGGGGAGCCACTTTAGATACAATGAACCCACGAAAGACTTTCTTCAACTTCCGTAATAGTTTATTTCTCATCTTAAAAAATGTTCCTTCACCACAGCTTTACAGCATTCTGCTCATAAGAATGCTTCTGGACGGGCTTGCGGGAATCAGGTTTTTAACCCAAGGAAAGTTCAGCCATTTCTTTGCAATTATGAGGGCGCATTTTAGTTTTTACAGGCATTTTAGTGAGATGTTCCGAAAAAGAAAAAGCACTCCCAAAAAACTCAGGTACTACAAATTAGAGTCTATAGTCTGGTCCTATTTTATCAGAAAGAAAACCAAATTCACTTCTTTATAGAAATCTTATATAAAGTAATGTTAATACGGCTTTTTAGCTTTATTTTTTTTTGATACTTTTGGAACATCTAACATTAATAATATAATACGAGTTATGAAAAAAATCATGCTTTTGTCAGCGACAGCTGCACTGTTGCTTTCTTCCTGTGTTTCGCAGAAAAAATATGCAGAACTGGAAGCCAAGCAACAAAAAACTCAGGACGAACTAAATACCGCTACAGTTAAGCTAAATGCTTGTTTAGAAGATAAGCAGAACCTTAACCAGCAAATTACAAGGTTGAACAACACCAATGCAGCCCTACTAAACAACGTTGGTGACTTGGCTACTTTATCTAAGAAAGAAGCTGAAAACCTTGAGCGTTCTCTTGAGAGCATCAAAGAAAAAGATTTGGCCATCCAGAAAATGCGTGATGCCATCAATAAAAAAGACTCTGTTACTTTAGCACTTGTTACCAGCCTGAAAGGAGCTCTAGGTAACATCAACGATGAAGACATCGAGATCAACGTTGAAAAAGGTGTTGTTTACGTATCTATTTCTGACAAACTATTATTCGATAGTGGTCGTTACAACGTATCAGACAGAGCAAAAGAAGTACTTGGTAAAGTTGCTACCGTTGTGAAGAACAAGCCGGACATCGACTTTATGGTTGAAGGTCACACTGATGACAAAGCGATCAGCACAAACTGTATTGAAGACAACTGGGATCTTAGTGTAAAGAGAGCTACTTCAGTAGTACGTATCCTACAGGATGAATTTGGTGTAGCGCCAAAACGTATGACTGCTGCTGGTAGAAGTTACTATATACCTGTTGCCGACAACGAAACTGCAGAGGGAAGAGCTAAGAACAGAAGAACCCGTATCGTAGTACTTCCAAAACTTGACCAATTCTACGGAATGATCGAGGAAGGAATGAAAGAAGCTTCTAAAGCTGCAAACAACTAATATTTATCTTTCTTAAGATAGAAAAACCCCGCAAAAGCGGGGTTTTTTATTTCATAGCCTTCTCTATTTTTCTTCTAGCCTACATAATCTCCACACTTCCCTTTCCTTCTCTTATCACCTCGGGTTCCGGAGTGGTTAGATCTATTACCGTTGAAGGTATATTATCACCATAACCACCATCTATCACGATATCGACAAGATTATCCCACTTTTCTCTTATTAGTTCAGGGTCTGTGGTGTATTCAAGCACCTCATCCTCATCTCTTATAGAAGTCGAAACTATAGGGTTGCCAAGAGCCTTAACTATCGCTTTACAAATATTATTATCGGGCACCCTTATTCCTACGGTCTTCTTTTTCTTAAATACCGTAGGCAGGTTATTATTTCCGGGAAGGACAAAGGTATAAGGTCCGGGCAGGGTACGCTTCAGGATCTTAAAAGTTGGCGAATCGATCTGCTTCACATAATCAGATAAATTACTCAAATCTTCACAGATAAAGGAAAAATTTGCTTTTTCCAGCTTGACTCCCTTTATCTGGGCAATCTTTTCAAGAGCGTTGTTATTGGTGATATCGCACCCCAATCCGTAAACGGTATCGGTAGGATAAATAACAAGCCCACCGTTACGGAGGGTTTCTACAACTTTATTAATATGTTTCTGACTTGGGTTTTCCTCATAAATTCTTAATAGTTCAGCCATAATTTTGATTTTTTAATACACCTTAGAAGTTACGAAAATTAGGAGATTATTTAACCTCGTAAAAGATTTTAAGAGCAGGCCCTGCTTCTCTCCCGAATATCCGAGGATTAAATCCAGCTTCCTTGTCAATATCAGGGCTTTATTTAATTCCTCTTTTCTGGTCGTTTCATTCCTTACCGGGCTTCCACCCCCTGATATCTCTTTTGAAAATAAAAAGAAAGCCGCTAAAAGCGGCTTTAAATAACAGAAGTTTAACTGAAATCCTATCTATGACAAAACTTTAAGTTTTGCGAAACGCAACAGCAGTTTTTTAATGCCGCCGTTCTCAAAATCTATCTCGGCTTTTTTATCCTGCCCAACTCCGTCTATCTTAAGAACCTTACCTTTTCCGAATCTCATATGCTCAACTTCATTCCCCGCTTCAAGCTGAATATTATTAGTGGCTTTTGCAGGTTCACTCGAAGCCGGCTTCATTTTGCGCAATTTTCGCAATTGCTGTTCGGTTGGTTTATGGGATGGCGGCGGGGTTCCGTTCTTAGGTTTTGTTTGTCTCAGTTTGCTTTTATCTACATCATCCCCAAAAATATCTGTATCTATCAGGGGCTTGTATTTATAATCATCCTGAGGAATCATATAATCCTTGAACTGGTCATCGATCTCTTCTATAAAACGGCTTGGCTCGGCATCTACCAGTTTCCCCCAACGATACCTGGACTGGGTATAGGTTAAATATGCCTGCTTTTCAGCCCTGGTAAGGGCCACGTAAAAGAGACGTCGCTCTTCTTCCAGTTCACTACGGGTATTCATACTCATTGCTGAAGGGAAGAGATCTTCTTCCATCCCCACAATATACACATAAGGAAATTCCAGCCCCTTGGCAAGATGAATGGTCATTAGCGCCACCTTGTTATCGTCTGAGGTGTCCTTATCCATATCTGTGGCAAGAGCTACATCTTCAAGGAACTCCGAAAGGGATCCACTGGCATCGGCCAGCTCTTTCTGTCCTTCCACAAAATCCTTCACCCCGTTCAGCAATTCTTCAATATTCTCTATTCTGGCAATTCCTTCAGGAGTCCCGTCTTTTTTTAATTCCTGAAGCAAGCCTGTCTTCTTCGCAACAGTATCGGCTACAGTATAGGCATCGGCATTTTCACTAAGGATCGTAAAATGCTTGATCATATTCACAAAATTATCAAGCTTGGTACGTGTGCTTTTGTTGATCTTTAAATCCAGGTGATCCAGGTTTTCGATCACTTCAAACATTGACTTTCCGTATTGATTAGCCGCTATGCCCAGCCTGTCCATTGTGGTCTGCCCAATTCCCCGGGTAGGGTAATTGATCACCCGCTTCAATGCCTCCTCATCCTTGGGATTAATAAGTAATCTCAAGTATGAAAGAACATCCTTAATCTCTTTACGCTGATAAAACGAAAGCCCTCCATAGATCCGGTAAGGGATGTCCTTCTTCCTAAGCGCATCCTCCATTGCCCTGCTCTGGGCATTGGTACGGTATAATATGGCAAAATCGTCATTATTCAACTGATTCTGCATCTTTGTCTCAAAAATGGAACTGGCTACAAATCTTCCCTCTTCCCCATCGGTGAGCAAGCGATTCACCACGATCTTTGGACCGTCATCGTTAGCCGTCCAAACCACCTTCTCCAGCTTGGTCTGGTTCTTATCGATAACCGAGTTCGCTGCATTCACAATGTTCTTGGTAGAACGGTAATTCTGCTCCAGGCGGTACATCTGAACATTATCATAATCCTTCTGGAAATTCAGAATATTGTTAATATTCGCTCCGCGGAAGGCATAGATACTCTGGGCATCATCTCCTACCACGCAAATATTCTGAAACTTATCAGATAATGCTTTTACAATAAGATACTGAGAGTGATTGGTATCCTGGTACTCATCTACAAGAATATAGCGAAACCTGTTCTGATACTTATGAAGCACATCTGGAAAACGATTCAGCAGTTCGTTCGTTTTTAAAAGCAGGTCATCAAAATCCATTGCTCCCGCCTTAAAACAACGGTCTACATATGCCTTATAGATCTCCCCCATCCTGGGCTTTTTGGCCATCGCATCTGCCTCCTTCAACTCAGGGTTCTGGAAATAAGCCTTAACGGTGATCAGACTGTTTTTGTACGAAGAAATTCGGCTGTAAACCTGTTTGTATTTATATACATCCTTATCCAGCTGCATATCTTTTATGATCGCCCTTATCACACTCTGTGAATCCTGGGTATCATAAATAGTGAAATTGGAGGGATACCCCAGTTTATCGGCTTCAAACCTCAGCATTTTTGCGAAAATGGAGTGAAAAGTTCCCATCCAAAGGTTCTTTGCCTCGCTGCTCCCCACGATCTGGGAAATACGATGCTTCATCTCCCTCGCCGCCTTATTGGTAAAGGTAAGTGCAAGAATATTAAACGGATCTACTCCCTGGTTCATCAGGTAAGCGATCCTGTAGGTAAGCACCCTGGTTTTTCCGGATCCTGCTCCGGCAATTACGATCATCGCCCCGTCTTTCTGTAATACGGGAGCACGCTGTGCGTCATTCAATTCGGCTAAATAAGCTTCCAATTTCCTCCTTTTTTTAGTGCGGTGAATTTAACCAAAATGGCCCAATTAGGAAACCGTGAAAGGGATTAGTTTTGAAAAAAGCCACCCGCAATGTTTAAGATTTTAATATCTTTAAAAGATATTTTTCATCAAAGCCCAATATAACCCAAATATGAAATTAACCGCATTTCTGTTCAGCCTGTTCTTTTCACATATCTTAATTTCCCAGGAGCTTCAAAAAGGAGAAGTAATAGAAGATTACGGCTCTTTCTACAAAGTTGAAAATCCCGGATTCAAGACAGACACCACTACTACTCTTAAGGTGGTTTTTGATGTAGCCAGGAGTTTTGAAGACCCGGCAAAACCCAACAGGCTTTTTGAAGTGGCAGCACGATTTCTGAACCTGCATGTTGATGCCGGATTTCCTCCTGAAAACCTGGAAGTAGCACTGGTAATTCACGGCGGTGCCATAAACGATGTCACCAAAGACAAAGCTTATATCGAAAGGCACCCGGATACCGATCTGGAAGCAAACCCGAATACAGATCTTTTAAATAAGCTTGCCGAAAATGGCGTAAAGATAATCCTCTGTGGCCAATCGGCTAAGCATAATAACATCTCAAGAACCAATGCCCATAAGGAGGCTGAAATTGCACTTTCAGCAATGACCGCCCTGGTGCAGCTTCAGAATAACGAATACCGACTTATAAATTTTTAAAAACCTGTTTATGAAAAATATTTTAAGCTTAAGCTTGCTTCTAGCAGGACTAAGTATTTCAGCTCAGACCAATAATATCCCCGATTCGCAATTTGAAAATATAGAGGACCAGGTTATTGAATGGAGAAGAGATATTCACCAAAACCCGGAACTTTCTAATCGGGAATTCAAAACGGCTGAAAAAATCGCCAAACACCTGAACAGTCTTGGGATAGAAACTCAAACCGGAGTTGCAAAAACAGGGGTTGTAGGTGTTTTAAAAGGAGATAACCCTGGTAAAACTGTCGCTCTGCGTGCAGATATAGACGCGCTTCCGGTAACCGAAAGAAATGACCTTGAATTCAAATCGGAGGTTACTGCGGAATTCCTGGGATCTAAAACCGGCGTTATGCACGCCTGCGGACATGATACGCATACCGCCATTTTAATGGGGGTGGCTGAAATACTTTCAGAAAATAAAGATAAGATCAACGGAACCGTGAAATTCATATTTCAACCGGCAGAAGAAGGTTCGCCGCCGGGAGAAGAAGGCGGAGCATCGCTAATGATCAAGGAGGGGGTTCTTAAAAAGCCTGATGTGGATGCAATCTTTGGGCTTCATATTAATTCAGAGATCCCCGTGGGAACCATCAAATACAAACCTGAGGGAACAATGGCCGCGGTAGAGCGGTTTGTGATCAATGTGAAAGGCAAGCAAACTCACGGTTCGGCCCCCTGGAGCGGCACCGATCCTGTAATGATCTCGGCCAAGATCATAGACGGACTGCAAACCATTATCAGCCGTGAAGCTAAGCTTGTAGATGCGGCAGCGGTAATCACTGTAGGAAAAATCTCAGGAGGCGTTCGCTTTAATATTATCCCGGAATCTGTTGAAATGATTGGGACGGTAAGAACGCTTGACCCTGATATGAAAGAGCTTATCTTGAGAAGAATGAGAGAAATGGTTCCGAAACTCGCAGAAGCCTACGGTGCCGAAGCCAGTATCGAGATCCAGAACAATACGGCGATCACCTATAACGACCCGGACCTAACGGCTAAAATGCTGCCCACCCTTCAAAAAGTTGCAGGAGAAGAAAATGTGCAATTACGAAAAGCCACCACAGGAGGAGAAGATTTTTCATTCTTTCAGGAAGAAGTGCCCGGTTTTTATTTCTTCCTTGGCGGAAGACCCTTAGACTCTACCGCACCTGCTCCGCACCACACTCCCGATTTCTATATTGACGAAAGCGGACTTTTACTGGGGGTTAAGACAATGACCCAGTTAGCTTTAGACTATCTGGATAACCATTAAAGACTGGTTATATTTACAAAAAACCGAAAGTTACTTTTTCAACAAATAAAGAAAAAGTAACTTTCGGTCCATAATAAGGGGCTCGCTTGAAGCCCGGGATAAGTTAACACTAATCAAGTCTGAAAACAGATGAATCAAATAGACATTAGCCTGATATTATTCAATATTCTGCCCGCTCTGGTTGTAGGAGCTGTGGCTTATTACTTTTTCCATACCAATGCCAAAACCGAAGAGAGGCACAGGCGTTTTAAAATTATCAGGGAAAATCAACGAACCGCACTACCGATCAAACTTCAGGCCTATGAAAGAATGGCCCTGTTCCTGGAGCGAATTTCTCCCGGCAAGATCCTTTTTCGGGTTAAACCGACTTCCGAAGATAATAAGGCATACGAAAGCCTGTTGATAAGAACTATTGAGCAGGAATTTGAACATAATTTAGCCCAACAGATCTATCTGAGCCTGGAGTGCTGGGATTATATCAAAACTGCTAAAAATGCCACTATCGCTCTAATCAGAAAAGCAAATCAACAGGAAGAAGTGACCGACGCCGATAAACTAAGAGAAGTGATACTGACCAACCTTATGGAGAAGCAGGCTCCTACCGAAGCTGCACTTGCCTATATCAAAAAAGAGGTAAGAGAACTGATCTAGAACAGTCCAAGAAAACTCTTCTTGGACTGGGCGAGTCTTTGCTGATGTTTTTCCCGGGCGTGATCGTGGCCTTGTTGCCACCACTCGGTCATCAGCTTTTTGTTGAACACAAGAGAGTTTTCAGTTAATTTCGTTGGCGTGTAATATGTGTTAAGCTTAACTTTTTTGTTAAGCGCTGCTAACTTCCCCTCAACGATATCGTGATATTCTACCTGATCCAGCAAAAATCCAAAAAGATTAATCATTAGCGAAAACGGATTTTTACCGAGCACTTTGTTATACTCCATATTTTCGGCCTCCAGGATGATGGCATCTACCTCTGTAGCCCCACGTTTTATAGCCTCCCGGATCGGTACAACACAGCCAAGGCCGCCATCGGCATATTCAAAGCCGTCTTTTGTTGCAAGGCTCATAAAGGGGATGTAGTTACAGCTAATCCAGATCCAGTCACAGAAATCTTCATAAGAAAAATCGTGAATAGACTTATACTCCACCCTGTTCTTGGACAGGTTCGAAACCGTAACCACTACATCTTTCACCATAGACTGTAACTCCTCGAAATTCTCTTCAGAAAAATTACGTTTTATATGCTTTCGCAGGTGCTGGCTTTCCCCAAAAGTCCTTTTTTTTCTGATGAATTGCCAGAACATATTAAAGTAGTTAATGGTAACATATTCCCGACCTTCCTTTTTCTTAACGACAAAAGGGTTCACGCTAAAGATCTTACGCTGATTCACATTTGTATAAATGTCGTAAACTTTACTGATGTTTCCGTTAGCCAGGTGAGGGATAAGAAGGCTTCCGGTAGAAGTCCCCAGGTAAAGATCATATTTTTTCTTTTCCTCTTCTATTAGATATTGGGCAACGCCCCCGGCAAAAGCGCCTTTGCTGCCCCCTCCTGAAATTACCAATGCTCGCATTAGGGCTCAATTTGGTTAAGTTCTTCATTCTTATGGCGGGCATAACTGAATCCGCTCTCCCACCATCTCGTCATCTTCTCTTCATCAAAAATAAGTGAATTCGTGGTTAATACCGTAGGAGTATAATAAAAATTTATGATCACATCTTTGTTATTTGCCATAAATTTCCCGATCTGAATATTCTGCCTTTCAATCCTGTCCAGCATAAAACCAAAGAGATTTGTTATGAGTGCAAAAACATTTTTAGAAGGTAAACGGTTAAAATGTGTCACCTCGGTTTTTAATATAATAGCGTCTATCTCTGTTGCCCCTCTTTTTATTGCTTCTTCAATGGGGATCATAGAACCATAGCCACCATCAGCATATTCGCAGCCATCTTTTCTAACAAGGCTCATAAAGGGCGTATAATTACAGGAAATCCAGATCCACTCACAAAACTCTTCATAATCGAAGTCTTTTATCGACTTAAATTCGGTCTCATTCATAGAGATATTGGAAACCGTAACCACGATATCCTTCTTCATCCCCTTCAGCCTGTAGAATTCTTCACGGGTAAGGGTTTCCAAAATAAGTTTATGAAGATTCTTGCTTTCCCCGAAGGTTTTCTTCCCTCTTAAAAAATTGCGCAGCACCTTAAAGTGATTAATGCTTATCTGGTCATAACCGTGTTTTCTCCTTACCAGGAAGGGCCGGTTACTAAAAATACTATCCTGATTAACCGAAGTATAGACTTTTTTTACTTTTTCAGGTTTCTTGAGAGCAAGATGGGAGATCAGCAGGCTTCCCGTAGAGGTTCCCAGATACAGGTCATAATCACGACCGAGTTCCTCAATTAAATACTGAGCCACCCCCCCGGCAAAGGCGCCTTTACTTCCACCTCCAGATATAATGAGGGCTCGCATTAATTGCTCAGTTTTTGGTTTAGATAGTTTTGCTGACTCTCAGGCAAAGCCTTACTTAAAGCTACATATTTTTCCTGATATTCCTGCGATTTAAGCAACTCTTCGAGCAATTCACGGCTGAAGTTCCTGAATTTTCGATTAAAATGCTGAGTACCCTCCAATAGGTCCAGCAGATTTTGCTCACTAAACGCATCTAACTGATAAAGGTATCCGAAGGCATTTTCCCTCATTTCCACCGGAAACCTGGTTGCGGTGTATCCTGAAAGTTCCTTGTAGACCTGTTGCTTTTTATTAGACTGGTATGACGGTGTAGCCAGGTTTAATGCCAGCCAAAGCATCCTGACATTCTTGTTGTAAAAACCCTCAATTCCCTTAGTCTTTTCAAGGTACCTCCCCTGGTCTTCGGGAAACTGCATCCAAAGGCTGAAAAGAGCAGCTTCTTTGGTCAGGTAAGACTCATCCTCCAGCAAAGATTCATATTCACTCTTTAGCGACAACGGGATCTGGTCCATACTCATTGCAATCACCTGGCGAACAAATATATTGTTAGAATCGAAGGCTTTCTTGTAAAGCCCTATGGTTTCGGGAGAATCTTCCCCTGCCAGCTGGATCACCACTTCCTGGCCTATATAATCGTTTACCGGAAAATCGAGAGCTTCCGAAAGCTTTTCAGATTTTTGAGAAAAAGGAACTTCCCTTAAAGCCGCAATTTCAAGAAGGCTTTTAATGAATTCTGAATTCTTCAAGGAATTCAGCGCTGCGTTTGCCTTAAAAGCAGATTGTTCCAGCCAGTTCTTCCTAAAACCAGACAAATCCTGTCCTGAAGTTTTTTCAACCTCAGCCAGGAAATCTTCCGTAACCACATTGCTGAATTTATATTTCTCAAGGTAGCTCTTCACAGCAGCCCTAAAAGCCTCATCCCCTACCTTCTCCCGGAGCATATGCAAAGCCCAGGCTCCTTTCTGATAGAAGGTGAGGGAACTTGCATTCGGGTTCAGCAATGCCTCTCCCTTTCCATCATCGCTCAATTCTTTAAGCTGCTCGGCAGTTTCATAAAGCTTCCAGTAATAATAATCATCGCCGAAAATTTCACGCTCGGCCAGCAAAGCGTAATAGGTCGCAAACCCCTCGTGAAGCCAGTGGTGCTTGCTTTCGGTTTCTGTGACCAGGTTCCCGAACCACTGGTGGGCCAGCTCGTGGGCATTCACATTCACATAATTGCGATCTTTGAATCCAATGGAATCGGTCATTAATGAATTAGCGAAGATAGTGGTGCCTGTGTTTTCCATCCCTGCATACAGAAAATCCTGCACTGGAATTTGCTTGTAGTTCTGCCAGGGGTAATCTACCCCAATCTCCTTTTCAATAAAACTGAATATCCTATCTGAATAGCGATAGGTTGGCTCTGCTTTAGCCGAATCCTGCGGAAGGTAATAAAGCTGCACAGGAACTCCTGAATCACCTACAAATTTATCGCTCATAAAATCGCCCGTCGCCACCGCGACAAGGTAACTGCTCATAGGCTTTTGCATATCAAATTCCCATCTGGTGATCGAGTCATTGAGCTGAAGTTTCTCCTGAAGTACCCCGTTAGCAACGAGCTGATAACCCTTTTTAAAATCGAAGCTCAGGTCGAATTCAAGCTTCTCCTTCATATCATCAAAACTCGGCAGCCAGTAAGAAGTATATTTCCCCTGCCCTTGCGTCCATACCTGCCGGTTCGCTTCGATGTTTTCAGGGAGGTCCCAGTTTACAAAATACATTGTTTGAGAAGGGCTTACTTCATATTTTAAGCTCAGGTTGTTATTTTCCGAAATTTTAAAATCTGACCTTAGCCAAAGCCTGCTTCCTGTATTGGTATATTCCACCGGCTTTCCATTCAGCTCAAGTTCTTCGAATTTCATATTCCTGGCATCTATATAAATGGAATCTGCCTCCTGCAGCACATCAAAAACATAGCTTACCTTCCCTTCTACTTTCATCTTTTCAGGCAAGATTCTTAATTGAGCTGCAGCCTTCTTAAAATCGACCTTCTCTATTTGTGAAATTTCGGTTCCGTTTTGGGAGTAGGCGGAAAAAACGAAAAGCAGGTATAAGGCGGGCAAAAAATATTTCATTGGTTTTCTTTGATATTGCAGCAAATTACAAAAAGCTTTGCTTTTCCGGCTCCATTGTCAATGTCAAATTTTTGTTCCGGGTGTTGAGATTAAGGCCCATTTTAATATCTTCGCCCTTATGGATGCGAACATTCTGCAAACCCCCATAGACTATCTTAAAGGTGTTGGCCCTAACCGTGCAGACCTGTTGCGGAAAGAGATTGGCATTCATACCTACCAGGACCTCATCAACTTTTTCCCGAACCGGTATATCGATAAAACTCGCTTTTACAAGATCAGCCAATTACAGCGGAATTCGGCCGAAGTGCAGGTGGTGGGAAAAATAACCCATATAAAAACAGTTGAGCAAAAAAGGGGAAAACGTCTGGTGGCCGATTTCGTGGATGAAACCGGGAAAATGGAGCTGGTATGGTTCAGGGGACATAAATGGATAAGGGAAAACCTGAAGCTTAACACTCCTTATGTGATCTTCGGAAAAACGAACTGGTACAGCGGCGTCTTCAGTATGCCGCATCCTGAAATGGAACCGGTTGAGGAATACAAAAAACAGCTACGCACCGCGATGCAACCCGTGTACCCTTCTACCGAAAAGCTGGCGAAGAGCGGTATCTCCAACAGGGTGATCAATAAACTGATGCAGCAGCTGTTCATTGAGACCAAGGCTCGTTTTTATGATACCCTTACCGATGAACTCAGGGAAGAGCTCAAACTCATCCCCCGGGCCGAAGCGATGTTCAACGTTCATTTCCCTAAAAGCCAGGAACTGCTTACCAAGGCGCAATTCCGGCTGAAATTCGAGGAGTTATTCTATATACAGCTGCAACTGCTCAGGAAAAATATGCTGCAGAAGCAGAAGATCAAGGGATTCGTATTTGAGGAGATAGGGAGCAATTTTGAGGAATTCTATAATAATCACCTGCCATTCGAGCTCACAGATGCACAGAAAAGGGTGATCAAGGAAATAAGGAGCGACCTGGGAAGCGGGGCACAAATGAACCGCCTCCTCCAGGGAGATGTGGGTTCAGGAAAAACGATAGTCGCCCTAATGGCTATGCTTATTGCCCTGGGCAATGATTTCCAGGCCTGTTTGATGGCTCCCACAGAAATCCTCGCCGTACAACATTTTAACGGTCTTACAGAGCTTTGTGAAAACCTGCCGGTGAATATCAGGCTGCTTACCGGTTCTTCAAAAAAGGCGGAAAGAAAGGAAATTCACGAAGGCCTGGAGAACGGGGAGATCAATATCATTATTGGTACCCACGCTTTGCTGGAAGACAAGGTCCGGTTCAGGAATCTCGGGCTTGCGATTATAGACGAGCAGCACCGGTTTGGGGTTGCCCAACGCTCCAAATTATGGAGAAAGAACACTGTTCCGCCGCATATCCTGGTGATGACCGCCACGCCAATTCCGCGTACCCTGGCGATGAGCCTCTACGGAGACCTGGATATTTCGGTGATCGATGAACTCCCGCCCGGAAGAAAACCTATCAAAACCGTGCATCGCTTTGACAGTAACCGTCTTAAGGTCTTCAGGTTCCTGAAAGATGAGATCGGGAAAGGAAGACAGGTCTACGTGGTATATCCGCTAATTCAGGAATCTGAAAAAATGGATTACAAGGATCTTATGGACGGTTATGAAAGTATCGCCAGAGAATTTCCGGATTATCAGATCTCGATAGTGCACGGGCAGATGAAGGCGGAAGACAAAGATTATGAGATGGACAGGTTTGCCAGGGGGGAAACGCAAATTATGGTAGCCACAACCGTTATAGAAGTGGGAGTTAATGTCCCTAATGCCAGCGTGATGATCATTGAGAGTGCAGAGCGCTTTGGTCTGTCTCAGTTACACCAGCTTCGCGGTCGCGTGGGTCGTGGAGCCGAACAAAGTTACTGTATCCTGATGACCGGCCATAAATTATCTAACGACAGTAAGACGAGGCTGGAAACAATGACTGGCACCAACGACGGATTTGAGATCGCCGAAGTGGACCTGAAACTCCGCGGCCCCGGCGACCTTATGGGAACCCAGCAGAGCGGTGTTCTTAACCTGAAGATCGCCGACATTGTTAAGGACAATGCGATCCTAAAAACCGCACGGTACTATGCCAAGAAAGTACTTACAGAAGATCCTAACCTGGAATCTGAAAAAAACCTTCGTCTAAGACACACCTACTCCCAGCTTGCCAAGCATAAAAATATCTGGAATTATATCAGCTAACTTACTGATATCGAGTTTTTAAGGTTTACATCGATTTTACAGTATTCGCAATACGGGTTATCCCCCAAATTGCGTAATTTCATCCTAACAACCTTAAATTCTTATTATTATGAAAAAATTATTATGCTTAATAATTCTTGGGGCGGGAATTACAGGCTGTTCAGTTGATCCTCTCGAAAACTCCCAGGAATCGATTGAAAGTTATGACGCCAAAACCAATGTTCAGAACGACAAGCCAGACTTTTTGCCTCCCAGTATTAGTTGCGGAGATGCCACAACCCAGACCAGTTTAGAGCTGGTGATCACCCCCGGGGAAACCGGAGCAATGGGTGGATTCGACCTGCACTGGATGACTAAGGATAGTTATGACACCTATGGCTGGAATGAGGAGTATGCATGCGGAGTCGGCCTTGCATCCAACAACAATAACAACTACGGGCTTGAAGCCGGAGATGAATTACCTCTATTCCTTGAAGAGCATTTTGAAGATTCTGGTATGGATTGCACTATGCCATTGGAATGTGGCCAGGAATTTGTTTTTAAGATACGTGCAAAGAATTCCGGAGGTGACTTCAAAAAGAGCGACTGGTCTGAAGTCTTCTTCTGCTCTACAGCTGCTTGCGAAATCTGCACCTATGGCTTTGGCTACTGGAAAAACCACGAAGAAATGTGGCCGGTTGAAGAGTTAAGCCTGGGAGGCACTACCTGGGATAAGGAATATTTACTTGCATTAATGAATACGCAGCCTGATAAAGGTGATGCCATTACTACCCTTACCCATCATTTAATAACCGCAAAACTGAATGTTGCCAACGGTGCCGGCAACTCTGAAATCGAAGAAATTATTGAAGTAGCAGATATGATGGTGTCAGATCCCGAAAGCTATACCAAAGCTGAGATCAATAATGTAAAAGATCAATTAGAAGCTTTTAATGAGGGCTCGGTATGTGATGAAGAAAACTAAAACCTCAATCTATTAAAATCAATAAAAGGGTCGGTTTCGACCCTTTTTTATTTGATCCTGACCTGCTTTTTTCTAAGGGATTTCCCCCAATTTTATGTACTCCTATTGGCCTGGACTTTATCAGCTGTTCTGAAATCAGGAGACCAGAAAAATTCAACGAAGCTTTATCCCATCTATGTTTGTGCCGCAAAATAGCTGACTAACTTCTAAGTATTTTTAAAAATAACTACTACAAAAACACTATAAACCTCTGGGTCACAACAAATAAAATTGCAATTAAGTATGTAAATTTAAAAGCATTAACCAACTAAAGATCGAATATTATGTACACTAACTTAAAGATTAAAGGAGTAATAAGCTTTATGCTTATTTTTTTTGTAGGCATTGCTTTTGCTCAGGATCAGGATGATAAGCTTATTGACGACCTGTTCAAGGAATACAAAGCCAACGGGGTCGAAAAAGCCCTTATAATGTATGAAAAAAGTGAGGCCAAGGGCGATGCCTATACAAGTCTTTCAGAACCCTTAAACATTTTGGGGTATCGCCTTATGAGCGATGAAAAGGATCTTGATGCCGCAGAAAAGGTTTTTCTAGCCCAGATAGATGAGTATCCCGAAGAAGCCAATCCGCACGATTCCTATGCCGATCTTCTTTCAGAAAAGGGAGACAAAGAAAAGGCTATCAAACACTATAAAAAAGCAGCACAATTGGCTGAAAAGATTCAGGATGCTGATGACCGAAGAAATATGATGAGAGCTTCAAAAGGGAAAATGGCAAAACTTGAGAACAAGCATAACAAATTCAAATTCCTGGCCGGAGACTGGGATGTTAATTTCACCCGTTTTGAAGATGGTAATGAAGCTGGCGGCTGGAGTGGCTATGACAAGGCTAACTTGAACGAAGACAAAACTATGCTTACCATAAAACATTATAACCAGCAAAAGGAACTTGTTGCCAAACGAATTATGATCTACGATGCCATTGATGATAATTATGATGTAGCCTATATCAACCCTAACCAGTTAAGCGGGATCCGTATCTCTACTATGGAGCTGGAAGATAAAGGAGATGGTAATTTTGTTCTAACCGAAACTTATGAAGACAGTGATGGGAAAATGAAGAAGGCAAAACATCAGATCGAAAGGAAAGACGGAGCGATGTCCTGGATTATTATGGAAAGCAAAGATTCGGGAGACTGGGAAAAAGTTGCATTACTGGATATGAAGAAATCCAGCGAATAAATTCCCTGAAAAAAACCAATTAAAAAAGATTTTCAGTACATATTAAATCCTACCATTAGAATGGTTGATTCTGGAGCAAAATGAAGAAAAGGTCCGGAGGATAATGCCGGAACTATGGATTGTAATGCTTCAAAAATGAAAAGGAAGACTTTAGGGTCTTCCTTTTTTATGTTTAACCTGGAATTTCCCTTAAAATTAAAATCTCAGATTATGCCAAAACTTTTGGTAATGTTATCTTTGCAGCTTGTAAAAATATTTCGATGAAAATTTCATATAACTGGCTAACGCAATTCATAAAACTTCCGGAAGATCCTGAAAAGACAGGAGAATTATTGACCGACCTCGGTCTTGAAGTGGAAGGGATTCAAAGTTTTCAGAGTATAAAGGGAGGCCTTGAAGGCATAGTGGTAGGGCACGTATTAAGCTGTGAGGCTCACCCCAATGCCGATAAGCTTCAGCTTACCACGGTAGACCTGGGGAATGGCGAGCAGGTACAGATCGTTTGCGGCGCCCCAAACATAGGGGCTGGACAAAAGGTTCCTGTGGCCACCATAGGCACTACCCTTTACGATGAGAATGGAGAAGAATGGAAGATCAAAAAAGGAAAAATTCGCGGGGAAGCCAGCTATGGAATGATTTGTTCTGAAAAAGAACTGGGTCTTGGAAGCAGCCACGAGGGAATTATGGTGATGAAAGATGACCTTATTCCCGGTACTCCGGTAGCCGAAATTTTTGAGATCGAGAATGATCACGTATTCGAGATCGGGTTAACTCCCAACAGGGCTGATGCAATGAGCCACTGGGGTGTTGCCAGAGATCTTAAAGCCGGATATCAGCAAAAAGGCTCTAACCTGGAACTAATCACTCCCTCGGTAAGTAGTTTTCATGTTGACAACCGAAGCCTTAAGATCCCAATTCAGGTTGAAGACTCTAACCTTGCCCCAAGATATTGCGGAGTTACTCTTTCTGAAGTAAAAGTTACAGACTCTCCAAAATGGCTTCAAAACAGGTTAAAAGCTATAGGTATCACTCCTAAGAACAATATTGTTGATGCCACCAATTATGTGATGCACGAGCTGGGACAACCGCTACATGCTTTTGATGCAGCTAAGATTACAGGAAACGAAATTCACGTAAAAACACTTAAATCGGGCACAAAATTCGTCACTCTGGATGAAGTGGAAAGAGAGTTGCACGAAGAGGACCTGATGATCTGTGATACCGAAAAACCACTTTGTATAGCGGGTGTATTTGGAGGTCTTGGCAGCGGGGTAACCAGGGAAACCACTAAAGTATTTCTTGAAAGCGCCTACTTTAACCCGGTAAGCGTTAGGAAAACCGCCAAAAGACACGGATTGAACACCGATGCTTCTTTCAGGTTTGAAAGAGGGATCGACCCGAATATCACTGAATATGCCTTAAAAAGAGCGGCATTACTTATCACCGAGATCGCCGGGGGAGAAATCACCAGCGATATTGATGACCTGTATTTCAAAAAGATCGAAGATTTCCAGGTTTTCCTGACCTTCGATAAGGTAAATAAGCTCATTGGCGAAAACCTTCAGGAAGAAACCATCAAGTCTATACTTGCTTCTTTAGAGATAAGAGTAAACAATGTAACCGAAACAGGAATGGGACTTACCATCCCCTCTTACAGAGTAGATGTGCAGCGCGAGTCTGATGTTATTGAGGAGATTTTGAGGGTATACGGTTATAACAATATCAAATTCAGCGAAAAACTGAATGCTTCTGTAGCCAATTCTTCAAAATTCGAAGATTATAAACTTCAGAACCTAATTGCCAATCAGTTGGTGGGTCAGGGCTTCTATGAAACTATGGCCAATTCGCTTACCACTCCGGCATATAACAAACTCAGCGAGCAGCTGAAGGAGGAATACAATGTTGAGATGCTTAATCCGTTAAGTCAGGATCTGTCAGTTATGAGACAGTCTTTGCTATTTTCAGGCCTGGAAACGGTAAGCTATAATATTAACCGAAAAAAGAATGATCTTAAACTTTTCGAATTCGGAAAAACATACCACAACTATGTAAGCGGAAGATCGGAGAACAAACACCTTTCTATGTTTGTAACGGGCAACCGAAATAAGGAAGGCTGGAACTCTACTCCCGCTACCGGTAACTTCTTTTACCTAAAAGGAGTTATCAACACTATATTCCAACGTTTAGGAATCAGCAACCTTAAAACTTCAGGGTTCAAGTCTGATGTATTCTCGGAAGGCCTAATTATGAGTTCTGCCAAGTCTAAACTTGTAGAGTTCGGCGTGGTAAAGAAATCAGTGCTGAAACATTTTGATATCGAACAGGAAGTGATCTTTGCCGATTTTAACTGGGATGCTGTGATCGAGGTCTCGAAGACACAGCAAAACAAATTCACTCCTATCCCAAAATATCCGGCAGTAAGAAGAGATTTTGCATTGTTAATCGATGAAGCGGTCACTTATTCTGAAATCGAGAAAATAGCACTTCAAACAGAAAAGAAACTGCTTAAGGAAGTGAACCTATTTGATGTGTACCAGGGAAAGAATCTACCGGAAGGTAAAAAGAGTTATGCCGTAAGTTTTAAATTCCAGGATGAAAACAAAACCCTTACCGATAAACAGGTAGACAAAATGATGGGTAAATTGCAACATCGTTTCGAGAAGGAACTGAATGCAGAACTACGATAAAAATTCTGATCATATAAATAAAAAAATCCGTGCCCGGGGCACGGATTTTTTTTATGCTGAAATGAGTAAATATCAGGGGAATTTCTTAAAAATTTCATCTACATAGTTTCTCACTTCTTTTTCTATTCTTCGGGTCTCAATCTCTTCAGAACTAGTCCCTCTCCAAATGATCTTATTATTTTCTCTGTTTATAAAGTCGATTACAAGAGAGCTTTCCCGATAAGGAGCCTGAGCTATATTGTCACCACTCAGTCTTTGGATGGTAAAGTAGTTCTCGTAGACATAAGGCTTATAATATGGCCCAATATAATGACCCGGCCTGTAATACGAATAGTCGGTATAAACCGGGTTAGCATTAATGTCGGCTTTTGCATCGAACATGGTATGCACATAAATTAGCACATCGGGTTGCAGGGTGTCCAGGTAGTAACCCTCATCTCGCATATTAGAATTTATGGTCTCGACCATAACCTCGTGAATTCTGTCGTTATCATAATCCCGACTCATAATGGTATCCTTATTAGGCAGGAAGGCATAAGAATCGGATTTCTTAAGCATTTTCGCCGAATTTTTTGAATCACTCTTTCCAGGGCCGCAAGCAGTCATCACTAATCCGGTAATAAATACCAATAGTGGAAATTTCAGTTTTTTCATAAATAAATTCTTTTTCAGATGCAATTTTTCATCAAAATAAGGTTTGCAGGCCCCAATCAAAAATGAAACCAGGCCTTTTAAAAATTTTTAACAATGCAAAAACGACCGTTCCCCGGTCGTCTTATAACTACTCCCAATAATCTGGCATTATCTTCAGACAGGGTAAAATTCCGGAATAAATTCTTTGAGAAATATATTTTGCCCTCCGCCACGTTGAGAAAATACACTATGGTATTTAAAACATTAGATCTAACGAGCGCAATTTCTGATTTGCTTACAATACCGGTTTATTTTATTATCCGGAAAGTTAATAGGGTAGACTTCGCTAGGTTCCCAAAAACATTCAGGTTGTGATAAAATTAACCTTTGTCAAACAGCCGGATTAGTGTTAAACCCCTCCTGACAACTTACAACCAATTGTATTTTTAAAGTTAAATACCTAATTTAGTGGGGATTGCTAAAGAAAGAGAAAATGAAGTGGAATCTTGCCCGTACCAATGTCGAAAAGCAACTACTCAAAACCCGGAATAAAAGGATAAGCCAGGAAAATCTGCTTGACCAAATCAATGATATCTTCAGGGAGCAGGAGATAAGTGATGTAGCTATAATCGAAAATCTTACCGAAGGAGATGCCGTAGAAAGTAATAATTTTAATTTTGACCTTCTCGAATCTGAAAGAATATTTCATTTATCAGATATTGAAAAGATCTGTATAGATTACAGGCTTAGATTCCTGGATAGTAAATATTTTAAAGGAGAAATTCCCTATGACGCACTTATCAGAATAAAAGAAATTGAAAAAAACCATAATATCAGTCTGAAAGGTTTCAAGATTATTGCTCCTTCCAAACTATTTAAACTTGAAAATGCCGACGATCCCTTACTGATGGCCCCTATGGGAAATGATTATTTTTACCTTGTGCATAAATGGGGAGGAGACCTGCATCCCCTAAGAAAAACACTCATGTGGCCCTTTAAGACACTCGAAAACTTCGCGATTCTTCTTCTTGCCACCAGTTTCTTGCTGGCTTTAATGGTTCCTGAAGGAATGTTCTCCTACCGGCAAACCACGGCCGAATTTTTTATGATCTTCTTTTTTATCTTCAAATGGATAGCAGGGCTGGCAATTTTCTTCGGATTCAAAAAAGGAAAAAACTTCAGTTCTGCCATATGGCGAAGCAAATATTATAATGCCTAGAAAGTTAATTTCAGTATAAAATATCCCCAATACCGCTTGCTAATTTGTAATTTAGGCTAACTAAACAATCAAATTATGAGTACAGAAGAAAGTTATGAACGTGTTTATACAGGTTCTGAAACAAATGTACAGTACCTGCAGGAGTTATTTGACAAAGCCGGGATTTCATCAAGGGTAAGAAATGATTTTGACTCGGGCTTGAGAGCCGGATTCGGAGGCGGTTTACCGGGACAGGTACAATTATTTGTTATAAAAAGTCATTATGACGAAGCTCTGAAAATCGCAAAATCCACCTTCCCGAAAGATTACAAAGATGAATAACAACCCCACCGGAAAAAGAAACATCTGGAATCTTGTATTAGGAATTGCCTTTTTGCTGTACGGGAGTTACAGAATCTATGATTACACAGTCACTATAGAAAAGGACACCTTCAGGCTTATTTTAGCCATAGGTTTTGTCTTGTTTGGGATTTACGACCTCTATAAATATTACAAAGGCTCCCGATAAATAAAATAAAAAAAGCCGTGATCACGGCTTTTTTTATTTAAATGAATTTGATGCTTACCAGCTTATTATTGCACTGGCCCAGGTAAATCCACTACCAAAGGCTGCCAGCACCACTACATCTTCCTCTTTGATCTTACCCTTTTCCCAGGCTTCGGTTAAAGCAATTGGGATAGAGGCTGCAGTTGTATTTCCATATTTCTGGATATTATTGAATACCTGCTCATCGCTTAGCTTAAATTTCTGCTGAATGAACTGAGAGATCCTAAGATTCGCCTGGTGCGGTATCAACATATCTATATCTTTCACTTCAAGCCCGTTAGCCTGAAGGCCTTCGTTGATCACTTCAGAAAAACGAACTACGGCATTCTTGAAAACGAACTGCCCGTTCATATGCGGGTAATAAGGAATATCATCTCCCTGAGGATTTTCAGCAATGATCTCCGGCACCCAATGGTTGGTACTTGGCCCCTTAAGGGAAAGTTCCAAAGCGTGTTTCCCTTCTGAATGAAGATGGGTAGACAGTATTCCCTGCCCGTTATGATCACTTCTGCTAAGCACGGCTGCTCCTGCACCATCTCCAAAAATCACCGAAACCGAACGGCCACGGGTGGTCATATCAAGACCTCCACTATGGTTTTCACTTCCAATAACAAGAACGTTCTTATACATCCCTGTTTTTATGTATTGGTCTGCAACCGAAAGTGCATAGACAAATCCACTACACTGGTTTCTTACATCAAGAGCCGGGCAAGTATTTATATCAAGCATTTCCTGTACCTGAACTCCACATCCAGGGAAATAATAATCAGGGCTCAACGTAGCAAAAACAATTAGTTCGATATCATCTTTGGAAATTCCTGCCCTTTCAATTGCGATCTTGGCGGCTTTTACCCCCATAGTGGCAGTGGTATTACCATCACCTTTCTTTATATGCCTTCTTTCTTTGATTCCGGTACGTTCCTGGATCCATTCATCATTGGTATCCATAATTTTAGCCAGGTCATCATTAGTCACTACATTCTCAGGCACATAACTTCCTAATCCGGCAATTTTAGACTGATACATATGTTATTTTTTATGATATTATAATTTATCTCCTTTAAAATTAAGCATTTAATAAAATGTGCAGGCGCAAGATAATAAAGATTAACATCTACTTAAGACCACACAGGAGTATTTTTTATATGGTCATAAAAAAAGAAGAGCGCATTTTCCAAATCGAAAATTGCGCTCTTCCACAACCTAACCAATAAATCAACCAATAATTATTCTATATACCTTGTGTATGAGTTAATTTTAATTTTTGCACCAAGGGCATTCAGAAGACTATATAAGCCCATAAATGTTCTGCTTATATAGAGAAAATGTTTACTCCCCCTGTTTCCGTTCATTCTTCGAAGCTCTTTATCCATACTGTATCTTTCACTTAGTCCGGCAATGGAGTTCAAAAGTTCATCATCGGCAAAATTGAATGTCTCAGCCTGTAAGGGAATTGTAAAAAGACTAAGCATATTATAATACATCTCAGAAAAATATTTCGTTTCCTTTTCTGAATCATCTGGTCTCAGTATCTCTAATTCCGTCAGTTTTTCTCTGAAAAATTCAGTGTTTTCAAAGTTCTCTTTTTTGGTCAGTTCAAAATACGGGGTATAGAATTCTTCAGGCAATCGCTTAACACAGCCAAAATCTATGGCAATAAGGTTTGTGTCCTTGTCTACAAGGAAATTACCGGGATGCGGATCGGCATGTACGGCCTTCAATCCGTGGATCTGGAACATATAGAAATCCCAGAGCGCCTGCCCTATCTTGTCAGCCTTTTCCTGATCGGTATTTAGCTTTGCAAACTCGCTCAGGTGACGGCCTTCCATCCAGTCCATCGTAATAATCCGTTCACTGGAAAGTTCTTCATAATATTTCGGGAATCTGAGATTGCCGATTGCTGAACAGGCTTCAGAGATTTCCCGGCTTTGCTGTAATTCAAGCTTATAGTCAGTTTCCTCCAAAAGTTTGGACTCCACCTCTTTGAAATATTTTTCAGAATCTTGACCCTGCATATTGAACATACTCAAGGCGATAGGCTTGACCATCGCAAGATCTGAGCTGATACTGTCTGCAACCCCCGGATATTGGATTTTCACAGCAAGTTTTTTCCCATCTTTAGTTGCCTGGTGAACCTGGCCAATACTGGCAGCATTCACAGACTGGGTTGCAAACGTATCATACAGTTCCTCAGGGTAAGCCCCGTGGTATTTCTTAAAGGTCTTTCTAACCAGTGGTGCAGATAATGGCGGAACGCTAAATTGCGCCAGGCTGAATTTTTCTACATAAGCCGTAGGAAGCAGATTCTTTTCCATAGAAAGCATTTGAGCCACTTTTAAAGCACTCCCCTTCAGGCTTTTTAAAGAATTGTATATGTCTTCGGCGTTACTCTCATCGAGTTCGTCCCTTGTAAGTTTAGAATCCAGGGCTTTCTTACCATAATATTTAAGGTAATTCCCCCCTATCTTTACCCCGGTCTTAACCAGTTTGGAGGTGCGCCCTATCTTTCCTGTTGGTATTTTATCTATCGTCTTCATTTATCCCTTTCCGCATTATACCATCTTTTCCTTCCACAGGAATTTTCCAAAATCGACAATTCTCTCCAGGGGAGTATTATCGAAAACATCAAAAGCAGTGTTCACTGATTTCTCTATTGCAACATCGGTACTCTCAAATTGCGCTGAATTATCATCCATCCAGAATTTCAGCAGAAATAAAAACTGCACCCACACTGCTTCTGAAAAAAACATTTCAGACTGCTGCAACAATTTAAACGGCTTATCTTTATTTCCTTCTTTTATCAGATCCCTGGAATAGGACTTCACTCTCTTCCGAAGAAGTTTTAACTGACTTAGATTCTTCAGCGGCATTTCGTGCTGTTTTAAAGCGAAAAGTACGTAGCTTCTGTTGGCCGTAAGATTTTCAAAGAAAGTGAAGTAAAAGGTGAGCATCTTTTCACGACTCGAGAAAGATTCATACTCCTTACTTTTATGAAGTACGGCTACAGTATGCTCGAAGAACCTTTCCCATATACCCTTCTGAAGGCCTTCAAAGCTTCCATAAAACTTATAGAAATCTTCTTCTTTAATTTTATTTTCCTTACAAAACTTATAAACCGTACCAGGCTCCTTTCCGTTTTCGAGCACATAATCCATATACAGCCCTATAAGTTTATCACGGGTTAAGGATTCTTTCTTAGTTGTATTTCTCTTAGCAGTTGCCATAATTTAAATTCTTATTTCAAAAATACTCTTGTTTAACTTTTAATTCAAAATATTAAACAGAAAGTTTTGTTAAATATGAAGAAGGGATTTTGATTTTCAAAAACTTAGACGAGAACCAGTCTGTCAAATTACAAGTTATGTCAGTTTGTCAGCGCACCTAACTTGGTACTTTTTTTGACTAATGAGAGGTGAAATTGATTAATAAAAAATAAAAATATATGGCAACCGGAAACATTAATGTATCTGTTGAGAACATTTTTCCGCTGATAAAGAAATTCTTATACAGCGACCACGAAATTTTTCTTAGAGAGCTTATCTCTAACGCTACCGACGCTACGCTAAAGCTGAAGCATCTTGCTGATATTGGCGAGACCAGTGTAGAATATGGAGATCCCGTTATTGAGGTAAAGATCGATAAGGAAAACAAAAAACTTCACGTGATCGACCAGGGAGTGGGGATGACCAAAGAAGAAGTTG
This sequence comes from Salegentibacter chungangensis, assembly GCF_042678405.1. Lineage (NCBI taxonomy): Bacteria > Pseudomonadati > Bacteroidota > Flavobacteriia > Flavobacteriales > Flavobacteriaceae > Salegentibacter > Salegentibacter chungangensis. Next base: position 1,357,498 of record NZ_JBHTLI010000001.1, on the reverse strand, counting down.
AGAAATACATTAACGAGGTAGCTTTTTCAGGAGCCGAAGAGTTCCTTGAAAAGTATAAAGACTCCGCGAAAGACAGTGGTATAATTGGCCATTTTGGTCTTGGTTTCTATTCTGCCTTTATGGTGGCCAACAAAGTAGAGATCATCACCAAATCTTACAAAGATGCTCCCGCGGCACACTGGGTATGTGAAGGTACTACCGAATTCACCCTGGAGGATGCAGATAAGAAAGAACGCGGAACAGAGATCATCCTTCATATCAATGATGATGACAAGGAATTCCTTGAAGAGAACCGTATCCAGGAGCTATTGGTAAAGTATAACAAGTTTATGCCCATCCCGATCAAATTCGGAACAAAGGAAGAGACTTTACCATTACCTGAAGATGCACCTGAGGATGCAAAACCGGATACCAAAACGGTAGACAATATCATCAACAATCCTGAACCGGCCTGGACCAAACAGCCTACCGAGCTTCAGGATGAAGATTACAACAGCTTTTACCGTGAGCTTTACCCGATGCAGTTCGAGGAGCCCTTATTTCATATTCACCTTAACGTAGATTATCCTTTCAATCTTACCGGGATTCTTTATTTCCCTAAGATGACGCAGGATATGAACATCCAGAGAGATAAAATTCAGCTATACCAGAACCAGGTTTTCGTAACCGATAACGTAGAAGGGATCGTTCCAGAATTCCTTACGATGTTGCGCGGGGTGATCGATTCTCCTGATATTCCGCTGAACGTTTCCCGGTCTTACCTTCAGGCAGACGGAAATGTGAAGAAGATCTCAAGCTATATCACCAGAAAAGTTGCAGATAAACTGAAGAGTCTTTTCAATAACAACCGTGAAGATTTCGAAAAGAAATGGAATGACATTAAGATCGTTATTGAATACGGGATGCTATCTGAAGATAAGTTCTTTGAAAAAGCTCAGAAATTTGCCCTTTATCCAACTGTAGACGGAGATTACTATACTTTTGATGAACTTGAAGAGAAAATTAAAGACAACCAGACCGATAAGGATGGTAACCTTGTGGTGCTTTACGCATCTAACGAAAATGAGCAGCACAGCTATATTGAGGCTGCCAAAGCAAAAGGATACCAGGTATTGCTTCTTGATTCTCCAATAGTTTCTCACCTGCTGCAGAAGATGGAAAGTGAAAAAGAGAAGATCTCTTTCGTAAGAGTAGATGCCGACCACGCAGACAATCTTATTAAGAAAGATGATGAAAAGATCTCTAAGCTTTCTGAAGAAGAGAAAGAGAAACTTAAGGAAGACTTTGAAAAGGTAGTCCCAAAAGAAAAGTATACGGTACAGCTGGAGGCAATGGACAGCGACGCCGCGCCTATGCTTATCACGCAGCCTGAATTTATGAGAAGAATGAAGGAGATGCAGCAAACCGGTGGCGGCGGTATGTTCGGTATGGGCAATATGCCGGAAATGTACAACCTGGTGGTCAACACCAACCACCCGTTAATTTCAGAGATCCTGAACACCAAAACAGCAAAGAAACAGGAGCGTTTGATCAAGCAATCGCTTGACCTTGCGAGGCTTTCTCAGAACCTACTGAAAGGGGAAGAGTTAACCGCTTTCATCAAACGTAGTTTCGATATGGTGAAATAAGTTAATTCCAATTGATTGAAGAAACCGCTTTACCTCAGGGGAAAGCGGTTTTTTTATTTGATGCCCTAAAAACTTTTGTATATTCCCTCATAAAATTGCAAAAATGAAAAACCTCCTCTCCTTATTGATCATTCTCAGCTTTTTGGCCTGTAAAGAAAGTACGGAAAAAAAAGGAGCTGAAGGTCCTGAACAACCTGAAGAGAAAAATATTCCTGCCGAGCCCGGGAATGGGATTGGTGACGGGGCGGTCTCACCGGCTGTCGCCTTTGCAACAAGCATCGAGCAGGCGCATAATAAGAAAGAATTCAGAACAAGAGAAGCTGTTGCTTTTGATATCAGTCTGAGATTTGGCGGTAAGGAAAGATTGAACGGAAGAATATCTATGCTTACCAACTCGGGTAAAGTAAGACTTGAAAAAGCTGATGGCACTTCCCTCATCTATGACGGTTCTAATGTTTATATGAGTCCCAAGGCGGCTGATGAAAAAGGAGCTCGTTTCGATATGTTCACCTGGCAGTATTTTTTCGCAATGCCATTTAAACTGACAGATCCCGGCACTAATTGGGAGCTTATGGGAAAAACCAGGTTTAAAGACAGCCTTAGAGAAACCGCAAAACTAACTTTTGGAGAAAATATAGGGGACGCCCCGGATGATTGGTATGTGGTTTATAAAGATGAAAAGACCGGCAGGTTGAAGGCCGCCGCTTATATAGTGACCTTCAACAAAGATCAGTCTGAAGCCGAAAAGAATCCTCACGCCATAGTCTATAAAGACTATAAAACCATAAACCAGGTGCCATTTGCCACCCTCTGGAGTTTTCATAACTGGTCTGAAGAAAACGGAATAGAAGACGAGATTGGATCGGCCAGGATCTCAAATATCCAGTTTTTTGATCCTTCTGTTTCATTTTTTGAGAAACCGGAAGATGCTAAGATCATCGAAAAATAAATTTATCTTAACCTGAAATTATGCAGTATCCCTGGCACCTATATCTAATGGCATTTATGTATGTACTTGCCGGAATTTTTCATTTTATCCGGCCAAAAATGTATATGCGAATAATGCCCCGGTATTTACCCGCACACAAAACGCTGGTCTACCTCAGCGGACTTGCAGAGATCGCACTTGGAGCAGGTCTTTGCTTTCCTGAAACCAAGAACTGGTCTATCTACGCGATCATTTTAATGTTGTTCTTATTCCTGCTTGTTCATTTCTATATGCTCAGCTCTCCGAAGGCCGGTGCCGGTTTACCAAAATGGGTCCTGATCCTGCGCATTCCGCTTCAGTTTTTATTAATCTGGTGGGCGCTATTTTATTTGCCTTTATAATATGCAGGAAGAAAAGATCATATTACCTGATTCCGATCTAATTTATTACCGGGATTTTTTAGTGGAAAAAGAAGCACAGCAATTTTTAAAGATCTTCATTGAAGAATTTCCCTGGCGACAGGATAAAATCAAATTATTCGGCAAAGAACATTTACAGCCACGGTTAACCGCTTTATTTGCCGATAACGCGAAACCTTACACCTATTCGGGAATTACAATGCAACCGGACGAATTTCCGGAACCACTGCTTAAAATTAAACATAGAGCTGAAGAGGTGTGCGGTACAAAATTCACCACCTGTCTTGCTAACCTTTACCGCGACGGGCAGGACAGCATGGGCTGGCACGCCGATGATGAAAAGGAACTCGGAAAAAATCCTGTGATCGCATCCGTAAGCCTGGGTGCCGAGCGAATGTTCCATTTAAAACACAAGCAAGAAAAAAGCCTGAAGCATAAGCTCAGGCTTGAAAATGGTAGTTTATTTTTAATGCAGGGGCTTACCCAGCATTTCTGGAAACATCAGATTCCAAAAACAAAAAAGGTGACAGCCCCCCGGATAAATCTCACTTTCAGAAAGATCAAATAACTATCCGAAGATCTCGTTAAGCACTTTTGCAAGTCTTATCCCTCCTTTTTGAAGCTGCTCCAAAACCATCGGCATCCTTTCATACATATATTCATAGCCCAGCTTCTCTCCTATTTCAACCGAACCATATAAATCATTTGCAAGGCCCCTGGATTCGTATACCCAATCCAACAACCCTCCTTTTCTAATGGAGTCTAATTTAGTTTTAGAAAGTTCCTTTGTATTTTCGGCCAGTTCAGTATAGCTCATATCGTAAGAATCGATCATATCACTATCCCAAACCCTGTGAAGGTTAGTTCCGTCGCCAAACCAGCGAACCTGTATATCATTTCCGCCGCGATCTGAACCTCTCCCAACGTGAAAAGGTTGATGAAGATCTCCCATAAAATGAACGAGCATCTTTAGGTAAAACACCTTGTCTTCTCGGGAAGCCTCTTTATCTGTCAGGACCTCTTTACACTTTCTGATAGCCTGAACAAGATCTCCTTTAGGATTAGCCTTCTTTTCATCATATTCGTCCGCTTCCGGGTCTATATTCACGTAATGCCAGGGCCCGAATTGTCTAAAATCGGGATCACTCTTAATATCATCGGCATAATTGGAAACGAAAGCAAGGCTGCGCCCATCAAGTAGATTTTCTATCGCACGTTCAGCTTTCCTGGTAAGGTGGCCCTCTGCAATCTCAGCGGTTGCCCGGTGACCGGTCTTTCCCCAGTCTTCATTATTTGAAAAGCCGGGATTACAGGTTAGAACGAACAAAGCAAGGGCAATAAATATTCTCATATCTTCTGATTTTTGCACAAATATAAACATAGCTATGTAAAATTCCTGTTATTTCTGCAGCAGCTTAAATTTTAATTCAATATATTTATAATATCATTTTAATATCAACCAATACTTTTAGATATGACATCCGAAAAAAACTTACCCCCTTCAAACGGCTATGTAATGCTGTTTTTGTTCCTCGTGCTGTTCTTAGTTAGCATCGCAGGATTTATTATGATGAAGAACCCGTGGTTCATCCTTCTGTTTCTGGCCTCGATCTTCATCCTGCCGGGACTCATTCTTGTAAACCCGAACGAATCCAGGGTTCTCCTGCTTTTTGGAGATTATAAAGGGACGGTGAAAAAGAACGGGCTATTTTGGGTAAACCCTTTTTATACCAAAAAGAAGATCTCCTTAAGGGCTCGTAATTTCGACAGTGAAAGACTGAAGGTAAACGACAAACTGGGGAATCCGATAATGATAAGCACCATCCTGGTATGGAGAGTACTGGACACATACAAGGCTTCTTTTGATGTGAACGATTTCGAGAATTTTGTAGTTGTACAGACGGATGCTGCGGTACGAAAGCTTGCAAGTATGTATCCTTATGATAACTTTGCCGATGAAGGCCTGGAAGAAGAAACCACCCTTCGTTCCAGTATGGCAGAGGTAAGCGATGCCCTGGAAAAGGAATTGGAAGAAAGACTGGATATAGCCGGGATAGAAGTACTTGAAGCGCGAATTGGGTACCTTGCTTATGCCAACGAGATTGCCAGTGCGATGTTAAAAAGGCAACAGGCAACAGCTATCGTGGCGGCAAGACATAAAATTGTTGAAGGGGCGGTAAGTATGGTAGAAATGGCCCTGCACGAGCTAAGTGAAAAAGAACTTGTAGATCTTGATGCCGAACGCCGTGCAGCTATGGTAAGTAATTTGATGGTTGTTTTATGTAGCGATAAAGATGCCACCCCGGTCGTGAATACCGGCACACTCAATCATTAAGCTTGTACAATCTAACTGAAGAAATATGAAACGTTTATTTCTACTCCTAATTGGAACACTGGGCATTTCAACTGCATTTGCCCAGGGAGAAGCTTATAGAGAAGAGGAACTTAGCATAAACCCCTATATAGACGGAAGCCTTACCAATCCGGTTTCGGGTGATGCCGAATCACTGGTAATCCTTATTCAGGGTTCAGGTCCTACCGACCGAAATGGGAATCAGCCGATGAAAAAGAGTGATTTCTCGAAGAAGATCTCCCGCCAACTGGCCGAAAATGGCATCGCTTCCTTCAGGTATGACAAACGCATCTTTAAAATGGATGCCCTCAGGATTAATGAAGAAGACCTGAGGTTCGAAGATTTTATAGAAGATGCAGTAAATGTTCTAGAGTACTTCAGAAAAGAGGACCGGTACAAGAGGATTATTATAGCCGGGCACAGTCAGGGTTCCCTGGTAGGCATCCTTTCTGCAAGGGAAAGAGCCGATGCTTTCATTTCGCTAGCCGGTGCCGGCCAGACCCTCGATAAAATGATCGTGGAGCAAGTTGGCAAGCAGGCACCCGACCTTAAGGAAAGTATGCAGGAAAGCTTCAATAAATTAAAAGAGCGGGGAAAGGTTGAAGATTACAATCCTATGCTTCAATCGGTATTTCGCCCTGAGACGCAGCCTTTCCTGGCATCCTGGATCAAATATGACCCGGTTGAGGAGATCTCTAAACTGAATATCCCCGTCCTGATCATCAACGGGAGCAGAGACCTGCAGATCGAACCAAAAGAAGCTGAGATGCTGAATGCCGCCCTTCCGGAATCTAAACTTGTGATCATAGAAAATATGAATCACGTTTTCCGGGAAATAAAAGATGAAGATGCACTATATAACTTCAAATCGTACAGCGAACCCAACAGGCCTTTACATCCTGAACTATTACCTGTAATGATTGAGTTTATAAACGGACTGAACCAATAAGATGAGTAACAAGAAAGCATTTGCCCTTAGAGTTGATGAAGAGATGCTGAAAGCCATTGAGAAATGGGCTGCTGATGAATTCAGAAGCACCAATGGGCAGATTGAATGGATGCTGAACAAATCCTTAAAAGAAGCCAAAAGACACCCGAAAAATAAAAAGAACTAATACATGCCCTACCAGATCATTTTTTCAGATATAGACGGAACCCTTCTGAATCACCAAAGGGAATTATCTGAACACACGAAAAACACCATCAAAGAGCTTAATCATTTACCATTTGTGCTGATCTCGGCGAGGATGCCCGCAGCAATGAGGCATCTTCAGAAAGATCTTGATATAGAGCATCAGCCAATTATTTGCTATAATGGTGGGCTTATACTTGTTGATAATGAACCGGTAAGCTCCACCGAGATCCCTGTAGATCTTATGCATCGTCTTTCAGAGTTCAACTCCGGAATAGATTGCCATTTAAGTCTTTATCATAATGACGAATGGTATGTGCCACAAAAAGACAGATGGGCAGACCGGGAAGAAAACAATACCAAGGTAACTCCAGAGGTAATGTCTAATGCTGATGTTATCAAAAAATGGAGGAACGAAGGCAAAGGCGCCCACAAGATTATGGCGATGGGGAGCGAAGAACAAATAGATCAAATCAGAGATTTTCTTACCAAAGAATTTCCGAATGAACTTCATCTGTATCGTTCCAAACCCACTTATCTTGAGATTGCCCACAAAAGAATCTCAAAATTCACCGCAATTAGCCACTTGCTGGAAAATCATTTTAACTTAAAACCGGAGGAAAGTGTTGCCTTTGGAGATAACTACAATGATGTTGAAATGATAAAAGGCGTTGGAATGGGAGTTGCTGTGGCAAATGCGAGGAAGGAAGTCCTGGAAGTTGCCAATTTAGTGACCGGCCACGGCAAGGAAGATGGGGTTGCAGCAGGCCTTAAAAAACTGTTTAAAACATCTGAAGACTAATAGTCTTATTCTTTAAGAAGAGTTTAAGAAAAATTGTATTTTGCCGATCGCAAATACAATTTTTCTATGGAAAAGACACCGCTTTTCACCAATGACGCAATTGTCTTTGGTCTTTTAATGATAGCCCTCGGCTTTGTATTCTATACATCCTCAAAGAAGGAAGGTTTTTGGAAAAAATTCTACTCAGTAGTTCCTGCACTTTTAATGTGCTATTTACTCCCCGCCATCTTCAATTCGGCGGGATTAATAGATGATTCCACATCACAACTCTATTATGTAGCCAGCAGGTTTATGCTGCCCGCTGCCCTGGTTTTGATGACCTTAAGTATAGATCTCAAAGCTATTTTCAACCTTGGTCCCAAAGCACTGATAATGTTCTTCGCCGGTACGGTGGGAATCATTATTGGCGGACCGATAGCTATCCTTATAGTTTCGGCAATTTCTCCTGAAACGGTTGGCGGGGTTGGCCCTGATGCCATTTGGCGAGGCCTGTCTACCATTGCGGGCAGCTGGATTGGCGGTGGTGCCAACCAGGCAGCTATGCTGGAGATCTATGAATACAACCCCGATCTTTACGGCGGGATGGTACTGGTAGATATTGTGGTGGCCAACCTTCTTATGGCCGGTCTTTTAATGGGAATCGGAAAAAGCGAACAACTGGACAAATGGCTGAAAGCCGATAATTCGGCAATAACCCAACTTAAGGACAGGGTATCAGATTATGCCGCAAGCGTAACAAGAAACCCACAATTGTCCGATTATATGATAATGCTGGCCCTTGCCTTTGGTGCAGTAGGAATTGCCCACTGGGGAGCCGACGGAATTTCCAGCTTTTTATCGAACAATTTCGAAGTCTTTAACGACAGCAAAAGTGCGCTTTCCTCCTTTTCTTCCAGTTTTTTCTGGATGATCACCATTGCAACGGCAATAGGAATATTTCTGAGTTTCACTCCTATGAAGAAGTATGAAGGTGCCGGAGCCAGTAAGCTGGGAAGTATTTTCATCTATATCCTTGTGGCAACTATAGGTATGAAAATGGACCTGGGAATGGTATTCGATAATCCGGGACTAATAGGGATCGGGCTGATCTGGATGATCATTCACGTGATATTCCTTTTTGCTACTGCCAAGATCATTAAAGCCCCTTACTTTTTCCTTGCGGTAGGAAGCCAGGCAAATGTTGGAGGAGCCGCTTCAGCCCCGGTGGTAGCAGCAGCATTCCACCCTTCGTTAGCAACTGTTGGCGTACTACTTGCAGTATTTGGTTATGTGGTTGGGACCTATGGCGCGATCCTTACCACGATATTAATGCAAATAGCAGCGGGGAGTTAGTATAAAACCGAAAAATATAAGATATTTGCGCTCCTAAAATCCAGAATAAAAAATGAAAAAAATCAGCCTTCTTTTATTAGTGATCATCAGCCTCGCGGCTTGTTCAGAAAAAGAAAGTAACCTTACTGTAAACGGAAATATTAAAGGACTAAAAAAAGGAACCGTGTACCTTCAGAAAATTGAGGACACCTTGGTCGTGAATGTAGATTCAGTTAAAGTAGATGGAAATTCACAGTTCACGATGCAGGCCTATATTGAAAGTCCGCAAATTATGTATCTGTACCTTCAGAAGGTTGACAACTCAGAATATGACGACAGGCTTAATTTTTTCGCTGAGAAAGGAGAGGTAAATATTACCACCAATCTTAAGAACTTTGAAAGTGAGGCTAAGATCACGGCGGCAAAGAACCAGGAAAGACTGGAAGAATACCGCAAGATGATGGACCGCTTCAATGACAGCAACTTGGAACTTATAAAAGAAAATTTCAAAGCCCAGAAGGCCGAAGACGAAGACAAATTAATGGAGATCAACAAGCGTTATGACAACCTGTTGAAGAGAAAATATCTTTATACGGTGAATTTCGCCATCAACAATAAGGATCTTGAGATCGCTCCATATCTTGCGCTATCTGAGATCTTTGATGCTAACATCAAGTATCTGGACACCATTTACACCTCACTGGATAAGGGTGTCAAGAAATCGAAATACGGGAAGCAACTTAAAGATTTTCTCAAGGAACGTCGCGAGCAGGAAAAGAAATTATCGGCTCAAATGGAGGATGAGGAGCAGCAATAAAAATTCTTTCTAAAACATATAAAATTATAAGCCTCAAAATTGAGGCTTTTTTTATGGCCTTTACAGAAACAGAACTATCTTTAAAATAAAAAAGCCCCTCGATTGAGGAGCTTTTTTGAGCCGATGGAGGGACTCGAACCCACGACCTGCTGATTACAAATCAGCTGCTCTAGCCAGCTGAGCTACATCGGCACTCTGAATTTATCTTATAAGGCGTTTACTTTCTTAACCAGCTTTTCAGCTTTGGCCTGAAGGTCTTTCTCTATTGCCTTAAAATGTTGCTTTTTGTTCTCAACATCTTTTTGATTGATCTTGATGATCAATTCGTCAAAATCTGCAATAGCTTCATCAACTATCGCTTCAGACTTTGCTGTATCTTCTTTGGGATTGGCCATTTGGTGCAGGTATACTGCGTCAATAATATCGCCCAACACATAATTCACATCCCTTTTTAACAATCTTTTACTTGCCATAACTTATAAATTTCGGCTGCGAATTTAATCTATTTTTTGATATGAAAGACCAGAAACTTGATTTTTTATTCTTCCCTTAATTCTTTGAGATTTCCCGCAGAGCCTCAAGTGCCTCGGGAATATGCCTGGTCGCATTCATACTATTAAACCTAAACCTTAGAATTCCATTTTCATCAAAGACAAAGGTCTCTCTTCCGGGCACCAGCCCGAGGAAGGATGATTTCACTCCAAATGCTTTCCTGGCCTCTTTTTCCGTGTCTGAAAGAAATATAAATGGAAGCTTATATTTCTCGCTGAATTTAGAATGGGAAGCTTCAGAATCTGAACTAATGGCGATGACCTCAGCCCCCAGATCCTTGAAATCTTCATACCGGTCTCTGAAACTACAGGCTTCTTTAGTGCAGCCCGGGGTGAAATCCTTAGGATAAAAATAGACCACAAATGCCTGCTCTCCCTTTAAATCTTTAAAACTGAACAGCTCTCCGTTCTTATCCTTAAGTTCCAGCTCAGGAACCTCATCTCCAATATTCAATGACATATTACTCTCCTTTATAGCTTACAAAATTGCGCGGGGTTTCATATAGTGTTACTTCAAGAGCGAGAGATTCCTTTAGTTTTTTACGCAATTTATTCCAGATAACCACCGATATGTTTTCGGCTGTAGGATTCAATTCTTTAAATTCTTCCACCTCAACATTCAGGTTCTTATGATCAAAAGGAACCTCCACCTCTTCATAAATAAGATCCTTTAACTGCTTAAGATCCATCACAAATCCAGTTTCCTGATCGATCTCTCCTGTAACCGATACCACCAGCTCATAATTATGCCCGTGATAATTCGGGTTGCTGCATTTACCAAAAACAGCCTCATTTTTGGCATCGCTCCAATCCTTCCGGAAAAGCCGGTGGGCAGCATTAAAGTGAGCCTTCCTGTGTACGGTCAATCTCATTGCTCTATAGTTGAATAATATTTGTCGAATATAATCTTAAACCATTCTGTATAAACCGAAGGATTATCTTTCATATCCTGTTTGATGTCCTCTAAAGACATCCATTTCCAGGCAGCCACTTCTTCCGGATTCGGGTCCGGATCTGCTTCATAATCCCCTACAAGAATATGGTCATATTCGTGTTCGGTAAGTCCGTTATCAAAAGGAGCTTTATAGATAAATGAAATGGTATCCTTAAGATCTGTGGTAAAGCCCATTTCTTCCATTAACCTTCTCTTTCCGGCAGCAACATTGCTTTCTCCTTCCCTCTGGTGACTGCAGCAGGTATTGGTCCACAGCCCGGGAGAGTGGTATTTTGAAAGAGCACGTTGCTGGATCATCAACTCTCCCTTTTTATTAAAAACAAACACCGAAAAAGCACGGTGAAGCAAGGCCTTTTCGTGAGCTTCGATCTTCTCCATCAATCCGATCTGCTCATCCTTTTCATTAACTAATATTACTTTTTCCTTTCCCATTTCTTTTTTTGAAGCTCAAATGTACAAAATAGGCCCAAGCTTTCACAACAGCTTACTCAGCTGATAATCTTGCGTTTTCCCCGAGCTCTGCATAAAGCCTGCAATCTATGGAAAGAATGAATTCTGACCTTCTGTTCAGTTCGTGTTTCCTTTCACTGCAAGGCTTCCCGTTACTACAATCATTAAGGAGTTCGGTCTCCCCGTATCCTCTTCCTGACAGCCTTTCGGCATCTATTCCCTGGGCCGTAAAATAAGCGATCGTCGCTTTTACCCTTTCCCGGGACAGTTCAAGATTATAGGCATCGGCCGCCCGACTGTCGGTATGAGACCTGATGTCCAGTAATAAAGCGGGATGCTCTTTCATAAACTGAACAATAGCCTCCAGGCCTTCCTTATCGTTTTCTCTTATCTGGGCTTTATCAAGATCAAAATGAATAGGATCCAGGTTCAGGACCCTGGTGAGATCATCTCCCACTCTGGCAGCAACAATGGTCTTGTCTTTTCCGTAGGCCTGAAATTTTATAAGATTTTCCTTTCTTTTTATTTCGGTCGTATAAAAGCTCCAGTTAAAGAAAGCCCGCATCGCGGCGATATATTCGGGGCCGGAACCATAGATGCTATGCCCTCCCTCATACATCACCATTCCATTCCTGGGGTTGCCAAAGGCGTGACCATATACGATCATCGCTGCCTCCCCTTTCGATTTTGAAGGAATATCAGGTGCATCGGGATCTATAACAAGCCTTTTTGTCTCCTCCCGCCATAAATTTATTGCCTTCGGAAAATACACCCTTTCAGACCCATTTAAATGGGCTTTATCTGTACTACCCAGGTATTGCGCCACCGGATCATGAGGAAAAAGATGAGTGTAAGGGGGCGTGGCATTCCTGTGGTCATAATACGGAACAAGTCCCGCACTTGGAGCCCCGGCAAAACCGGCGGAAAGAAAATTAAGCTGAATGAGTTTTCCGGAACCCTTGTTCTCATCAGCATCCCTGCCCTTAATATTCTCCAACGTGCTTACTGCCCTGCAACCGGCCCAGATTGCTCCTTTATAATCCCTATTCCAGAAATAAAGATTTTTATGAGTTTCAAATTTAGGATCGGCGTGTGGCATCACGAAAATATCGTCACATACCCCAAGCTCAGAAGGATCTTTCCAACCTTCTGAGCTTGAACCCCCATAAGCCGATGAGGGTATTTCAGCAGCCTGGAAAAAAGGCAACGCTATGCTCCCGTTCTCCTTATCCAAGGTCCATTTGGGCGCAACAGAAAGGGATGTAAAAACAGGCAAATTCATAGAAGACTTTGAGTAGCTTCCTGCCACTCCCTTTTTCTCCCATTCTCTAATTCTTTGTGCTACTTCATCTGAAATATAAGATACCGGAATAACAAAAGAACCGGACCTGTATGCCGTATCATCGTGAGCAAAGTCCGTTTCATCCTTCTTCTTGCCGGGCCTGATCACCCATTCTACCTCAACCTGGTAGTTATTCAGAAGATCGTAAAGCAATCCGTATGGTTTAAGGGCATTGGAATGGGTTTGAGGACTCAGCCCCATATTGATGAGATAGGAGCCTTCAGGAATGACTTTCATTTGGGATTGCGCCATTAGCATTGATGAAAACAGTATCGTTATCAACACTAATAAACCCGGCAGGTATTTTCTGAAAATCCCCATTATTGTTTGGATTGAGCCACTACCTACAAAGATAGAGAAATGTTTATTCACAATCTCCGACCAAAGACACAAATCACCGTTAGACCTGTAGAAATTCACCCGGAAAATCTGGCTGAAATTCCTTAAAATAATAGTATTTTTGCGCCTCAAATATCCAGTAATGAAGAGCTTTCAAAAAGAAATAAACAGACGTAGAACCTTTGGTATTATCTCTCACCCTGATGCCGGTAAAACAACACTTACCGAGAAACTACTCCTTTTTGGAGGGGCCATCCAGGAAGCCGGCGCCGTGAAATCCAATAAGATCAAAAAAGGTGCTACGAGTGACTTTATGGAGATCGAACGACAAAGAGGGATCTCGGTTGCCACCTCTGTTTTAGCCTTTAATTACAAGGATAATAAGATCAATATCCTGGATACTCCGGGACACAAGGATTTTGCAGAAGATACCTTCAGAACTCTTACCGCCGTAGACAGCGTGATCGTGGTTATCGATGTCGCGAAAGGTGTGGAGGAGCAGACCGAAAAACTCGTGGAGGTTTGCAGAATGCGCAACATCCCGATGATCGTTTTTATCAATAAACTTGACCGTGAAGGTAAGGATGCATTCGAGCTTCTTGATGAGATTGAACAAAAACTGAACCTCACCGTTACGCCATTAAGCTACCCGATAGGAATGGGATATGACTTTAAAGGGATCTATAATATCTGGGAAAAGAACGTCAACCTTTTTACCGGAGATCCACGTAAAGATATTGAAGATACCATAGAGGTTTCTGACCTTAACACTGAAGAGCTTGATGAACTTATAGGCAGTGAAGCCGCCGACAATCTGAGGGAGGAGCTTGAACTTGCCCAGGGAGTGTATCCTGAATTTAATAAGGCAGCTTATTTAAAAGGAGACCTGCAGCCTGTATTTTTCGGATCGGCTTTAAATAACTTTGGGGTTAGGGAATTACTGGACTGTTTCATCAATATTGCTCCCGCACCGCGTCCCAAAGAAAGTGACACCAGGGAAGTAAAGCCGGAAGAAGATAAATTCACAGGATTCGTATTTAAGATCCACGCCAATATGGACCCTAAACACAGGGACCGTTTGGCCTTCGTGAAAATTGTTTCGGGTAAATTCGAAAGGAATAAGGCCTATTTACACGTTAGAAATAATAAGAACCTGAAATTCTCCAGCCCGAATGCCTTCTTTGCAGAAAGGAAAGAGATTGTGGATGTTTCCTATCCCGGGGACATCGTAGGCCTGCACGACACCGGGAACTTTAAGATAGGTGACACCCTTACCGAAGGCGAGTCCCTTAATTACCGTGGAATCCCAAGCTTCTCGCCGGAACATTTCCGCTACATCAACAATGCTGATCCTATGAAATCCAAACAACTGGATAAAGGAATCGACCAATTGATGGACGAAGGTGTTGCGCAGCTTTTCAAACTTGAAATGAACAACCGGAAGGTTATAGGAACCGTAGGGGCACTTCAGTTCGAGGTGATCCAGTACCGACTCGAGCACGAATACGGGGCCAAGTGTACCTATGAAAACCTGAATGTTTATAAAGCCACCTGGGTGGAACCGGAAGATGAGAAAAGCGAAGAATTTAAGGACTTCAAAAGGGTTAAGGCAAAATTCCTTGCGAAGGATAAAAGAGGGCAACTTGTATTCCTTGCCGACTCACAGTTCTCTTTACAGATGACACAGCAAAAATATCCGTCAATTAAATTCCACTTTACTTCAGAATTTTAATCCTTTTTTGAATTAAAACTCCTTTTCCCAGCAAGGATCTCAAAGAATAATTTGAAATCTGAGATGAGGCTCCATAGCGGATACTTGAAGGTTGCAGGTTTGTTCTTTTCAAATAAAGCGTGGCCAATCCAGGCAAACCCATAACCTACAAGAGGCACAAAGATCCATTTCCAGCCCCAGCCGTAAAATATGGCCTGGAATACCAAAACAAAGACCAGGAAAGTACCGATAAAGTGGAGAATACGACTGGTGGTATTCTGATGTTCCGACAAATAGAATTGGTAAAATTCAGAGTAAGATCTAATTCTTTCAGCCATAACCAGGATGTTTACTCTAAAGTAAACATTTTTATTCATTAGTTATGGTTTGGATAACCGGGACCGAAAAAACTCATAACCCGTTGATTTAAAACCCATAAGAAACCCCAAAATATAAAGACCAGAAGCAGCAGCCTTAAATAGAAGTTAATTTCATATATTTTCAGCATAAACCCGTCTTTTATGAACCAGTTAAATGAGATCATTTCTCAGTTTGCCTCTGCCGTTTGGGGACTCCCTCTAGTTATTTTGCTCATTGGCGGCGGCTTATACCTTTTAGTTTTATCACGATTTCTTCCTTTTCGTCACTTAGGTCATTCCATAGACCTCTTGCGCGGAAAATATAACAACCCTAACGATCCGGGTGAGATCAATCATTTTCAGGCCTTATCCACTGCCCTCTCCTCTACCGTAGGAATGGGGAACATTGCCGGTGTTGCCGTGGCTATTGCCTTAGGTGGTCCTGGTGCAGTGTTTTGGCTTTGGATAAGCGCCATTGTAGGAATGGCCACGAAATTCTTCACCAACAGCCTTGCTGTAATGTACAGAGGAAAAGACACCCAGGGAAATATTCAGGGCGGGGTAATGTATTTCATCACCGAAGGACTCGGAAAAAAATGGAAAGTCCTTGCTGTATTTTTCAGCGTGGCTGGATTAATAGGTGCCCTTCCGGTATTCAATGTGAATCAGCTTACCCAGGCTATCAATTTCATCCTTTTAGAACCGAATAATGTTCCGCAGGGTTTTACCACCAATTTCATTATCGGGCTTATCCTGACCATTATTACCTCTATCGTAATCCTTGGAGGGCTTTACAGAATTAGCCGTACGGTTTCTAAGCTGGTTCCCGCGATGGTCGCTCTTTATTTTTTCTCGGTGCTTATTATTCTTGTTGTGAACATTCAGGAATTACCAAACTATCTTGGAATGATCTTTACAGATGCCTTTGCCGCCAACAACTACCAGGGCGAACCGCTCTTTGGAGGCCTTGTTGGCGGACTTATCATTCTTGGGATACGCAGGGGTGCTTTCTCTAACGAAGCAGGTATAGGAACGGCGACAATGGCTCACGGGGCAAGTAAAACCTCTGAACCTATAAGAGAAGGACTTGTTGCAATGCTCGGTCCGGCTATAGACACACTTGTTGTATGTACTTTGACTGCCCTGAGCATTCTCGTAACCGGGGTATGGCAAACCAGTGATGCCAACGGAGTAAGCCTTACGGCAGCAGCCTTCAGTGACTCTATTCCTTATGTTGGAGATTACCTGCTTCTGCTTTGTATTGCAGCTTTCAGTATCTCTTCGCTTTTTTCATTTTCGTACTACGGAACCAAATGCCTTTCTTTTTTAATTGGTGCTGAAAGAAAGCACTGGTACAACTATTTTTATATCATCAGCATAATGCTGGGGGCAACTACCTCGCTGAGTATGATGATCAATCTCATTGACGGATTTTTTGCATTAATGGCTATCCCCACTATGATCGCAACCCTTATCCTTGCGCCAAAAGTTATGGAACGAGCTAAGGTCTATTTCAAAAAATACAAGGATAAACCGGTCACCTCACAACCGGAACCAGAAACTATTCGGGAACGTTCAGAATAATTAAAAACCTCACAGGATTGATTGTGGGGTTTTATTCTTCAGCTACTGCATATACTTCAAGTTTCTTGCCTGTGACCTTTTCAAAAAGGTCAGCTTTTCTCAGGCATCCCCAGATCTCGAGTTCTGGATCACCATAGGTTGTAATTAATAATTTCACGAGATCTTTTTCATTTTGGATCTCTAATTTCTGCACATTCTGATAATGACTTCTGTCCAGACCATCAGCCACCCGCAGAATCCCTGATAACTTCTTGACCTTTTTTCTGGACGACTTATAAAGTCTTTTATACAATTTATGTTTCTTCTTCTTGGGAGTTGACTTCCTATGGTACCTCGCAACATTGGCCATAATATCAATTTCATCCTCCTTAAACCCAAGGAGTTCCGAATGCCGAATAAGATATAATGCGTGTTTGTGATGCTTCCTGTAAGAGATATAATAGCCTATATCGTGCATTAAGGTCGCGTATTCCAGTAAGTCCCGGTCTGAATCTTCAAGCCGAAGTTCATCCTGGAAAACATCGAATATCTGCAATGCAAAATCCGCCACATGCTTGGAGTGCGCTTCAGGCCAGTTGGTTTTTCTAAGCAGCTCATAGACACTCCTTTTTCTGGGATCTTCAAAATGAGCCAAAAGATCAAGATTCAGCTTCTCCTTCTGCTCCTTGATATATTTAAGGATCATCCCTTCACGAAGCGCAGACTCAGAAATGCGCAGGCTTTCAATATTGAACTCCTCTATGAGATATTTTAAAAGAACAACGCCAGGGTTGATAATATCGATCCTCTTTTCCTCGAGCTGCTTTATTTTCTTTCGTTTCTTTCTCTTAAGACCAATGAAATCCTCATAAAATTCGAGAAAATCATCCGCTGAAAACTCCAGTTCATTAAGGGTCATATTAGCCGTAAGTGATTTCCGGCTGGCGATCATAGCTCCGATATTCTCCATAGTTCCGGAGGAACCAATAATAGTCTTCACCTTATGTTTCTGAACCACTTGCGCAACTTCGGCAAGCTGCTTACTGAAATGCTTCCTGAGACTTGTAATATCATCTTCAGAAATAGGGTCTGAAGAAACAAATTGGGCCGCCATCCTGGCCACCCCTAGTTTTAAACTGGTAAAATAAATAAGCTCTTCATTATTGCCTACAATAAATTCCACGCTCCCGCCTCCAACATCTATCATCAGCACCATTTCATCTGAAAGCACCACCCCGTGGCGGACGGCAAAGCCTATCATTTCAGCCTCCATTTTCCCGGAGATCGCCCGCACTTTAACCCCCGTATACTCCTTCACTTCCTGAATAAAATCTCCTCCGTTCTCTGCCTCTCTTATGGCACTGGTGGCAAATGCAAGAATAGTTTCCACATTCTGACTGTCGCATAGGAATTTAATCCTTTTCAGGGCTTCCAGCCCCCGGTCCATCGCATCGCGACTAAGCCGGTTTTCCATACCCTTTTCTGCCAGGATCACCATCTCTTTAAGCTTATCTATGGTTCTAAAACTTCCATCGGGATATATATCCACCAAAACGGCGTGGAAGGAATTGGTGCCAAGATCTATTGCAGCTATGCGTTTCGCGGGTCCTGAATTTACTTCCTGAGACGAGGATGTCATATAAGAGGTTTTATTTGAATTAAACCTAAGTTACTCAATTTTAATCTAAGTCCCGAAATTACGCCAGTTGTTTAGTAGAACCTGTGAACAAAAAAAGAGTCCTGAAATTCGTGAATTTCGGGACTCTTTTTTCTCTTAAAGGTATATGGGGTTAAGCCTGACCAGTAGGACCAAAATTCAACGGGATAGGAGATTTTTCATAATCCCTGATCTCGCCGTGGGCCTTCTCAAACCGGTCTATATTATCTCCAAGGGCTTTCAGCAGTCTTTTGGCGTGTTGCGGAGTCAAGATAATTCGGGATTTCACCTTGCTTTTGGGTTTTCCCGGCATAATATTCACAAAATCCACAACAAATTCTGAAACCGAATGGTTGATGATGGCAAGATTGGAATAGGTCCCTTCTGCCACGCTTTCGTCAAGTTCTATATTGATCTGTCCTTTCTTAGGCTGCTTTTTTTCTTCGCTCATAATAATTTCATTTAATAAAATAAAAGTACAAAAAATCCCGGTGTTAAACCGGGATCTGTGTTTGTATAAAAAAGCAGGGCCGCAAATTGCGGCCCTGATCTATTAGGATTAGTTAAAATTAACTTCCTGTTTCTTCTCAAGCATTTCGTCGAATTCTTCTTTAGAACCAACAATAATGCTGTCGTATTCACGCATTCCCGTACCTGCAGGTATTTTATGACCTACAATTACGTTCTCCTTAAGACCTTCAAGTCTGTCGATCTTACCGCTTACCGCAGCCTCATTCAGTACCTTGGTTGTTTCCTGGAAGGAAGCAGCCGAGATGAATGATTTAGTTTGAAGCGATGCTCTCGTAATACCCTGAAGTACCGGAGTAGCTGTTGCCGCGGTCACGTCTCTTGCAGTTGCAAGATTCTTGTCTTCTCTTCTAAGAATAGAGTTCTCGTCTCTAAGTTCTCTTGGAGTGATGATCTGGCCTGGCTTAAGATTTTCAGAATCTCCTGCATCTTCGATCACCTTCATTCCGAAGATCTTATCGTTCTCCTCGATGAAATCTGATTTATGAACAAGCTGATTCTCTAAGAAAATAGTATCACCCGGATCAACAATACGTACTTTACGCATCATCTGACGCACCACAACTTCAAAGTGCTTATCGTTAATCTTCACACCCTGTAGCCTATATACTTCCTGAACTTCATTTACAAGGTACTGTTGTACAGCATTTGGTCCTTTAATGTTCAGAATATCTTCAGGAGTGGTAGATCCATCAGAAAGCGGCATACCTGCACGAACATAATCGTTTTCCTGAACAAGGATCTGGTTAGATAACTTCACTAAGTATTTCTTAACCTCTCCAAGTTTAGACTCAACGATGATCTCACGGTTACCACGCTTGATCTTACCGAAGGAAACAACACCGTCTATCTCACTTACTACAGCAGGGTTAGAAGGGTTACGTGCTTCGAACAATTCGGTTACCCTTGGAAGACCACCGGTAATATCCCCTGCTTTAGAAGATTTACGTGGAATCTTAACAAGGATCTTACCTACCTTGATCTTTTCTTCGTTGTCTACCATAAGGTGAGCTCCTACAGGCAGGTTATAAGAACGTATCACCTCATCCTTCTTACCTAAGATATGAAGGGTTGGGATAAGTTTCTTGTTTCTGGATTCAGAAATTACTTTTTCCTGGAATCCTGTCTGCTCATCTATTTCAACCTGGTAAGTTACACCCTGTTCTACATTTTCGTACTTGATCTTACCGGCGAATTCAGAAATGATCACCCCGTTATATGGATCCCATTGACAGATCACATCGCCTTTGCTTACAGTAGCTCCGTCTTTGATAAAGATCTCTGAACCGTAAGGAATGTTATTGTTACTCAATACCACACCGGTCTTCTTATCTTTGATCTTAAGCTCGGCAGTACGCGAGATCACAATATCAGATGTTCCTCCGTCAGGTGCTTCACCTTTTACTACTTTAAGGTCTTCAATTTCGGCGATACCGTCGAATTTAGCCTCAAGTTTATTTTCTTCTGAAATGTTCCCGGCAATACCACCCACGTGGAAGGTACGAAGGGTAAGCTGTGTACCAGGCTCACCAATAGACTGAGCTGCTACAACACCCACGGCTTCACCTCTCTGTACCAGTTTATTGGTCGCAAGGTTTCTACCGTAACAATTCACACAAATTCCTTTCTTAGCCTCACAAGTTAGCGGAGAACGTACTTCAACGCTTTCTATAGGAGCCTCGTTTATCTTCTCTACGATCTCTTCAGTGATCTCATCACCGGCGGCTACCAATAATTCATCGGTAGACGGGTTTTTCACATCATTCAAAGAAATACGTCCTAAAATACGCTCTCCCAGAGATTCAACGATTTCTTCGTTCTTCTTAAGTGGTCTAACTTCCACACCTCTAAGCGTTCCACAATCCTCTTCATTTACAATAACATCCTGTGAAACATCTACCAGACGACGGGTTAAATAACCAGCATCGGCTGTTTTAAGTGCGGTATCGGCCAGACCTTTACGAGCACCGTGAGTAGAGATAAAGTATTCAAGAATTGAAAGACCCTCCTTAAAGTTAGAAAGAATCGGGTTTTCAATAATCTCACCTCCACCGGAGTTCGATTTCTTAGGCTTGGCCATAAGACCACGCATACCGGTAAGCTGACGAATCTGTTCTTTAGAACCACGCGCTCCGGAGTCAAGCATCATATATACAGAGTTGAATCCTTGCTTGTCTTCACGAATTCGCTTCATAGCCAATTCGGTAAGACCGGCGTTGGTCGAGGTCCAGATATCAATTACCTGGTTATAACGTTCGTTATTGGTAATAAGACCCATATTATAGTTACCAATAATACCTTCAACCTGCTCGTTGGCCTCGTCGATCATTGACTGCTTTTCTTCAGGGATAATAATATCTCCTAAGCTGAATGAAAGACCACCGCGGAATGCGAACCCATATCCAAGAGATTTGATCTTGTCAAGGAATTCTGAAGTTTCAGGTACGCTGGTAATTTTAAGGATCTTACCAATGATCTCACGAAGCGTTTTCTTGGTAAGCACGTCGTTGATATAACCGGCCTTTTCAGGAACAGTTTCATTGAACAGTACTCTACCAACAGTAGTTTCGATGATCTGGTAAACCAGTTCTCCTTTGTCGTTATAATCCTTAGCACGTATCTTGATGATCGCATTAAGGTCTACTCTCTTCTGGTTGTAAGCAATCACAACTTCTTCTGCCGAATAGAAAGTAAGGCCTTCACCAGTCACTTTTTCTTCATCGGTAGATTTCTTAGGCTTGGTCATATAGTAAAGACCAAGAACCATATCCTGAGATGGTACCGTAATTGGAGAACCATTGGCAGGGTTAAGAATGTTGTGAGATGCCAGCATCAACAGCTGAGCTTCAAGAATAGCCTCCGGTCCTAACGGAAGGTGAACCGCCATCTGGTCACCGTCGAAGTCGGCGTTGAATGCCGTACACGCTAACGGGTGCAATTGGATAGCTTTACCCTCGATAAGTTTAGGCTGGAATGCCTGGATACCAAGACGGTGAAGCGTAGGAGCACGGTTAAGCAATACTGGGTGTCCTTTAAGAACGTTCTCCAGGATATCCCATACTACAGGCTCTTTCTTGTCTATTATTTTCTTGGCTGATTTTACGGTCTTTACAATACCTCTTTCGATCAGTTTTCTGATCACGAAAGGCTTGTAAAGTTCAGCAGCCATATTCTTTGGAAGACCACATTCAAACATCTTCAGCTCAGGTCCCACAACAATTACAGAACGTGCAGAATAATCAACACGCTTACCAAGTAAGTTCTGACGGAAACGCCCCTGCTTACCTTTAAGTGAGTCTGAAAGCGATTTTAACGGACGGTTAGAGTCTGTTTTTACCGCTGAAGATTTTCTTGTGTTATCGAATAGTGAATCTACCGATTCCTGAAGCATACGTTTCTCGTTACGTAAAATCACTTCAGGAGCTTTTATTTCCATAAGTCTTTTCAGACGGTTATTACGGATAATAACCCTTCTGTAAAGATCGTTCAGGTCTGATGTTGCGAAACGACCACCATCAAGAGGCACCAATGGGCGTAATTCCGGCGGAATTACAGGTACTACTTTCATAATCATCCATTCCGGAAGATTTTCACGGTTCTTGTTCGCGTCACGAAGTGCTTCAACAACCTGAAGACGTTTAAGGGCTTCAGTTTTACGTTGCTTTGAAGTTTCGTTGTTTGCCTTGTGTCTTAACTCATAAGAAAGTTCGTTAAGATCTATTCTCTTAAGAATTTCAATAAGGCATTCAGCCCCCATCTTAGCGATGAACTTGTTTGGGTCGCTGTCTTCTAAATATTGATTTTCCTGAGGAAGTTCATCTATAATATTAAGATATTCTTCTTCAGTAAGGAAGTCCATTTTCTTCAATGGCTCACCTTCTTCATTCTTGGCATTACCCGGTTGGATTACTACGTAACGTTCGTAGTAAATAATCATATCCAGTTTCTTGGAAGGAAGACCAAGCAAGTACCCTATTTTGTTTGGTAAAGAACGGAAATACCAGATATGTGCTACAGGAACTACCAAGTTGATGTGCCCAACACGGTCTCTACGTACCTTCTTCTCTGTTACCTCTACCCCACAACGGTCACACACGATCCCCTTGTAGCGTATTCTCTTATATTTTCCACAGGCACATTCGTAATCCTTTACAGGACCAAAAATACGCTCACAGAACAACCCGTCACGCTCTGGTTTGTGCGTACGATAATTGATAGTTTCCGGTTTTAGAACTTCACCACGAGATTCCGCGAGGATGGACTCAGGAGAAGCCAAACCGATAGAGATTTTATCAAATCTCTGTACTGTATTCTTATCATTATTTCTAGCCATAATAAATGCTGCTATCTAATTATTGTGAAAACCCTGTTTTAAACGGGGTGCCGAAACACCCCGGTAATAAAAACAGTATATTATTCTTCTAATTTAATATCCAGGCCAAGACCTTTCAGTTCGTGCATAAGTACGTTGAAAGATTCTGGTAATCCCGGTTCCGGCATAGGCTCACCCTTAACGATTGCCTCGTAGGTCTTCGCCCTTCCTATCACGTCATCAGATTTTACGGTTAAGATCTCACGCAGGGTGCTTGATGCTCCATAAGCCTCAAGTGCCCATACCTCCATCTCACCAAAACGCTGACCACCAAACTGTGCCTTACCACCAAGCGGCTGCTGGGTAATAAGTGAGTATGGTCCAATAGAACGAGCGTGCATTTTGTCCTCGATCATATGTCCTAGTTTCAGCATATAGATAATACCTACTGTAGCACGTTGGTCAAAACGTTCACCTGTTCCACCATCATAAAGATAAGTGTGACCATATCTCGGGATTCCGGCACTATCGGTAAGTTCGTTGATCTCATCGATTGTAGCACCGTCAAAGATAGGAGTAGCATATTTCTTACCATGCTTCTCTCCGGCCCATCCAAGTACAGTTTCGTAAATCTGACCGATGTTCATACGTGATGGTACCCCAAGTGGGTTCAACACGATATCTACCGGTGTTCCGTCTTCAAGGAACGGCATATCTTCCTGGCGAACGATTCTTGCAACAATACCTTTGTTACCGTGACGTCCCGCCATCTTATCACCTACTTTCAGCTTACGTTTCTTAGCGATGTAAACCTTAGCAAGCTTAAGGATACCTGACGGAAGCTCATCTCCAACAGAGATGGTGAACTTCTCTCTTCTCAGGTTCCCCTGAAGATCGTTTTCCTTGATCTTGTAATTATGCAGAAGATCTGCCACCAAAGCGTTCAGGTGATCATCGGTAGTCCAGGTACCCTGAGTAAGGTGGGTATAATCGTCTACCGAATTCAACATCTTAAGAGTGTATTTCTTACCTTTTGGCAATACCTCTTCTCCTAAATCATTCTGTACACCCTGAGCTGTCTTACCACCGATAATGGCGAAAAGCTTTTCAACCAGTTCAGACTTAAGAACAGCGAATTTGGCTTCGTACTTCTTCTCTAATGCAGCAACATCTTCTTTATCCTGTGCTCTCTTACGCTTGTCCTTGATGGCACGTGCGAACAACTTCTTGTTGATCACCACCCCGCTCAAGGAAGGAGAAGCTTTTAAAGAGGCATCTTTAACATCTCCGGCTTTATCACCAAAGATGGCTCTAAGTAATTTCTCTTCAGGAGTAGGATCACTTTCTCCTTTAGGAGTAATTTTACCAATCAGGATATCACCAGGTTTAACCTCGGCTCCAACCCTTATCATTCCGTGCTCATCAAGGTCTTTAGTAGCCTCTTCAGAAACGTTAGGAATATCATTGGTCAATTCTTCATTACCCAGTTTTGTATCTCTAACTTCAAGTGAATATTCATCAATGTGGATAGAGGTAAAAATATCATCTCTTACCACTTTCTCTGATATCACGATCGCATCCTCAAAGTTGTAACCTTTCCAAGGCATAAATGCAACCTTCATATTTCTACCAAGAGCAAGCTCTCCGTTTTCAGTAGCATATCCCTGACATAAAACCTGGCCTTTGGTAACCCTGTCTCCTACCCTAACAATTGGTTTAAGGTTGATAGAGGTTCCCTGGTTGGTTTTACGGAATTTAATAAGGCTATAAGTCTTAGAATCGCCGTCGAAACTTACCATTCTTTCTTCCTCTGTACGGTCGTACTTAATGGTAATTTGCTGAGCGTCTACATATTCTACTTCTCCCTCTCCTTCTGCATTGATCAATACTCTGGAGTCAGTAGCCACCTGTCTTTCAAGACCGGTACCCACAATTGGAGAATCTGCTCTTAACAATGGTACTGCCTGGCGCATCATGTTAGATCCCATCAGGGCACGGTTCGCATCATCGTGTTCTAGGAACGGAATAAGCGAAGCCGAGATCGAAGAGATCTGGTTTGGCGCAACATCGGTATAATGAACCTCTTTAGGATCCACAACCGGGAAGTCACCTTCCATACGGGCAATTACCCTTTCAGAGTCTATAGTTCCGTCATCTTTGGTAGGAATGTTCGCCTGGGCGATCATCTTACCTTCTTCCTCTTCAGCACTAAGGTAAATTGGCTCTTCCGAAATGTTGATTTTCCCATTGTCTACTTTACGGTATGGAGTTTCAATGAAGCCCATTCCGTTAACTTTAGAGTAAACAGAAAGAGAAGAGATCAGACCAATGTTCGGACCTTCAGGTGTTTCTATAGGACACAGCCTTCCGTAGTGAGTATAGTGAACGTCACGAACCTCGAAACCTGCTCTCTCTCTTGAAAGACCACCTGGCCCAAGGGCTGAAAGACGACGCTTGTGCGTGATCTCTGCAAGCGGGTTGGTCTGGTCCATAAACTGAGACAGCTGGTTAGTACCAAAGAACGAGTTGATTACAGAAGATAAGGTCTTCGCGTTAATCAAGTCAATTGGGGTAAACACCTCATTGTCACGAACGTTCATACGCTCACGGATGGTTCTTGCCATACGGGCAAGTCCAACACCAAATTGCTGAGACAGCTGCTCACCTACGGTTCTAACACGACGGTTAGAAAGGTGGTCAATATCATCAATCTCAGCTTTAGAGTTAATAAGCTCTATTAAGTATTTAACAATGGTAATGATGTCTTCTTTGGTAAGCACCTGCTTATCCATAGCCACATCAAGACCAAGTTTCTTGTTCATTCTGTAACGACCAACTTCGCCTAAGCTGTAACGCTGGTCTGAGAAGAACAGTTTATCAATAATTCCACGTGCCGTCTCTTCATCTGGCGGTTCAGCATTACGCAACTGACGATAGATGTGCTCTACAGCCTCTTTCTCAGAGTTTGTAGGGTCCTTTTGAAGAGTGTTGTGGATTATAGCATAATCTCCGGTAGAATTATCCTCTTTGTGAAGAAGGATAGTTTTAGAACCGGTTTCAAGTATTTCCTCTATGTGCTCTTTTTCAAGCTCGGTATCACGATCAAGAACAATCTCGTTTCTTTCAATAGAAACCACTTCTCCTGTATCCTCATCTACGAAATCTTCATACCAGGTGTTCAATACACGAGCGGCCAGTTTACGGCCCAATACTTTTTTAAGTCCTGTTTTAGAAACTTTAACCTCTTCTGCAAGGTCAAAAATTTCAAGAATGTCTTTATCGCGTTCAAAACCTATGGCACGGAAAAGTGTAGTAACAGGTAATTTTTTCTTTCTATCGATATAAGCGTACATCACGCTGTTGATATCGGTAGCAAATTCTATCCAGGATCCTTTAAAAGGAATCACACGGGCAGAATAAAGTTTGGTTCCATTTGCATGGAAAGATTGTCCAAAGAAAACTCCGGGCGAACGGTGTAACTGAGAAACTACTACACGCTCGGCACCGTTGATGCAAAAAGTCCCACTAGGAGTCATATAAGGGATAGTTCCCAAATAAACGTCCTGTACGATGGTTTCAAAATCTTCGTGTTCTGGGTCGGTACAATAAAGCTTTAATCTAGCTTTAAGCGGTACACTGTAGGTTAACCCACGCTCTATACATTCCTGGATGGAATATCTTGGCGGGTCAACAAAATAATCTAAAAATTCTAGTACGAATTGATTACGGGTATCCGTAATAGGGAAATTTTCCAGGAAGGTATTATAAAGCCCTTCATTCCCCCGCTCTTCTGATTTGGTTTCTAATTGAAAGAAATCCTGAAACGACTTAATTTGGATATCCAAAAAGTCCGGGTAGTCAGGTCTGTTCTTCACAGAAGAGAAACTCAATCTTTCAGTTTGCTTTGCTAACATCAATGGACGGAATTATAATTTATATAAAATAACGGGTGCGATATAAAGTTGTGGCTCTATATACGCAAAAGGGTTTAGACCTTCAGGAGCGTATCCTGAGGTCTAAACCTAAATAATATTGCTTGTGTCAAGCTTATTTAAGCTCAACCTCAGCTCCTGCTTCTTCTAATTGAGCTTTTAATGCTTCAGCTTCGTCTTTAGCAACTCCTTCTTTTACTGGTTTTGGAGCACCATCTACTAATTCCTTAGCGTCTTTAAGACCAAGTCCTGTTAGTTCTTTAACTAGTTTTACTACGGCTAGTTTAGATCCACCTGGAGCTTTAAGAATTACGTCGAATTCTGTTTGCTCTTCAGCTTCTTCACCACCACCGGCAGCAGCACCACCAGCTACAGCTACAGCAGCAGCTGCAGGCTCAATTCCATATTCTTCTTTTAAAATATCAGCTAACTCGTTTACTTCTTTTACGGTTAAGTTAACCAATTGTTCTGCGAAATCTTTTAAATCTGCCATTTTCTATCGTTTTAAAATGTGTGTTTTAATTTATAATTGTTAAAAAGTGCGTACTATCTTAGCCTTCCTTTTCAGAAAGGGTTTTAAGAATTCCTGAAAGTTTACCGCCACCTGACTTAAGTGCTGAAACAACATTCTTAGCAGGAGATTGTAGTAATCCAACGATGTCACCAATAACTTCTTCTTTAGACTTGATATTAACCAGAGTCTCAAGATAGTCGTCTCCCACATAGATAGCTTCATCTACAAAAGCACCTTTAAGGATTGGTTTCTCATTTTTCTTTCTGAATTCTTTGATCACTTTGGCCGGAGCGTTTCCGGTTTCAGAGATCATTATCGAGGTATTGCCTTTCAAAACTTCAGGAAGCTCACCAAAATCTTTTTCGGCTGCATCCATAGCTTTAGCCAGCAATGTATTTTTAACTACCGATAACTTGATGTCTGCTTTGAAACAAGCTCTTCTCAAATTAGAAGTTGTTCCGGCATCCAAACCAGAGATATCTGCTAAATAAATTGTTGAAGTATCAGCTAACTGGGCAGTTAAATCTTTTATTACTTGTGATTTTTCTTCTCTTGTCATAATACTAAATTATTGCTCAGTAAACCTTTTAGTGTCAATTGCTACACTCGGGCTCATGGTGCTAGAGATATGAATACTCTTTATATAAACACCTTTGGCAGCCTGAGGCTTCAACTTTACCAGCGTAGTTAATAATTCCTTTGCATTACCTGCAAGTTTTTCAGCGTCGAATGATGCTTTCCCGATACCTGCGTGTACGATCCCTGTTTTATCAACTTTAAAGTCAATTTTACCGGCCTTAACATCAGAAACCGCTTTAGCGATATCCATAGTTACCGTCCCGGTCTTAGGGTTAGGCATTAAACCTCTTGGTCCTAAAACACGACCTAAAGGCCCTAATTTACCCATTACACTAGGCATAGTGATAATTACATCAACATCTGTCCATCCACCTTTGATTTTCTCAAGGTATTCGTCAAGTCCAACGTAATCTGCACCGGCTTCTTTTGCTTCCTCCTCTTTATCAGGAGTCACCAAAGCCAACACCTTAACATCTTTACCAGTACCGTGAGGAAGAGTTACTACACCTCTCACCATCTGGTTAGCTTTCCTAGGATCTACATTCAAACGAACCGCTAAATCCACAGAAGCATCAAAGTTCTCGTTGGAAACTTCTTTTATTAAAGCTGAAGCTTCTGCAACCGAATACGTCTTACCGCTTTCGATTTTAGACTGAGCCTCTTTTTGCTTTTTAGTTAATTTTGCCATTTCTAATTTCTTTTTGGATTAAAACGGTGCATCACCTTTTACAGTTATTCCCATTGAACGTGCTGTTCCGGCAACCATTTTCATTGCAGATTCTACAGTAAATGCATTTAAATCCTGCATCTTGTCTTCTGCAATTGCTCTAACCTGATCCCAAGAAACACTTGCTATTTTCTTTCTGTTAGGTTCTCCTGAACCTTTCTTAGTTTTAGATGCTTCCAATAATTGCACCGCTGCTGGAGGGGTTTTAATCACAAAGTCGAAAGACTTATCTGAATAAACCGTAATATTAACAGGCAATACTTTACCTTGTTTATCTTGAGTTCTACCATTGAATTGCTTACAGAATTCCATGATATTCACTCCGGCAGCACCTAAAGCAGGTCCAACTGGTGGTGATGGGTTAGCAGCACCCCCGCGAACTTGTAGTTTTACAATTTTACTTACTTCTTTTGCCATTTTTTCAATTTTTAGGTGATAGTTTATTATAGTGGAAGCTTTAAAAAACTATCTAAAAAATATGTAACAGTAATTTTTTATACTTTCTCTACTTGCATATAACTCAATTCCAATGGTGTCTTTCTTCCGAAAATCTTAACCATTACCTCAAGCTTACGCTTTTCTTCGTTTATCTTTTCAACGGTTCCGTTAAATCCGTTAAAAGGTCCATCAATCACTTTAATGGTCTCCCCAATAGTGAACGGGATCGCAACATTGTCGGCTTTAACAGATAATTCATCTACCTTACCTAGCATTCTGTTCACCTCAGATTTTCTAAGCGGCACAGGATCTCCTCCTTTTGTTTCGCCTAGAAATCCGATCACTCCGTTGATACCTTTTATAATATGAGGAATTTCCCCTCCAAGGTTTGCCTGAATCATCACATAACCTGGAAAGTAAACACGCTCTTTATTGACCTTTTTACCTTTTCTAATCTGGATTACCTTCTCGGTAGGTACTAAAACCTGCGCAACGTAATCCTCAAGGCCAAGGTGTGAGATCTCTCTCTCTATATATTCCTTAACTTTATTTTCCTGACCACTAACGGCACGAACAACATACCACTTTTTATCCTTAACCTCTGCCATCCTTACTTAATTTAAGATTTAATCCATTCGAAGTACTGCTCAATAGCCGAGCTGAACAATGTATCTACACCCCAAATTGCCAGTGAAAAAATTATAGAAAACACAGCCACTAGCACTGTAAGTCTTTGCGCCTCGGGCCAACTTGTCCAGGTAACGTGGTTTTTTAACTCGTTATAAGATTCTGATATGTAATTAACAATTCCTGCCATTTTTCCAAAAAGTATTTGCACGGGTTGAGAGGCTCGAACTCCCGACACCTGGTTTTGGAGACCAGTGCTCTACCAACTGAGCTAAACCCGTAAATATAAGTGAAGGCATCCCGCCCTAAGCGGGATACCTTTTTATATTAAGACTTAAATTAGTCTAAGATTTCAGTAACCTGTCCAGCACCTACAGTTCTACCACCTTCACGAATAGCGAAACGTAGTCCAACATTCATTGCAATTGGCTGAATAAGCTCTACAGTAATTGTAAGGTTATCACCTGGCATTACCATTTCTACTCCGTCAGGAAGGTTAATTGTTCCTGTTACGTCAGTTGTACGTACGTAGAACTGAGGACGGTAGTTGTTATGGAATGGAGTGTGACGCCCACCTTCTTCTTTCTTAAGGATATAAACCTCTGCTTTAAATTTAGCGTGAGGAGTTACAGATCCAGGCTTAGTGATTACCATACCTCTTGAGATCTGAGTCTTTTCAATACCTCTTAGAAGGATACCTACGTTATCTCCAGCTTCACCTCTATCAAGGATCTTACGGAACATCTCAACTCCCGTAATAGTAGAAGTAAGTTTTCCAGCTCCCATACCGATGATCTCTACAGGATCTCCAGTGTTAGCAACACCAGTTTCGATACGACCGGTTGCAACAGTACCACGACCGGTAATAGAGAATACATCTTCGATAGGCATCAAGAAATCCTTATCAACATCACGCTGTGGAAGTTCAATCCAGCTATCTACTGCCTCCATAAGGTCAAGTACAGACTTAGCCCACTTCTCATCACCTTCAAGAGCTCCAAGTGCAGAACCTGAAATTACAGGACCATTATCACCATCATACTCATAGAAAGAAAGAAGATCTCTAACTTCCATCTCAACTAGCTCAAGAAGCTCCTCATCATCAACAAGGTCAACTTTGTTCAGGAACACAACAATTCTTGGGATACCAACCTGGCGTCCAAGAAGGATGTGCTCACGAGTTTGTGGCATAGGACCGTCAGTAGCAGCCACAACAAGGATAGCACCGTCCATTTGAGCAGCACCAGTTACCATGTTCTTTACATAATCGGCGTGACCAGGACAGTCAACGTGAGCATAGTGACGTTTTTCAGTCTGATACTCTACGTGAGAAGAGTTAATTGTAATACCTCTGTCTTTTTCCTCAGGAGCGTTATCAATTTGATCGAAAGCTCTAGCTTCAGAATATCCAGCATCAGCCATCACTTTTGTAATCGCTGCTGTTAAAGTCGTTTTTCCGTGATCTACGTGTCCAATCGTACCAATATTAAGGTGCGGTTTGGAACGATCATAAGTTTCCTTTGCCATAATTAATACTTATTTAATCTTAGTTATATATTAGTGTTCAATTTTATACAAAATCTAGAGCCAACGACGAGATTTGAACTCGTGACCTCTTCCTTACCAAGGAAACGCTCTACCCCTGAGCTACGTCGGCTGTTCAGCACCGAGAAATCGAATTCTCAACACCACGCTGTCACAAACAGCAATAACCATAAACCTATGGAGGTTTACGGATTATTTTCTAAAGCCCATTTAAGCGAGCACCAGCACCTGAAAGAATATTTTCTAACATCCCGGAAATCCAATCAGGAAAACCGAAACAAAGAAAACAGCTATCAACCAAGGCTGTTTTTATTAGAGCGGGAGACCGGGTTCGAACCGGCGACATTCAGCTTGGAAGGCTGACGCTCTACCAACTGAGCTACTCCCGCAATTAAACAGAACAACTATTCTGCTTATTTAAAAATTTGTGTGGGGAGAGCAGGATTCGAACCTGCGAAGGTAAAAACCAACAGATTTACAGTCTGTCCTCGTTGGCCGCTTGAGTATCTCCCCAATTTTAATCTTTCCACTATTTCATAGAACCATAGCTGCTTTCACAACTAAGCTTTATGATGGCTTTTTGAAGGCTGCAAATTAACTGAAATTTTCAGCACCATCCAAAGCATTTTTCTAAAATTTTTAAGAACTTTTTTTAGTGAGTTTAAAACCAGCTTTTTACCAATAAAAAAACTTCAAAACTTCACTTTCTTCAAAATTTCAAGAGCCGATGGAGGGACTCGAACCCACGACCTGCTGATTACAAATCAGCTGCTCTAGCCAGCTGAGCTACATCGGCCTTTTACGCTGCTTTTTCAACATAAAAAAGTCCGCTATTTCTAACGGACTGCAAATGTATATAAATTATTTCTTTCTCAAAATAAATCTGAGAAAAAATTAATTAAACATGCGCACTTAATTTTTCTTTGCGCTTCACCAGCTGTCGCTGCAATGCGCTAACACATTCATCTACACATTCTTCGAACTTTTTACAGGTTTTTTTCACCATCAGGTCGCCGCCCGGAATACTTAATAAAACTTCTGTAATTTTATTTTCTTTCCCACTTGTGTTTTGCACTTTTAAGAAAACATCAGCATACACAATTTTACCATAATAGGTTTCCAACTTATCTAATCTTTTTTGAATAAAGTCAATCAGTTTCTGATCGGCGTTGAAGTTTACAGACTGCACATTTACTTTCATCTCCTAAATAATTTAAATTAAACAATCAGCTGAGTTAGCTTTTTTTACTTCGGGGGTGGGCTAACCTGTGGGCTTTGCTTAGTTCAGCAATACTGTTGTGCGTGTAGACCTGGGTTGCAGCAAGACTTGAATGCCCCAGCAGTTCTTTTACAGCATTTAGGTTAGCGCCCTCGTTCAATAAATGTGTTGCAAATGAATGCCTCAGGATATGAGGACTCTTTTTTATTTTGCCAGACACCCTACTAAAGTAATTATTAATAATTCTATAAACAAGGCTTTCATATAATTTAACTCCTTTAACAGAAATCAGGAGAAATTCGCAATCTGAAGCCCCGCTTACAGACTCGCGTTTCGAAAGATAATCCTCCAAAGTCTTTACCACTGAAGGCAGCAAAGGAATATACCGCTCCTTTTGGCGCTTCCCTAAAACCTTCAAATTACCGGAAGCAACATCAAGATCCTGCAGCTTGATATTAATAAGTTCTTCACGACGTATTCCGGTAGAATAAAAAAGTTCAATGATAAGTTTATCCCGCAAACCCTCATAACTGGATACATCTATGCTTTCCAGGACATCCGCAACCTCAATCTCCGAAAAAGGAACCTGCACCTTCCTGGATGTCTTTAGCGGCTTGTGCCTGGTTAAAGGAGAGATCTCAATCTGGCCGGTTTTCTGCAGGAACCGGTAAAAAGCCTTTAAGGAAGAGATCTTACGGTTTATACTCCTGTTGGAAATCCCGTTTTCTGACAGCAGGACGATCCAGCTTCTAACCTGAGGGTAATTAACCTCTTCTACTTCACTTCCCTCATAATTCTGATCTATAAACTCTGAAAAGGACCGGAGGTCATCGCGGTAAGCCTTAAGGGTGTTTACCGAATATTTTTTCTCCAGCTGAAGATATTCAAGGAATTTAGAATAAGGCATAAAAAAAACTGTTGACAAACAAAGTTATTAAACTTTAGCTTACCAACAGTTATATATTTAATCCAGGAAGCAGGGCTTCCTTAAATTTTCCAATTGAAAACCTCTTTCGAGGTGAGCTCAGGATTTAGATCTCTTCCTGATCTCTTAGGTGCTGAATGTATTCAGCTTTTTGGATTTGAGCCCTACGTTCTACTGACGGCTTCGTGAAATGCTGACGATCGCGCAATTGACGCATAGTTCCGGTTTTATCAAACTTTCTCTTGAAACGCTTCAGCGCTCTATCAATATTCTCTCCGTCTTTTACTGGTATTATTAACATAGTGTCACCTCCTTTCTTTAAAAATTAGGCTGCAAATATAATGCAATTAAGCAAACCCACAACCCTTATCCTGTTTTTTTATTCCTGTCCTAAAATTATTTTGCAGCAGGCTTATACTCCTTCTTATCGATTACCATTTTGGCGATAATTTCCCGTAGGATTTCCGAAGTTCCCCCACCAATTGGCCCGAGGCGACTGTCACGGAATAACCTGGCCATAGGATAGTCCTCCATATAACCATAGCCTCCCAGCAACTGCAGACACTCATAGATCACTTTATCTGCCATCTTCGTAGAAAGAAGCTTAGACATACTCGCTTCTTTTACCACATAAGTGCCCTCACCCAATCTTTTAGCAACCGAGTAATTGAACTCCTTACACATTTCCACCTCACTGGCCATATCGGCCACCGAATGTCTTAAAGCCTGAAATTTATCTATGGTCCTTCCGAAAGCTTCCCGTTCAGACATATATCCAATGGCATAGTCAAGGGCATATTCTGCTCTTGCGTGCGCATTGATTCCCATTATTAAACGTTCCATTGCAAAATGCTGCATAATATAAGAGAAACCTTTATCTCTTTCCCCCATCAGGTTTTCGGCTGGCACTTCAACATTATCAAAAGCAATTTCAGCCGTGTCTGAAGCACGCCACCCCAGCTTATCCAGTTTAGAGGAAGAAATTCCCGGAGTATCCCTGTCTACTATAAAAATACTCATTCCCTTATTCCCTTTCTCAGGAGCTGTTTTTGCAGCTACCACTAAATAATCTGAATACACCCCGTTGGTAATAAAGGTTTTGGAACCATTAATGATGAATTTATCATCTTTCTCAACGGCCGTTGTTTTCATTCCGGCCACATCAGAACCTCCAAACGGCTCGGTAATACAAAGGCAGCCAATTTTCTCACCGTCTATACTTGGGGCGAGATATTTTTCTTTGATCTCGTGACTTCCCTCGGTCTTCACGTGCGTCATTGCCAGGTAAGCGTGGGCCCACATAGCCGCAGCAAACCCGCCGGAATCGATCTTTTGAAGTTCTTCCAGGAAGATCACCGTATAAAAGATGTCCAGGTTCATCCCTCCGTATTCCTCCGGCTGATTAAGCCCAAAATACCCCATTTCACCGAATTTTTTCCAGATGAAACGCTCGATAGTTCCGGATTTTTCCCATTTGTCTATATGAGGCACCACTTCTTTCTTCAGAAAATCTCTAAAGCTTTTTCTAAAAAGTTCGTGTTCCTCCGTAAAGTACATCGTATTCATTCTATCTTCTCAATTTAAAAATTACCACCGGTCAAATTCCCGGCCATCCTTAACTTATGCTAAAATAAATCCATTTTTAAAATTTCGGGAGAGAATATACCTCGAATTAAAGATATTCTGTTTTTTTCCGAAAAATTAATCTACGGTCAAATATAATTTAATTCTATCGATTTTATCGGAAGGAAAGTCTTTGATTTTTGACAATTCCTCAAAAGATTGGATTCTTCCGCGTAGAGATCTGTAGTCTATAATTTCACGGGCAAGTTCATAATTAAAATAAGGGATTTCAGCAAGCGCCAAAACACTGATACTGTTAATGCCGGCTTTATGCCACTCTAAATTTTCCTCTATCCGGAACCTTTGTTCAATCTTTCCCCTAAGTTCAGCATTTAGTCCCCACACATCCTTTAACTGTATCATATCCCTAAAACCGCCAATCTTATTTCGGTAATTAAGAATACGCTGCGAAAGCACCTCCCCCACCCCGTCTATCTCAATGAGCGCCTCCTCTGAAGCTGTATTTAAATCGCTTAATTCTCTAACCTCCCTCTTTTTTGAAACCGAAGGAAAAGTTTTTACTGAAGGATTCGTTTTATTAACCCACTCCGGAAATTTAAAATAGGGAGAAATCCGCAGGAGAAGAGAATCAGAAATTCCTGTTACCTTTTGAAAGTCTTCTGCAGAATTCACCCATTTATCCTGTGCCCGGTATTCGTGAAGCCTGTCGATCTCCTCTATACTCATCCCCAGGGAATAACCCTTAAAATCGGTAATGAAGTTGGGGTTAAACGGATAAATCTTCAGACTATCTTCCGAAGCCTGCATTTGCTTTATGGAGTCCAGCTTTTTTTGCAAACGTTCAGTCTCTTCCCGGTCATAAAAATGAGCATCCTTATTCCCCGAAAAGTCTGCAAAAAAGTAAATCAATTGCAGGATGATTATAATTACTACCAAAAGAAAAATCCCATTTTGTTGACTCTTACTGAAAACAAAATGGGATTTAAAAGACTTCATCTTTTTATATCATTAAGAGGCTTTGGCCTTTTCCGGTTTTTGGAAAAGCTCGCCTGCTTTCATCTTACGGAAGTATTCGCGCAGATCTTCTCTAACCTCACCAGACATTATGTAAAGACCAATAATGTTAGGGAAAGACATCGCAAGGATCATCATATCAGAGAAATTAAGTACCGCTCCTAAACTAACAGAAGCACCAATCACTACGAATATAAGGAAGAATACCTTATATAGTAATTCGGTTTTCTTACTCTTTCCGAAAAGGTAAGTCCAGGATCTCATTCCGTAGTATGACCAGGAGATCATCGTAGAGAATGCAAATAAGAATACTGCAAGTGCAAGTACATAAGGGAACCAGGAAATAACACTGGCAAAGGCATCAGAAGTCAACTGAGCTCCTCCAATCCCTTCTACCTCGTGCATTCCGGTAAAGATCAATACCAGTGCAGTTAAAGTACACACCACAACCGTATCGATAAACGGTTCAAGAAGCGCAACAAATCCTTCAGAAGGCGGATTATTGGTTTTGGCTGCCGAGTGGGCAATTGCCGCAGAACCAACCCCGGCCTCATTCGAGAACGCTGCTCTTTGGAAACCTACAATTAGAACACCTATCACCCCTCCTTTAAGCGCAGAAGGACTAAATGCTCCGTCCCAGATAGCTGTTAAAGCAGGCCCTAGGTTATCTATGTTAATGATGATCACAGTTAAGGCTCCAAGTACGTAAACCGCAGCCATAAAAGGCACCACCTTACTGGTTACTTTGGCAATGCTGCTAATTCCACCTATAATTACCACTCCTACAAGAATGGCAAGAATAAGCCCAAACCAGAACCCGTTACCTTCAAGCAATGGAAACTGACCTGACAAGATCTCAAAAGACTGGTTGGCCTGGAACATATTACCTCCTCCAAAAGAAGCACCAATACCAAGTATTGCGAAGAAAGCAGCAAGAAATTTACCAAGACTTCTCATATTTCTTTTCTCAAGACCATAACGAAGGTAGTTCATTGGTCCACCGAAGATACGTCCTTCAGAATTGATAAATCTGTATTTTACACCAAGGGTACACTCCACAAATTTGGAAGACATCCCGATAAGTCCGGCAACGATCATCCAGAGAGTAGCTCCCGCACCACCAAGGGATACCGCAACGGCTACCCCGGCAATGTTGCCAAGTCCCACTGTTGCAGAAACGGCAGTAGACAAAGCCTGAAAATGCGTAATACTTCCAGGTGCATCAGGATCATCATACTTACCTTTTGCAAGATCAAGAGAATGTTTGAATCCTCTAATATTAATGAAGCCCATTCTAACCGTAAAGAAAGCGGCTCCAAAGATTAACCAAACCACGATAAAAGGAATATCATTTGTTTGAGGGTCACCATTTGGGTGCGTAAGCACTACCGGGTCATCATATTCAATTTGGGCAAAATAATGCGCCCCTGACTCAATAAGGTCCTGAGTATTCTGATAGTCGAAAATGGTCTCACCTTCTTCAACAAGATGATCTATTTTTCCGTTAGCATCAGAATAAGCTTCAATCTCTCCTTCTTTTTCAGAAGAAATTATCGCGATAAGGTCCCCTTTATTCACGTGCTCTCCGTTACTAACTTTCCACTCCTTAAGAGTGTATACATCTTCTACCTCGGCAGTCCATCCCGGGGTACCGACATTCTTCACATCAGCATAAACCACAGGGTCGTAAATACCCATAGCAGCAAAAGGATCCCAGAAAAGAATGGCTCCCATTTTATCTACAATTGGCTGAAAGGTCCCGTTAAAATGTTCGGTGATCGCTTCAGCTTCAACAGTTTTTTCTATTGTAGCAGAATTCCCGTTGCTGTCTGTAATTACAACCGAGTAGGGAAGCCCCTCTACCAGACCTTCAGCCCTATTGGAAGTTAAAGGTGTCTCCTGGCTGGACCATTTGTAGGTGTAGGGAGGTGTACCTCCTGTTACATTTAATTCAATAAAACCATCGTTAATAATTCGCGAAGGATTTCCTGTTTTCGTTTCTACTTGCAACTCCTGTGCGTACAGGGTTACCATTGAAAACGCAAAAAACAATGAAAGTAGGTACTTTCTCATATAGAATAGCTGTTGTTTAGATTATAATAGATTTTTCAGCGAAGCAAGATGCTAAAAAAATAGGCTTTTTCAAATTATATGGAGTTAAATTGCAAAGGAATTGTTAAAATAAAGTGAAGGTTTTCATCTCAAAAAGATAAAAACAGCATTAGAGATCGAACACAGAGCTTCGTTTGGTATAAACAAGATCTTTCAGCTTTAACCAAAATGCCAGGGTAAGATAAACCACAAAGCCAATCCCCATCGTGAAGAAAGAAGCATAGATAAAAAACAACCTCACACTTCTGGCTCTCATCCCAATTTTATCGGCAAGACGAGAGGACACATAAAAACCGTGCCTTTCAAAGAAATACCTGATGTTGTAAATAAAACTCCTCATTGGCACAAATATAAAATATTTATGCGCTCCCCTGCAGGAATTTATGGCCAAGACTGCAATACAGACATCTGTTCTTATCGCAATAAGTGCTTTTAAGCTGAAGCAAGGCCTGTGTATTCAGGGCGTTTCGCGCAAGTCCGGGTCTTAGAACCTCAAATTTCTCCATAACCGAATTTTTCTCTCCTGAAATTTGTGCGATCAGCTCCAGTAACTCCTCTTCCAGGAAATCACCTTTATATTTCCCGTAGGCAAACCGCAACGGAATAATGCAGTTAATAAGCAGCAGGTCTATAAAATCCTTCGAGAGCTTCTTTTTCCTGACTTTATGCGGACGACCGAAATTATAATGAGTTTTCCAGTAATCGGTAACTTCAACATCAAATACATCCCGAATCTCTGCAATTACCCCGGAATGCATCAAGAGTTGAAACATACCTGAATTTCCTGAATACAATCCTGCAAGCTGGGCCAATCTCAAATTGGGAAAATTATCCGGCCGGAGTCTAAAGTATTTGGGCTTTATCACGTAATCATTTTGCAGGGAAAACTTATGCTTTAGATAAGCATACCGCTTTTTCAGCTCATTAAAATACAGATCCTCATTTTCCGAGTCCAGCAGGCCGGACTGCCCCAGGAATAAAGCCTCAACATCTTCAGCTTTATTCCGGCATTTCAAGAGGGTTTTAAAATTAATGCTGTTGGCCATACTTAGAAATGCATCTCCATTCACCTTTAACCCGAATGCCTTGGCCAGGAGTCTGAACAAAACAGCTTCCCAGTCATTTTCACTTTCTTTCAGCATTTCTTCAATAAGAAGGGAGCGCTCTTCAAGCCTTTCGATATACATCCTTTCCAGCCAGTTATGCACATCAAAATCACTAAACTCCCCAAAGTGGTGCTCACAGTTGATCCAGGTGAAATTACCTGTAAATAGCTGCTGAAAGTTTTTAAGTAAGCTAGGGTCTACCAGCTTCTTTAAGACAAGGCTTGGTACCGGGGTATTATCTTTTCTGAAAATCTCCACATCGTCTTCCCACACGACATGCAGGATCACATTATCATAATTCTCATCAGTCTCGTGGCCGTGAAAATACCAATCTGAAGCCTTCAGATGAATTTCTACATTTCCGGCCCACAACTGATCTCCTATCCTAAGCCTGGCGTTAAAAAAATCGGGACCGGAATCCAGGTTGTGACGGCCTGGATCGATAAATAGAATAGGGTCGCCGGCTGTGGTCTCAGCCCGGATAAAATCGAATTTCTTCAGCTTCCAGATGTGGTGTAAAAATTCCTCCCTCATTGAATAAATTTAGGGAATAAAGCCATACACCAAACACCTGCCTAATTAATTTTCAGGTAGTTTTTGGGCGACCTCATCAACCACAAGATCAACCCAGTATCTGTACATAAGTCCGCTTGGATGCAAGCCGTCCTCGGCAACTAGCCCGGAATTGGTTTCCGCTTCCCGGGAAATTGGAGTGATATTATAAAAATCGACCTCAAAATCTTCAGCTACCTCTCTGAACACAGCATTAAAGGCATTAATTTCCTCTCGGATCTTCTCCTCATTTGGTTTTCCAAAAGGAGTAACTCCGTAATCAGGTATACTAAGAGCAAAAACTCCTTCCTTTCCCCGCTTGGAATGATTTATAGCCTTATTGAAAATAGTCCTTAACTCCTCTTCGTACTGATCTATACTTTTACCCTGGTATTGGTTATTTACTCCAATCAAAATGGAGACAAGGTCAAAATCACGCTGTACATCCAATTCAGAATTTATCCCGTCCAGCAGGTTTCCGGTAGTCCATCCTGTCTTTGCTATGATCTTTGGAGGAGCTACTTTTATCCCCCTTTCATTAAGACGGTTTGAAAGCTGAACAGGCCAGCGCTGGTCTACACTTACACTCTCCCCTATGGTGTAGGAGTCTCCCAAAGCAAGATAACTGAATTTATTTTCGGAAGGTTCCGGTGCATTTGAAATCTTAGAAGTTGAGCTGCAGCCGGCCATAACCAGCAGAAATAACACAATCAGGGCTTTATAGTTGGTCATAAATCAAAATTTAAATTACCAGCCGGAACCGGTAATTTTCAGCCTAATATAGAAAAACCTTCCCGGTCTCCGGAAAGGTTTTATCTAAAAGTATTACTAAAACCTGTTTAGGCTTTTTTGTACTTCGGGTTTATAAAGAGTTCTCCATTGTGAAGTTTATGCCAGTACTCCCTCAGGTCTTCCCTTATTTCAGAAGACATAATGTACAGGCCAATAATATTAGGGAAAGACATCGCCAGGATCATCATATCTGAAAAACTCAACACTGCTCCAAGGCTGGTAGATGCTCCTACAACTACGAAAATCAGGAACAGTACTTTGTAAATAAGTTCAGACTTCTTGCTTTTCCCAAATAAATATGTCCAGGATCTCATTCCATAATAAGACCAGGAAACCAT
The DNA here is from genome assembly GCF_042678405.1 of Salegentibacter chungangensis. NCBI lineage: Bacteria > Pseudomonadati > Bacteroidota > Flavobacteriia > Flavobacteriales > Flavobacteriaceae > Salegentibacter > Salegentibacter chungangensis. The sequence continues at coordinate 1,316,337 of NZ_JBHTLI010000001.1, read as the reverse complement.
AGTTGAAAAAGCAAATAGGAACACCGCTAATGCAAGTACTGCAGGGAACCAGGAGATCACACTACCAAAGGCATCTGAAGTAAGCTCAACCCCTCCTAGGCTATCTACCTCGTGCATCCCTGTAAAAATAAGCACCAGGGCAGTCATTGTACAAACCACCATCGTATCTATAAAAGGTTCCACAAGAGAGGTGAATCCGTCAGCTATGGGATTATTGGTTTTGGAAGCACTGTGGGCAATTGCCGCTGAACCCACCCCGGCCTCACTGGAGAAGGCTGCCCTTTGCAGACCAATAATCAGTACCCCGATCAATCCGCCTTTCATCGCGCTTGCAGAAAAGGCTCCGTTAAAAATCGCAGAAAAAGCACCACCAATATTTTCGAAGTTCACGGCAATCACGGTCAAACAACCAAGAATGTAAACAATAGCCATAAACGGCACCACTTTACTGGTAACCCTGGCAATACTGTTTATCCCTCCAATAATTACTATTCCCACGAGGATAGAGAATCCAATTCCGAACCAGAAACCGTGCCCCTGCAGGAGTGGAATTTGTTCCGCAACGATCTTAAACGCCTGGTTGGACTGCAACATATTCCCACCTCCAAAAGAAGCCCCAACACCCAGTATTGCAAAGAATACTGCCAGAAACTTCCCAAGAGACCTCAGATTCCTTTTTTCAAGCCCATAGCGAAGATAATTCATCGGCCCTCCGAAAATACGGCCTTCGTTATTGATAAAACGATATTTCACACCCAGGGTACATTCAACAAATTTCAGGGACATTCCGAAGAAACCTGCTGTAAACATCCAGAAGGTGGCTCCTGCTCCACCAAGAGAGATCGCCACGGCCACCCCGGCAATATTACCAAGACCTACGGTTGCAGAAACTGCAGTTGCCATAGCCTGAAAGTGAGTAATTGTACCTGGTGCGTCGGGATCATCATACTTACCTTTGGCAAGTTCAATAGAATGCTTAAAACCTCTGATATTGATAAAGCCTAAGCGGAAGGTGAAGAATATACTCCCCAGGATCAACCAGATCACAATAAACGGAATCGTATTTTTTCTGATCTCCCCATTCGGGTGTAACAATGGCTGCGGATCATCATACCGTATTTGCGCAAGCATATGCGCATTTTGCTCTATTACATCGCTGGTAGCATTAGGATTGAAGATCACCCCGCCTTCATCTACCAGGTGAGTAAGCGTTCCGTTTACATCAGAGAACACTTCAATTTCTTCACCGGTATCGGTTTCCACAATGGCAATCTTATCGCCTTCCTTAACCGAATTGTTTTCCTCCACCAGCCAGCGCTTAAGACTGTAGGTTTTATTTGTTGTAGCATCCCAGTTTGGGATAGGGATTTCCTTCTGATCGGTATACACTACCGGATCGTAGATCCCAATAGTCGCAAACGGGTCCCAAAACAGGATGTTCCCCAGGAAATCTACTGCCGGTTGCACCCGGCTATTAAAAATCTCGGTAATTGATTCTGCAGGAATGGTGAACTCTTTTACAACCTTTTCTCCGCTGGCATCACTTACTTCAACAGAGTATTGCATCCCTTCTATGATCCCAGTTGCCTTTTGGGCATCCAGGCTTGTGTTCTTTTCACTCCATTTGTATTTATAAGGTGCCTGCCCTCCTGAGACCACAATCCGTGCAGTCCCATCGTTAATCTCCCTTGAAGGGTTTTGTAAATCCATTTTCACATTCAGATTCCCGCTTTCGGAATCTGCACTTTCCTGAGCGGAAAGCCCAACAGTAATCATTAAAAGAAAACTGGCTAACCAGTATACGTTTTTCATAATTATTTTGAATTTAGTATAGTAATTATATAAAAAAATCCTGCTTAAAGCAGGATTTTTTTCTTATTCCAAGAAACCTTGTTCCTTCATCCAGTCATCATTATAGATCTTACCTACATATCTGCTTCCGTGATCGTGGAACAAGACCACCACCACATCGTCTTTGGTAAAATGTTCTTTTAACTGAAGTAAACCTTTTGCTGCAGCACCTGCACTGTTCCCTAAGAAAAAGCCCTCTTCCCTTGCCAGACGGCGGGTATAAATGGCTGCATCCTTATCGGTCACCTTGGTGAAACCGTCAATAACACTAAAGTCCACATTCTTTGGAATTATATCTTCCCCTATCCCTTCGGTCACATAAGGATAGATCTCATTCTTATCAAATTCACCGGTTTCGTGGTATTTCTTAAAAACGGAACCATAGGTATCTATTCCCCAAACTTTTATATTCGGGTTCTTTTCTTTTAAGTATTTACCTACACCAGAGATGGTCCCGCCGGTTCCTACCCCCACTACAAAGTGAGTAACCTTTCCATCTGTCTGCTCCCAGATCTCAGGTCCAGTACTCTCATAATGAGCCTGCGTATTCGCCAGATTATCATACTGGTTCACATACCAGGAATTCGGCGTTTCCTCAGCAAGCCTTTTAGAAGTAGAATAGTAAGACCTTGGGTCTTCCGGAGCAACATCGGTAGGGCAAACCACCACTTCACTTCCCACGGCTCTAAGGATATCCATCTTTTCCTTGCTTTGCTTATCTGAAAGCACACAAATCATTTTATAGCCCTTTACGATAGCTGCAAGGGCAAGGCCCATTCCGGTATTCCCCGAGGTCCCTTCAATAATGGTCCCTCCAGGTTTTAACTTCCCTTCAGCTTCCGCTGCTTCTATCATTTTTACCGCCATCCGGTCCTTAACCGAATTCCCCGGGTTAAAGGTTTCATATTTAGCCAGTACAAGGGCATCTATTTCCTTGGTGATCTTATTCATCTTAACCAAAGGCGTATTCCCGATTGTACCGAGTATGTTTTCTGCGTATTCCATTTTATTTTTTTGAGAGTGCAAAGGTAGAAAAAGAGAACAAAATCAATAATTTGAACCCATTTTAACTTGACCCTCTTATTAAATAGTCGTTCTTATTCGAATTTAATTGCTTTTACGGGCGATATTCTGGATATGATAACAGAAGGTATCAGCAACATAAGCATACAGAGTATCAGGGTTCCGAAATTCACTGCGAGTATATAGTCCCAACTGATGTACACCGGCACCTCGGTTACATAATAAGTCCTTGGGTCCAGCGGAAAGAGCTTAAAGTACTTCTGGACAAGCAGAATGCCCAGGCCAATTAGATTCCCCCAAAACAAACCAAGAAGAATCAAATAACCGGCATTGTATAAAAATATCTTCCTGATGCTCCAGTCTGTACTGCCTAAAGCCTTAAAGATCCCTATCATTTGAGTGCGTTCAAGAATAAGCACCAATAGCGCCGTGATCATATTGATCCCGGCCACCAAAATCATTATCCCAATAATGAGTGCTATATTAAAATCGAAGAGGGAAAGCCATTCGAAAATGGAGTAATATTTCTGTTTTATGGTCTGGGTATCCAGGAAAGAGCCTGTATTCTCATAAACCTCCTGCCCTTTGGAATCCAGCTCATCAAAATCATCTACAAAAACCTCGAAGCTTCCCACCTCATCCTTTTCCCATTTATTGAGACGCTGAATATGCCGAATATCGGCCAGCATATAGAGCTCATCAAATTCCCTGAAACCGGAATCATAAATACCAGTGATCACAAATGCCCGAAGCAAAGGGCGGTCATTGTTCTCCCTTAGAAAATAAGTAGGCACCTTATCTCCAACTTCCAGCTGAAGCCGGTTTGCCAGGTATTCTGAGATCAGGACCTCATCATTAAGTTTATTATTAAAATCGGGCAAGCGACCTCTTACCAGAAAGTCCTTGAAATATCCCCAATTATAATCTGTACCGAGGCCTTTAACGATCACCCCTTCAAAATCTGAAGCGGTCCTGATAATCCCAACCTTGGTCGCAACGGCCTGCACGTGTTCTATCCCTTCAACCTTGGTGAATTCAGGGTAAAAATCCTGATCTTTTGTTACCGGTCTCAGAGAAACCTGGGAGCTGTTATTATCGTAACTGGAAATGCTGATATGCCCATTAAAAGCGGCAATCTTGTCGCGTATTTTTTGTTGCAGACCAAGACCGGTGGCAAAAGACACCAACATCATTACCACCCCTATAGCAATAGCCGCTATGGCTATTTTTATAATCGGGGCAGATATACTACTTTTATGCTTTTTAGCGCTAATCAGCCTTTTTACAACAAAAAATTCTAAATTCAAACCTGAAAATGATTAAAAACTTCTTCAAAAGTACATTTTTATTCGCTTTTATAGGGCTTATTTCCTGTGGAAACACGAACCAGGAAAAACAGCATTCCCAAAACCACCAAACACAACCCGAAGCTGTTTCGGCACAGGCTAAGAATAACATTATTCTGGCTGCAAACCGCACCGAAAAATACCTTCCTATGCTGGAAGGAAAAAAGGTGGCACTTGTTGGGAATCAAAGTTCTCTTATTGAAAAGTCACCTGACCAATATACTCACGTTGTAGATTCACTACTTTCCCGTGACGCGAATCTGGTGAAGGTCTTTGCACCCGAACACGGATTCAGGGGAAAAGCCGATGCAGGTGAACACGTGGAAGACGGAAAAGACCCAAAGACCGGGCTCCCAATCATATCCCTTTACGGAAGCAACAAAAAACCTTCAGCGGCGCAGCTTGAAGGAATTGACGTTCTGATATTCGATCTTCAGGATGTAGGAGCGCGTTTTTACACCTACATTTCTTCACTTCATTATGTAATGGAAGCCTGTGCTGAAAATGATGTAGAACTTATTGTTTTTGACCGCCCAAACCCAAACGGACATTATGTTGACGGCCCTATCCTTGATCCGGAACATCAGAGTTTTGTTGGAATGCATCCAATTCCTGTAGTACACGGATTGACAATGGGGGAATACGCCAGAATGATCAATGGTGAAAAATGGCTAAAAGACGGGATTCAGTGTGATCTTAGCGTTATAGAAATGGAAAATTACGACCATTCCAAACCATACGAGCTCCCGGTAAAACCATCCCCAAATCTCCCTAATGCAAAATCGATCAATCTTTACCCCAGCCTTTGCTTTTTTGAAGGCACCAATGTAAATGCCGGAAGAGGAACCGATAAGCAATTCCAGGTTTTCGGTTCACCATTTCTGAATAAGGATGTATTCAATTATACGTATACGCCTCAATCTAAAGACGGAGCAAAAAACCCTAAACACCTTGGTAAAACCTGCTACGGAACAGATCTTAGCGAACATGGCAGAATGGACAGCTTAAACCTGGAGTGGCTGATTAAAGCATACAACAACACTGAAGATAAAGCAGAGTTTTTTAATGGCTTCTTTACAAAACTTGCCGGCGGACCTCAGCTTCAACAGCAAATTGAAAAAGGAATGAGTCCGGAAGAAATACGGACGACCTGGAAAGACGGTCTCGAGGAATTTAACGAGATGCGAAAGCAATATCTCCTTTATAACTAAAATAAAAAAGGCTCTTTACAGAGCCTTTTTTATTTATTCAGTCTTCGCTTCATCTCTTCCACAATATTATAGGCTGCAGGACAGATGGCTGTATTCTTCAAGGTAAGATTGGATATTTTGTGAAAGTCCTTTCTGTCTGTATGCGGATATTCCCGACAAGCTTTCGGTCTAACATCATAGATAAGGCAATAATTATCAGCATCCAGAAAAGCGCAAGGCACCTCCTGCAACACATAATCCTTTTCTTCATCTACTTTAAGATATTGGTCTATGAACTGCTGCGGTTTCAGCTTTAAATGCTTACTAATTCGCTCTATATCCTTATTGGTGAAAAGGGGGCCGGTAGTTTTGCAGCAATTGGCGCAGTCCAGGCAATTGGTTCTTTCAAACTCTTCTTCGTGCATCTCCTGCATTTGCCTGTCCAGATCTTTAGGCGGTTTTTTCTTAAGCTTCGAAAAAAACTTTTTGTTTTCCTTATGCTTATCTTTGGCCCGATCGGGGAGATTATCTAAAATTTCCTGCATCTTGCAAAGATATGAATAAGCAGCACAAGGATAAAGACATTTTCGGAAAGGCCATTTCTGCCTACTATCATAAAAAAGACCCTACAGACATTATTGTTCACTCGCCAGACTTCGAAGACGATGTCATTCCCGTCCCATACCTGTTCAGGGGTTATAAGGAAATGCCCGCCCTGGAAAGACTGGCTTTAAAAAACACCAGGGGAAAGGTGCTGGACGTTGGCTGTGGGGCCGGAAGCCATTCGCTTTACCTGCAGAATGAAAAAAAACTGGAGGTTACATCCATAGATACTTCTAATGGAGCTATTGAGGTTTGCAAACTTCGCGGCCTCAAGAATGCCCAAAAAATCGATTTCTTCGATCTCAAAAACGAGAAATTCGACACTATTCTCTTACTTATGAATGGCAGCGGCATTATCGGGAAACTACGGAACCTTGATAAATTCTTTGAACACTGCAGGCAGATTCTTAAAAAGGATGGCCAGATCCTGATGGATTCTTCAGATCTGAGCTTTCTATTCGATCAGGATGAGGATGGTGGCATCTGGGTTGATGCAGCATCTTATTACGGAGAGTTAAGCTTCAGCATTAGTTATAAAGGAGAACGTTCAGATTATTTTGACTGGTTGTATATAGACTACGACTCGCTGGAACTGGCAGCATCCAAGCACGGTTTTAAGTGTGAGCTGCTTAGAAAAGGGGAACATTATGATTATTTGGCCAGGCTTCAGCCAAAAACCACTTAATTTTATATTTTTACAGGAACTTTTTCAAATCTCTATGATAAAATTCAACAAACTATTCCTTCTTCTTTCCCTGATTCTCTTCACAGTTTCCTGTACAAAAGATGAATCTTCAAGTGAAGGCGGCGGAATAAACAAATCTGCCAATTATAAAAGTCTGGGAGCTTCGGCAAACGACCTTTTAAGTGATGAGAATTTCACTTCCATAAATATCGAAGTTGTTTATGTAAATGGTTTTGCCCCGTCTCCGGAAGCTCTTGAAGGATTAAAAAGTTTCCTTCAGCAACGGGCTTATAAACCCGATGGGATAAATATTAGCCAGCGAGCGGTTTCCTCATCCAACAAAGCACCCTTCGACATCAATGAAATTGCCGATATTGAAAGAGATATCCGAACAACTTTTAATGCAGGCGATGAGATCTCGGTGTATATATATTATGCTGATGGAAGTAATGAGGAAGATGATGAAATAGTTGTTTTAGGTTCTGCTTACTTCAATACTTCTATCGTAATGTATGGGAAAACCATCAATGAAACTGCCGCACAGAAAGATATTCAGAAAAGTGTTATTGAGACCGCCGTGCTGAGACACGAATTCGGGCACCTTTTTGGTTTGGTGAACTTGGGAACCCCGGCACAGTCAGATCACATAGACCCTTTTGTTGACAGCAATGGAAATGTTCAGGAAGGCGGGCATTGTACCGTTAAAGACTGCCTGATGCAAGACCAGCTTGAATTTGGGGATGGAGTGGTAGATTTTATTGATAACGGCAACATCCCTGTTCTTGACGACCAGTGTATTACTGATCTTCAGGCGAACGGTGGTAAATAAGTTAAGCATATAAAAAGGGCTGTTTTATCGATAAAACAGCCCTTTTTATTTTTTCTTTAGTCAAAGGTTAATTAGCCACTTCACTAATGAATTTTATTCGGTAAAGGCGAAGTTCTTCATCGTCATATTCTCCGTCAAACTCTTCCATAGCTTCATCGATCTTATCGGTTTCAGCTTCCAGGAAATACTCGTGGATCTCTTCCTGCTGGTCTTCATCAAGAATATCTTCCAGCCAGTAATCAATATTAAGTTTGGTACCGCTATATACAATAGCCTCCATCTCCTTGATAAATTCCGGCATCTCCATTCCCTTGGCCGCCGCAATATCATCTAAGGGTAGTTTACGGTCCACACTTTGGATAATATAGAGCTTCAAGGCGCTATTAGCACCCGTAGATTTAACTACAAGGTCGTCTGGCCTCACAATATCATTATCTTCTACATACTTTTCTATTAAAGCAATGAACTCTTTCCCGTACTTTTTTGCCTTCCCTTCTCCTACCCCATAAATATTGCTCATTTCATCCATCGTGATAGGATATTTAAGAGCCATATCTTCAATCGAAGGGTCCTGGAATACCACGAAAGGAGGAACCTCACGTTTTTGAGCTACTTTTTTACGCAACTCTTTCAGCATTTTCACCAGTGTTTTGTCCACTCCCCCGCCAGAGGATTGTGATGCCGCCGGCACAGCCTCGGTAGTACTGTCAAAAATATGATCTTCGGTCATCATAAAAGAGACCGGATTCTTTAGGAACTCTTCTCCCTTGGGAGTAAGTTTTAAGACACCATAAGTTTCGATATCCTTTTTTAGGTATCCGGCCACCAGGACCTGTCTTATTAGTGCCATCCAGTATTTCCCGTCTTTATCTTTCCCTTTCCCGAACAAAGGATGTTCATCGGTTTTATGTGATAAAATCACCGCATTAGATTTACCAATAAGGGTCTTTACAATTTCCTTAGATTTATAAAGTTGTTTTGTTTCTTTAACGGCTTTCAATACCAGTTCAGCATCTTCCTTTGCTTCGTGCTGTTTTTTGGGATTTTGAACATTATCATCCATAGAAGCCCCTTCCCCAGTCTTTTCATCAAATTTCTCCCCGAAATAATGAAGAATAAACTTTCGGCGAGAGATGGAAGTTTCGGCATAAGCCACTACTTCCTGTAGGAGGGCGTGCCCTATCTCCTGTTCAGCCACGGGCTTGCCGCTCATAAACTTCTCGAGCTTTTCAATGTCTTTATAGGAATAAAAGGCAAGGCAATGGCCTTCCCCGCCATCTCTGCCCGCTCTTCCGGTTTCCTGATAATAACTCTCTATACTCTTAGGAATATCATGATGTATCACAAAACGAACATCAGGTTTATCGATCCCCATTCCGAAGGCAATAGTGGCAACCACAACATCTATCTCCTCCATAAGGAACTGGTCCTGATGCTTGGATCTGGTCTTAGCATCAAGCCCGGCGTGATAAGGCACCGCGTTGATCCCGTTCACCTGAAGGGTTTGCGCCAGCTCTTCCACCTTCTTTCGGCTTAGACAATAGATTATCCCGGATTTCCCCTGGTTCTGCTTCACAAACCGAATGATATCGGCATCAACATTTTTGGTCTTAGGCCTTACTTCATAGTAAAGATTCGGCCTGTTAAAACTTGCTTTGAATGTTTTCGCGTCGGGAATGCCAAGATTCTTCAGGATATCCTCCTGAACCTTGGGAGTCGCTGTTGCCGTTAGTGCGATAATAGGAATATCGTCACCAATCCTTTTTATGATCGACCTCAGGTTACGGTACTCCGGTCTGAAATCGTGTCCCCACTCACTAATACAATGAGCTTCATCTATGGCCAGAAAAGAAATGGTTTGCTTCTTTAAAAACTCCACATGATCTTCCTTGGTCAGGGATTCCGGCGCCACGTAAAGAAGTTTGGTAACTCCGTTGGCAATGTCTTCCTTAACCTGACGCACTTCGGTCTTATTCAGAGAAGAGTTAAGTACATGGGCCACGCCATGTTCTGAAGAAATCCCTCTAATGGCATCTACCTGGTTTTTCATTAAAGCGATAAGGGGCGATACCACAATTGCTGTTCCATCGGCTATTAAAGCTGGGAGTTGGTAACATAGGGATTTCCCTCCTCCTGTAGGCATTACCACAAACGTATTATGCTTATTCACAATACTGGTAATCACCTCTTCCTGAAGCCCTTTAAACTGACTAAATCCAAAGTACTTCTTAAGCTGTTGGTGTAAATCAATTTCCGTCAAACTCATTCAATTGTGTTACAATTTTACATACATTTGCATAACTAAAGATACGTTTTTCTTTAGTTCTTACAATTCATAATTTTATCAAATTTGAAACTTCACGAAAAAATTCTTAACGCTGCAAAAGAAACAATTTCTACCGAAGCCAAAGCGATTGCAAATTTAGAAAATCTTCTTGATAATGAGTTTGTTGAAGCCATAGAAAGCATCTACAAATCTAAAGGGCGGGTAATCGTTACCGGAATTGGAAAAAGTGCAGTAATAGCAACCAAAATTGTTGCTACACTGAACTCTACCGGAACTCCGGCTATTTTTATGCACGCAGCCGATGCTATTCACGGCGACCTTGGAATTATTCAGCAAGATGATATCGTGATCTGTATTTCAAAAAGCGGGAACAGTCCTGAGATCAAAGTGCTTGTCCCGTTCATAAAAAACTTCAGGAATACCCTTATCGCCATAACGGCCAATAAAGAGTCTTTCCTGGGAAAAGAAGCCGATTTTGTGCTGAATTCCTATGTTGAAAAAGAAGCCTGTCCAAATAACCTGGCTCCAACCACCAGCACTACAGCCCAAATGGTTATTGGAGATGCCGTGGCAGTTTGCCTCTTGGAACTGAAAGGATTTTCAAGTAAAGATTTTGCCAAGTACCACCCGGGAGGATCTTTAGGGAAGAAATTATATTTGAGAGTAAGCGATATCACTTCTCAAAACCAAAAACCCAGAGTAAGTCCAGACACGGGAATTACAGATGCCATTATCGAGATTTCTGAAAAAATGCTGGGGGTTGCAGCGGTAATTGAAGATGATAAGATCATAGGGATCATTACCGATGGAGATATAAGAAGAATGCTTAAGAACAACTCTGACTTTAAAGACCTTAAAGCTAAAGATATTATGAGCAAGATCCCGAAGACCATAGATGAAGATGCTCTGGCTGTTGATGCTTTGGAAATGCTTGAAGAGCATAAGATCTCACAGTTATTATCGGTTGATGAAAATAATAAATATGCCGGGGTTGTTCATATTCATAATTTAATTCGAGAAGGGATTTTATGACAAAAAAGATAGCTCCGCCACCACAACCTCAGGAAGACGAGATGTCTTTTCTGGATCATCTGGAAGAACTTAGATGGCACTTGATAAGGGCCACCCTTTCTGTGGTGATTGCCGCATCTGTTGCCTTTCTGGCTAAAGGCTTCATTTTTGATGTTCTGCTTTTTGGTCCCAGTCGTGGTAACTTCTTCTCGTATGATGTCCTGTGCCGGTTATCTACTATGGTTGGGATAGATGGCGGATTTTGCTTTGATGAAATGCCTTTTAGCATCCAGAGTAGAACAATGGGCGGCCAGTTTTCAGCACATATCTGGACCTCTATCACTGCAGGTTTTATCATTGCGTTTCCTTACGTGATTTATGAATTCTGGAAGTTCGTGGCCCCGGCAATGCGGGATACGGAACGCAGGTACGCCAAAGGATTTATTTTTGTAACCTCCCTTTTATTTTTCCTGGGAGTATTATTCGGATATTATGTGGTAACCCCCTTATCCATCAATTTCCTTGGAAAATACCAGGTAAGCGAATCGGTTATCAATCAGTTTGATATTGGAAGTTATATAAGCCTCGTAAGAGCTTCGGTGATAGCAACCGGGCTCATCTTTGAGCTCCCAATAGTTATTTACTTCCTTACGAAAGTAGGGGTTGTGACACCCGATTTCCTCAAAAAATACAGGAAATTCGCACTGGTAATCGTCCTGATTATCTCTGCTATTATTACACCTCCTGATATTGTAAGTCAGATAATAGTCGCCGTTCCTGTTTTGATACTATATGAAGTGAGCATCTATATCTCAAAATTTATTTATAAAAGAGAAATTAAAACAAAAAAATAAGCTATGATCAATAAAGTTGACGAATTCAATTCCTACCGTCAGCAGATGAATGACAAGATCCTTGGAGAGAACAACAAGGTTTTAAAAAGGATCTTTAATCTGGACACCAATGCATTCACTGAAGGCGCTTTAGACAAAAAAACCAAGGAACTACTGGGCCTTGTAGCCTCAGTTGTCCTGCGTTGTGACGACTGTGTTAAATATCACCTGGAATCCAGCTATAAGCAGGGCGTAAACAGAGACGAGGTAATGGAAACCTTAAGTATAGGAACGCTTATTGGAGGAACCATAGTGATCCCGCACCTTAGGAGAGCTTACGAATACTGGGAAGCCCTTGAGGAAGCCAAAGGAGAGTAAAATTCCGTTACGGTATAATTAATGCTATCTTTATTCAAAATTAAGGAATGAAATTACGCGCCGAAAATTTAGTTAAATCATATAAAGGAAGAGAAGTTGTAAAAGGAATTTCCCTTGAGGTCAATCAGGGTGAAATTGTAGGTCTTTTAGGTCCGAACGGCGCCGGGAAGACCACTTCCTTCTATATGATCGTTGGACTCATCAAGCCAAATAAAGGTAATATCATTCTGGATAAAGTGAATATCACCAAGTACCCGATGTATAAAAGAGCGCAAAACGGGATAGGTTATCTCGCTCAGGAAGCTTCGGTTTTCAGGAAGCTGAGCATTGAAGACAATATTATGAGCGTGCTGGAGCTGACCAAGCTCTCCAAAAAGGAACGACATTTAAAAATGGAGTCCCTGATCGAGGAATTTGGATTAGGGCATATCCGTAAAAACAGAGGTGACCTTCTTAGTGGTGGGGAACGCCGAAGAACAGAGATCGCGAGAGCCCTGGCTACAGATCCCAATTTCATTCTTCTGGATGAACCATTCGCCGGGGTAGACCCGGTAGCCGTTGAAGATATTCAGAGAATCGTGGCCCAGCTGAAAAACAAAAATATCGGGATCCTTATCACCGACCACAACGTGCAGGAAACCCTGGCTATTACAGACAGAACTTACCTGATGTTTGAAGGTAGCATTCTAAAACACGGAATTCCGGAGGAACTTGCCGAAGATGAAATGGTAAGAAAAGTTTACCTGGGACAGAATTTCGAATTAAGGAAGAAGAAGTTATTCCAGTAACCTAAACTTTCGTCCCTCCTGTTAGTAAGGAAAGGATCACATAGCTTATAATGATCACCGGCACTGCTATAAACTGAAGCAGCAGGATCATCACTACACAAAAGATCAAAAAGAAATACCTGAGCTTATTGTTCTTAAAAGACCAGTCCGAAAACTTCAGAGCAAACAAGCCAATTTCGGCATTTAAAATATAACAGCTGAAAAGGGTAAGGGCAATCAAAAACCATTCGTTCAGAATTAGAGAAGAAACCAACTCCCCTGGCTGGAAGGTCAGAATTAAAGGAAGGCTTAAGATCAATAATGCATTTGCCGGTGTTGGCAGCCCAATAAAAGAATCGGTTTGTCTTTCGTCCACATTAAACTTTGCCAGCCTGTAAGCCGAAGCAAGACTTATTAAAAGCCCAAAAAGCGCAAAATTGTTCAGGTTCCAGCCTAAGACTTCAGTGGCCATATCCCAGTCTGTATTCACTTCCTTCAGGTTCTGCGGAATGGCATTCTTCAACATCTGGAACATTACAATGCCTGGCACCACTCCACTGGTAACCACATCGGCAAGAGAATCCAGTTGCAGGCCAACCTCGCTTTTCACATCAAGAGCCCTTGCTGCAAGCCCATCAAAAAAGTCGAAAAATATCCCGGCCGCCACAAAAACAGCTGCCATTACAAGATTGCCCTGTACCGCGAAGATCACGGCAATGCAACCGCTAAAAAGATTTAAGAGCGTTATAAAATTCGGAATATGCTTTTTGATAGTCATTGGCTAGTTTTTCGTAAATGTAATAAAATAGGATTTCATCAGTGATACTACTATAATAGCATTAAGAAATATTTGCGCATTTTTAAGAATTGCAGGAATTTATAAGATTGATAAACCAGTTACATTTCAGTTTCCTATTTTTGAAGAGAATATCCTACTATGAAGAACCTTATATATGCTTTATTAAGCGGAATTTTACTGGCCCTGGCCTGGCCTACCTATGGCTTTCCTTTATTGTTATTTTTTGCCTTCGTCCCGCTTCTTCTTGCTGAATTCAACATACGCAATTCAAAACTCCGGCTCATCAAATGGCGGATTTTCGGCCTATCTTACCTGAGTTTTTTTATATGGAACCTTGTCACTACTTACTGGATCTACTATTCCACGGCCTTTGGAGGTGCATTTGCCATCCTGGTAAATTCATTGTTGATGGCAACGGTATTTCTCCTTTATCACGTAGTAGCTAAAAGAACCAATTTCACTGCCGCTTCCGCATTTTTCATAAGCATCTGGATCGTCTTTGAAAAACTACACCTGGATTGGGAATTTAGCTGGCCCTGGCTTAATCTTGGAAATGCCTTTTCAGAATATTACCAATGGGTGCAGTGGTATGAATATACAGGAACTTTTGGCGGAACCTTGTGGGTTCTTCTGGTGAATATTGCCATTTTTAAAGCCGTAATATTATATAAAGAGTTTAAAGATAAATCAATCATTTACCGGGGTGTTTTTAAATCTACGCTTATTATAGCACTGCCCATAGCAATTTCATATCTCCTGCTTTATAACTTTAAAACACCTGAAAAAAGCCTGGAAGCCGTAATCATACAGCCTAATATTGATCCTTACACCGAGAAATATAACACCAACGATACCCGTGTAGGGGAATTGCTTCTGAAGCTTGCAAGTGAAAAAGTTACCGATAGTACCGATATTCTTGTGGCACCGGAAACAGTCTTTGCTGACGGGACCGTACTGCCCAACTTTGACAGATCTGAAGCTTCTTTCTTCGGAAGGCAACTTATCTACAGGTATCCGGAACTTAACTTTTTGAGCGGAATCTCCTTTTACGAAAGATTCAGCGATCCCGAAAAAGTCAGTTCACAATCCAATCAGATAGGACCAATGGACTGGTATGACGACTATAATTCAGCGTTTTTGATGAATGGTTCAGACTCTACCCAGCTTTACCATAAATCAAAACTTGTGGTTGGGGTCGAAAACTTCCCATATCAGGATATTTTGCGCCCCATTTTAGGGGATATTATGATCGACCTGGGAGGGACGGTAGCTATGAAAACCACCCAGAAAAATCGTTCTGCTCTTGATCTAAACACTAACAGCTCCACCGCACCAATCATATGCTATGAATCGGTATATGGAGAGTACGTGACGGGATATGTGGATAATGGTGCAGAATTCCTAAGCATTATTACCAACGATGCCTGGTGGGGAAACACACAGGGACATAAGCAACACCTAAGCTATGCAAGGCTTCGTGCTATAGAAACCCGAAGATCGGTGGTTAGAAGTGCCAATACAGGCATTTCAGCCTTTATAGCTCCCACCGGAAAGATCTATAAGCGTCTGGGTTACGAGAAACAGGGTAGTATCAAGGCCAGGGTTGCCTTAAATTCTGAGAAGACATTTTATACTAAGTATGGGGATTATATTGCCAGGGTTTCAAGATTCCTGGCTTTCTTCCTGTTCCTTTTCGCCATCGTGAAATTTAAAAGAGGAAGAGGTATCTAGATTACTGACCTCTGAAAAAGACTATGGTACTCAATGTTTTTAGAAGAACATTCATATCGAGAAAAAGCCCCCGGTGTTTAATGTAATAAAGATCATACTGTAGTTTCTCGAGACTATCTGTATGGCTGGTCCCGTAATTGGCCATTACCTGCGCCCAGCCCGTTAATCCGGGTTTTATAATATGCCTGATGTCATAGAAAGGGATCTTTTCTGATAATTCCTTTACAAAAACGGGGCGTTCCGGTCTAGGGCCGATAAGGCTCATATCGCCTTTTAATACGTTATAGAACTGAGGAATTTCATCTATCCGGGTTCGTCTTAAGAACATTCCGAAGCGGGTAATCCTGGCATCATTTTTTTCAGCATAGCGTGGCCCATTGGATTCGGCATTCTTATCCATAGTCCTGAACTTATAAATATTGAAAATCTTTCCGTTCTTCCCTACGCGTTCCTGCCTGTAAAACAATTCTCCCCTGTTGGCAGCCAGGTTACCTATCAGTACAAAAGGCAAAATAAGCAACCCGAAAATTATCCCCAGAATGGACACCAGAATATCAAGAACCCTAAAGGAAAGCACATAAAATTTGTTCTGGTTACTTCGGCTAAATGGGAAATATTTATAAAAATCCTTATCTACGTGTTGTACCGGCACTCTTCGGGTCACCTCTTCATAAACCTGGATATAATCTCTGATAGGGAAACCCGATTTCAAAAGTTCACTTAAATGATTATACAGCGGAAGCATCAAGCCTTTCTGATAAGCACTCGTGACAACGATCTCACTTATATGATGATCCTCTATGGCATCTTCCAGTTCATCTACATTTAGCTGAATAAGGTCCTTTTGTTTAATGGATGTTTTAACCTTATCATCAGTATTTATATATCCAACAACCACATAATTGGGATCAGATTTCTGAAGGGAAGTTGCGATCAGGTTAATATCGAATGAGTCTCCAACCACCAGCACTCTTTTATAAAAACGCGGGGAAGATATCAGCGCAATATAAGTATACCTCCACAAAAGAAGCGGAGAGATAATCGCAAAGAAAAAGAAGATAATCTGAAGTCGGTTATCAGGCAGACTCGGAGTAAAATAAGGAGTCAGCATAAAGAAGAGGACCGTAAGCGAACTTGCTAACAGGGCATTCTTAAGAACCAGGTCAAACTTACTGGCTATCTGCAGATCGTACAGTTCAAAAACCGTGGTAAAAAGATTGAGATAAAGCAATAAAGCCAAAGACCAGTTCCAGTAATCTGATGTGATTTGGAAATAATCGAACTGAAATATGATCCCTACCAGCCCCAGTGTTACAATCACCGAGATACTGTCAAACAAGCGAAGCAAGACTTTGCGCTCAGAAATTTCAAAGTGAAATAGGGGCTGTTTAGACATTAGGCAGAGTTAGCAGATAATGGGCTAAAGATAAAATTTTTAGCTTAGTAATTGCAACCAATCGGCTTTGACCTTGGCCCAATCGAAGTTTTTTGCCTTCTCCCTTGCCTTTGCACTAATTGTAGCTGTCTTTGAAGGATTTTTAACCAAAAGATCAATAGAACCTGCAAAATCTTCAATATCACCCGGATCAACAAGAAGGCCATTCTCTCCGGAGCTAATAAGATGCGGGATCCCACCCACATTACTTGACACCACAGGGAAGCCAAGAGCCATTGCTTCTATCACACTCAATGGCATATTATCAATCCCGCTAGTATTTAAAAAGATATCATAATCCCGGGAAAGTTCGATCCACTGCCTTTTATCGAGTTTCCCTGTAAATTTCACCGGAAGATCTCGGGATAAAGCATATTTCTCACATTCAGACAGGCTTCCATCCTTGTCAGGTCCTACCATACAGAGTTCCGCATCAGGATAACTCCTCAATATTTTTTCAAGAATTTTTATCGCTGTAAGCGGATTATAGATGCTGTCAAAAGCTCTTACCCATAGCAGTTTCGGCTGTACAGAATTTCGCTGCTCAAAGTCATAATCCTCCACGGGAATTGCATTAGGAATACAGGTAATATTTTTTATCCCGTAATCTTCAAAAATATGATACAGGTACGGGGAAGGAATTACATTGATCTTGGCGTTACTAAATAAGGCTTTACACTCCTTTGGATTAGAATTTAATCTCTTCTGAAGATTACCGCCGTGCAGCACCGGAATATATTGCAGCTTAAGCAGCCTGCAAAGTTTTCCGGCATATACGGCATACCAGAAATTCTGTGTACTGTAAGTGTCTATTAGAACCAGGCTTTCGGCTGAAGCATTTTTAAGAATGTTAAAAAGCATATGCGATAGCCTCAGGGGTTTATTTTTAAAACCCGAGGCACTCTCAACCTCAAAGCCTTCTGCCTTGAGCATTCCTACGAAAGTATCGGTAAAAGTTGGTGCTCCTCCGCGACTTTCAAGTTTATTTCCAATATAAACCAAGCGTCTCATGATTCCAGCAATCTGTTCCAGTCTTCCCTAACCAGCTGCCAGGCAAATTTTTCAACTTTTTTACGGGCGTTATGGCAAATTTCAGCGGTTTCTTCAGGATGCTCCAATAACCTGATAATAGCTTCGGTCATCTTCCCGGCATCATTTTCCGGAACAAGGATACCATCTTTATTATTTTCAATTAAAACCGGCATTCCCCCGACATTGGTGGAAACAACCGCAAGTCCCAGACTCATAGCTTCTATTACGCTTATAGGCGTATTATCTATAGTAGTGGTATTGATGAAGAAATCGTAGTCTTCAGATAGCTCTGCCCATTCTTTTTTCTTAAGCTTCCCGGTAAATTTCACATCCAGAGAATGCTTCTTAGCAAAGGTCTTGCAGGCTTTCATACTCCCGTCCTTATCGGGACCTACCATACAAAGACTTGCGTTTGGGTATTCTTTGGTAAGCTTCTGCAGAACTTTTAGTGCGAGCATAGGGTTATACCTCTTTTGAAATCTTCTCACCCACAACAGTCTGGGAGAAAATTTCTTGCGTTCTTTAAAGGGATAATTGTCTATCTCAATAGAATTTGGAATCAGTTTAATATTGTCAAACCCTGCTCCTTTAAATATCTCATATAAAAAAAGGGAAGGAGCTACATTCATTTTAGCCTTACCGAATAAACTTTTACTGAACTTCCCCGAAGCTTCAAGCCTCTCCGGAAGATTACCGCCGTGAAGTATAGGAATGTATTCCAGATTATAAAACTGGCAGGTTTTCGCCACCAAATAGGCATAATAGAAATTCATCGCCCCATAAGTATCTATAAGGACCACATCTGTCGACTTATGAAAACGAACTATCAGGCCCAGCATTTCCATTAACCTCAGCCCCTTATTATTTCTGGTAGAAGCAGTTTTAACCCTATACCCCTCTCTCTTCAGCACCTTGCTGAAAAAAGAAATATAAGTAGCGGTAAAGCTGTTAATTTGTAAGTCGTTTCCTATGTACAGGATTCTTTTTGTCATCTACAATATATAATAAGGCCAATCCATAAACAAAAGCAGGCAGGGCTATCCGCATCGCGGAATGGTTAATCGTCAAAAACCAAAATGCTAAGAACGCCAAAAAATAATAATTGTTCTTAAACTTGACCCAAAAAACAATTGGGACAAATATAAGAATTAGAACGGCAGTTAATCCTAACAATCCATGTTCTGAAAGTAATCGGCTAATTTCATTATGGGAAGCCGTTGCCGTGCCCGTGAGGTCACTTCTCATTCCTTTCCCTTTTCCTACGCCTATGCCAATTATTGGATTATGATAAAAACCTTGTAATTCAGTTATGATCAAATCAGTACGACCTGTAGTTATATCGTCTTCAAGTTTACCGGCTGCATCTCGGTTTGTATAGCGGTTAAAAATAAGGCCTTCAGAATTAATTATTGAATAAACCCATGTCCCAGTCAATACTGCGGCAAATAATATAAATTTAAAAATAAGGTTCGCTTGTTCCCTTCGGTTTTGCTTATAATAATAAAATAACGCAAAGGCAATGATACAGAAGATAGCAGTAATAACTCCTCCTCTGGAAAAAGTAATAAGTGCTCTATACGTAAGCAAGCCAAATAAAATTAAATCCAACAAGTTTATAACCTTATCTTTAATCAGAATAAGTCTTGTAAAAAGTATAAAAGCACCAAGTCCCATTACAGTAGAAATCTGATTTGGACCATAACCTCCGGAAGTAGCAAAATTTGAGTTTGTACCATACATAAGGGCTTCTCCCAAACTTGGAGTATAAAAAAACAAATATGCCATATTCGCGATAAGCGGTAGCAAAAGCATTAATAAAACATAACTAAATTGTGTTTTGGTGATTTTCTTATAATAGCAATAAAGAGCCGAAATTCCAAGACATACAGGACCACTAAGATTGAAAGCTATAGCTTTTCTAAACACCACATCATAATCTAAAGTAAAAGAAGCTATTACAACCCCCGGAAAGAGAATTAAAAGGTAGATCCAGTATGTTACAGTTTTTGAAGAAGTTCCTTTATATAACATTCCAATCAAAAGAAAAATAATGACACTATATTTACCGGTCTCATAAAAGACCATAGAGCCTGTCATCCGATAAAAAACCTCCGCTCCTGCGATATAACCCGCAGCCATAAGGGCTTCATTATTTTTATTTTGATTTACAATGACAAAGAATAACCAAAAAATTAAAGTTCCGAAAAGCAAAAGTTCACCAGCCGGTCGATAAGCATAAACCAGAAATCCCAGTAAAACATGTGCTAGGACGACTTGGAAATAGTTTATGTAGCTTAGATTATTAATTTTATGGGGATTTAGTATGTTTAAAATTATAGTTTTTCACAGAAATCTAGGTAAGATGATATAAAATTTTCTACCCCATAAAACTCCTCAACTTTTTCCCTCATTTTTTCTGCTTCATTTTTTCTTTCGAAATCATTTCTATATAATTTCAAAACTGCAGCTCTAATAGCCTCGGGATTTTCAGGTGGCACTAAAAGCTCATTACTACTTATTATTTTTCTGCATTCGCCTGTATCGGTGCACACCACTGGCAAACCGACAGCGGCATACTCCAATAAAACCAACGGCAACCCTTCCGATTTTGACGAAAGTACTGCAATATTCGCTTGCTTTATAAATTGAGTTACTGGATTTTGACTGCCATAATAAAAGATTCTGGAACTATATATAGATTTAGAAATCTTTTCTAATATTTCAGCAGAATAATCTGTTTTTGGATCTTCACCTACCATATATAAGTATATGTCCTCATGTTCTGAAGCGATTAATTCAAAGGCATTTAGAAGATTCTTATGATCTTTTTGAGGTCTTAAATTTGCTATGCAAAGAATATTGAAGCCCTTGCTTGATAATACTGAATTATCCTCTGGTTGCTCATCGAAGGCTGGCAGCACAACAAAATTATTTAACTGAATTACTTTTGAAACTTTTAGTGTGCTTATCGCCCATTTTTTCAGTTTCTGGTTTACAGCAATAACACCATCGAACTTGTAGCTGAAAAACTTCAACAATCTTTCATTCCTATTTTCAAGTATATCACTATTTCCATAGTGGTCATGCCAGATAAGTTTCACTGAAGGAATGGCAAATTTCAAAAGTACGCCAAAAAACCAGGAAGTACCATGAGCCTGAATTATATTTATTTTGTTTTGAAGTATAAAATGCCTGAGTCTTAGAAAGGCATTGACATCCAGTTTGCTTTTCTTGTTTAAGAAAAGATATCCGATTTGGCGATGAATTTCTTTTTTAAGTAAGCCTTCCTTCCTGGTGCAACAAAGAAAAGATGCTTCAACTCTTGAATTCAATTCATTAGCCAGATTTACCGCCATTCTTTCTGCTCCCCCCGGTCTCAAAGAGTCTATAAGCTGAAGTATTCTCATATTAGAGCTGTTCTTCTGAGATTAAGAGTTTTTCTATTTCGGCTTCAAATTTTTCCAAAGTATACTGTTGCGACCATCTCATTGCTTCGGTCGACATCTCTTTTAAAACTTCCAGTTTTCCCATCAAAGATCTAATCTGATCAAATCCTCTTTTTATCAGTATAGATTCCCTATCGTCTTCATTTTCGGAATCAGAACCTGAACCTAACAACACTCCCCGTTTGCCATAATCCAACATCCACGGAACACAGCTCACCGAAGTACTAACTGGAATGCACCCAAAGAACATGGCTTCCGCCATAGCTTTTGGCCAGCCTTCACTCTTTGAGGCCAGGATCAGGAAATGTGCTTTTTTATATTCCTGTTTTAATTCTTCCAGGGGAACACTCCCGTTAAGTCGAATAAAACCGCAAAGTTGATTCTTTTGAATATAATTCTCTAAAGTTTTCTTCAATTCGCCTTCTCCAAATAAATCCAACTCCATATCCACTCCCGAAGACCTCAATTTCTCAACCAGCTTTATAGCAAGCATAGGTCTTTTCCCTTTCACAAGCGCACCCGCAAAAATCATTTTTAAAGGCTCCCTAAAATCCTTTACAATCGTCTCTTTTTCGCTTTCTCTAAATGATGCAGTGAAGAAGGGAACAATATTTTTTGATTGCTCCGGCCAGTCTCCATAAACTAACACCTTCATATTTTTACTAAGAAAGGAATTTCTTATGATCGCCTTCTGAAGTTTATAGCTAAATGGCTGATGTGATTGTGGATCCCAATTCCCCGCATACTTAACTGTTTTCGATTTCGAAGGAAAAAAGATCTGGATCATACAGCCCAACAATGAAATATTCCCAGGACAACGCAGATGTATATGGTCCGTTTCCCTCATTTCCTCTTTTAGCTTTAAAAGAATTCCAGGCAGGCTCAACAAACTTATTATGGATTTCCTGACTCCTTTAAACTGTAAAAAAGAAAGTGAAGTGAAACCAACATCCTGCCGTTTGAATTCTTTCGTTGGAAATGAAAATGGATATGTGCCTGGTGATACTATCTTTATATTCTGAACCTGACTAAACCATATATCCATCTCCCTCACATATGGAGGATATGCGGCTTTGACATCATCCTTAACAAATAAAGGAGCCCCTGATATTACCAAAAACCTCATCAGATATAAGAATTTGATACATTTTCAGAAATTACTTCAGCAGGAACTCCCATAACGGTTTTATTATCAAGCACCGATCTTGTAACCAACGAGTTGGCAGCAATAACAACATTATCTCCTATTGTGATCTTCCCTGCAATAACAGCATTTACGCCTATATATACATTCTCTCCAATGACTGGTACTCCTCTCTTACTTCCTTTTCCACTAACTCCTATAGTAACCCCTTGAGAGATATTGCAATTCCTTCCGATAATTGCCATTGAATTAACTATCACACCCCCAAAATGACCTATATAACAGGATTCACCAATAGATGCCGAGTATGGTAAAGAGATACCGGTAATAATTTCCATTAATTTTTGAAAAAACAAACCGATAAATAGAAGTGGCCTTTTTAAGACTGCAGGTATTTTTTTCCTATAAATAGAATTATTAACCCTATAAACGAACAGGGCCCACAAACCCTGCTGAGTAAGTAGAAGACTCATACTGGATTTTTTACCGTACTTCTTGTATTTCTTTAAATCGGCATTAAACTTTCTCAGCATATATTCCTCTTAATTCCTAAAATAATTATAAAGATCAATAAAGTTAAATTTCAAGGTCCTTTTATACTGAAATGACCTTTTCCCTTTAAAATTCCTGTCTCCATCGTAAACGACATAGTAACTGTCCTTATCAGGCTGAATATCCAAATGATGCATACCTCTGTTAAACCAGTTTATCCCTGTTTGCGGACTAAGATACATATGTCTTTTCGGTATCAGTTCCAGATTGCCTTGATTATTTTTCAATGCATATAGCGAAATTCCGGTACCATAGCCTAACCTCCTATTTTGAAGTGGTAGATACCAAGAGTCGTTCACTTTAAAAAAACGACCGCCCGGCCTGCTTTCGTTACCCCATCTAGGACTATAATTTGGATGTTCCTTCCAACTACCCTTCAGAGAATCGGCTGTAAAGAAAAATTGCTCTAAATTGTCATTTACCCCAACTATAAGGTTTAAATCTTTACTAAGTAATATAGAAGGATCCTTGATTGCAATATTATGCAATAAGGTATCTTCTATTTCCCATTCAAAAGGAAATTCTTTGGCCTTATACAATAAAACATTTCCCGCTCCTTTGGTTTCGGGAACCATATAATACTCATTTTTATAATTAAATACCTGAGGATATGAAAGATGAAAGCTCTCATCCAGAACAACTCCCTGGTAGTTATATTCTGAACCATCATGAGATGTAAATAATGCTATATCAGCACTACCATTTCCCTTTAATTCGGTAAACAAATAATACCCCGTGCTATCAGCTACAAAAAAAGGGTCAGCTATATAATGTATTTCTTCAACGAGTAGACTATCCACTTCCTTATAAGTAATTATACTATTTGGATTTATTGAAAATGATGGAAGTATTTTGTTCGTTTTTCCATAACCCACTGACCAATTACCTACCGCCGGAGTTATGAATGGATATCTATAATTAAAAATAAAAAGCACAATCAAACCAAAAAACAATAAAGCTGTCAACCATTTTAAAATCTTCCTCATTTTATTTAATTACTTTAATTGTGGGCCTGCATAAGTTATAATTTCCCCATCTTCAAAGAACACAGTTTTATGAGGATAATTGATTTCTTTAAAAAATTTTTCAACTGATTTATAAGTTAATTCTCCTTCTACAAGATGATAAGTAGCGATACTCAAATTAGGTTTCAAATTGCATAAAGTTTGTCTAGCTCCCTTCAAAATATTTAATTCTGCTCCTTCAACATCCATTTTAATAAAATCTACTTTAATATCATTTTCCTCAATGAAATCATCGAGTGTTATAACCTCTATATTTTTTTCCAATGAATTTTCAGGTTTGTAAAAAGAAGATGAAGCTACACTTCCCGCTTCATAGAATTTAACTTCTCCACTTCTAGACCATAAACCCTTTTCGATAACCTGAATATTTGTATTAAAATTATTAAGTTTTAAGTTTTTCCTCAGTTCATACAAATTTTTATTATCGGGCTCAAAAGAAAACACATACCCTGAGTAAGCCTTTTTCGCATATACCAGACTAAGTATCCCGTGATGGGCTCCGGCATCAATAACAGTATCATTACTCCTTATCCGGTAAAATTTCTCATAACGTTCAATTTCCTTAGTAATTAAATATAACGGAGTACAGGTGTAAAGAGACCAAGATTGTGTCTTAGTTTTATAAAAGTTATTTTTAAGGCTAAATTTATAATCAGGTTGTTTTGAATTATAGTAATATGTTTTGAATCGTTCTTTAATAAATTTAGGTAGGATTCTTAACACTGCTTTCATTATCGTGATTTTTTGATTAATAAACCCCACCAGCCCGCAACTCGTCCAAGACTCTCCGTTAATGCCTCTTTTTTTCGTGAAGTTGTCAAAACATTACTAAATCGAATTAAAGTTAACAAAAAAGCAGTTGCGTGCCATTTCAACGTCGAATTAAAACTTGGGTCTGAATATTTTACTCTCCATACATACCAGCCATTCTTAATTACCATTTTACCGTACTTATATCTATTTGGCCTTCCTGAATTGTCGTGCTCGTGATAAAGCTTTGCGGCTGTATTAACGTAAAGTTGTCCTAATTTGGAAGCTCGTAAGCAAAAATCCATATCCTCGTAAAGACCGTAACCTTTAAAATAAGTTGAGAAATTGATTTTTTTAAAAAGCTCTTTACGATACGAAGCCACTCCTCCCATAAAACTCTCTACTGTATATGTATTCCCCGAAGGAGGTAGAAAACTAATGGAATAGCCATTCGAAAAGTCTGGCATATAACCTGGGGGAACGTTGGGATGCAACCTCATTTTTTTCCTTAGAAAGTGTCTGCTTCCTAAATCACGAACAAATCCATCAAATTCAAACTGATTTGATTTAGTTTCCTTACTCTTTAAATGCCATTCTGTATCTTCAATAATATAGCCCCCCACTCCAATAGCCTTTGGGTTTTTATGATATGTTGCAATTAAATTCTTAAAGTAAGAAGGGGTTAATATTATATCATCGTCAAGAAAACAAATTATATCGATGTAATTCCCTATTTTAGAAATACCATAATTTCTTTGTTTTGTTAATCCTCTGTTTTTAGCATCAACTCTATAATATTTTAAATTGGAAAAGTTTTCAGCTTTCAGAATAGTTTCTGTTTCATCATCAGGTGAACCATCAATAATCAGAATTTCATCAGGATATAAAATCTGTTCTTTAACCGAGTTCAATAGCTTCATCAAAGCTCTCGGTCTTTTAAAAGTACATATGATTAAACTGAACTTCATCGCTTTTACTAATTAAAACGCTCTCCTAACTTTCTAAGATTTTCCGCATAAAACATGGATTTCTTAAATTGATAAATCCTATAAGGTAATTTAAAAAGTCGAAGTGGAAACAACTTTGAATTTCTCGTAAGGTAGAGGAACATATAGCGGTATTTATACTCCTTAACCTGAGATTTATTAAAATGTTTAAGAATTCCATACACTATTGTTGGGCTCGGCACTGGTCTAATTTTACCTACTGGTTTTTCGAGTTCCCAAGGTTGAGTTTTCCGTTTTCTTCCGGTAAGAGCTGCCTGCACTCCCCAATATCTATACCCTCCTGAAGGAGGTTTCAAATGAAGGTTTACTGAATAAGGATTAAACATTAAGATTACTCCGTGTTGAATAAGTCTAAATCCAAAGTCGGCATCCTCCCCATATCCTCCATCAAAATTAATATCATTGCCTATTATTTCATTTACTTTACTCCTTTTTACACAAGAATTTGCATTGTTAAATGTTTGAGCAGCACCGGCGCTATAACGATTCTTACCTTTTCTGTCCAAAATTTTACTAAGATCATTAAGATCTTGTTTGTAATTGGATGCCTGTATATCCAAACCTGTACAGGCTTCAACTCTATAAGTTTGAAGAAATCTTATGTGATTTTCCACAAAATCAGGAAGAATTCGCGTATCATCATCAGCAAAAATAATATAATCCCCTTGACACAAATCAATGGCCTCATTTCTTGCTTTACAACTGCCTGAAGACTCCTGCCATTTCACTATTAGTTCAAAAGGAAATTCAATTTGCTCATATAGAGATTCTTTTCTTTTATCTACTGGAGTGGCATCAACCACAATCACTCTTCTTGGCAAGTAAGACTGACTCTTATAATCCTCTAATAATTGCAGGGTATATTCTTGGCGGGACATGGTCGGGATGATCACATCTACCATAGGTTTTCCATCCAAAGGCTCTAATTCTCTTGCCGGCATTGGTTTTATTATATTTCCCTTATATGGCCGCTTTTTTGCCCATTTCAAGAGAGCATATTCATCAAATGATCCTGAAAGTGTTTCTCTGAAACACATATACCAGCTATGTCTTTCCTTAAAATTCTTCAGATAAAATATATAACGATCCTCAGCAGGTATTACAGGCTTATTATTCTGAGGTGGGAAAAGTCCATCAACAAAAAGCGGAACGGCTCCTCCAAATCTCAACATTCTATATCCTAAATCCAAAGCCCTGGTTATATCAGAATTATAATCTGAACTAAAACCTCCAAAATGCTCCCAAACCTTCTCCCTCACCACAAAGCAATGTGGATTAATTCTCCAATTAACTGAAGTTTTCAAATTAGGTAAGTCATTCAAGTACCACCAAAATACGGCAGTCTGATATACCAATTCCGGGAACACGCCTTCATAGCCCTGCTGTAGTGAACTATGCCAGAGATCACCAGGACCCCCTGCTAATTCATCCAGTAATTTAATTTCAGGATCTCCACTATACAATAAGATATCCCCGTTTGGGGTGCGATATTCCTTTAAATTATTCATTTAATCTCTTAGCTGACTTTTATAAAACCTGATATTCTTTTCCGCTACAATTTGCATTGCAAAATTCTGCTCTACCTTTTTCCTTGCAGCCTTTCCCATTAGCTCTCGCTTCTCAGGATTATTAAGAAGGCAAATTACTTTCTCTGAAAATTGAATATGGTCATTAGGATTTACAGTAAAGCCTGTTACCCCGTTTTCCATTATTTCCTTTGCCCAACCTATATTAGAAGTCACTAATGCTTTTTCCATAGACATGGCTTCAAGCCAGGTCATAGGCAGAGCTTCAGCAAAACTAGGCAATACTACAATATCTGCCTGTTGGATATGGTTTTTAATTTCTGAATACTCCACTTGCTTTAAATAACGAAATTGCTGCATAGCTTCAGGACTAAGTAAGCCTTTAAACAATTCTAAGGTCGAAATATTTTCAAAAATATCCGTAGTATCTTTTCCTATAACGGTTAATTGTGATTTTGGGTTCTCAGTCACCACCCGATTAAAAGCTTTTGCAAGTTCCAGCACCCCTTTTTTTCGAATTATTGTTCCGAAATATAATATTTCATTAGTATTTTGCTTTTCGATACCCGGTTGAAAATTCTCTACTGAGATTCCATTATGTACAATGTCGATTTCTTTCCTAAGGTGAAAAATATCCTGGGTTAATTTTGCCGTATAAGAACTCACTGAAACTAATGCATCTGCTCTTTTCAGCGCTACTTTTTCCAGCAAAAAATTCTTCCATTTCTGTTTCCTTCCTTCCAATTCACAGAAATAAGCATCGCTTCCGTGAAGTCGAAGCACTAAAGGGGCCTCTAGCCGCATAAATGCAGTAATTCCGGTCCATTCTGCGGCTTCAATAATATCGACTCCTTTATTCCGGACTAAATCATTTAAAACTCTTTGCAAATATTTCCTATAGAAATACCAGCCGCCAATCTTATAAGTTTGTTGCCTGATGAGATAGAAATCTATCCCTCTCTCCTGAAAGATCTTATCTTCCTTTTGCCCATAAACAACTACACTTACCTTCTGTCCCTTTTCCACCAATGCCGTGGCCATATTAAGAATGCTAGTCCCTAACCCGCCTGAAGAAGTACATTCAGCGTGAGGATATTCAGGAGTCAGATAAGCTATATGCATTAAAAAAATTATTTATTATCGATCTCTGTTAAAAGTTCAATATGATTATTGACCATACGCTCCAAATTAAACTCCTTTTCAACAAGTTTATCTACTGGTTCGGTTATATAAATCTCATTTAGCAGTATCCCTTTAATAAGTTCGGTAAGTTGCGCCACATTGCCGGTTTCAAAGATAAAACCATTTTCGTTATTCCTGATGATCTCAAGGTTTCCACCTACAGGCGTTGTGACAACAGGCACATTGGCCGCCAGACTTTCCAGAATAGAGAGACTGAAACATTCCATATAAGTGGGCTGCAATAAATAGGAATACCTACTGAACAAGTCCGGTAAATCTGGAGAACTTCCTTTGAAGCTTATGATTTTCTCAAGTCCCCTATTCCGTACTTCCTGCTTCAATTCTGTTTCCATTGGCCCCTCGCCATAAATATCGATCTGAAGCATATTCTTTAAATTTCCAGGAAGAAAATCTACCGCACATATGAGGTCCTGGATTCCTTTAGAAGGCCTCAAATGAGAAGCTACTATGAATTTACCAAAATTAGGATCAGTTCTTTTTTCATACCGCTCCACCTCTATCCCATTATAAATAACCCGGGTTATGTTTGCAAGCCTATTCCCGTAATCCTTCAGGATCTGAGCTTTAGTGTAACTGGAAACTCCAACAAACCGGTCTATATAACTAGCGCAAACTGCACCTTTAAGCTTATTTTTCACTCTTTTCCTGAACGGAAAACCATTTACAGGCCTGGGGTTATGATCTACGGCAATTATATAAGGCTTTTGATCCTTTTTTATTTTTTTGAAAAATGAGGTACATAATTCCACAAAATGAGTGAACAGCACATCATATTGTAAATTATTCTTTAACGAAAACTCCCTGAAGTAATTTTCCACTGCTATATTTTTACTAAAATGCACAGTAAGCTCTTCGTAAAGTTCAAATTTCTCTCCGCCTGCGAAGAACCAATCGATACTATATCCCCGCTTTCTACAGGCCTGGTCATAAGCCACAAAAAATCTGTCCATCCCACCTATTCTTCGGGGATTTAATTTATAATTACAGACCACAGCAATTTTTTTGTTACTATTCAAGATGGGCTAATACTTCGGAGATTCTGGAACTGGTCCCTTTCAGGTCTTTACTTATTTGAAGGGCTAAAAGTTCCTTTCTTTTCTTTGAATCTGCTTTTGGATTCTCAAGATAAGAATTTATCTCTGCTATTAATTCATTTTTATCCCTGGCAATCCTAACGGAACCGCTATCCACCACATTTTTATAATGCGCATAGTTCAGGAACCGCTGGTCGTTGTAAAGCCCGTTATCAGCGTTCCCAAAGACAGGATTGATAACAGGCTTATCGAAAATCATAAAATCAAGACTCATTGTAGAACACATATTGATACCGAGGTCCGAAAATTCCAATATCATCCTGAGGTCCTTAAGGTCTTCTGCTGAAGGCACCCTTTGAGACCACATTTCAGAATGTTTATTTCGGCTCTGCGTCCAGGCAGGATAATTCCATTTTATAAATGGAAATTTTTCCCTGAGATATTTAAAGCGTTCCGGTTCTTCGGCAGGAGAGGTTCTGACAAGAAAGTTGACATCTTCCTGAATTCCTTTATTTATTATCGCTTCAGCAATGGTCTCGATGTACAATGGATCGTTGACACTTGTAGAGAAATCTCCACAGCTAAAACATATTGTTTTCAGATTCCGATCAAGGCCAAAACAATCATAGAATTCTTCAATCTCACTCTCGTATTCCTTCATCACATAAGGTTCGAATTGAGGAGTTCCGACAATTTTTATCTGCTCTTCACAAATTCCACTATAGAACTGTAGCAATTCAGACCTCATCAGGTCGCTCCATACCAGATAATGGTCAAAGTTTCCAGCCATCCTGCCTTTTGACGCAAGGTTATCCCAACTGAATATAAAGCTACAGGTTTCAATTCCTTCTATTTCTGCTGCGTAGATCAATGGGGCTATATAGGGTGGCCTCTGGTGAGTGAAGAATAAAAGGTCAGGACTGTGCTTTTTGAGCAATTTTCGATAAAAATCAGTCACTGAATTCTTTGATAAACTAGATTGCTGAAGCTTATAGAATCTTTCAATTGCTTTTTCAGAATTAAATCGACGGGTGATCCGGTAAGCCAATCTTGTGAGTTTACCCCTTCTTGAATTTGCATTAGTATAGTTAGCTTTAAGATTATCATAAAAGCCAAAATTATTCGCTTCATTTTTCCTGAGATGAGCCACTTCTTTCAGCTTCCTGAAAAACCAGGTAGCCCCCTTCTCTTG
Organism: Salegentibacter chungangensis; assembly: GCF_042678405.1. Lineage (NCBI taxonomy): Bacteria > Pseudomonadati > Bacteroidota > Flavobacteriia > Flavobacteriales > Flavobacteriaceae > Salegentibacter > Salegentibacter chungangensis. Next base: position 1,285,658 of record NZ_JBHTLI010000001.1, on the reverse strand, counting down.
ATAATTCGGCAATTCAATAATTTCAAAATTCGGCAAATCAAGCTTGTCAAATACTTCCTTGGGCAAGGCAGAAAATATTATTATTTTACTGAACTTAGAATTCGAAGCCCTAACAAAATTGCTAAGGATAAAATTTCTAAACCCTACTCCGTCTGTAATAACAAGTCCAAGTTTCTTCATTAATTTCAACACCTAATTTCTCAACAACCTTTTTTATTCCTTCTATCTGTTTTTCTAACCCACCGCTTATTGGAAAATTAAAATACCTTACTAGTTTTACTCACATTAATATTATAGAGTTAATATAAATTATTTTCAAAATAATTATAAAAAAGTGAATATTTGCTCCTTGGGTACAGACAGAGAATTGTTTTAACCAATTTTACAGAAACCGAACAAAACTAATTGAAACAAGACTTTAATTGAGTTTTATAACTAGATAATTCAAATTATCCCATTCAATAAACTAATCACATCTGTATATCTTTTAACCAAGCTTTTAATGTAATTATTTCTTTTTCGCAAACTACCCTCTCTTTCAGGAGCGCTCTATAAGCTTGATACAAGTTAGCTTCAATACTATTTGAAATAGATACAGACCTAGAAACCAACTCAATTATTTTTTCACAATTTTCATACATTGGAATCTCTGAAATGAAATCAGTCATATAATCATGCTCATTTCTTTTTTGAATAACGGTGGCATTAGTAAAACCAAGTTCATAGCCGTACAACCACATAATAGGCTGTGCAACCAACCCCCGTAAAATATCTGTAAATCTAAAAGTTACATAGGTCGGCAAATATAACAATGGAAACAGTTCTTTACGAATAATAGTATTTTGGGTATTAAAAGGACTGATTGTTCCCCTACCTAAAACAACTGGTGTACGTTGATTAAAATAGCATTTTGAATCATTCGTTAAACGATAAATTGCATCTACATCTGGATCCTCGTCTGCCAAACCTTGCCATATTCCTATATTACAACTCTTAGTATATAAATCTTTACCCAGATCGAATTGGGTATTTATAAACTTTAGCGGCAGACCACGCGGCCAGACCTTTTTTTTTGTGAAAAGCTGGTAAATATTAATAAAGCCTTTGTTTCCTGGAAGACATTCAAATTCTTGTGAAAACTCAGGATAACTCCAATTATCTTTGGGAATATTATCATCGTCCGTATCCACAATATAATCTGCACCACTTCTCATAGCTACTAAATATCCCAACATTTTCCTGCAATAATGATTGTATGGCAAAACTCTTGACAATTCTGATTTATCGTCTTTTTGTTTTTCCACTGAAATGAAATCCACATTATTATAGTGCCAGTTTACCGGAGTTTTCTTATCTCCCACAACAACAAGTTCATAATCTTTCATTTTTGAAAATGCAATTACAGCTTCAGTAGGCTCAAAAATTGATGTTATTACAATGAACTTTTTATTTAATTTTTCTGCCATTTAGATAATTTGATAGGATGCAAATAAAGGTAATTATCAGGAAAATCAGTCAACAGTTTAGGTAATGAATATTCATATTTCTCTAGTTCTTGATAATCCTTCTTTGTCCAAAGCGCCCTTCCTCGAAGTTTCAAATCATTTTCTGTACAAATCTGATTTGCAGATAAAACCAAAGAAGTAGGTAATGCAATTTCCACAAATAGTTGAGTAGCAGCAAATACTCCACAATAGTGACAGAAAGATTTTATTGCTCCAGAATTTACAACTAAAATATCTGAATAACTACCCACTAAGGGGTAAGGAAGGGAATAGGTTGTTCTAGATAATTTATCTTTAAGACTTTTATAAAGCAAAGCACTGTTTTTCTTTACATTTCCATAAGACAAAGGTTTAACCCAACTTTTTATTGGCCTCGAAGTTTCCCAGATTTGATCATAACGGAGTGGTTTAATCTCCAAGTTAAACAATTCAAATTTCTGAAGCGCTTCATCATAATCAGGCAACTGATGTTCTGCTTCAACGCCATTTATTTGAATCCGCCAATTATACGCATCTTTTACCTTAGACCACCATTTTTCCTGCTCATGCAAAGTGATAAACCCAGGAATAAAACAGGAATTAGAATCTAAATTAAGATGTGAAGAGTAATTATTTTCATTTATAATGGGATTTAATATTAAATCATCAGCCACAAAAAAATAATGCGAGAATTCCTCTTTAAAAAAGCTTTTAAAACCTTGGGAAATATAACCTTGAAAATAATGAGAACATTCATAAACTGGAATTACATTTTGTTTATCTCCATTATAAAATGGGACCAAGTGAAAGATATTACTAAACCTATCTTTGTAAATTTTCTCCAAAACATCAATGTTTTTATTGTATTGATGATTATAGATGATGATTAATGCTACTTTATTCATTTGGGCTTTTTATTTCTTGCAACAAAATTTATTTAACTAAATTCAAAAACTGACCTCAAAAATTTTATTTTCTCTTTTTTTGAACTTAATAGCTCTTTTCATTATAAAGTACTCAGGCTTATCCACTGCCAAATATGAAAACTACTTTGCCTTTCCCCTTCCTTATACTTTTCCCACTCCCTATAGACTTCATCCAAGTCAAACCAACCGGCGTAACGACCTTCAGTAAGCCTGTTCAGTTGTTCCTCTACCCAGGAGCTAAGATCATCACCAAGCCATTCCCGTTGTGGGGTTTGAAGTGGCCGTTTTGGAGCATAGGAAATATCTGAAGGCACCAGTTCTTTAACCAGTTCCCGTAAAAGATACTTATGAACATTACCTTTAATCTTAAAATGTTCCGGTTGAGCAAAAGCGAATTCTACCAAACGATAATCTAGAAAGGGTTCCCTGAGTTCGGTACTGTGGGCCATAGAAATACGATCGTTAAACCTTAATGCTCTTGGAATCTTGGTATAAAACAGGTCTCTGTACTGAAGATTCTGAAGTTGATTATCAAAAGGTTCAGGATACTCAGACTTTTCTGCATATTGCATTAAGTCATCACTAAGGCAATGCTTCTTAAACGTAGAGGTATAACCTTTCTGTCCCTGAATGGTAGCTGTAGGATTCCCCGCATAATAATCATATCCGGCCCATTGCTCATCCATTCCCTGCCCGTCTAAAAGCACCAGAATATTATCCTTCCTGGCCTGCTGAAATATCTTTGAATAAGCTATTGTGGGAAAGCCTCCAAAAGGCTCATCCTGAAAAGAACTGATCTTTTCAGAAAGCTCTTCAATCTCCTCGACTTCCAGCCGTACTTTTGACAAAGGGTTTTGAGTTTCATTGATCATTTTCTGAACCCAGGGCAGCTCATCATAGCGTTCATCCCCGGTATAAAAAGTATAGGCCCTGATCTTTTCTTTTTTCTCATATTGATTTACCAGAGCAAGTAGAAGAGAACTGTCAACTCCGCCGCTAATATTGAAGCCTACCTCAACATCTGCCCTGAATCTTAAGGAGATGCTATCCTTTAGAAGCTTAAGATATTCAGATTTGGTCTTTTCAAAATCATCAGACACCTGAATTTTATTAACATTTTCAACAAAATCATACCATCGTTCGATTTTCATGTTTCCGTCCATAAAAGTCAGAAAATGACCTGCAGGTAACTGAAAAATATCCTTATAAAATGTTTCATCAGGGAGTCCATAGGAACCGTATGCAAAATAATTGGCCCAAACCTTTAATGAAGGCTCATTATTTCCAAGAACTGCGGTTATACTTTTGATCTCACTGGCAAAGTAAAATTCTTCAGGAGTTTCTGAATAATAAAATGGTTTAACCCCGAATCTGTCACGGGCCGCAAACAATGACTTTTCTTCAGCATCCCATATAGCAAAAGAAAACATCCCGTTTAGTTTTTCAAGACATTTTTTTCCATAAACGATAAAGGACGCCAGTAAGACCTCTGTATCTGAATTTGTTCTAAAGGTATATTTTGATCCTATTTCAGCTTTTAACTCCTTGTAATTATATATCTCCCCATTAAAAACAAGATGATACCTACCGGAATTATCCAAAAATGGCTGATTGGCAGCGGTGCTAAGATCTACAATGGAAAGCCTGTTATGTCCAAGACAAGCGTAACCTTTATCAGCATAATTACCTGTATTATCGGGACCACGGTGTTTCTGTAGCTCAAGCATTTTATTCAATGCAACATTTCTGTCATAAGGCGATATAATCCCCGCGATTCCGCACATTAAGATTTAGCTTTTAAAATTTTCTCAGCTTTCTCCCAATCGGCTTCAGTATCAAGATTCACATAATCTGAACCGGAATTTTCAACATACCCGATAGTATCTCCATACAGAGAGTTTTGCTTAAGTATCACTTCTGTTTTAGTAAGATAAACTGCCCCGTCCCGATGGAAAGTTTTAGGCAGTTCCTGCCTGCGGGAAATAATTTTCTTCTCCCCAGTGGCGATCTGCAATCTGCCGTTGGTTTCTTCGAATGTCCAGTGTGGATTGAATTCGTGGGGGACTTCCCGAACGCTTACCAGGGAATCATAACTTCCCGATTCAAATTTCCTGATAGCATCATCTATTAAACCTTTGCTTCGGAAAGGGGTTGTAGGCTGGAGCAGACAGACCGCATCAAAATATTCATTGGATGCTGCAAAAAATGCCAGGGTGTGCTTTACAACCTCAATAGACGGAGTATCATCTCTGGAAAAATCAGCGGGTCTTATAAAAGGAGCTTCCACCCCTAGCTGTTTCCCTGTTCTAATAATTTCTTCAGAATCGGAACTCAAAATAGATTTTGTAAGCAGTTTAGAGTCTGCAACTGAATCTACAGTGTAGCCTAAAAGTGGTTTCCCTCCAAGCTTTTTGATATTCTTTCCAGGGATTCCCTTGCTTCCACCTCTTGCCGGTATTATTCCAAGAATCCTCATTAATAACTTATTGTTTTGCTAAAGCTGAGTTCTGATGTCGCTAAGATCTCGGCAATTTTATTTCCGGCATCGCCATCTCCATATATTTGGGAACCAGGATGTTTATCTGAATGAAAAGAATCCTTAACCGCTTCAAATATTTTATCTCTTTGATGGGGCACATCCTTTACATTATTACCTCTCAGTCTTCGGTTCTGTCTTATCCCAATATTAACAACAGGTACTCCCAGGTAAGAACATTCCCTTATCCCGGCACTGGAATTCCCAACGAGAACCTTCGAATGCTTCAGCAATCTCAAAAAATCCAGGGGATCCATATTCTTGAAAAAATGAATGTTTTTTGGCTTCACCATTTCCCTGAAAGTTCTGATCCCGTTTGAGGTTCCATCTGAACCGGCATCTACATTTGGCCAAAACCAGAAGACAGGATAATCCAGTTTATTCACTGCCTCAAGAGTTTCAAGTATATGCTCTCTGGCTTGCCTATATTCGGTAGTTACAGGATGCTGCATAACCACGGCATAACCATTTTTCCAGTCAAGATTTTCCCCAACCCCGCCATACTTTTCAATTGGATCAAAATTGAGATGCTCTTCAGTACAGATCTCTTTGACCAGATCTATGGATGGACAGCCGGTATTAATAACCTTTTCAGGGTCTTCACCCAATTTGATCACCCTGTCCCTGGCTTCTTCGCTTGAAACGAGATGAAGATCGGCCAGTTTCGTGTTAGCATGTCTTACCTTCTCATCTATACTTCCAGTCACCTCTCCCCCCTGAATATGAACAAGTGGAATGTTTTGATAAGCCGCGGCAATGGAAGTGGCGATGGTCTCAAACCTGTCGGCAATGGTAACCACAGCATCCGGTTTGAGGTTATAGAATACATTAGTTAGCTCCATAACGCCAATTCCCGTGGTTTTTGCCATCGTTGTTGGGTTCTCACCCTCCAATACCATAAACACCTTTGCAGCCGCCTTAAAACCATCCCTTTCAATAAAGTCGGCAGCATTCCCATACCGGTCCAACAAGGCGGAACCGGCTATTACCAGCTGAAGTTCCAAAGAAGGATGTTCTTTAATTGCCGTAAGGGCCGATTTTATGCGACTATAAGAAGGTCGGGCGGTTACTACTACACAGATTTTACGTTTCGGCATTATAGTGGACTTATGGTAATTTTAAAATTATAAAAAATGATGGGATTTCAGGTCTATTCCCTTTTTAAATACGCATTCCCTTAATGAACCACAGCCTCAATGGAAATGCTCATTGGTTAAAAAACCCCATTTCTTGAGGTCAGTTTTGAGTTCCTGCCCAATTACCTCCCTGAAGTTTGCGGCATCTATCCCCTTTCTTTTAGGCTTTTTAGCCTCCAGGTCTTCAAACTTAATGATATATCCTTTCTTCAGATCTTTATTTACGGCAAGAGATTTTTCAAATATTGATTTCAATTCCCCGAAGGCGCTATTATCAGATTTATCTACAGGGTGTTTTAATGCATTTGAAATATTATTAACGGAATTAACCAATTTTTCAACTTCACCAATTTCCAGGGAAGAAGATGCATCAGGCCCAAAACTTTTTCTGCTAAAGACGGCATGAAATTCAAGGATTTCAGCACCGAGTGCTGCTGCGGCTATACAGGTCTCTATCTTAGCAGAATGGTCAGAGTATCCTACCTTGACCTGGTATCGCTCTTTTAGCTCCTGAATCACATTCAGGCCATACTTTTCAGGATGGGTTGGGTAAGCAGTTGTACATTGTAAAACACTGTAAGAGACCTTCTTTTCCTTAAGAAATTCAATCATCGCATCCAGTTCAGCGTATGAACTCATTCCGGAAGATAAAATGACCGGTTTTCCTGTTTGAGCAATTTTTTCCAGAAGCAGAAAATTAGAAACTTCGCCAGAACCAATCTTGTATCGTTTAACTCCAAGATCTTCAAGAAGGTCTACAGCTTTGTTGCTAAAGGGCGATGCCAGAAACTCTACTCCTTTTTCATCACAGCTTTCTTTTAAGATCTTCCACTCTTCGGGAGTAAACTCCATTCTTTTCCAGTAATCGAATCTCGTCTTATCCTGCTCTGAGAACTTAACCCTGAAAGGTTCATAGATACTGCTCTCCGCCTCGGCGATATGCACCTGAAATTTTACGGCATCTACTCCGGTTTGAGCAAGGGCTTCAATATAACTTAAAGCCATTCCTAGACTCCCTTCATGGGCCTGACCTATTTCAGCTATTATGAACATACAAGCTAAGTTTTTAAAATAATATTAATAGCTCCGGCCAGTAATTCTTCCTCAGAAAAAACTTGAAAATCCGGATGAATATTTATCTTCTTAAATTTTTTATAGGCATCACTATCGGCATTGGGAACATAAAAATCTAAATGAACCACCTCTAAACCGGCATTTTCAAATATCTCCAAATATTGGGGTAATCTTAGACGATTATGATAATCAAATCTAGTATAATTTTTCTCCCACTCCGATTCACTAAATTTTAAAAAGTCCTGAAGGGATAATGAGCTATCGTCATACGCACGGTGATCGCTGGGGGAAATAAAATGAATAATATGTGTTCCTGCCGGAAATTCAGCTTTAAATTTACAATGCATTCTTTTTAGATCAGCAGGGCTTACATGCTCCAACACAAATCTTGAAAAAATAAGCTGAACTTCCGGCAATCTTATATCATTAATATTTGTTCTGGGATAATAATCTAATTCTTGAGGTAGGGCATACTCAGATTTTTCTGAAGGGAGCAAATCATATTTATATTCCTGTCTTAAAAATTTATTTAATACTTTAATTTTACCTTCCTTAAAATGTTCTTGCAGGTCATAGGTAAATACTTTATCCACCTGCCCTTCGAAAATTAAAAGGTAAGGTAAGATTGGTAACCACCCCGATCCAATTTCAATTACTCTTTTCCCTTTCAGGCTCACCTGCACCTTATTTAAAAGTTCGCTTAACTCGGCATAAGTATTTCTTCCCGAATTTAATTTAAATCCCATATCTCTTTTAGAAATAATTCCCTGAAGAGAATGATATAAATAATCCCCCAAACTAATAGGTAAATGGGACAATACTTTAAACAATAAAAATTTCAGCCTATGATACAATTTCTTTGAAAGAATTTAAATATTTAGATCTAAGACTAGAATACATTTACCCTAAAATTAAGATGAGTTATACATGCCAAACTATTCCAGTTTTTTAAATACAAAGCCTTGGGTAGGACCCAGTGTCTGTTTATTACCAATTTTACCTAACAATTCTTCGGTAAGGAACCTGAATCCCGATTTCAAAAACCTATCGCTAAATCCCACTTCCGGTAATTTAGATTCACCCATTATAGAAAATTCCACTAATTTAAACCCCTCTTTTTCCAGATAAAAATTCAGCACATGAGGCAGAGGAATATATACATGATGTTCACTTAAGTGCTTTGGCTGGAAAGCATATAGTTGATTTTTAAAAAAGAAATCAAACTTACTTTTCTTATAAAAAGGATTAGGCGAACTAATTATTAAATATCCACCCAGGGAAATATGAGCAGTAATATTTCTTAAAGCAAGTTCGGGATTGGCTAAGTGTTCAATAACTTCAAGGCAAATCACAAGACCGGCAGATTTTATACCTTCCGGAGCGGGATCATTTAAGTCCCAAATCCTGGTTTCAGGCATTTTCCTCACCATATCGAACGGCTGCCATTCTAACCCCCTATTTTGTATGATTGGCTTCATCCAGCCAAACCCCGCTCCGATATCAGAAACTGTTTTATTAGGTAACTCCTGAAAAATCTCATCGATTTTCCTTTCCGTCCACTTTCCTCTATTTAAGTTTTTATAGTATTTTACATCTGCTCCATTTTTCATCAGGTCTGCAATATAATTATATTATGAAAATTAAGAGCTTTACAGCCCAAGAGCATTTTTACTTCTTGCTTCTTGTCCGATACCCCTTTAATTCCGGCCGCTTCCAAAATCCATCAATAGTTTGGCATATAGAGCTACTTTAAATAATAAGCACAATTCTAAGATAATTTAATTTTAATTTTCCTAGCACTTTTTAAAAGCTTCATTTTAAAATAAAAAAGAGAGTCTTTGAAAATAACTGGGTTTTTAAAGTTTGATTTAGTATCAATACTATCAAGAATCCTATTAATTCTTAAAGTATGCTTTTCATTTTTCCCGTAAGAGCGAGCAAACCAGGTATGAATTAACAATGGAGTCCCATCTGGGTGAAAAACCTCATTACTAATTTTTTCATCTTCTTTTGTAAAGGTCCTCGAATTGAGGAATAAAAAATGTTCCCCCTTCCTCCTTAACCAAAAATAAAAACAATAATAAGGTTCATAGAGGCTTACTTTATCAAATTCAAATTGCAAATGCTTTAAGCTGTCTGAGAATTCATTTATCTGTATATACTGATTTTCCGAAATTTTCTTTGCATTAAAGAAATCAGATATTTTTTTAAAATTAAGAATTGAAAAAAAAGTATTTATAGCATATGGATTTTTATTCCGATGCTTAATCACACCTCCGTCACGAACCCCACAAACGCTATAATTATTTGCCTTCATAAACTCAATTAAACTAAAAACCGACTCAGAGTTTTCAAATACAACGTCCTCGTCAGCCATAATTAACCAATCGATCCCTTTGTCTTCCAGTTTTTTGAACATATAAAAAATACTATCCAATCCATGCATGCCATTTCTACCATCAATCACATAGGTCCGAATATTCTCCGGGAATAAATTTGAAGTTCTATTATATAGCTCAAAATTGGCTACAGTGGTGATTATAGCTGTTCTATTTAGTAAAGCTTCCAAAACTACTTAGGCTTTTGGTTATTAATCATGAAGTTTGAAGGTTCATTATTTGAGCCTTTATTTATTACAATTAAATTATGGTAAAAATGTATTGAAGTAATATTCAAATCAAAATAATCAGGTTTATAACCGGGTTTGTCAAACTCCTGATAATTTAAACCATCCACAAGGGACTTAAAATAACCTACTATAGAATTTTTATCATTGAGGTTTTCACTCGTACCCCCTTTGTCGGGCCAATAAGAAGTTTGAACGTCTTCAATAAAATAAATTCCTTTTTCATTTAAACGCGGAAACATGAAGTTGAAAGTTTTAATAACATGAGAATTTATATGACTTCCATCATCAACAATTATATCAATTGTTCCTGTTTCATTGCAAACCCTTTTCATAAACTCAAAGTCTACCTGGCTACCTTTAAATATCTTTATTCCTGACTCTTCAAGTGGATATTTATCATAAATATCAATCGCATAGATCATTGATTTTCTAAAGTAAGCTTTCCACATTCTTAAAGAATGCCCGCCAGCTTCAGGGTCTTCATACCCACCAACTCCAATCTCAAGTATATTTAGTTTTTTATTTCGGAACTTATTTAAATGCAATTGATAATGAGGTGTGTAATAATGAATTCCATATTTGTCAGTTTTAAAAATTTTTGCCAATTTATTAAGGTCATTTCTGTAAAAGTAAGCTTCTGCTTTTTCAATTAACCTTATAATTTTAGTCTTTGAACGTCTTGAGATATATCTTCTTGCAACAACTCTTAAATTCATTATTAATAATTTTTAGTTGAAGATTGAGCAGATTGTGGTTTCCAATAAATCTTAGTATCAGACAGTTTTTTCCATTTTTGATATTCGCAATATGTTAAGCCGTTCCGATTACTTTTCAGCTTACCTGCATTTTCTATAATACTGCCCAAAGCAATAAAAAGGTTTGTTATTATTCTTACTTCGCCCGATTCAAATGCTTTAACGAACTGGGTTTTTACTGAATATAAAAATAATCTAAACCCTTTACATTTAGGATAGAATATTATGTAGTTATACCAATCTGCGCGCAAAGCTTTTCTTGCTCTTAGATAGTAATCTTTATCTTTTTTTCTTGCTTTGTTATCTACTCGGTGTTGCACCAAAACAGATGGTAAATAATATACTTCCCAATCCTTTTTAAGAAGCTGAAAAGACGCATAATTTTCTTCTCCATAGAACTCGTACCACGCAGGATAATCCGGTATTTCTCTCCATGCTTCTGTTCTCCACGCATTACCACAGCCCACAAAACTTTTCACCAATTCAGGCTTTTCGTCTGCAATTAAAACCTGGGGGCTATGCTCTCCCCAAAATATTCTAAAAGCAACAACCCCACATCTTGGATTAAGTTCAAAGTAATCCTTGATTTTCTTGAGAGGTTCGTTAGTCAAAAAATTCGCATCGTCATCCAGAGAAATCACATAAGGAGTAGTAACCTTATTCATCAACAGGTTTCTGCTAAATATAAGTCCTTTCTTCACCGGGTTTCTATAAAGCTCAACATCTTGACAATTTAATTTCAGCCATTCCCAAGTTCCATCAGAGGATCCGTCATCGCAAATAAGAAGCTTTATTCCTTGAGTTAAAGTCTTAGATAACGAATCTAAGGTAAACTTTAGGTTTCCAAGCCGATTATGAGTGGTAATAATGAGAGAAAATTCTTTCATCTTATAGCAACTTCTGCAATTCTTCTTTCATATAATGAGGTGACATATATCTTAAAAGATCACTCCTTTCCAAAGTTTGGCGGGAAGAACTTTTCCAACTCTCATATAATTCCTGAATTAGATTAGCAATTTTCTCTATGTCATCTATTTCACTCCAATATTGATAATCATCTCCCAACAATCTCCTAACTTCACTTTTAGAAGGGCCCAAAAGCAAGATAGGTTTATTCGCTTCTATGCAATTGGGAAATTTACCCGGCAAGAATGGACTCAAAGCTGACTTTGATTCCAAGATGATATTCACAGCGGCCTCTTGCTGTAGTTTCAAAACTATATCCTGCTGCAAATAATCGCTGATAATTAAGTTAGGGACTTTCTTTTCGCATTTTTTCAATTCGCTAGTATGATATGAGGAATTACCTATCAGTAACAAGCTCGCATTCTTTTTCGCATCAGGGTTTTTATCCTGGAAGCGTTTAAACCCCTCTATCAAGTGAAAAGGAGGTCTTTGCTTCATCAAATTACCGGCATGCAACAAATTAAATTTACCACTATCGAAAAAAGAAGGCATACTAACCTTTTTTGCCGTTCCCCCAGATATTTGATGGGGAATAATACAGCTTTTTTCGTCTATCCAAGGGAAAAAATTCTGCATCCATTCTTTTAACAAAAGGCTGGGAAAGACCGCTACCGTACAACTTCTTAAGACCTGCTTAAAAAATTCAATTTTCCTTATATAACCAGGTTCAGACCATTTATAGGGCTCAGGATAATAGTGGTGTGGGTATGGATCATGGATATATGCCAACCATTTATCGTGCAGCTCGGGTACATTTAATAAGGCATGATGTGGACGGTAGCTGGCACCTTTACTTAAAGTAAATATCAGATCAGCATCAAAATCATCAACCTCTTTAATACCAGCTACAATACTGCGACTATCGTTAAGAAGAGTAAAGGAGAAACCAAATAAGTTCTCCAGTGGTTGATGCAGGTCTATTTTCAAGTTACGCCTCAGCTTTCTTTCTATTCTACTCAATAGAAAAAGAAGGCTTCTCCTATTCTCTTTAATCTGCATGCATTTTACTTCTGGAAGATGTATCTCTCTGTGGGAGTAATGCAAGACTAAAACGTTATAGCCTATCTTATGAAGATTTTGAATTAGAGCCACATTGGCTTTAGAGCCACTGCTATCCTCTACATTAATAGATTCTGCCACAACCAGAACTTTTATTTCTTCCGGTGACCTCATAATGATTTTAGTAAAATATCAATTATTCTTTCTGATGCCCGGCCATCTCCATATGGATTACTTACTCCTGAATAATCAGGTTTATTTTTTAATAATTCAAGACCTTTCTCGATTATTCGTTCCTTCATTGTTCCGGTGAGAAAAGAAAAACCTGCTTCCACCCCCTCCATTCGCTCTGATACCGAGCGTGTGACTATCACCGGCTTATTGAGACTTGGCGCTTCTTCCTGGATCCCCCCGGAATCAGAAATGATAATATCACATTTCTTCATTAGCCAGATCAAAACAGGATAGGTAACCGGATGAACCAAATGAATATCTGATTGTCCAGCTAATATTTCTTTCACCGGCCCCTGTACTTTGGGATTTAAATGCACCGGAAAAACAACCTGAGCCCCAGACCTTTCTACAAGTTCCAACAGGGCTTCACAAACCTCCCGAATTCCCTGGCCAAAACTTTCGCGCCTATGCCCGGTTACAAGTATTATCTTTTTATCTGCTCGTATTAGATCTTCTAATCTTTTAATTTCTGTGTTGGCAAACCCGTTATTTAACTTAGTAACCGCATATCCCAACGCATCCACTATGGTATTCCCGGATAAATAAATATCTTCCTTCTGAATATTTTCCTGCTGTAAATTAACGCTTGACTGAGGCGTTGGGGTAAAATGAAAATCAGTGATACGGCTAATAAGCTGCCGGTTTCCTTCTTCCGGAAAAGGATGCTTTTTATCAAAGGTTCTCAAGCCTGCTTCAATATGGCCTACCTTAATTTGTCTGTTAAACGCGGCAAAGGATCCTATAAAAGCTGAAGTAGTATCCCCCTGTACCAGTATCATATCAGGTTTTTCCTTCTCTATTACGGCATCTACTTCTTTTAGAACATATGAACTGAGCACATTCAGTTGCTGTCCTGGTTGCATCGCGTTAAAGTCATAATCAGGAGTTATCTCAAAAAAATCTAAAACCTGATCTAACATTTCCCTATGTTGTGCGGTAACACAAACTTTGAAGGGCATCCCTCTTCTTTTCATCTCATGAATAAGGGGTGCCATTTTTATAGCTTCCGGACGGGTTCCAAAACAGATTAAAAACTTCAATTTGATAGCCTTAAAATTTAATTAGTTTTTTCATAGTTTTAAAAAAAGCTGAGCGCAAGGAATATGGTGTATTTAATTTTGGCAGAGAATTACAGACACAAGGTATATTCCTCAAAATTTCACCAGAACCCTGATATTCTCTTATGAATTCGTCCATCTTATTTCCCATATGATAAGCATAGGTCTTAGGTGTAGATAAACGATAAGTTCCAGCCTTATCTGCAAGCTTATCTAAAAAAGATTGTTCATAACCGATATCAAATTTTTTTTCAGGGAAACCTGAGTTTTGATTAAAAAGACCTCTTTTATAAGTTGCCACAAAATGACCTGCGCCAATTATTGCCTTTGTATCACCTTTTAAATAATACTGCTTCTCTTTCCAATTATACTTGTTTTTATCTCTTTTGAGAAGCGCAGGATTTCCCATACCTCTTATAAAAAATTCGCAATCCCTATCGGAAACAACTTTATCGTAGCCAATATTTCTCTTCCAGAAATTATCAAAAAACACCGATGATGTGTAATAAAGCCCCAGGTTTTGTGATGGTACCGGCGATACGACCCCCGCTTTTGGGTGTTCTTTAAAAACTTGAAAAACTGCATTTTCCCAACCTTTAAAGAACAAAACATCGGCATCGGCGATAGTTACAAAAGGCTCATAGCAGGCTCTTGCCTCACTCACTGCAGCATATACCTTCCCCCGGTTTTCTGAATAAGTTACGAGTTTATCGACAACTCCCCTCTCACAGTAAGAATTAATAAGTTCTTTGACCACTCCGGAAGAATGGTTGTCTATTATGCTAACAGCAGTAATTTCGGGATTGACAGTTCTTTCTATCGAATTCAGGGTTTTGCGGAAAATTTCAAGGCTTTCAGAAAAATAGGTGTCGTCCGTTTCCGGGATATAAACAGGTATAATAATCCTGTGGAAATAGGATTTATTTAAACCGGATTTATATTTTTCTGGATTTACACCTTCCCTCATTTTCTAAACCTCAATTTAGCCCTTTGCAGGATACTCTTTTTTTTAGGGGTCACCATTTCATCAAGTTTCGCCTCCCAATTTTCATCCAAATAGTCTTCCAGATTAAAATCAAAATTATTATCCAAGAGGGGTTTACCTTCCTGAACATTGGATTGCTGATAAATATGAAAACAGGGATACTCGGTATTCAGGTAAGCCTGGAATCCCAGAACTGCTGCTCTAATACAGAAATGTTTATCCTCTCCCAGGAATTCAATATTTGAGATCTTTTCAAATGAGACACCGGCTTCAAGAATGTTTCTTGACAACAATGTACAAGCACCTGTAAAATCTACCTCATATGTACCAGGAGTTTTAAACCTCATCAAATCTTCTTTTGAAAATCCCAAATGCTTGGCATACCACGCATTTGGAGTATAAGTAAGGTTACCTTTGAAATGGGTCCAAAATACCGATGCACAAAAATCCAGCTGTTTCGAGACCAGGTTTTTTAAGCAATCAGGATTAATTATCAAATCGGCATCGCTTAAGAACAGATAATCAAAATCGTGTTGTAAAAAATATTGAATAGCCTTATTTTTGATAAGTGTAATTCTCTGGTATAATTGGGGAACCCACCGCTCATTACCCTTATAATTTGAAGCTTTTTCCAAATCAAATTGGTGCAAAAGTGCATTCTTATTATTTTCTACAAATTGCTCTAATATAGTTGAGCTTTCTTCATCTACATTATCATCGAAAAATGAGTAGGTCAATGAAAAGTTTTCCTTATTTATTCCTATCAAACTTCTTAGATGTAACTCAAGAACGTCTGCAGGTTTTCTGACAGGTGTAAAATGCAGGATTTTAGGCATCGACCATTTTTTTAGTCATTCTATTATAGAAGAGGAATGCTAAGAGTTTCATATATCTCAAATCTAACAAATTCAATCGGTTTTTTATATACTCCATTAAGTCTGATATTGACCTGTAGTCAGAATTATTTACCGCCTGTTTAGCCAAAGATTTTAGAATAAAATATGGTGCATTTTCTTGTGTAAGCACCTCTCTAAAAAAGGTTCTTTCAAACAATACCATAGACTCTTTCTTTCGGCTGGTTTCACCGTACAGGTTACTTGTAATTGCTCTATCATGTTTCCTATACCAAAACAACACTTTATCAACCGGCCTGTAATTAATCGTTTCATTTAAGAAGATTCTAAGATAAAATTCCCTTTCTTCCGCATACTCCAGATGTTCACAGAAACGATAATTCTTTAAAACTTCTGCTTTCCAGAGAGGCCCCGGGGAGTTAAGGTCAACCCTATTTAGATAAAAATCCCTTAAAAGCTCATCTGAACAAATATTACAGCTCCCGTCTGACGCCTTATCCAGATCAAACTGAATTGTAGACTTTTTATGGAATTTCCTGTAACAACAGATCGTAAGATCCAGATCTTCATTCTCCATAAAGGGCCGAATTTGCATTTCCAGTTTTTGCGGATGCATAATGTCATCATCATCAAAAAACTGGATGTATTCGGCATTTTTATGAAATGCTATATCAAGGCCATAATTCCTACTTCCCGATAACCCCTTCCTGTATTTATCAGACTTCAAATAATAGGAGAAACGCTGATCTATCTTTATATACTTTTCAATAAGCTGCTTTGTTTCATCTTCAGAAAGATCATCCACTATGATACATTCCCAGTTCTTATAGGTCTGGTTAATTATAGAGTTAAGTGTATCTTCTATGAGATACGCCCTGTTGAACGTGCTAAGCAATATGAAAATCTTCGGAAACTTCAAGCAAGAATTGTTTTAAAAGAACTAATATCTGAATAATCCCAATATAAGCTTTCTGAATATTTTATGGAGATATATCCCTGTTTTAAACTTTAAGTAAGCTTTCCTGTCCAGCTTTTTCAATTTCTGCCCGACCAGCCGGAGGTTTTTGGAATCATATTGGTATAGAAGAAAAAGTCGAAAGAAGTAAACCAGACTAATGGAAGTATGAAGATGATGCTGGTTTAAAAAACTAAAAATTTTCAGCTTGGCTGCCAAAAGATCTGCTTTTCTAACGGTTTCAGCCGAATCGCTTTCTGTTACAGCCCCCGAATGCTTCCTCCGGTAAAAAAGAACTCTGTTAAGACTATCATATTTCGGAGTTTTTTGCATAAACATACATACAAACAAGGCCCATTCTTCAGCATAGTCCAGATCTTCGTCAAATTTGAATGCAGAGGCATAATTGAAGCGAAAAAGCGGATTTTGAGCTACAAATTGAACTTCTCCCAGCAAAAAAGCTTCTCCCAGGTCCAATTTAGCAGGATAGTTAAAAGTAGATCTTAAATCCCAAAGCACATCTTCGCGTTTATTAAAACTTCTCACTCCACACAAACAAAAGGCGAGTTCAGGATCCTCCTGAAGCTTGTTTGCCTGAAGTTCCAGTTTTTCAGGATGCATTATATCATCGTCATCAAAGAATTGGATAAAATCAGCCTTCTTCCTACGCACCAGGTCCAGACCAAAATTTCTACTCCCCGAAAGCCCTTTCTTATATTCATTTGATTTCAGATGGTAAGAAAACCGGGAGTCTTTCGCAGCAAACTTATCTACTACTTCCCGGGTATTATCTTCTGAATGATCATCTATAACTTTACATTCCCAGCCTGTATAGGTCTGCTTCCGGATAGACTCCAGTGTTTCTTCTAATAACCGGGCCCGGTTACAGGTAGCCAAAAGAATATATGTTCTAGGAATATCGCTCAATTTACCAAGGACTTACAGATTAGTTTTATAGTTTCTTTTTTATTGAATTTTTGATGCATTAATATATTCCTTTCCTGTCGCAGAATTCTTAAGACATTCAGAAAAGTATTTGCTTCAGGATGTTGTTTAAGGACCATTCTTAGTTGTCTATAAAGCTCATTCTGCAGTTCTGAATAATTCAGCTCTTTACCACAATATTTTTTGAAATCTTTAGTAATAGCCGCCTTATTATTTAAAAAGAGCCGGAGCGCTGACTTATCATTTTTGAAGAGTTTTAAAAGGAACTCCACACTTAGGCTTTCCCAAGCTAGCTTTTCCTTAAGGTTTAGAAACATTTTACTCAATGCCTGATCGTGCTCTCTGTTCCATTCCCGTTCATTATAAATCTTTGCAGTTAGACTTTCAGGCTGAATCCGATAAGAGTACAAGTTATATTCTATTTTACTATACTTAAAATTCATCCCCGCTCTCAGCCAAAAATCATAATCTTCCACAAGAAAAAGATTCTCATCATAGCCGGAAAGCTCCTCAAAGACTTTTTTCCTGTATAAAAAAGAGGCTCCAATCTGATTTCCGAACAACAAGTACTCAGGTGGCCCGGGATGATGTTCCCTCTTGATGTTTCCATCTGCAAATATCATATCATAATTTGAATAAGAGATATCTGCCTTATTTGCGACAATATTCTGAAAATGCTTTTCCAAAAAGTCTGGCTTCAAAACATTATCATGGCTTGTCCAGGTAATAAAATTCCCATTTGCCCAAGCATGTCCTGAATTTAAACTCCCCGGCAATTTAAGGTTCTCCTTGTTGGAAAAAATCTTAAGCCTGTTATCCTTAGCGGCAAAGGCTCTGCTTATCTCAAGGCTTTTATCCTCTGAAGCATCATCAACAATAATGAGCTCCAGATTTTTATACGTCTGGTTCAAACAGCTCTCTATTGCCTGAGCTAAAAACTCCTGCCCGTTAAAAACAGGGAGAATTATAGATATCAATTCCTCTTGCTTAGACATCGGCAAAGCGGCTTAACTTGAAAAGGTGATTTTTTAATTTGTGGTCCCGACCGGTAAACTTATAAATATATAGTAAAAACAGGAAATAGGCTTCCCATTTGAGATAGGAAAGCGATTTATTCAATACCTTCTCTAATTCTCTTAATTCCGAAATGCTATTCTTAAGAGCATGGTTCCTATATAAAGTTCTCAGAGTATTAAGATAAATTCTGAAAGCCGCATCCACGGTCTCTTTGGCATAATTATTCTCTATCAAAAAACTTAGAATCTTTCTTCTGACCCTTAATTCTGACTTCAGGCTTGCAAGATTGGCTTTATGAAATTGTGTGGTTAGAGAATCTTTATGCCTTCTCACCTTTACATTTACCCCCTTTAACTGTTTCCAGTTCAGGTTAAGGGAAGAAAAAATGCGAAAATGAAAGTCCAGCTCCTGGGCACGGCTCAGGCTTTCATCAAATTTAGTGTTTTTTACAATAGCTCTTTTCCATATTGCTGCCCAATTACCAAAATTGACCTTGCCTGAAAAATAGTCCTGCTCTAATTGATCTATTTTGTTCCTTTGCCGGTGGAACACCACATTATCTTCATTATTAAAGATGTCATAATCACTTACCACCAGATCGGTATCCGGGTACTTCTCAAAAAGCTGTATCCCTTTTGAGACAAATCCGGGAAGCATCAGGTCATCACTATCAAACCAGATGATCCTGTTTCCTTTACTTAATTCGAAACCATAATTTCTGCAGGAATTGGCTCCCTTGAGCCTGTCTTCAGGTAAGCTGAAATATCTTATCCGCGTATCTCTTGAACAGTAAAAACTTAATAATTCTTCAGTATAATCAGTAGACCGGTCGTCTATCACAATACATTCCCAGTTCGTATAAGTTTGACCTTGGATAGAATCCAGGGTCTCCCCGATCAAATGGTCGCGGTTGTATGTTGGAATTATTATGGAAACTAAGTCTTGCAAATCAGGTTAGTCAGTTAGCGCGGTATTATAAATATTCTCCAGCTGTGTACCAAGAATTTTTGAATCGTAATTCTCGATTACAAATTTACGCCCTTTCTTCCCCATTTCTATCCTGAGGGCTTCATTATTAATTAATTCCTCAACTTTATCAGCAAATGTTTCCAGGTCATTTTTCTTAACAACGAAGCCTGTTTCTCCATTAAGCATCCCATATTTCATTCCACCGGCATCTGAAACAATTACAGGTAGCTCCATTGCCTGCGCTTCCTGAATTACAAGCCCTTGGTTTTCAGCTCTTCCATTTGAGTCCGTAATGCCAGGAAAAAGAAAAACATCAGCTTTATTCATAAAGTTAATAATATCTGCCTGCTTTAAAGCTCCGGTCAACAATACCCTTTCTTGAAAACCATATTTATTGATCAGTTCAAGAACCTTGTTCTTTTCCGGTCCTTCTCCAATTATTACTAATTCTGAGTTTGTGTAGCCTCTGTCATTGAGAATATTAAGAATCTCTACTGTCAACTGAGCAGCTTTAAACTTCACCAAACGACCGACGAACAAAAGAAGAAATTTATTCTTAGATCTCCTTATAGAAGCTGGTTTAAACCTGGAGGTATCCAGATCTACCGGAAGCACCCTGGCCGGCTTATTAAAACCAAGTTTGTCAAGTAAAGAAAAAGTATAAGGGGTATTACAAGTGATAACATCTGAAAAAGCAAAAAGGTCTCTATAAACGCTTTTATATTGCTCTAATTTAGCGGGATGGATATCATAACCATGAAAGGTGGTTATAAGCTTCGCGCTTTTCAAATAGCCATAAGCTTTCATTTCTGCAACATAAGCTCCACTCTGACCAAAATGAGCGTGAATTATATCGAATTCACCCTGCTCAAGCATCCACTGATAACGGGTAAAGTAACTCAGGTTAAATGCTTTTTTTCCAAAATTCTTATAACTGAAGATCTTGAAAAGTCTTTTGAAGTCAACATCTTTTCGCCTATCAATAAGGAATTGAAAAAAATTCAGGTAACGCTGAGGTTTTCCTGAAGTAGGCAGGTGATGAAAAATGCTGCTTTCCATAAGCCGGAACTCCTTCACGAGCTCCTGAACGTTCTCAGTTTCATTTTTTTGAAAAGCAAAGATCATTACCTGGTGGCCTCTTTCTTTCAGTTCCACGATCTGATTAACAATAAAGGTTTCAGAAATAGTGGGAAAAGCAGGAACGAGAAAAGCTATCCTTAGTTGTTTCATCTCACCGGGGAATATGAGATTATTTTTTTCCTGATCTTTCTCAAGATAAGTGGTGCACACAAGGACTGCACCTCCTTTATATCCAGATTTTTAAGCCCATAAAGATACAGTTGCATAAAATCTTTCATTCTAGACTGATAATAGGTGATTTCAGTAAACATTCGCCATTTTTTCAGTTGATACGCTTTCATATCTGCGCTATCAAGATAGGGAGATATAAGTTCCTTATAATTCTGAAAAAGATCCTTTATACATTCAAGGTACTGTATCACGTGAGCGCTGTTAACCTCATCAAAAGCCCGGGATACCGATCCTTTCTTATGCACATTCCATTGGGTTGTTACCTCATCTATCTGGTAAAAGGGAAAATCAGCGGCTACTCTCAAGAACAGGTGAGTATCTTCCCAAACCTTATAATCTCTCGGGAACTTGTGTTGTTCCAAAATACTTGAATGTATACATACCGACGTGGGCAATAAAAACTTCTCCCATATAAAAGTAAGAGGGTGATCATATTTTGAAGGATCATAAACAGGACGTGCATTTAATACTCCGTCTTTTTTGACATTCATCCCGGTTGTGAAAAGTCCAGCCGGAAATCTTTCTTTTTCTATATTTTCATAAAGGACCTGAAGATGGTTTTTATAATAAAGATCGTCACTGTCCAGAAAACAAATGTACTTCCCCAAGGCTTTGGAAATCCCAAAGTTCCTGGCTATACTCCTTTCTTCATTCTCTTTGTAAAAGTATCTGATCCTTCTGTCCTTAAAAGCTTTGACTACTTCTTCAGTATTATCGGTAGACCCGTCATCTACCACCAGGCATTCCCAGTCTTCAAATTCCTGTAACAATACAGAATTCAGGGTATTTCCCAAAAAAGATGCCCGATTATAAGAAGGGATTATTATGGAAAAAAAAGGTCTCATAAAATTAAGTATTCCCGGGATGTAGTAAATCTAGTTAAAATTAAGCTACTTAGTGCTGAGAAAATTCTTAAAGCGTCCAAACAAATCATGTACGCGGCTTACCTTATTGACAAGTATCTTTTTCTTAAGATCATTCAATTCGCTTTCCTTTGACTTATACTTGCGTTGTAGTTCATTATATTCTGTCAATAAATTAAGGAAGTTTTTGTCAAAATTTCGCTGTAAATACTCATCTCTTTCCTCCCATCTTAAATGTTTATTACTGCTAACCCCATTTTCATCATAACATACCACAACTAAGTCCAAATGCTGAAAGCTAACTTCAGATCTGCGGAAAGCATCATTAATAAATATCCAATCTGCTATTATTCGATAATCACAATTATACCGGGCTCCATTTTGAAAGAGTCTTTGTCGAAAAAAAATGGCCTGGTGATTAATGGTATGAGTAAGGGATTCAACAAAACCTGTAACCTCAGGCATTTTCTTTATTTGTTTAGCTCCTTTCACCTCAATAAGCACATCACCGTAAACAATATCCTTTTTAGGTTCTGCTTCTATGAATTTTGACAGGACATCTTTACTTACATAGTAATCTCCCGAATTTAGAAAACTAAGATATTTCCCCGAAGCCTGATCAATACCTTTGTTCATGGCATCATATATTCCCTCATCTGGTTCACTAACCCAGTAATCAATTTTACGCTGAAACTTTTCAATATACTCCTTACTTCCATCGGTGGACGCCCCATCAATGACAATGAACTCAAACTCCTGGAAGGTCTGATCGAAAACACTTTGAAGTGTCTTCCTTAACCCTTCAAGATTATTGTAGTTCACCGTAATTATTGATATCCGTAAATTTTGAGACATTTAATTCAGGAATTTATCAGCATACGTAAGAGAAATACCTTCTTCCAGCCCTGTAGAGTATTTCCACCCCAGGCTATTTATCAATGAAACATCAAGTAATTTTCGGGGTGTCCCATCAGGTTTTTTGGTATTCCATTCTATTTCTCCCTTAAAACCGGTGATCCGTTTAATGAGTTGAGCGAGCTCTTTTATGGAAATATCCTTCCCCGTTCCGATATTAACGCTCACATTACCATGATAGGTCTGCATAAGGTGAAAACAGGCTTCTGCAAGATCGTCTACATATAAGAATTCCCTCCTGGGGCTTCCACTCCCCCACACTTCGACACTGTCTTTATTATTGACCTTTGCCTCGTGAAATTTACGCAATAATGCAGGAAGCACGTGAGAATTTTTAAGATCATAATTATCGTTAGGCCCATACAGGTTGGTGGGCATTACAGAAATAAAATTACAGCCGTACTGTAAATTATAGTTCTCGCACATTTTTAAGCCGGCTATTTTTGCGATGGCATAAGGCTCATTGGTTGGCTCCAGGGCTCCGGTAAGCAAATACTCTTCCTTAATAGGCTGAGGAGCCATTTTTGGATAGATACAGGAGGAAGCCAGGAATAAGAGCTTCTTTACCCCGTGAACATAACTCTGGTGGATAATATTACTCTGTATCATCAGGTTCTCATACAGAAATTGACCCCTGTAAGTGTTATTGGCCTCTATCCCTCCAACTTTAGCTGCTGCCAGAAAAACATACTCAGGCTTTTCGGTTTCAAAAAACCCGGCCACCGCTTTCTGATCTTTAAGATCAAGTTCCCCGGAAGCCCTGAATACCAGGTTTGAAAAACCATTGGCCTTCAGGTTCCTTACAATGGCAGAGCCAACCATCCCGGTATGTCCGGCTATATAAATCTTTGAAGCCTTCTCCATAGTCTTAAAAATTATTCGTGGTAATTCAGGGTATCGTGCCCGCCATCCCTGAGGTATTTCTCCTTCTGGAAAAGCCTGATATCAGCATCCATCATCTCCCTCACCAGTTCTTCCAGGTTATATTTTGGAGTCCAGTCCAGTTTCTCCCGGCATTTTGAGGCATCCCCTATAAGCAGGTCTACCTCGGTAGGCCTGTGGTAATCCGGGTCTATCCTTACCACCTGCATTCCCTCAGGGAGTTGAAATTCAGGATCTGAACAGGCAGTGACTATTCCAACTTCTTTAACTCCTTCACCCTTAAATTCAAGGCTGATCCCTACTTCTGCGAATGCCAGTTTTACAAAATCACGCACCGATGTGGTCACGCCTGTGGCAATCACGTAATCATCGGGCTTTTCCTGCTGCAGCATCAGCCACATAGCTTCCACATAGTCCTTAGCGTGCCCCCAGTCGCGCCTGGCATCCAGATTCCCAAGGTGAAGGGTTTCCTGCATCCCTAAAGCGATCCTTGCTGCCGCGCGGGTAATCTTGCGGGTAACAAAGGTCTCACCCCTCAAGGGAGATTCGTGGTTAAAGAGGATGCCGTTGCAGGCAAACATATTATAGGCTTCCCTGTAATTTACGGTGATCCAGTAGCCATAGAGTTTAGCTACTCCATAAGGACTTCTGGGATAAAAAGGCGTGTTCTCGGTCTGAGGCACCTGCTGTACCAAACCATATAGTTCTGAGGTAGATGCCTGATAGATCTTTGTTTTATGTGTCAGTCCCAGTAAACGCACAGCCTCAAGGATCCTAAGGGTTCCGAGGCCGTCTACATTTCCGGTATATTCCGGGGTTTCGAAACTTACCTTTACGTGGGACATCGCCCCCAAGTTATAGATCTCATCGGGCTGCACCTCCTGGATAATTCGGGTAAGGTTCATAGAATCGCTGAGATCCCCAAAATGTAATTTAAACCGGATATCTTCCTCGTGGGGGTCCTGGTATAAGTGATCTACCCTCTCGGTATTGAACATAGAAGACCGGCGTTTGATCCCGTGAACCTCATAGCCCTTAGATAGTAATAGTTCAGCTAAATAGGCCCCGTCCTGACCGGTGATGCCCGTGATGAGTGCTTTTTTCATAAATAATTAAATTAATACAGCCTCCAGCCCCCCAAAATTAAAGCTTTTTACAAACTATATTTTATAAGTAATTGTGGTTAGCCTATTTCTCCAATATACTCTTATAAAGTTTAATATATCTGTCAGCCTGTTTTTTCGCATTGTAGTTCTCAACTGCTTTAGCCCTGATACTTTCTTTAGAAAACTTATCAGGGTTATTAAGGAAGTAAGATATGGCTTCAGCTAATCCGGAAACGCTAATATCTTTTGCTAACAACCCATTTTCTTTGTCCTTGATCATTTCAACAATACCTCCAACCGGAAAGCCGATAACAGGAGTGCCACACATTAAGGACTCAATTACCGTATTTGGTAAATTATCTATTAGAGAAGGAATTACAAAAGCATCTGCAGCATTATATGCCGCACTCATTAACCTCTCATCTCTAATGAATCCCAGATTCAAAATACCTGAACCGCTCTTTAATTCAGTAACCGTATTACCAATCGCACACAAAATCACATCTTTCCTGTCAGATATATGTTCGAAAGCTTTTTTCAGATAAATAAAGCCTTTGCGATGGTTATCTATGGAGTCAGCAACAAACAATATTACTTTTTTATTTTCCGGAATGTTTAATAATTGACGGGGAAAAAATTTATCCAGAGGTTTGTAAATATCCTTATCCAAACCATTTGGAATATGATGCACCGGGTAAGAATTGAAAAGCTCACTTTTTTTTGCCTCCTCTGCCAACCATCTGGATGGAGCAACTATGTTTAAGTCATTGAATTGACTTATTGCTTTTTTCTTTAGTTCAAGGTTGAATTCGGACTTTATTTTTTCCTCTTTAGAGACCTGCCTAAAACTTGGTTTCCCATTCTGGTCTATCCCCAGGAATTCTTCTATATAATGCTCTCCTCCGGTAAAAGGATTCATATCGTGCAAGGTCCATACTACCGGTTTTGTGTTGTTTTCGAAGAAAGATTTAAAATCCAAGAAATTAGCTACCCAATGAAGGTTAATTATATCTGCTTCTTTGTATAAAGTTGATTCGGTAATATCAAAATCTGAAGATGGAAAACTAAACAGTTCTAGTTCTGAAGACCGTACAGAGAGAAATTTTTGTTCCTCACTAAGCCCAACTGGAGACTTGTAAAGCTTTAGTTCTTTTGCTAAACGCAAAGCTTTATTTTGAAGCTTCTCTGTTAAACTTAAGCTTTTAAGTTTTGATTCGAACAAATAGGACTTTGGCCAATTATTCTCTTTGCCTCTCAACAAAACTTTTGAATCTACATCCTGTGATCTTAGAACTAAGTGTAGACGCTTACAAGCATTTGCCGCACCTCCTTTGTCTAATGTGTTTACATGAAGTATTTTCACTTTTAGTTTTCTTTAAATCCGTATATATTCAACTGCATATCCATGTTATTATAGACATTCAATTTAACAAATGGAGACTTACTGGAAATACCCGGTGAGTTAATGTGGAGTCTAAACCCTGTTTTGATCAAGATACTTAAAATTTCGTCTATGTTCTGCGGTTTATCTTTAAAGGAATGGTATTCAATAAAAATGCGCTTAACTTTGTTTAAATTAGGCTGTATATCTTTTAAAACTGCGGTTTCTGCACCTTCTATATCCAACTTTAAAAGATCTACTTCCTGATTTAAAAACCTATTTAGAGAAACAGTCCCTATTTTGGCAGAAGCCTTATTAGTATTATCGATCGCTGATAATAGTCCGCCATCGGCTCCTTCAGACCAAAAATCCAATTCTTTTTCTTTATCCCATAAAGCTTTATTGCGCATTTCTAGTTCCTGATAATTGAACTTCTCCAGATTCCCTTTAAGTATTTCAAAAATTTCGGGATCGGGTTCAAAGGCAATTATCCTAGAGTCAGGATATAAATTTTTAAAATAGATCGTAGAAAGTCCAATATTCGCTCCTCCATCAATGATATATGGCTTTTTCTTTCCTGTATAAAACTTATAGATTTCTTGTACAAAAATCTCCCTGTACATAAAATTAAAAGATGCCAGATCTGGAATATCAATTTCCACACCAAGAAGTTCCTTTCTAGTTCTTGTATAACGGGGAAATTGAGATAAGTGCTCTTGATCCTTACTATCGCGGTTTAATTTACGGCGGGCGAATTGAATAAATTCCGGCGGAATTGTTCGTTTTAAAAAACCCTTGAACCCTTTTCCCTTATTTTTTTGGGAATGATAAGTACCTTGCTTAGTATTTTCCACAATATCGCTATCTAAAACAAGCCTTTCCCAGTTTACTTCTATTTTCTTATTTAGTTTTGGATTTGTTTTATGATGAAAAGGCATTGAAAAACCAGAATGAACACCTGTACCATCAAAACCCATATTTAGAAGTAATGAAGTATTTGGAAATAAAAAGACTCCTTTTTCCAGGTACATAGAAACATAAAAACGTATTGCCCAAGAATCTATTTTACCCTTTACCTCATCCTGAAACATATTGTAAAAGGAAATATTGCCAAAATCAAGCTCTGCACTAATCCCCTTTGAATTTAGTTTTCTATTTAATTCATCAGCATCAAAATTAATCCTATCCCATCTGTCAGACCAGGTAGCATACCCCCAGGAACTCATGATGGGTAAAAAGAAAGTAGGTTCCTGAATAGTACTTACAGAATGAAATTTATATGCGGAAATCCCAAAAACTTCCTTTTGTTCCTCATATACGTCTAAACCTTCATTTAGAAATTCTAAAAAATGTTTACCTATTACCAGGTCATCTTCAAGGACAATTACTTTTCCATGCTTTGAAATAATTTCTGAAACACCAGATATTACAGATTGAGCTAAGCCCAAATTCTCTTCTCTCTCAATAATTTCGACTTCTCCACACCAGTTTTCCTCCTGTATGAGCTGTCTGACTTCCTTAATTCTGGAAATTTCGTCATAGTCGGCATTTAGTTTAGGCCCATCACTAAAAATGTAAAGTTTGCTCTCTCTGGCCAGGCTATTGGACTTTAAAGATTCAAGTACCTGCCTGGTATGCCAGGGCCGGTTATAGACAAATAATATGACAGGAGCTAATTCGCTTTTCATTTAGTTGAGAGATCAAAAAATGATATTAAAATTAAAAATTTTGAATTTTCTTATTTCTTTTTGAGCTTATAACCAAAATACTTTTCAAGCCTATATATTCGGCCGTATAATATTCAATATCTTTCTTCCTCAATTCTAGCATTATTAAGTCAGCCGTTTCCTTTTCACCCTGCCGGTCATAGTCATCTATCAATAAAATAAAATCATCTTCAGGCCGAAAATCTTCTGCGAGTTTATATGCATCAAACCGTGAGAAGTTTTTACTTCCATGCGGTCCATCAATTAGATAGAAATCAAATTTTTGTTCAATAATTTTAGACAATGAGGTGTATACATTAACCTTCTTTCCTTTAACTTCTTCAACACCTATAGGGGATAGTAAAACCTTACTATTATCAGAAAGTTTAAAGTTTTCGAGAAAATTAATCTTCCAATCCTCATCTTGTTCAATTATAAGGTGGGTTGAATTTTTTAAATAATTCTCAATAAAGACTGATATAAATTTGCTCGATTCTCCTAAGCCAAGTTCCAAGATCCTTTTTGGCTTCAAATCATTTAAAATTCTAAAAAGAATATAGAAAAGGGTATAATTCCCAGCCCACCTACCAATATTCAATGGAAGCTCTTCTAAAGCCACTTTACCTTTAATAGAATCGTGAAAGATATTAGCCCAGATTATCTCTTGGTTTTGCAAGATAATTTCTCTGTTCTGCCGGAGAATTTCGCTATTTTGCCGGCTGATTCTATTATATTGATCTTGGTTCAATTTTAGAAATCCTTTAATTTTTTTTAGCATTTTTCAATAACTATTATTCAATTTTGAAAACTTCTAAAAGTATGTTTGATTAGAAAGTTCCCCTGTGTTTCATTCACTACTTTACCTGTATCAAAATAATCACCAAATTCCACTTCAAATTCACCGGCATTAATTACCCAATCGGCAACATCATTATCAATACTTGCAAACAAAGTAAAATAATACTGCCCACCTTGTAAAGGTAAATCAGGTATTACAATACTGATCTTCCTGGCCTCTTTAGGTTGAAATTCAATATTTGCATTAGTCAGGGTGTTATCCAATAAAGTAATTCTTCTTGATTGGTTATCATCAATCCCCACTGAAACTCTTACATCTTTTACCATCATTCCTGAAGTATTCAAAACTTCAACAAGCATTTTACAATTTCGGCCAGATTGTAATGAAGCTACCTTATTTCCCTGATCATTCTCAAACCAATACCTTAAAAATTTAAGCCGTCCATTGCCTTTCCTATCTTTCCTCTTCTCAAGTTCTTCAGAAACTGCTGTATTTCTAAATTTTTCAAGATAATAATCTATAACGTCATTAGTGAGACCAATTCTTTCGTTAAATCCATTATTCATTAACATTACGCGGTCACATAAATTCTGAATACTCGCCATATTATGACTTACAAACAGCACCGTTCTTCCCTCTCCTGTAGATAGATCCTGCATCTTTCCGATGGCCTTTTTTTGAAATTCAGCATCCCCCACGGCCAGCACTTCATCTACCACCAGGATCTCGGGTTCCAGGTGGGCTGCTACAGCAAACCCAAGTCTCACCGTCATCCCGCTGCTGTATCGTTTTACCGGTGTGTCTATATATTTTTCACAACCAGAGAAAGCGATGATCTCATCGAGTTTTCTCCTAATTTCCGGTTTTGTCATTCCCAACACGGCACCATTCATAAAGATATTCTCACGACCGGTAAGCTCCCCGTGAAACCCGGTACCTACTTCCAGAAGAGATGCGATGCGCCCCCGCGTTTTTATACTGCCCGTGGTTGGCGATGTAACCCGCGAAAGAATCTTTAAAAGTGTTGATTTCCCAGCACCGTTCTTACCTATGATCCCGAGCACTTCGCCCTGCCTTACTTCAAAATTGATGTCTCTAAGAGCCCATACATAATCCTCTTCTGCATAGGAACTCCTGTTATTCTCAGCCCCTACCTTTAAAAAAGGATCTTCCTTTCCTCTTATGCCATACCACCATCGTTTGAGGTCATCCCCAAGCGTTCCAACTCCCACAGTACCTAATCGATACTGCTTCGAGATATTTTCGGCTTTTAAAATAACGCTCATAAGTTTTTTTATGAATTATAGGATTTATGTAAAATTAATAAAACAGGTAAGAAAATTTATATCCAGGCATATTCCCTTTCCAGGTTCACAATACCGCTATACCGTATCGATAAAATTCTTTTCTGTACGATTAAAGATCACCATTCCTGCTAAAAACAGGATGAGAGAAATTGATAGCGTATAAAAGAAGCCAGACCAGGTAAATATTCCGGTATCAAGGACCATATACCTAAAACCTTCAATGATTTGGGTTAATGGATTATACTTAACTAACCAGGCCCATTCCGGCAATTTATGGGAAACTTCACTCAAAGGATAGGGCACAGCAGAAATATACATCAATAAAGATGTGGCAAAGCCTATCAGCACAGAAAGATCACGGTATTTAGTAGTTAAGGCCGAAGCTATCATCCCCAATCCAAGACCCATAAGTGCCATCATAAGGATGTAAACCGGCAATAAGAAAAGGTAGCTGTTAGGTTCAATTGACACACCCTCCCATACCACATACAAATAGACCAAAGTAAGGATACCTGCCTGGATCCCGAATTTAAAAAGATTAGTGATCACATTGGATAAAGGCATAATTATCCTTGGAAAATAAACCTTTCCAAAAATTCCAGCATTCGCGGTGAAGGTACTTGAAGTACCACCAAAACACTGATTGAAATAATTCCATGCCGTTATCCCGGTAAGATTAAACAAAAATGGAGGAACCTTCCCTGTTGGAATATTCGCAATATTATTGAAAACTAAGGTAAAAGTTATTGCCGTGAACAGTGGTTGAATAAAATACCACAATGGTCCTAATATGGTTTGTTTATAAGTAGTAACAATATTCCTCTTAACAAAAAGGATCAGCAGATCCCTATACCTGTATATCTCCCCGAAATTAAGGTCAATCAATTTTCTCTTTGGGGTGATCTCATAAAGCCATTCACTTTTCCCGTTTTTCATCTTCAACATTTATTCAAAGTTCCGCATAAACTTTTGCCACCACTTCTTCAGGCGTGATCTCTGAGAAGTTGTACCGTAATAGCCTTTACCATAACGATTGTTCCCGTAAGCATATCCGTAGCCGTAGCCATAGCCATAGCCGTAGCCATAGCCGTATTTAGCACGGTGAACGAAGTGGTTTAGCACAAAACTGATATTCTTGACCTCTCCTTTAGCATATTTTTCATTAACAGCATCCAGCATTCCCCTTTTCGTATAATCCTGTCTGATCAGGTAAAGGGTGGCATCAGCATATTTCACCAGGTTAAAAGCATCGGCAACCATCCCTATAGGAGGGGTATCCAGAATTATATAGTCATACTTTTCTTTTAGCTCCTCCATCAGCCTATCCATCTGATTGGTAAGAAGCAATTCTGAAGGGTTTGGAGGAACAGGCCCCGCAGTTATTACATCCAGGTAAGGGATTTTACTGGTTTGTATAATCTCTTCCGGAGTTGCCTGGTCTATAAGGTAATTCACGACTCCCAGATCATTGTTAAGTTCAAAATCATCAAAGATCTTTGGCTTCCTAAGGTCAACTCCAACCAGGATTGTTCGTTTTTCACTCATTGCAAAGACCGTAGCAAGGTTCATTGCACAGAAGGTCTTTCCTTCTCCGGAAACCGAGGAAGTGATCAGTACGGTCTTTGAGCCGGTGACTCCATGCTTTTTATACATGAATTGCAAACTGGAACGGATACCTCTAAAACTCTCAGCTATTGACGACTTCGGACTATTAAAAACAGCAAGGTTACTATCCAGTTTACTTTTACCTATTAACCCTAAAATAGGGATTGGAGAAAGCCTGGTTACTTCCTGAGCATTAACCACATTAGTGTTTAAGAAAACCAGTAAAAAAACGAAAACAAGGGGGATAACACCTCCTACCAAAGCCGCCATTACATAGTTAAGCTGAGTATTAGGACCAATCTTACCCCCACCGGTATCCTTGGCTTTATCAATGATCATTACATCACTTACATTAGCCGCTTTAATTAAGCCTGCCTCACTCCTTTTTTCCAGAAAAAGGTTATAGGTTTTCTCACTTAGATTGTATTTTCGCTGTATCTTAAGAAGATCCTGTTCCTCCTTAGGCAATTTCTTAATTTCTGCTTCAGCCGAAGCAATTTTGGAATTCACGTCTCTCAGTTCCTCTTTTAGCAAACTTGTGGAAGAACTGATGTTTTCCAATAGAATAGATTTCACTGAATTTATCTGTCGGTCTATATCAGAAAAAACAGGAGAATCTTCTTTTAGCGAATACTGATAATTACTCCTCTCTTCCGCTAAACTGATTATCTTCCCGACTCCGCTTACAATACTTCCTTCATCTATCCCGGCAACTGATGGTGCAGGAACGTTGGAATAATCATTCCTAGTTTCCAGATAGCTTTTAAGGGTTTCATAGTAGGCCAACTGCCTTCTTATCCTTTCTTTTCTAAGGTCCAAATCGGTCAGTTTTCCGGAAATTTCACTGTTCTCGGCAGAGATGTCTATTATGGAGTTTTCATTTCGAAATTCATTCAATTCATCTTCCACGAGTTTCAATTCCCGGGATTTAACCGCCAAACTGCTATCAATAAACCTGATTGTTTTCGTGGCGAATAAATTCTTTCGCTCCAGCATATTCTCGCTAAGTACCCGTACCGTCCCGTTGAGATAGTCGACTATTCTTGATTTGTTAGTCCCTGACTGGTTAAGATTTAGCACAGAGGATCCTTTTGACTGAGGATAGACATTTACATTCCTGTACCTTCCTACCGCACTATCAAATTCAGAAAAGCTCACATAAAAAGGTTTCCCTAATTGCAGATCTTCATCTGTTCTAACCAAAACCCCTTTAAAAAAAGCCAAACTTACATACTCCCCTACTTTGAAATCGCGATCAATCCTTCCTCCATTTATATTTAATTCCTCTATCTCTTTATCTGCACTACCATAGTTCTGAAGTCTTAAAGTTGATGGCAAATCAGCCTTAAGATTATAAGTAACCGAATCCTTAAAAGAAATCACCATATTTACATTGACAGCCTGAAATTTATTTGAATCAGCAACCACTTCAAAAGGAGTCGTCCCATATGCATCCACCCGTTGGTATTCGCCGTCCTTTAAATAATTAATATAAAACTGAAGTCTTTCTACCACTTCCTCATTATGTGACCTGGACTGCAATATCGTCATCGCAGTATTTACCTTATCTGAAGTTCCTCCCCAATTAAAGGTAAGACTGGTGTTGGAAGTGAAAAAAGGATTCTGATCGTCTTTAATCGAGATGGAATTCCCAAGCTGATACACCGGAAGCTTCCTTACATTGTTATAATAAGCCACCGCAAGACTAATCCCTACCGATAGAACAATGAGTTTCCAGTAGCTAATAATCTTCAGGATAAACCCCTTAAAATCGAAGGTGGACCCTACATCTGATATGTGATCATCTTCATGCGCCATTATCTTGTAGCTAATAATATTAATGAAGCCAGCACCCCTCCAATACTTACTATTGTTTGGAATACATCCAGGCCTGAAGTCCCCAAACCAATCGCTTTTTGCGGTAATGGATTTACTAAGATCACATCGTTTGGTTGAATATAATAATAAGGACTTTTAGTTGCTTCTATGCTTGTCAGGTCTATGGAGTGTATCTCTTCTCCGTGTGGATACTGCCGTATGATCTTAACGTCTTTCATATCTCCATATTCATTGATCCCTCCTGCATTGGCAACAGCTTCTATTATTGTCACTTCTTCTTTATAGATCACCTGGCTTCCGGTTCCAATTTCCCCTAATGTGGTATAGCGTATCCCTGCTAATTTAACGGTTACAAATATATTTGCCTGTTCTTTAAAATATTTCTCGAGCAACTCCTTTTCAATTTCTTCACGCACCTCTTCAACGGTAAACCCCAAAACATTTACATTACCAAGACTCGGGAACCTGATATTTCCGTGATCGTCTACTGTAAACCCGTCAAAATATACACTCTCCTCGGTAGTTGCCCCCAGAGCACTTTCATCTACAGGATTAAACATCCCTACAAGCTCCTGGTCTAAGGCCTTGACCCTTATACTCAAAAGGTCTCCCGTTTGTATGCGATAAGGCTTTTTTATCCGGTTTATAGAAATAATACTGTCTATCTGTTCAGAGTTATCCTGAAGATAGGTCGAGTTCTTTGTAGATACACAGGAAGATAGGGCCAGCACTGTCACTACCAGGAAGAAAATACTTTTATAAGCCATAAAAGGATTTACATAGTTTTAACAAATATAGTTTTTGTAGACTAATAATAAAATTAACTCGCAAAATTCCTTTTATTTTGCAGCAAAATCGATTTTTAGTGAATTACCTATCAGTAGAAAATACAGCCAAATCTTACGGCGAAAGAGTCTTATTCAGCAATATCTCCTTCGGGGTCAACGAAGGACAAAAAGTGGGCTTTGTCGCCAAAAATGGAACGGGAAAAACCTCGCTTTTAAACATAATTGCCGGTTTTGATACGCCCGATGATGGTAAAGTAGTATACCGAAACAACATCATTACCGCATTTTTACCCCAGGAGCCTGACCTTAACCCGAACCTTACCGTAGAGGAAACCATATTTTCTTCAGAAAATGA
This sequence comes from Salegentibacter chungangensis, assembly GCF_042678405.1. Classification (NCBI taxonomy): domain Bacteria; kingdom Pseudomonadati; phylum Bacteroidota; class Flavobacteriia; order Flavobacteriales; family Flavobacteriaceae; genus Salegentibacter; species Salegentibacter chungangensis. The sequence goes on along the minus strand of NZ_JBHTLI010000001.1, from coordinate 1,251,279 downwards.
AACGCTAAAGATCATTAACCGCTATGAAAAGGCCCTAAAGAACCCGGACGACACCGAGGCTTACCAGAAAGCCTTCGAAGAGATGGAGGCTGCACAGGCCTGGGATTTTGAAACGCAATACAAGCAAATCCTTTTTAAACTAAAACTTGATGACCTTTCCAAAGAAGTAAAGCATCTTTCCGGAGGACAGAAAAAAAGACTGGCCCTTGCAAGTATGCTGCTTAAAAAACCGGATTTCATCATAATGGATGAGCCCACTAACCACCTTGACCTGGATATGATCGAGTGGCTTGAGGCGTACTTCAGGAAAGAGAATTTCACCATTTTTATGGTTACTCACGACAGGTACTTCCTGGAACGTGTCTGCAATGAGATTGTAGAACTGGAAGACGGACAGTTATATACCTACAAGGGAAATTACTCTTATTATCTGGACAAAAAAGAGGCTCGCCACGCGCAGGAAGAAACCAACACCGAAAAAGCAAAACAACTTTATAAAAAGGAACTGGACTGGATGCGCAGACAGCCAAAAGCCAGGACCACAAAATCCAAATCGCGTATAGACGATTTTCACGAGATCAAGGACCGCGCGAGTAAACGCCGTAAAGATCACAAGGTTCAACTGGAGATCAGTATGGAACGCCTTGGCAGCAAAGTGGTCGAACTTCATAACATCGGGAAAAGTTATGGAGACAAGCTTTTACTGGATGGCTTCGATTATAACTTTAACCGCGGGGAACGGGTTGGCATCATCGGAAAGAACGGAACGGGAAAATCCACTTTTCTCAATATTCTAACCGGAGCCATCAAGCCGGATTCGGGAAAAGTAGTTATAGGGGAAACCATAAAGTTCGGGTATTACACCCAGCGAGGGATCGAGGTGAAACCCGGCCAGAAAGTGATAGATGTGATCAGGGAGTTCGGGGACTACATCCCTCTGAAAAAAGGCCGCCAGATCTCTGCCCAGCAGCTGCTGGAACGCTTCCTTTTTGACAGGAAAAAGCAATATGACTTTGTGGAAAAGCTGAGCGGGGGCGAGAAGAAAAGATTATATCTGTGCACGGTCCTGATTCAGAATCCCAATTTTCTTATCCTCGATGAGCCTACCAACGATCTGGACATCGTAACCCTGAACGTGCTTGAGAGCTTTCTCCTGGATTTCCCCGGATGTCTCGTGGTTGTTTCCCACGACAGGTATTTTATGGATAAGATCGTAGATCACCTCTTTGTTTTTAAAGGGGAGGCTGAAGTTGAAGATTTCCCCGGAAACTATACCGATTACAGGGCTTATGAGGAAAGTGCCGCTCCTGAAACAAAATCGGTTAAAACGGAAGACAAAGCTTCCAAGAACGACTGGAAGAAGACCAGCTCCGGCAATAAATTAACCTATAACGAGCAAAAAGAGTACAACAAGCTCGAAAAAGAGATCGCAAAGCTGGAAAAGAAAAAAGAAGAAGTTCAGCAAAAATTCCTGAAAGAACTAAGCGGGGAAGAAATAGATAAAACTTCTCTTGAACTGAAAGCGGTGACCGATGAAATTGAAAGGAAAACCGAGAGGTGGTTCGAGCTTATGGAAAAAATGGAAAGTTAGCAACCCAATTGTATCAGTTAAAAGCATATATAAAATTTCTTCTGAATTCCCAGAACCAGCACGGGCTACATTCGCCATTTGTATATGACCTGGTGACCCAGTGTTTTTATGATAAGAAGCAGTACCCCGAATACGAACTTTTAAATGAATTCAGACAGGGGCTGTTAAACAACAGGGAGACAATCCAGGTAACAGATTTTGGCGCCGGGAGCAAGGTCTTTAAAACTTCGGAAAGGCCTGTTTGTGGGATCGCTAAAAATGTAGGCGTTTCTCCAACCAGAGCTAAATTTCTCTTCAGACTTACAAATTACCTGAAATGTAAAACTGCCCTGGAGGTGGGCACCTCTCTTGGGCTGGGTGCTTCGGCTATTGCAGCCAATAAACAAACCCGGTTACTAAGCATTGAAGGCTGCCCCGAAACCGCCAATATTGCCAGGAAGCAATTTGAAAAGTTCGGCCTCGAAAATATTCAGCTTAAAATTGGTGAATTCAGCGAGGTGCTGGACAAGGACCTAACTGCCGATCATAAATTCGATCTTGTTTATTTTGATGGAAATCATCAGAAAGAACCAACTCTTAAGTATTTTCAGCAGCTGCTACCCTATGCCCATAACGATTCAGTATTTATTTTTGACGATATCCACTGGTCTCCCGGAATGGAAGCAGCCTGGGAAGAGATTAAAGCTCATCCGGATGTAAAGGTGAGCATCGATACTTTTTACCAGGGACTCATATTTTTCAGAAAAGAACAGGCTAAACAACATTTCAGGATCAGGTTGTAACAAATTCTCTTAACTTACGTCCTATGGAGTGTCACCAAATTTGATTTTTAATGAGTAAGGTTATCGAGATCAGGGATATCACAAGAGACTTCCCTCTTGGGCAGGAAATCGTAAAAGTTTTAAAAGGAATAAATCTCGATATAGATCGCGGGGAATATGTTGCTTTTATGGGGCCTTCAGGCTCAGGAAAATCCACCCTGATGAACCTGCTGGGTTGCCTGGACACTCCTACTTCAGGAAGTTATGTTCTTAACGGAAAAGATGTGAGCCAGATGAGTGATGACGAACTTGCCGAAATTCGAAATAAGGAGATCGGCTTCGTATTCCAGACCTTTAACCTTTTACCAAGAACCACTGCTTTAGACAATGTTGCCCTGCCTATGGTCTATGCAGGTTATTCCAAAGCTGACCGAATCGAAAGAGCTAAAGAGGTGCTGAATAATGTTGGACTTGGTGACAGAATGGATCACCGGCCTAACCAGCTTTCAGGAGGGCAGAGGCAAAGAGTAGCCGTTGGAAGAGCCCTGGTAAATAAACCTTCCATTATCCTTGCCGATGAGCCTACAGGAAACCTGGACTCCAAGACTTCAGTAGAGATTATGAACCTTTTTGACGAAATTCATTCCGCCGGAAATACCGTGATCCTGGTGACCCACGAAGAGGAAATTGCAGAACATGCTCATCGCATTATTCGGCTGAAAGACGGAATGGTAGAAAGCGATACCCGAAAAGAAAAGGTGAATTCCTAACTTAAGAATAACAGCATCGAATCACTTTTATAATCTGCTGATTTTCATATTCTCAAGCAGTTTTCTTATCTTGTGAAAAATTAATTTTATTACAGATAATGATCGATTTTGACCAGGAAACCTGGATATATTTTGCTCTTATTGCAGCTTTTCTCATCTACTTTCTATGGAGTTCACGCAGGGCAAAAAGAAACCGTAAAGCCCGAAAGAACCGTAACTTCAGAAGGCGTTATCTCGAAAGAAGAAAAAAGGAACTTTCTGAAACCGAAGAGCTCGAGAACAGTATTCACTAATTGTTTCTCTCATTAGTCTCCTGGAAAATTCCTACGAAATTCTTTTTCCGCATCCTTACGGCTTCAGGTTAATTCATACTTCATTTTGTACCTTTGGGAGAAACTAGAAGAATGAAGATCTACACCAAAACCGGAGACAAAGGCACTACAGCCCTTTTTGGCGGCACACGGGTCCCCAAACACCATATACGCATAGAAACCTACGGCACTGTGGACGAACTCAACTCCCATATCGGGCTTGTTCGCGATCAGAACGTCGGCAAGGAAAACAAAAAAACACTAATGAGGGTCCAGGACAGGCTATTTACCATTGGCTCCATCCTCGCCACCGACCCGGAAAAAGCCACTTTAAAAAGCGGAAAAGAAAGACTGAATATTCCAAAAGTAACCTCAGAGGATATCGAGTTACTTGAGAAAGAAATAGACCGAATGAATGAAAGCCTGCCCGAAATGACGCATTTCATCTTACCCGGAGGCCACCAAAGCGTGTCATTCTGTCACATAGCCCGCTGTGTATGCCGGCGCGCCGAACGTAATGCCACGGCCCTCTTCGAAATTGAAGCTTTTGATGAACAGGTTTTACAATACCTGAATAGACTATCTGACTACCTTTTTGTGCTGGCACGAAAGTTGTCTCATGAGTTACAGGCAGAAGAGATTAAATGGACCCCTCAAAAATCCTGAGATCCCTGCTTCCTCTAAATGAGATTCTTTCGAAGAAAACAGGTATTTAGAATAAGTTCTTAAGAATATTGACAAAAAAATAGACTTTTTTCTTGGCTATTACGCCAAAAAATTTATTTTTGCAAAAATCATAAACCCGATTAACCAATGTATTGGACTTTAGAATTAGCATCCTATTTAAGCGATGCCCCCTGGCCTGCCACCAAAGACGAGTTAATTGATTACGCGATCAGGACAGGAGCTCCTCTCGAGGTTGTAGAAAACCTTCAGGCCATCGAAGACGAGGGCGACTCCTATGATTCTATTGAAGAGATCTGGCCGGATTATCCAACCGACGAAGATTATCTCTGGAACGAGGATGAATATTAACGACAACACGTAAAAAAATACTAAAAAAGTCTCAAATTTGAGGCTTTTTTTTTGCGTACATTTGAACCTTATTAAACAAAAAAACTATTATGAGTTTTTTAGATTCTGTATTAAAAGTATTTGTAGGCGACAAATCTCAAAAGGATGTCAAAGCAATACAACCCATAGTTGATAAAATTAAAGCTTTAGAAGCGGAGTTCGAAGCTCTTTCCCTTGACGAACTGCGTGCTAAGACGGCCGACTTTAAAAGCCGTATCTCAGATGCCGTGAAAGAGATCAACTCTCAAATAGATTCTCTTGAGAAAGAGGCTGATGAAACTGAGGAAATTACCCGAAAAGAAGACATCTACGCCGAGATAGACGCTTTGAAGGATGAGGCCTACGAAAGATCTGAAAAGGTTCTTAACGACATTTTACCAGAGGCTTTCGCCACTGTAAAGGAAACTGCGAAACGCTTTGTCAATAACACCCAGTTAAAAGTTGCTGCTTCTGAATTTGATCGGATGATCTCTGCCGAAAAAGATTACGTAAACCTTGAAGGTGACCACGCGATATGGAACAACTCCTGGGATGCCGCCGGAAAACCGGTAACCTGGGATATGGTTCATTATGATGTTCAGCTTATTGGCGGGGTGGCAATGCACCAGGGAAAAATAGCCGAGATGCAAACAGGGGAAGGTAAAACCCTTGTAGCTACGCTTCCGGTATACCTGAATGCCCTAACCGGGAAAGGAGTTCACCTGGTGACGGTTAACGACTACCTTGCAAAACGTGACAGTGCCTGGATGGCACCAATTTTTGAATTTCACGGACTTAGCGTAGACTGTATAGATTACCACCGCCCGAATTCGGCGGCAAGAAGAAAGGCTTATAATGCCGATATTACCTACGGAACCAACAATGAATTCGGTTTTGATTACCTGAGAGATAATATGTCTCACGCCCCGGACGATCTTGTACAGCGTCCGCATCACTATGCCATTGTGGATGAGGTCGATTCGGTTTTAATTGATGATGCGCGTACCCCGCTTATCATTTCTGGACCAATCCCAAAAGGAGATATTCACGAATTCGATCAGTTGAAGTCTCCGGTAGCAAATATTGTTGAAGTTCAGCGGAAGCACCTTACACAGGTACTTGCCGAGGCGAAAAAACTGATCGCCGACGGGGAAACCAAAGAAGGAGCGATGAAGCTTTTAAGGGTTTACCGCGGTTTACCAAAGAATAAAGCACTTATCAAATACCTGAGTGAGGAAGGAATTAAGCAATTACTGCAAAAGACCGAAAATTATTACATGCAGGATAACAACCGGGAAATGCCGAAGGTTGATGCCGAATTATACTTCACCATAGACGAAAAGAATAACCAGATAGACCTTACCGACAGAGGGATCGAGTTCCTTTCAGGAAAAGAAGAGCCCGATTTCTTCGTAATGCCTGAGATCGGGATGGAGATCGCCAAGATCGAAAAAGAAGGCCTGTCAAAAGAAGAAGAAGCAGAGAAAAAAGAAGAGCTTTTCCGTGATTACAGCGTAAAGAGTGAACGTATTCACACCTTGCGCCAGCTGCTTAAAGCTTACACCCTGTTCGAGAAAGATACCGAATATGTGGTGATGGACAACAAGGTAAAGATCGTGGATGAGCAGACCGGACGTATAATGGACGGACGTCGTTACAGTGATGGCTTGCACCAGGCGATCGAGGCTAAAGAAAATGTAAAGATCGAGGATGCCACCCAGACCTTTGCTACGGTAACCCTTCAGAATTATTTCAGGATGTACCGCAAACTTTCGGGTATGACCGGTACGGCGGTAACCGAAGCAGGAGAATTCTGGGAGATCTATGAACTTGATGTGGTTGAGATCCCAACCAATAAGCCCATCGCCAGAAATGATAAGGAAGATCTGGTTTACAAGACCAAACGTGAAAAATATAACGCGGTAATAGACCACGTAACCGATCTTTCGCAGGCAGGGAGACCTGTACTTATCGGTACAACTTCGGTAGAAATTTCAGAGTTACTGAGCAGGATGCTCAAGCTTAGAAATGTACCGCACAATGTATTGAATGCGAAACTGCATAAAAAAGAGGCCGATATTGTCGCCGAAGCTGGTAAATCTGGTATTGTGACCATCGCCACCAATATGGCAGGTCGTGGTACCGATATTAAACTGAGCAATGAAGTGAAGGAAGCAGGCGGTCTGGCCATTGTTGGTACAGAGCGTCACGACTCCAGACGTGTAGACAGGCAGTTAAGAGGTCGTGCAGGACGTCAGGGAGATCCGGGTAGTTCCCAGTTCTATGTTTCGCTGGAAGACAACCTGATGCGTTTGTTCGGTTCTGAAAGGATCGCGAAATTAATGGATAAAATGGGCTTGGAAGAAGGCGAAGTTATTCAGCATTCTATGATCTCTAAGTCTATAGAACGTGCCCAGAAGAAAGTTGAGGAAAACAATTTTGGTATACGTAAGAGACTTCTGGAATATGATGATGTAATGAACGCCCAGAGAGAGGTGATCTACAAACGCCGTTACCACGCATTATTCGGAGATCGCCTTAAAGTGGATATCGCTAATATGATCTTCGATACTGCTGAGGCCATTACAGAAAGCAATAAAGTAACTACCGATTATAAGAATTTTGAATTCGAACTTATCCGGTATTTCTCAATGAGCTCTCCGGTTTCGGAAGAAGATTTCGAGAAAATGGGAGTTCAGAAGATTTCGGGAATCGTATATAAGGCTGCCTATAAGCATTATCAGGAGAAGATGGAGCACAGCGCTCACAAAGCATTCCCTGTAATCAAACAGGTTTACGAAGACGAGAATAACAAGTTTGAGCGCATCTCGGTTCCGTTTACAGACGGTACGAAAACGCTCCAGGTAGTTACAAATCTTGAGAAGGCCTATGAGACAGAAGGAGAGCAACTGGTAAAAGATTTCGAGAAGAACATTACGCTTGCCATTATAGATGATTCCTGGAAGACTCACCTGAGAAAAATGGATGAGTTGAAGCAAAGTGTTCAGCTGGCCGTTCACGAGCAGAAAGATCCTTTACTTATCTATAAGTTTGAAGCTTTTGAACTTTTCAAGGCGATGATAGACCAGGTAAACCGGGATGTGATTTCTTTCCTTTTCAAAGGAGAAATTCCGGAAGGCAACAGCAGAGACATCCAGGAAGCCAGACAAAGACGTCGTGAAAAGATGGAGACCTCTAAAGAGGAGATCCCTAATATTGATGAGAGAGCCGCACAAAACCGTGCTGCCGGACAATCTCAGCAGCAAAGGCCGCAAAAAACCGAAACCATCACCAGGGAACAGCCCAAGATTGGCCGTAACGACATAGTGACCATCAAGAATGTGATGAGTGGTGAGAATAAGACCATGAAGTATAAACAGGCCATTCCCCTTTTACAAAAAGGAGACTGGGTACTGGTTGAAAACAAATAAGAACTGTTTACAGAATCATCAAAATGCCGGAGTTAAAAACTCCGGCATTTTTATTTACCGGCTTTCTGAATCATTTTTATAATTTTACCAGCTCACCAATCAAGCAGGAAAATGAAAAAGTTCATCATAGAAATTAAATGGGGATTCATCTTTATTATCACAAATCTCCTTTGGGCCTATTTTGAAAAGACTATGGGCTGGCACAATGAGCTTATTCATAAGCATCCGCTATACACCAATTTCTTTGCCTTCATCGCCATTGGGATCTACCTTCTGGCTTTAGCCGAAAAGCGTAAAAAGATCTTTAACGGAATAATGTCGTGGCAGCAGGGCTTTGTTTCAGGAATCGTGTTAACGGTTGTGATCACCATACTTTCCCCCTTATCCCAATACCTGATTAATGAAGTGATCTCTCCGGAATACTTCAATAATATTATTGCTTACAGTACAGAAAAGGGGAAAATGAGCCGGGAAAATGCCGAAGCTTTTTTCAATTTAAAATCTTATATCCTGCAAGGAATCTTTATGGCTCTTGCCCTGGGCGTAGTCACTTCTGCTTTTGCAGCCTATATCCTGAAGAGAAAGAAGAATTAAGCTAGCCTTCAACTCTTCTGATCTTTAGCAGCAGATTAGGATCAGGACAATTTCGAAGATAGAAGTCCAGTTCATTCACCGAGGTCACCCCGGGAAAATCTCCAGCCTGTTCCTGCAGGTCTTCAATTACCTGAAAATGCAGGTGTGGGGCATAGTCGCCGTTTTCTTCAGCTGTACCCAGGGCTCCTATTTTCTGGCCACTCTTAACCTCGTCTCCATATTTTAAGTTCTCCAGGGATTTTCGGCTTAAGTGCCCGTATAGGGTATAAAAAGTATGTTCGTGATATTCGTGCTCAAGAATGATGGTGGGCCCGTAATCCCCAAAAGAGGCATTGTCCTTAAAGCTATGGATCTTACCATCCAGAGCAGCAAGTACAGCAGTTCCGGCATCTGCCCAGAAGTCCATCCCAATATGCACATTGCGTTCAAGATCCTTTTCCCCGGGCTCACTGAAAAGGCCGCTGCGCTGGTATAACTTTCTTATTTCCTTATATCCCCCATAGGCCACCTTTTTACCCGATCTTCTCAAATATTCATTGATAAAACCACCAAAAGAACTGGCAGAGGTGATATCTACCAAAGACAAAGCCGAATTTTCAGCTGAAAGATCTATGGCTATATAGTCTTCTTCGCTAAATTCAGCATCTATCACCGCGGTGAAACGCGGAGTTAATTCGGTTATAAATCGGGGAAAATCCTTCGACATCTTCTGCAAATTTTCCCAAAAAATAAACCTTCTATTTTAATTTACCAACACTTCACTGAAACTTGCATTAATTGAAACGTTTCCATTTCCTCCTTTAGATTTGTTAAACCCGTTTAAAGTCTCGTTGTCATAAGATTTCGAAGATTTAAGACTCAGGGATTTCGGGTATTTTATCTTACTCTGGGTTCCGTTATAACTAAAGTTAAAGGCCGCATTTGGAAGCGAAAGTATAAGGTCGCTATTCTCCAGATTTACATCCAGGTTATCAAATCCCGGGCTCAGCTGCTGTACTTCAAGTTTTCCAAAGTTCCCTGATAAAAATCCTGTTTCTACCAGTTCTTTGATCACCACGTCACTCGAAGTGGAATTAAGCTTGATGCTGATCACCCTGTCAAGGTTACAGGTTTTCACATAAGCGGCATCCAAAACCCCATAATCCCAGTGCTTAACCCTAACCGGGGAATAAGAAGCTTTCACAACTGTCTTCTTCCCGCCAACCCTGTCAGCTGTAAGGCTGCTGTGAGAAAGGCTCGCATCAAGGTTACTTGCCTTACCGGTGAATTTCACTCCGCCGTGTCTGACATTCAGTTTATAGCTAGTGTTTGAAGGCACTTTCACTTTAATGGTCTTCTTAGCTGAAGCTCCTCCTTTTTCATTTATGATGATAACATTGTTTTTTTCATCTCCGTATTCCGCCTCCATCTGCTTTTCAAAGCTTTCAGCCCACTTCTCCATACTCTTGCCAAAATCTTCTCCCCATTTTTCCATATCGGCTTCGAACTTGGCTTCCCAGCCAGCCATCTGGCTCTCCATATTCTTCTCCCATTTCTCACTGTCCTCTTCAAACTTTTCAGCCCATTTCTCCATAGCCTTTTCAAAGTCCTTTCCGAATTTCTTATCTATGTTTTTCTCATATCTTTCCAGGTACTTATCCCCTTCTTCCTGATATGCTTCATAATCGAACTTTAATTCCTTCATATTCTCGTGGAATTCCGGCGGAAGCGGGTTCTGAGCAATATTCTCCAATAAAGGCCCAAGGTTTTCCATAAGCGGATTGATGATTTCCGGCAATTTTGAAAGCGGCCCCTCTAATGAAGAAAGATCCATATTTGCATTCCAGGTCATCCCTCCGCCTGAAGTTATGCTCACCCGGTTAGGATTTCCGGTTGTTTCCAGTTTCCAGTTATCCAGAAGGGCTTTCACCTCTTCTTTGTCCTTTGAACCGCTGTTCAGGTAGGCCTCTATAGCCACTTCATTGCGATCCCAATTCTCAATAATAACGTTGGTGTGCTTGGCATCTATGCTCAGCGTCACCTCATTATTAGTCTTATAGGTTTTAGACAGCTTCTTGGTTTGTGCGAAAACACCGGCGGTGCAACACAAAAGCAGTACTAAAATGTAATTAAGCCTGTAGGTTTTCATAGTTTTCGTTTTTTGACTGATTTATTTCTTTTAGTTTGTTTTTTAATTTGAATAGCAGCTCAAGCCTCAATTGTAAATTTGCCACCATCGCCTCTACGGTCTGTTCATTTGCTCCGGCTTCGTTAAACTCGGCATTCAGCCGCTGGTATTCTTTATCCAGCTCGGCCAGTTGCTTCATAAAAGCATCTATAAGCGCCTTATTCTCATCGTTCACATCCAGTTTGGCAAGCTCAATATTCAGACTTCCCAGGTAGTAATCCTCGATCTTTTTAAACTGAGGAGATACTTCACTAAGCTGAAACTGATTTTCTTTAACCGGTTGTTCTGTTTCCTGCTCCTGTTGTTCTACCGGTGCAGGACTATCGGCCACGGGATTCGCTTTAAAAGGATCCTGCGGACTCAAAAAGTAGAAGCCTACTCCCAGGGCCACCACAATTACGGCAGCTATTTTCAGGAACATAAAATTGTGCTTCGCAGCTTTCTTCTCTTTCGGGAAAGCCTTATCCAGCCTGGCAGCAAAACGCTCTTCGTGCCCTTCCTTTAGTTTTTCGGAAGTCCAGGCCTTTTCGTCCTTGAACATATCTCTAATATCCTGTGCCATTTTTTTGTGCTTTTAGTTCTTCTTGTAGTTTTTTCTTTCCGCGGTGCACCAGTGTCCTGGAAGCTACCTGCGTAATGTTCAATATTTCTGAAATTTCTTCGTGGTCATATCCTTCCACCAGGAACAGCATTAGCGGATATTCATATTTCTCCGGCAACTGCCCTATGGCCTTTTTTACCTGCTCGATCCCGATGCCGTCATCAATCTGCCAGTTCTCGTCTTCTTCCACTGTTCCCAGTACCTGCTCATTAAGCGCAACCAGCTCCAGTTTCTTCGCCTTCAGCTTGTCTATGCATCTGTTGATCACTATTCTTTTTAACCAGGCACCAAAGGTCACTTCTCCGGTGAACTGGTGGATCTTCTCAAAGGCTTTTATGAATGCTTCCTGCATTGCATCTTCAGCTTCAAACGAGTCTTTCATAAACCTCAGCGCCACATAATACATACCTTCACAGTACTTATTATAAAGCTTGAACTGAGCTCTTCGACTGTTCTGCTTACAAGCCTCTATTAATTGATGTTGTATCAAAACGTATAATTGATTGGTTGGTGTTCACTTTAAAGACGAGCATAAATTACCGATGTTGCAAAATCAGCTTAAATGTTCAGAAAATTTTGAGATTTTTTCTTCTGAATATTATTAACTTGAATTCCGATTATCCTGAAAGCCATAGGTATTTCAGCTTTTGCCCGGTTTAAATTTAACAATAAAAACTATGAACAGGATTTTGAAGCGCAGTCTTAAAGTGATCGCACTTGTAATCGTTATAGTTGCCGGAACTTTATTTGTATTAAAGAAGGCCACAAAATCTTATAGCCCTGAGAAGACAATCACCTATTCTGATAAAGGGCTGGAGCTGGAGGTTTTTTACAACCGGCCTTATAAAAAAGACCGGGAGATCTTTGGCGAACTTGTACCTTACAATAAAGTATGGAGAACGGGGGCTAATGAAGCCTCGACCTTCAAGACCAATAAGGATATTTTAATTGACGGCTCGCTTCTAAAATCCGGGAAATACAGTTTATGGACCATTCCCGGAAAAGAATCCTGGAAGGTGATCTTTAATTCGAAGATGTATCCCTGGGGAATAAATATAGATGAAGAAGCCTATAGAAATGAGAAGTTCGATGAACTGGTAATAGAGACCGCTGTGCATAAGACCGAAACGATCGTAGAACAATTCACGGTCTCTTTTAATAAGAAAAATGAGCTTTTATTTATGAATCTTTCCTGGGACCGGACATTAATAGAAATTCCCATAAAAAGAAAAGAAGCAGGCTCAGCTGCTTCTTCTTTATCTCGGTCGGAATAAAAATCCGGACACTAATCCTGATCTAATAACAGGTTAAGAGTGACATCAAGATTATCTCTGGTAGCTCTGGAATATGGACACAACTCATAAGCTTCATTTACCAGTCGTTCTCCAGACTCCACATCGGCAGTAGGAATATAAGCATCCAGTACTACCGCCAGTTGCAGCTCGTCTTCTTCATTCTTACCAATCTTTACGATAGCCGTTACGCTGAAATCTCCCAGGTCGAAACCGTGTTCTTTGGCAACCTCTTCCAGGGCCTGCCCAAAGGAAGCGGAATAAGCCGCTCCGAACAATTGCTCAGGATTAGTGTTTTTATCTCCTTTACCTCCCAGATCCTTAGGAGTGCTTAAATTTATATCCAGAACGCCATCGTCGCTGGTAGAATGGCCATCTCTGGCCCCTTTTGTCGTAACTTTGGCTTTGTACAATGTTTTCATCATTATAATAGTTTTAGTTAACTTTAATGTATACGTCAATATACCAAGCAATTGAACGTGCCACAAAAATTGATTTCATAAATTTGTCATAAATATTCCCGAATCCTTGAACAAACCTTCGAAAAAATCAGCGCTCAGCGAGTCCGGCAGCAAGCCGGGATCAGCAAACATCAACCCCAATTCTGCCAAAAAGATCAAGTCTTTCAGGAGACAAAAGTTCACTGAAAAAGAATTGCTTGATCAGTTGCTGAAAGGAGATAAAACAGCTCTTGGCCGCGGCATCACCCTTATAGAAAGCAACCAGCAAAAACATCAGGAGCGGGCCCAAAAACTTGTTGAAGGAGCCTTGCCCCACGCACAAAAATCCATTCGAATAGGAATTACCGGAGTGCCCGGGGTTGGAAAAAGCACTTTTATTGAAGCATTCGGGAGCCACCTTATTGAACAGGGAAAAAGAGTTGCTGTTTTAGCGGTAGATCCAACCAGTAGTGTATCTAAAGGGAGTATCCTGGGTGACAAGACCCGGATGGAAAACCTGGTTAAGGAAGAAAATGCCTTTATAAGGCCCTCGCCTTCCGGTGATTCTCTGGGAGGAGTGGCAAAAAAGACCCGGGAAAGCATCATTTTATGTGAAGCCGCGGGTTTTGATGTATTACTCATTGAAACCGTTGGTGTGGGCCAGAGCGAAACAACGGTTCACAGTATGACCGATTTTTTCCTGCTCCTGAAACTTGCAGGTGCGGGAGATGAGCTCCAGGGAATTAAAAGAGGGATCATAGAAATGGCCGATGCCATTGTGATCAATAAAGCCGATACCGGAAATGAAAAGGCTGCCAGAGAGGCAAAACTTGATTTCAAACGGGCCCTTCACCTCTATCCGCCCAAGGAAAGCGAATGGACCCCAAAGGTATTGCTTTGCAGCGCTTTGTATAATTCCGGAATTTCGGAAATTTGGGAGCTTATTCAAGAATACCAGGAATTGGTCAAGAAAAATAATTATTTCCAACACAACCGCCACGAACAAAATAAATTCTGGCTGCTGCAAACCATTAATGAATATTTGAAGAATAGGTTTTATCAAAACCCTCTTATCAAAAAAGAGCTGAATGACCAGTTAAAGGCTATCGAAAATAATGAGACCACAGCTTTTGCCGCCGCCAAATACCTTATTAAGAAATATGATTCTTTATAAAAAGTTGGCTTTATACCAGTCAATTTGATGTTGCAGGCCTTCCCTGAGACTTGTACAAGGATCATAGCCGAGCAGTTTCCTGGCCTTATCTATATTTGCACTGGTACGCCACTGGTCTCCCGGGCGTTTAGGCGTCACTTCAAGCTTTATTTCTTTCCCTAGCAGCTCCTGAACTATATCAATTCCTTCTTTAGTAGTATGCTCCTCTTCGGTGCCAAGGTTTATAATTTCAGCGTTCAGCAGGTCGTACTTTTGTACAGCTTTATATATTCCGTCTACAATATCACCCACATAGGTAAAACTTCTTAAGTGCTTTTCACTTCCATCAAATAAAGGAAATACCGTGTTCCTGAAGCCGCAGCCTATAAGTTTAGTGTAAAGCTTTTCAGGCCTTTCCCTTGGCCCGTATACCGAATAAAGCCTAAGTGAAGAAGCCTTCAACATCCCTGTACGCGCTTCGGCCAATACCAGTTGCTCTGCCGCAAGTTTGGTCACCCCATAATTTGAAGCAGGCTTTGGGGCTTCGGTCTCCGGAAAAGTAGCTTCCAGACCATAAATAGAGGAGGTCCCAATATTAAAGAAATGCTTCAGCTTCTTATTACGATGTGCAAACTCTAGCAGTTTCTGTGTCGCTATAACATTATTAGTGAGATATTGTTCGAAAGTGCTGGAAGAAGAAATCCCGGGCTGAGCTGCAAAATGGATAATAAAGTGAAAGTCGGAAGCCAAATTTGAGTAAGTTTCAGGATTGCGAAGATCGGCGTCAAGGATAACAACCCCCTTTTCCTTCAGAGCCAAGGCATTCTTTTTTTTCAGGCTTACATCGTAATAATCGGAAAAATTATCTACTCCCGTCACTTTATAACCTTCTTCCTGAAGACGTTCAGAAGTATGAGAGCCAATAAAACCGGCAGCCCCGGTGATCAATACTTTCATTAAATTCAGATTTTTCTGGATAAAAACAGTAGTTCCTTCAATTTGCACTGCAAATTACAATCATTCTGTAAAATAATCCCTTTAGAGGCTTTATTGATTTTGAGCCTTCAATTTATAATTATTAATACATTTGCATTCAACAGCAATTTTATGGATTACGAATTTACCATAATTGTTCCGCTTTACAACGAAGAAGAAAACCTGATACGGGTGGAGCAGGAACTAAAAAAATATCAGGAAAAAGCCCTAAAAAAAACCTGCATTCTCCTCGTCAATGACGGCTCTACCGATAATAGCCTGGCTATGGTGGAAGAGATAGCGCAAAGAAATGATTCTTTTAAATATATCTCTTTTACAGAAAACCGCGGACTTAGTGCGGCCATTAAGGCGGGTTTTGATTATGCCGATACCCCATTGATTGGTTATATAGATTCTGACCTGCAAACAGATCCTGAAGACTTCAACCTCCTTATGGAACATATTGGGGATTATGACCTGGTAACAGGTGTGAGGACAGACCGCAAGGACTCCTTCACCAAGAATATGTCTTCCTGGGTGGCCAATGTGATAAGACGAAGCTTTACCCACGACGGGATGGACGATACCGGTTGCCCGTTAAAGGTGATCAAAGCCGATTACGCCAAACGCATCCCTATGTTTAAAGGACTGCACCGCTTTCTTCCGGCAATGATTATGCTTCAAAACGGAAAGGTTAAGCAGGTGCCGGTCAGACATTATCCGCGAATCGCAGGAAAAGCCAAGTATCATCTCTGGAACCGGCTTGCAGGTCCTTTTATAGATTGTTTCGCCTACCTGTGGATGAAAAAGAATTATATAAACTATAAAGTCGGGAAGAAAGGATGACCGGATGGCAGATCTACGCAATTGGCTTTACCGCCCAGATCCTGTTCTCTGCCAGGCTGCTGCTCCAGTGGCTGCTATCTGAAAAGCAAAAGAAGGTGATCACACCTTCCATTTTCTGGAAACTGAGCCTTTTTGCCTCTTTTCTGCTGTTTGTTTACGGTTATCTTCGCGATGACTTTGCGATAATGTTCGGCCAGGCGATCACCTATTTTATTTATATCAGAAATCTCCAGTTACAGGGGGAGTGGAAAAAAGCGCCTGCAGTGCTAAGGATCTTTCTTTACCTCTTCCCGGTGCTTATCACCGTGTATTCCTACAACAACGACACTTACGATATCCGCAACCTGTTCTTTAATGAAGCGATTCCTTTCTGGCTGCTTGCACTTGGTACGGCTGCACAGATCATTTTCAACCTGAGGTTCTTTTACCAGTGGATCTATTCTGAAAGAATGAAACAATCCTTGCTGCCTTTAGGCTTTTGGATCTTAAGTCTATTCGGTGCGATCCTTATCGTTACTTATGCCGTTATTAGGCAAGACCCCGTATTATTTGCAGGACACATCCTGGGCAGTGTGATCTATGCCCGAAACATCATTTTAAGCCGAAGAAGTTATGCCCGATCTTAATACAAACAAACTAAGCTATCTATCCATATTGTTGTTGGTCACATTCCTGGTCTTTTTCGTGAACCTGGATGCGATCTATGTAAATATTATGGAGGCCCGTAATTTTATCACGGCCCGGGAAATGCTGAACCACAACAACTGGCTATTGACCACCCTGAACGACCTCCCAAGATATCAAAAACCACCGCTGCCCACCTGGCTTACGGCAATAAGCGGAAGTATTCTTGGGATGGACAGCCTTGTAGCATTAAGGCTTCCCGCTGCATTAAGCACCCTGCTCCTGATCTATTTCTTCTTCCGGTTCATTCCTAAATTAAAGCTTGGAAAAAAACAGGCATTTATAAGTTCTTTAGTGCTGGCTACTTCATTCTATATTGTCTTTTCAGGGCGTAACGGGCAATGGGATATTTTCACCCACGCTTTTATGATGGTTTGTATTTATTACCTGTGGAACTTTTTTTGCAAAAATTCCGAGCTTTACCAAAATGCCGTGCTTGCCGGAGTTTTCCTTGGCTTTTCCTTTATGAGCAAAGGCCCGGTCTCTTTATATGCTTTATTCCTTCCGTTTTTAATAAGCTTTGGAATAGTTTATAAGTTCAGGACCTTCCGTTCTAAATGGAAGCCTTTTCTTGTATTCCTGGTAGTGTCACTTGGTATTGGCCTTTGGTGGTTTATCTATGTGAGGCTGGCCGATCCGCTCGCGTTTCAAAAAATAGCAGAAAAAGAGGCAACCAACTGGACCAGTTATAACATTCGTCCTTTCTGGTATTACTGGAGCTTTTTTACCCAAAGCGGGATCTGGACAATTCCTTCTTTTGTAGCACTTCTTTATCCTTACCTAAAGGATAGGGTTTCCAACAAGAAAGCCTATACCTTCAGCTTCCTCTGGACCATTTTGGCAGTCGTTCTGTTATCTGTAATCCCTGAAAAGAAATCCAGGTACCTGCTTCCCGTGCTTATTCCTATGGCGATGAATACAGGCTTTTATATCGAATACCTCTTCAGAAGATTTTCATCTCTCCCGAAAAAGGAAAAATGGGTGGTCTATTTTAATCACGGGCTCATCGCCCTGATCGGGATCGTATTTCCCATAGGCGGCTATTTTTTCCTGGACCTTGAAGGATTCTGGTTCTGGTTTGTATTAACCTCACTTGTACTCTTCAGTATTGGGGTGGCAAAATTATATTTCTTACGGAAACAGGATTACCCAAAGGTTTTCTACCTTACGATATCCTTTATCGCTGCCATTATTGTCTGTGGATTCCCCCTGGTCGGTTCTTTGATTGATAACCCTAAATTCAACAATATTGCTAAGCTGCGGGAACTGGAACAAAAAGAAAATATCCAGGTTTATGAATATGAATCCTTCGGTCCCGAACTCATCTGGGAATACGGGAAACCCATTCCGCTTTTAAAAGAAGGGGACAGCGTTAGAATTCCGGCTGAGGGACGGTTCGGTTTGCTTACCGTTCCTAATGACAGCACTGCACTGAATGATTTTTCTGATGACTTCAGAATAAAGAGAACAGCCAGATATGACCTTAATTACGTAAATCCTGAAAAGTCAGGGTATAAAGAAAGACTTATCCGCAATTTCTATATCCTGGAAAGAAAGGACTAGATCAAATTGAATTTCTTGAGCAGGAAGATCTCCAGTTTATAGAATAGCGTTCCGAGAATGGAACCAATCAAAATTCCGGTTACAATATCTCCCGGATAATGAACCCCGAGATAGATACGGCTGTAAGCCACGATCAAGGCCCAGCCCAGCAGGAACCAGATTAATTTAGGATAATGTCTCCTGAAAAGCAAGCCTAGAAACAGGGCAACTCCCGCTGAGTTGGAGGCGTGTGCAGAGAAGTAGCCGTATCTTCCGCAGTAATCGGCAACCATACGGGCGAACTCCATTACACCTTCCTGCCCACAGGGCCTTGGCCTCTGGAAACCGTGCTTGAATACATTCGCCAGCTGGTCTGTAGCAGTTATAAGAAGGGTGACCACCACCATAGTCACCAGGAGGGCTTTCCAGCCGAACTTTCTGAAAATAAGATATAGCAGAACGGCATAAAGTGGAATGGCGGTCCATTTATCGCTAATGGCCAACCACATCCAGTCCCACTGCTCACTCCCCAGATTATTCAGAAAAAGGAAAAGTTCCCTGTCCAGTTCAACCAGTTGTTCCATAAGCCAGATTATTCTTCGTATCTCGCTACTTCGCGATCGTAAAATTCTGTAGCCTGGGCGATAAGACCTTCAGCCTCATTAGCCAGTTCTTCCTCGTCACTCTTGTCGAAATCTTCAAGCCACTCCACCTCGTCATTCTCCAGGTTGATTATAAAACGGGGAAATTCGGTGTGTACCACAAAAATAGCATCGGGATAATCTGTATTATCGCCAAGCAGAAATTTAGGGAACTCCATAGATCTTAATTTTTTTGTTTATTTATTTTCCTGGTTTAAAACCAGCTTTTTGCTCAGGTAATTAAACCTTAAATATAACATTAATGCCGAAGCTGTTAAACCGGCAAGTAATCCAAGCCAGATCCCCATACTTCCAAGCATATCGGCTTTTCCGTAGAAATAAGAAACCGGGAATCCTATGATCCAGTATGCAATAAAGCAGATTAGCGTCGGGATCTTCACATCCTGAAGGCCTCTAAGGGCTCCCAATATTACCACCTGTAAACCGTCACTCAGCTGAAATAAAGCAGCTACAATAAGCAGCTGGGCAGCCAACAGGATCACTTCAGTATTGTCAATATAGAAACCGGGCAGCAGGTCCTTAAGTAATATAAACCCGACGGCAAACACCGCTTCGATAAGAAAGACCAGTAAAAATGTTGAAAAGGCGATACGCCTGAGATCCTTAAAATGTTTTAGTCCTTTTTGATTACCAACCCTTATGGTTGCCGTCACCCCAAGACCCACCGCGATCATAAAGGTCATCGAAGCCAAATTAAGCGCTATCTGATTTGCCGCCTGCGGATTGGTTCCCAGCGTTCCGGCAAGAAAAACAGTAGCCGTAAAAATGGCCACTTCAAATAACATTTGCAGAGCAGTTGGAAAACCCAAAGACAAAAGACGCTTAAAAACACCTGAATTTAGATGTTCCTTCTTACTCCACACGAAATAAGCGGCAAACTTATCCTTCCTTCTGAGGATCTCCCACACGAACCATAGCATAAAGAACCTTGAAATGAGTGTTCCTATTGCCGCTCCCTGCAGTTCCAGCCTTGGAAAGATCCAGATCCCGTAAATAAGCAGGTAGTTAAAGACCACATTCACCACATTAGACAGGATAGTGGCATACATTGCATAACGGGTTTGTGAGAGTCCGTCGGCAAACTGTTTGAAGGCCTGAAAGATCATTAAGGGTATCATCGAAAATGCCACGATCTCAAGATAAGGAATTGCCAGTTCGACCACCTCGGGCGGCTGGTCCATATAATACAGGACAGGTTTAGCTACAAGCAAAGCCAGGAACAGAAATATTCCGTTAAGAGCACAAAGGATAATACCGTGGTGAAAATAGCTTCTTCCCGTCTCTAAATCTCCCGAACCATCGGCTTCAGCAATTAGAGGGGTTATGGCAAATGAAAAGCCTATCCCCAGGGAAAGTGCGATAAAGACCAGGCTGTTTCCCAAAGAGACCGCTGCCAGAGGAGCCGCCCCAAGCCTTCCTATCATCAGGTTATCCACAAGACCAACCAGAACATGACCCAGCTGCCCCAGCATTACCGGGTAGGCAATGTTCAGGTTCTTACTAAATTCTTTTGTGTAAGCGGATAACTGCACAGTTCAAAATTTAATCGGCAAAGATAGTATGTTTTATTGGTGTTGAAATTTAATCTTGGGAAATTATTAAGCGGAAAAATAAAAAGGCTTCCCTTAAGGGAAGCCTTTTTGCTGAAGTTATCCAAACTTCTAATATTTATCTTCAGGAGTGGTATCAATTTGCCTTACCCCGTACTTATCTACAAGATAAATAAGGGAAGTCATTGTTGCCGCTCCCAGTTCCAGTTCTCTTTTATTCACGTGCTCGAAAGTATCGTTTGCTGCGTGGTGATGATCAAAGTAGCGTTGAGAGTCCGGACGTAAACCTGCCAGTACAATATCACCTTCTTTTTCTTTAAGCGGTCTTACATCTGCTCCACTTCCACCAAGTTCAAAATAATGAATAAGGTATGGTTCAAAAAGCGGCTTCCAGCTTTCAATTTGTGCAAACTGCGCTTTATCTGCATCAAATGCAAAACCACGGGGGGTAAATCCTCCTGCATCGCTCTCTAAAGCAAAAATATGCTTCTCTCCTTTTTCCTTCGCCACCTCGGCATACTTATTCCCTCCGCGAAGACCGTTCTCCTCGTTCATAAACAATACCACGCGAATGGTTCTCTTCGGCTTATAATTGATCTCCTTCATAAGGCGTAAAACCTCCATAGACTGAACCACTCCGGCGCCATCATCGTGAGAGCCGTCACCAAGGTCCCAGGAATCCAGGTGTCCGCCAACTACCATAATCTCCTCGGGATGTTCAGAACCAGTGATCTCTCCAATCACATTATAAGACTGAACATCTTCGTGCTGCTCACAATTAAGTTTGAAATAAACCTCCGCATCCTTATCCAGTTTCAAAAGGCCGCTTAAGTATTCCGCATCGTTGGTGCTTACAGCTGCTGCAGGGATCCTGTTCTCAACCGGAGTATCCCCATAACTCATAGAACCGGTATGCGGCAGGTCGTCCTGCCTAAGATTCATAGATCTTACGATCACGCCAACAGCTCCGTATTTTGCGGCTTCTTTAGCTCCTGAATACCGCTGGTCCACACAGCCACCATAAGCTTCAAAAGTATGAATGAGATCGGGACGCATTGGGCGGTTATAGAAAACGATTTTGCCTTCTATCTGTTCCTTGCCGTAAAGTTTAAGGTCTTCTATGCCCTGTACTTCGATCACTTCCGCCTTAGTTCCTCCATCAGGAGTAGCTATAGATCCGCCAAGAGCACATATATTGATATTCCTGGTGGTACCGGGTTCAGTTTCCACATAAGCAAACTCCCTGGCGCCACGGGTCCATTTGGGCACCATTACCGGCTGAAGCCATACCTTGTCCAAACCAAGTTTCTCAAGTTCAGCCTTGGTATATTCTACCGCCTGCTGGGCATTTAAAGACCCGGAAAGCCTGCCACCTATCTCATTAGACAGATGGTCCAGCCAGTCATAACTCTTCCCTTGCATAAGGGACATATCATATATTTTCCTTAGGTTTAATGAATCCTCCTGAACAGAGGTCACCTGTGAATTAGAAAACTGAACACTCAATAAAGCAATAACGGCTATAAATAATCTTCCCATCGAAAACTGTTTTTTTTGCTAATTAAAAACAATTTTGGCTAAATAAGTACCGGTTTACTTATCTTTTTCCAGGATCTGCCTGTATTCTTCAAGGTTCTTTCTGATCTCGGGGCTAAGTTCGGGCTCCCGGACATCTTTATAATCGTTGAGGTTTTCCCAAAGAATTCTGGCCACTAGATATCTCGCAGTCGGCTTATGGTTAGCAGGTATTACGTACCAGGGCGCCTTCTCTTTGGACGTATTGTTAATGGCTTCCTGGTAGCTGAACATATAGTTCTCCCAGAGTTCCCTTTCTTTCAGGTCTCCCGGGGAAAATTTCCAGTTCTTATTAGGTTTCTCCAGCCTGCGCAATAATCGTTGGCGTTGTTCCTCTTTAGACATATGAAGGAAAAATTTAAATATAATGGTCCCGTTATCGGCCACCGTACTTTCAAACTCCCTTATCTGGTCAAATCGCTTTTCCCAGAATTTTTCATTCACATCATTTAACTCAGAAATATCCGGCAAATTTTCATTGAGGATATATTCCGGGTGCACCCTGGTAACCAGCACATTTTCATAATGACTCCGGTTAAAGATCCCGAACTTTCCGCGTTGGGGTAAGGCTATATAATGTCTCCACAGGTAATTGTGACTCAACTCCAGCTTACTTGGCACTTTAAAGCTGTGAACAACCACACCCCTGGAATTAAACCCCTTAAACACCTCCCTTATCAAACTATCCTTTCCCGAAGTATCCATTCCCTGAAAACAGAGAAGCACAGCATATTTCCCGTGGGCATATAAGGCATCCTGCCAGTCTGCGAGTTTTTTTCGGATCCCGTCAAGCTCGTCCTCAATCTTATATTCCGGAGCCTCAAGATCCAGATCTGTTGACATGCTTTTAAGGTCAATCTCTTCGGTAACCCTGAATTCAGAAGTCTTTATGTCTTTCATATTCGCCTGTTGATACTTAAAGATACGATCTTTAAAACACATATTTTTGTTATCTTCGCCGAAAAAGAAATCAGGCTTGGATACAGAATACAGACAGGAAATAATCGAGAAGGTAACCACTCTTTTAAAAGAGATTCCTTCCTCTATGGATGTGGTAAAAAAAGGGGGAAACCGTCACCAAAGGTTTAAAACCTTGGCGACACATATGGTAGATAAAGCCATAGAAAAAGATGCCCTTATTGTTTCTGAAAACGGAAAAGGAATCGCGATCCTGTTCAAGACCAACCGAAAAGACGGCAATTTCTGGAAAGAAATATGGACCCAGCTTGGACTTGTGATTAAGGTTACAGGTATTAGCAACGCCCTGGAGATCCTTAAAACTCAGAATTACATTAAGGAACAACGCCCGAAAGAGGGTGATTATCTGTATTGCTGGTTCTGGGGAATTTTAGCCGACTCGAGAGGTGCGGACACCCAGGTAGGGAAAGAGATGAAAGACGAATTCTACCGCCGCGCCAGGGAATATAAATTACCGCTTTATGCTGAGACCAGAATGCGAAAAAATGCTCTGGTATACCAGCGTTTCGGTTTTGAATTGTTCCACGAATGGAATCATCCAAGCGGAGATACCATGTATTTCCTTAGATACATCCCGGATACTATGAAAGAGTAATCTCTTTTACTTTTTATTTTCTAGAATTTACTGGCAAAGAGCTTCACATCATCTTCGGTTACTTCTTTCCCGCCAAGTATGATGAGTCTTTCCACCACATTTCGAAGTTCCCTGATATTCCCCCGCCAGTCATAATCTTTAAGGACATTTAACGCCCCTTCAGTAAACTCTTTTTTATTGGTACCGTGTTCCTGGCTTATCTTATCACTAAAGTAATCTACCAGCAACGGGATATCCTCTTTTCTTTCATTAAGCGGCGGAACCTCTATAAGGATCACTGCAAGACGATGATAAAGATCTTCCCTGAATTTCTTATCTTCTATTTCCTTGCGCAGGTCTTTATTGGTGGCAGCGATCACGCGTACATCAATCTTGATATCCTTATCACTTCCTACCCTGGAGATTTTATTTTCCTGAAGTGCCCGCAGCACCTTTGCCTGAGCCGAAAGGCTCATATCCCCTATCTCATCAAGAAAAATGGTCCCTCCGTTAGCCGCTTCAAACTTCCCAGCCCTGTCTTTATTGGCTGAAGTAAAAGCTCCTTTTACGTGTCCAAAAAGCTCACTTTCTATTAGTTCTGAAGGGATAGCAGCACAATTCACCTCTATCATAGGCCCTTTAGACCTTTCACTCTTCTGATGCAGCCAGTGGGCCACAAGCTCTTTTCCGGTCCCGTTAGGTCCCGTGATCAAAACCCTGGCATCTGTGGGCGCAACTTTCTCAATTAGTTCTTTAATCCGCTTTATAGCATCAGATTCCCCGATCATCTGGTAATTCTTACTTACCTTCTTTTTGAGACGGGTGTTCTCCTGAACCAGTTCCTTTCTGTCCAAAGCATTCCGAACGGTATTTAAAAGGCGATTAAGGTCAGGCGGTTTCGAAATATAATCGAAAGCTCCTAACTTCATCGTATTTACCGCGGTATCAAGGTCGCCGTGACCGGAGATCATCACTATAGGTATTTCAGGTTTGATCTTTTTTAAAGCCTCAAGTACTTCTACCCCGTCCATTTTCGGCATTTTAATGTCGCACAGCACGAGGTCAAAATCTTCCTGCTTGATCTTTTCAATTCCTTCAAGTCCGTCTTCAGCTTCCTCTACCGAATAATTATCACTCTCTTCGGTCAGGATCTTTACAAGAACCCTTCTAATTGCTGCTTCGTCTTCTATTAATAAAATTCTGGCCATTATAAAATACTGAATTTTAGTCCGCCCCGGGTATAAAAGGAGTTGTCCTTATTAATGGTATAAAGATCATCCAGATTGTCGTCTCTAAGGCGTATATCGTTAATTAAAGTGTAGCCGGCGTAGGCATAGAACGAAAGATGTTCGGTAAAATTATACTCATATCCCAGCCCCGTCAATAAAACGGTCATTGAGATACTTTCTGCAAATTCTGTATTGGCAGGATTCCTTGGAGCCACATCAAATTTTTCCTGAATATTGGCAAAGAACCCGTCTAAGGTCACAAAAGCCTGCATCGAATGCTTGTTATTAAAATAATGCTTCATGTTTACCTTGGGAATCCCGACCGTATAAGACCATTTCGGGTCGAAACGTCTGTAGTAATTCAAAATCGGTAAGGGAAAAGGGAAACCCGTGGTGGTGGAATATTTAAGACCAAAGATAAGTCTCCAGGGAATCTCAGCTTCTTCATCCCTGTTCACAAAGTATATCCCACCGGTATAGATAAGATCGTCCTTTTTCAATTCTCCACTGGAAAAGTTGGATGCTACCTTCACCCCTCCATCTGCACCAAAGCGCCAGTTCTTACTGAACTTAAAGGTATATGCCAATGTGGCCGTAAAAGATTGAAACCTGTCCAGATCGAAAGTGTCGAAGTTTTCAGGATCTTCATATTTAAAGTTAACATTGCGGTATTCCAGACCCGGTACAAGATAGGCTCCTTTATCGTTCAATTCTATTGGGAAGTTCACAAAGGTGCGAAACCTTCTGAAGGAATTATCTGAACCGCGCTGCGGGAAATATGTATATTCTACTCTGGCAAGATCTGTAGGTTGCGCCAGAGAAGGCAGGGATACAAGCAATACTAAAATCGCGAATAAAAACTTATGTGTTTTCTTCATTATCCGGTTGTTTTTCGGTTGCGCGTTGATTGGGGTAATACATATGTACGTCTCGCTGAGGAAACGGAATAGTAATGTCGTTCAATCTGAATTTCTTATCTATTCTAAATCTCAATTCACTCTTTACCTTAGGATCCACGAAACTATCGGCCGTATAAAAATGAAGCCCGAACAGGAGTGCAGAATCCCCAAAATCTTCAAATAAGATAAATGGTTCCGGATTCTTTAATATTCCCTTCTGCTCCTTAGCACAATCCAGTAAGATCCTCTTCACCTTTTCGGTATCGCTTCCATAAGCCACTCCAACCTTTACGGCTTCCCGTGTAGTCTTATGGTTTTGTGTATAATTATAGACCGTATCACTAATAAACTTGTGATTTGGAATGATCATCACCTTATCGTCCCTGGTAAGCGCCCTGGTGGTCCTGAGCTTTATTTCGAAAACCCGGCCAACACGGCCGTCTATTTCTATAATATCGCCAACCAGAAGCGACTTATCAAGAATAATAAAAATACCTCCTATTACATCCTGAAAAAGCTCCTGTAAAGCTAAACCAATACCTACAAATAGTGCAGCCGAAGCTGTTAAAAGTATTGTAATATCTATACCTGCCGAGCTTAGGGTGATCAGAATAACAATCACATAAACTATGTATCTTATGAACTTGAAGACGCTTATGAACTTCATCTTATCATCTTCAAGAAGCTTGCTGGTAATAAAAGATCTCAGCACCCGCAAAACGATTCCCGTAAGCACAAAGGCCACGACCATTAACAGGATAAGTCCAACGGTAATAACAATAGGATGATCTCCACCCACATTATAGGTAAGCAGTTCAAAATTCCAGAAATCCTTTAAGGCTCCCCAGATATCCTGTTCAATTACTTCCTTTATATTTTCGGTAGCCCCCTGTTCCTGCATCTAATTAATATTTAAGCCATTTATAGATCTCTTTGTAGCTTGCCTTTTTTCCATACATCAGTATTCCCACCCTGTAAATCTTCGCTGCAAGCCAGACCACGCCAAGATTAGTGATCACCAATAAAGCTACAGAAATCGCTATTTCCCACCAAGGTACTCCAAAAGGTATACGCATTAACATCACTATGGGGGAAGTTAAAGGGATCATTGAAAAAATAGTTGAAACGCTGCCGTGAGGGTTTTCTATAACGGCAAAGAAGCCTACATAAATGCCCAGCATTAACGGCAAAATAACCGGAAACATAAACTGCTGGGTATCTGTTTCACTGTCTACGGCCGCACCAATGGCAGCATAAATAGCACTGTACAGAAAATAACCTCCTATAAAATAAATCAAAAAGAAGAAAAGAAGGTTAAATATGGGCAATCTTGCCACATCAAGGATTAGCTGTGCGATTTCAGGCTGTGGTAAGTCCTGAATACTTTGAGCCGCTGGAGTATTCATCTCGGATGGATCTATTCCGAAAAACATTGAAACTCCCCATAGCAGGATCGTTCCAAAAAACACCCAGATACTAAACTGCGTAATCCCTGCAAGAGAGGTTCCCAAAACCTTCCCCATCATAAGCTGAATTGGTTTAACCGAAGAAACAATGATCTCAATAATACGATTGGTCTTTTCTTCAATAACACTCCGCATCACCATATTCCCGTAAATAATTATGAACATCATTAAGAGGTATCCGGAGGCGCCTCCAAAGAACATCTTGATGTAACCAGACATTTTAGAGGTTCGCTCTCCTGAAAAATTCTGTATTCGCACGGTAACATCAGCCTTTGCGGCTTCGAACTCCGAAATATCTACTCCGCGGGATATCAGTTCATTCTGCGTCAGCCTGTCAGCAATAATTTTTTCTATGTTCTGAACCGTTCCCAGGCCCGGAGACTCTTCGCCGTAAAATTCTACTGCCCCGGCGAGTTCAGATTCATTTCTTGTCTGGGGTATATAAATAAGTCCGTAATATTCCTGCTCCACTACCGTTTTTCTGGCTTCCTCAAGACTTCGGTTCGAGAAATCCAGGTATTGAAGCTGTTCAGAATCTTTAAACTCGCTGGTAAAAAGACCGGTCTCATCATAGATCCCGATAATTCGCTGCTCGCTGCTGTTGATCATACTCAAATAAGCAATAAGCATAATCATCCCCACAAGAATAAGCGGACTCAAAAAAGTCATAATTATAAAGGTCTTGTTCCTGATTCGTGCCAGGTACTCCCTTTGAATAATGAGTCTGAGATTACGCATTCTGTGTTACGGTTTTTATAAAGATATCGTTCACGGAAGGAATCACCTCCACAAAATGATTGATTTTAGCCTTTGTTAAAAGATACTGCAGAAGATCGTTAGGATTTTCGTGCTCCTGTAATTTTATGCTGACCTTAAGATCATCGTTTATACTTTTAAAGCTTGCCGGACCAATTTCAAACTTGTCTCTAAGCTCTGCAAGCAGTACCTCATCGCTTGCAGCTTCCAGGCCAACTTCATAGGTATTGGACTTGTATTCGCGTTTGATCTCAGAAACTTTTCCGTCCAGGATCTTATTCGATTTATGAAGGAGGGCCATATAATCGCATAACTCCTCAACACTTTCCATTCGATGGGTTGAAAAAAGAATGGTTGCTCCTTCTTCCTTTAACTTAAGGATCTCATTTTTTATAATACCGGCATTTACAGGATCAAATCCGCTGAAAGGTTCATCAAAAATAAGCAGTTTTGGATTATGTAAGACTGTGATGACGAACTGTACCTTTTGCGCCATCCCTTTGGAAAGTTCCTGGATCTTCTTGTCCCACCAGTCCATAATATCCAGCTTCTCAAACCAGTATTGCAAACGCTCTTTAGCTTCGCCCTTGCTCAGTCCTTTTAACCTGGCCAGGTAGAGAGCCTGTTCACCAACCTTCATAGACTTATACAAACCTCTTTCTTCCGGTAAATATCCTATATGGGCAATATCATCGGGTTGTAAGGGCTGGCCGTCAAGATAAATCACCCCTTCATCGGGCATTGTGATTTGATTGATAATTCTTAACAAGGTAGTTTTACCGGCCCCGTTTGGTCCCAGTAAGCCAAAGATACTGCCACGCGGAACCTCGATCGAAACATTATTTAGCGCAGTAAAATTCCCAAATCGCTTGTAGATATTTTCTGCCACCAAAAGATTCTCCATAAATGCTTTTTCCAGAATCGTAAATATATTGAAATAGGCTGAGAGTCCTTTTGGATTAAGAAGATTTTATAATTTTAAGAAAGGCCCTAAAAAACAAAACCCACCCTTATTGACATAAGGATGGGAAAAAAATTGCTATGAAAAAGAAAAATTATCACTAAAAGACTTAGTGATAGTCAAATATATAAATTTTTTCTTAAAACGGGAGTTTTAAGAAAACATATCTTTAACTTTTTCAAAGAATGATTTGTCGCTTTTCTCAGGGTTTGGCTGGAAATTCTCGTCATCTGCCATCCTTTCAAAAAACTCTTTTTGTTCACGGGAAAGCGTCTTAGGGGTCCACACATTAACGTGAACCAGCAGATCTCCTTTTCCATATCCATTCAGGCTGGAAATACCTTTTCCGCGAAGTCGAAGAATTTTTCCAGACTGGACTCCTTCTTCTACCTTTATACGCACTTTTCCTGAAACGGTATCTATTTCTTTTGAAGTTCCCAGGGCAGCTTCAGAATAACTGATATATAGGTCATAATGCAGGTTATTACCTTCTCTTTGAAGACTTGGGTGCTCTTTTTCTTCAATAGCCACCAAAAGGTCTCCCGGGAATCCGTCTCCCGGTGCCTCGTTACCTTTTCCGGCAATCTTCAGCTGCATTCCGTCTTCAACCCCTGCTGGAATTTTAATTGAAACGGTCTCTTCACTCATAAGAAGCCCCTGTGCGTCTGCTCCTTCGGGTTTCTTATCTATTATTTTTCCAGACCCACTACAGGTGGTACAAGGTGAAGCGGTTTGCATTCTACCTAATATGGTGTTGGTCACTCGTGTTACCTGCCCGGCACCGCCACAGGTACCACAGGTTTTATATGTGGTTCCCGGAGCCTGAACTTTTCTCTTAACCTTGATCTTTTTCTCGACTCCGTTGGCAATCTCTTCGAGAGTAAGTGAAACCCTTATTCTCAGGTTGCTTCCCTTAGCACGACGCTGGCCACCGCCAAATCCGCCGAAACCGGAGAAGCCGCCGCCAAAACCGCCGCCGCCGAAGATATCACCAAACTGGCTGAATATGTCGTCCATATTCATACCTCCGCCGCCACCGAAGCCACCGCCTTCAAATGCCTGGTGACCAAACCTGTCGTAACGGGCTTTCTTATCTTCATTACCTAATACTTCATATGCTTCTGCAGCCTTCTTGAACATATCTTCGGCCTTGGCATCTCCCGGATTCTTATCGGGATGATACTTAATGGCCATCTTTCGATATGCTTTCTTGATCTCGGCTGCTGAAGCGCCCTTACTTAATCCTAATATTTCGTAATAATCCTCTTTCATGGTTTATTTTTGCGGGTTCTAAAAGCGGTTTTATTTTCCGGTAACTACTTTTGGGTAACGAATTATTCTTTCGCCCAATTTGTAGCCCTGCTCTACTACATCAACTATCTTGCCTTTTAATTTATCTGAAGGTGCTGGAATTTGTGTAATAGCTTCGTGAATATCGGCATCAAAGGTGTCGCCTTCCTTCACTTCTACCGGCTCAAGGCCTTTGCTTTTAAGAGTTTCCTTGAATTTGTTGTGTATAAGTTCTACCCCCTGTAACAGATTCTTATCCTCGGTCTTCCTGATCTCATTCAGGGCCCGGTCAAAATCGTCAAGTACAGGCAGTAAAGCTGTCATTACTTCCTGGTTGGCAGTCTTAAAAAGCTCCAGTCGCTCCTTGGAAGTACGTTTTTTATAGTTTTCAAATTCGGCAAAAAGTCGAAGAAACTTATCTTTTTCCTTCTGAACTTCTTCTTTCAACAGTTCTTCTTCAGAAAGCGTTTCACCGTCTTCCTGCTTTCCCTTTTCGGCATTGTTATCTTCAACTTCTTCAATTGCCTGATCTATGGTATCTTCAACCTGGTCTTTTACCATTTCTTCTTTCTCAGATATATCTTTCTTTTTTTTAGTCATCTTTTCCGCATTTAATTATGTGCACAAGGAGTCAAAAGTATTGCCAATCATTTCAAAATGTCAAAATGTCACAAGATTTTTTTAATATTTATTTATGAGTTTTTGCAAAGGCCTTACCTTAATTTTGCCCGTCAACAAAAAAACTAAATATTAGAGATATGAAAAACATCTTTTTAAAGACATTCGTAATTGCTGCTTTCAGCCTTGGGTTCACAAGCTGCAAAAATAACTCAAATAATGATGCTGGAGTTGAAGAAGCCAAAGCAACAGCCGATGCTACTGCTCAGGCTGCCGAATACAGCGTGGACACTGCAAGTTCTGTAATAGACTGGACAGGTGCCAAGCCTACAGGCGAACATACCGGTACTATCAAGATCGCTGAAGGAACCTTTAAGGCTTCCGACAGTGTAATTGAAAGCGGAAACTTTGTAATTGACATGAAAAGCATCAACGTAACTGATCTTGAAGGTGATGACAAAAAAGACCTTGAAGCTCACCTGAAAGGAACTGTTGAAGGGAAAGAAGGAGATTTCTTTAATGTAAATAAATATCCTGAAGCTACTTTCGTAATCACAGGTCTTACCGAAGAAGAAGGTCAGGCGATTATGGAAGGGAACCTTACCATTAAGGAGGAGACCAAGAACATTTCATTTCCTGTGACCATTGAGAGAAACGAAAATGAAATAAACATCACCAGCCAACCTTTCTCTATAGACAGGACCAACTGGAAAGTGAATTATGGCTCTAAATCTGTATTCGATGGTTTAGGAGATAAATTCATTAATGATGAAATCGAATTAACGATAGACATCAACGCTTCTAAAGCATAAGTTCATTCAATGGATTAAAAAAAAGCCGCCTCATCGGGCGGCTTTTTTAATTATATAAGATCACCCAGAGCCTTACAGACATTGGTATATTTAAACCGGTAGCCGCTGGTTTCTATTTTTTCGCTGCTCACCAGCTGGCTGGCAAGAACGATTCGGGACATTTCACCCAGCATCGCTTTCAGGACCACAGAGGGTACTTTTGGAATCCACAGGGGTTTCCCCATTTCCCTGGCCAGTTTTTGAACCAGTTCTTTATTGGTAACGGGATTTGGAGCCACGGCATTGTAGACCCCGGTAAGATTATATTCCAGAGCGTGCATAAAGATCCCGGCAACATCCTCTATATGAATCCAGGACTGCCATTGTTTACCACTACCTAAAGGAGCTCCAACACTAAAATTCATAGGATCTTTAAGCTTCTGAAGCATTCCACCTTCTTCGGCAAGAACAAGCCCAATCCTGATCTTTGCCACATCTAAGCCGAGATCCTCAAAATTATTGATACTTTCTTCCCACTTCACCACGACTTCTCCCAGAAAAGAGTCGTCTACTCCTTTATGTTCTTCGGTGTATAATTTCTGAAGGGAACTCGGGTATACTCCAATGGCACTGGCCGAAATGATCTGTTTCACATCATTCTCGAATTTATCCAGGGTTTTGTACAGTAAATGGGCAGTTTCGGTGCGGCTTTTTACGATCTTTTCTTTATAACTGGGAGTCCAGCGCTCTGCGATATTGGCTCCAACCAGGTTTATGATCGTATCCACACCCTCTATTGCAGCTTCATCTATTACGCCTTGCATAGGATCCCAGTAAAAACCCTTGTAGTCTTCCCTATTCTCGAGTTTATTTTTACTGGTGGTAAGATAATGGACCTCTATCCCTTTTTCGATACAGCTTTCAACTATATGGGATCCAATCAAACCCGTTGCACCAGTTATTAAAACACGCATTTTTTTATTTACAATATACATACTGAGCGGGCAGCCTGCTAAATTTTATTAGAGGTTTAACAGCAAATCTTAGTGGTTTTTTAATGCTCTTAACATTTCGCGCTTACCAGGAGGCCCGGGCAAACGCTCTACCTGAAAACCAACCGCCTGCATAGCCCGCCGTACACTTCCTTTAGCTGAATAGGTAACTAATACCGAGCCTGGTTTCATTGCCCTGAACATTATCCCGAAGATCTCTTCAGTCCATAGCTGGGGCTGAACCCTGGCTCCAAAGGCATCAAAATACACCAGATCAAATTGAGCAACATCATCGATCTCCTGAAATTTCTTCTGCCGCTTACTCAAACTGAAATTCTCTGAGATTTTAAAGCTCTTTTCCCATTCGGTTTCGTGAAGTCTCATAAACAAATCCTTCCGCTCTGAAGCCTTAAGCGCCTGAGGATAATTCAGATTTTCTATTTCTGAAGTTTCTACCGGGTAGGCTTCAATCCCGCAATAAGACACATCAAGCCCCAGTTTTTCAGCCTCCAAAGCAGTAATAAACGCATTAAGTCCCGTGCCGAAACCAATTTCCAGAACAGACAATTCTTTTTTTTGGTAGTTCTCCACAAACCAGTGAAGCCCGGTTTTGATAAAAACGTGAATGGCTTCCTGTACCGCGCCGTGTTTGGAGTGATATTGTTCATCCCAGTCCGGGAGGTGTATGGTTACAGAACCATCGGCGGTCTTTATTATTTTTCTTTCCAATTTTTTCCGGCTTTATAAAATGTCTAATCTCCTTCAGTTCCTTCTCTCAGAAAACCTACTTTTCGCATTAAAATAATGCTTCTCCTAAGGATTTCAGTATATTAGGAGATCACTGACACAAACCCCAAATTTACCAAAACTTTAGATTTTGATTCTGCTTTAAATTGGGTAAATTTGTTCAACTAAACTTTATACAATGAAAAACCACACTTCCACCCTTGATATAGTAAAAGCTTCCAAATCTAAAATTGAAGACACTGACTTTGAAAACCTGACTTTCGGAAAAGTTTTTACTGATCATATGATGGAGTGTGATTATGTTGACGGTGCCTGGCAAACGCCAAAGATAAAGCCTTATGGCCCTCTGCAGCTGGATCCTTCCGCCAAGGTCTTCCATTACGGACAGGCCGTTTTTGAAGGAATGAAAGCCTTTAAAGATAAGGATGACCATATCTGGCTATTCAGACCGGACGAGAACTTCAGACGAATCAACAGGTCCAGCGAAAGGCTTGCGATCCCGGCCTTCCCGGAGGAATATTTCTTTTCAGCCTTAGAAGAGTTATTGAAAATTGACAAGGACTGGATTAAAAAAGGCTTCGGAAACTCTCTTTATATCAGGCCTTTCGTAATAGCTACCGAAGAAGGCGTATCTGCCGCTCCGGCCAAGAAATATAAGTTTATGATCATCTGCTCTCCTGCACAGGCCTATTACAGCGGTGAGGTGAGAGTTCAGTTTTCAGAAAAATACAGCCGTGCTGCCGATGGTGGTGTTGGATTTGCTAAAGCTGCCGGGAACTATGCCGCACAGTTCTACCCGACAAATCTCGCTAAAGATGCCGGTTTCCAGCAGGTGATCTGGACAGATGCCAATACACATGAGTATCTTGAGGAAGCAGGAACAATGAACATTTTCTTCCGTGTGGGAGACAAACTCATTACGGCACCTACAAGCGACAGAATCCTTGACGGAGTGACACGAAAAAGTGTCATTACCCTTGCTGAGGAATTCAATATCCCTTTAGAGGTAAGACGTGTTAAGGTGAAAGAGATCATAGATGCCGCTAAATCCGGCGAGTTAAAAGAGATCTTCGGAACCGGAACTGCTACGGTTATCAACCCTATCAGAGGTTTTGGATATGCCGGTGAGAAATACGAGCTGCCAAAACTGGAAGATTCTTATGCCAAGGTCTTTAAAGATAAGCTGATGAAAATTCAGTATAACGAAACCGAAGACAAGTACGGCTGGAGATACGCCGTAAAATAAGCTGATTTTATTTAGGAGGAAATAAGACCGGCAACCGGTAAGATTGGTCATTTTCTGGTTTCCCTGAAGGGTTCGCTCTTTCAAAAACCAGATACCCCCTCTCATCATCGGGTGCACTATCAAATGTCATCCTGCTGTTAAATGGGACAAAATCACTGGTCATCCAGTTGCCTTCTGCTTCAATGGAGCTTTCCGCAAGGATCTTGTTATCCTTATCGACAAGTTTTAAAGGAGCAGTGCCCTCAAAAAACCAGAACCCCTTTGCTTTTCCCGAAATTTTAAGCGGAGATTTCACCTCGATATTGGGAAGAGGCCTATCCACCTTAATAATATTGGACACCTTCCTGCCCTCCTTTACTTTCGAGAACTTAAAATCCTCAAGGATCTTTTTCAGGGATTTATAGCTATTCTCATTTATTTCTCCTGTAAACTTAATGATGTCACTCCCCATTGGATCACAACCCTCCATTGGTTTTTTTTCACCTGTGCCACTATCTTCACACTC
This sequence comes from Salegentibacter chungangensis, assembly GCF_042678405.1. Taxonomy (NCBI): domain Bacteria; kingdom Pseudomonadati; phylum Bacteroidota; class Flavobacteriia; order Flavobacteriales; family Flavobacteriaceae; genus Salegentibacter; species Salegentibacter chungangensis. Next base: position 1,216,229 of record NZ_JBHTLI010000001.1, on the reverse strand, counting down.
AGCCTTAAAAGCATCGGCCTTAAAATGAACAAAAACACTTCCATACTCATTCCAGCTCTTGGGAGGATGACTAAATTTTAATTTGAATGCCCAGGGCTCTCCATTTTCCAACAAATAGACCCGGGACTCTTCAGGATCAATATCTTCCTTAAGCTCAAGAGATCCGGACCATTCCAAAAATGAAGAGCTTTTCCCGGAAGGACCATCTACCCCATAGCCCTTTGGCAGAATTGCAATATATCCAATACCGGCTTCCTCATGTATGGCAAAGGGCGGCTTCTCAGAAACAGATCTTTCATAAATATTGATCACCGGAACATCGCCGGGTAAATCTGACCCGGTAGTTATATAATTCTGCGGGTACTTTAACGAGAAGTGCCATTGAGAATTTGAATAGGAATTCAAATTTTGTAAGGAGGTTCCCTTTTTTCCTAATTCAGGCTTTGAAGATTCTTCTTTGTTGTCTTTAGCCTCTTTACAGGAAAATAAAAGGATCAGTAATGAAAGTAACGAAAGCTTGAGTTTCATTTTGATCAATTTTCAGTTCAGTTATTAAACTTAATACAAGAACAAGGATGAAAAAGAAACAAAACGCCAGTTAAAATTCAAAAACTATGGTTTGATAATAAAATTGCGGTTAAACCAGGTCCTGCTTTCCGGAAGTTCTTTTGAAATCCGGCTTTCTGGTATTTCGGCTTCTGAGCCTTAGCTCGGCCGTAATAAACTCATTATGTCTTATATTACTGATGACCGTTTTTACAAACCTCACCGTTAAATATATAAGAAGGAAAAGTACTGGCAAATAAACACTCATTTCGAGATAAGACATCATTTTTTGTTTTCAGGTTGGACCTAAATTTGGCATTAATAAATGAAACCAACTACTGAAATAAGAAAAAATTAGATTTAATTTAATAAAGTTTTAATTACTGTTGAACATACAGCCTTTATCCTAAGGCTCCCAAAAAAGATAAGTTAATATCTCTTAAGCCTCCAGGATGTTCCGGATATCCGGCTTGAAATAATTTGGCCCCTTGAGCACCTTCCCGTCTTCACGGTAAACAGGCTTGCCATCAGCTCCAAGTTTGCTCATATTGCTGGACTGGATTTCCTCAAATACTTCTTCAATTTTATGCTGCATTCCGTGTTCAAGAATGGTTCCACACAATATATATAACATATCCCCAAGGGCATCGGCAACCTCGGTAAGATCATTATTCATTGCTGCTTCAAGGTATTCCTCATTTTCTTCCTTCATCAGGTTATACCTTAGCCTGTTCTTGTTCTCCCCAAGATCGGCTGCGGGAGATTCTTTAATACCAAGACCAAATGCCGAATGAAATTCCCGAACCGCTGCTATTCTTTTTTTCATATTTTCTATACTAATTAGGTTAACTTTGTCTAAAAATAATCAAAATGTTCTCTACCGGTCAACTAATATTTGCCGCTCTTTTTTTCGTCGCTTTTGTGACGATCATTGTTTTTAGTTACAGAAAAGATACCCGCCTTCACAAAAAGTATTATAAAGGAAGTGTGTATGTACTTGTAGGCTTTATTGCATTCATCCTTTTGCTTTTTCTAATCAAGACGCTTTTAGATTACTAGTAATCCCTCTGAAAATACCTATATTAGTGGTCTAATCAACCAATCAGCCTATGAAAATCTTAAAATACCTACTGTTTTTAATCCTTATAATCATCATCGCCGGCTCTATTTATGTGGCAACCAAGGACGGTGAGTTTCAGGTGGAGCAAACGAAGGTGATAGAAGCCCCCCGAGAAATGGTTTATAATGAGGTGAATAATTATAAGAACTGGGAGAATTGGGAGCCGTGGTCACAGGAGTCTGAAGATATGGTGGTTAATTACTTTGAAAAGACCAAAGGTGAAGGGGCAGGATATATGTGGAAGAGTGAAGATATGGGAGATGGCCAGATAAGGACTACCGAGGCGACCCCTTTCAGTAAAATAAACCAGATAATAAGTTTCGACACTCCTTTTGGAGAAACTTCCAGCCAGGTGTACTGGGAATTTGAAGAAGCCGAAAACGGAACAAAAGTAACCTGGGGAATGAAGGGAGAGCAGAGCTTTACCGAAAAACTTATCTTCAGCTTTCAGGATCAGAGCATTTCCGAAATGATGCTTCCCATGTTCGACAAAGGATTGGAAAATATGGAAACCGTTATTCTGAATAAAATGAAGGAATATAATATTAGTGTTGACGGTATAATACAGCACGGTGGCGGATATTATATGTACACGACCACGGCAAGTAAAATGAGCCAGGTTGATGAACGGATGCAAAAAATGATCGCAGATGTTTCTTCCTATATGGAACAGAACAATATTGAAAAGACCGGAAATCCGTTTGTGCTTTACAACGAATGGAATGATGAAAAAGGCACAGCAATCTTTTCAGCAGGGATATTCACCTCCAGTGAGGTAATCACCCCAGCAGAAAGTATGATCTTAAACGATTATCTGCCAAACCAAAAAGTGGTAAAAACTACTCTAAAGGGAGATTATAAGAATTTAAAGGAGGCTTGGGATAAAACTTATGCCTATATCCTGGAAAATGGCCTGGAGGTTAATTCTGAAGCTAATCCGTTTGAAGTATATCTTACCTCTCCGGAACATATTTCGAATCCGGCAAAATGGGTTACCCATATCTATGTTCCGGTAAAATAAAGAAGTAATTCTCTGAAGATATGATCAAGAATGCTTTATTGGTATTTATTGGCGGCGGCTTCGGCAGCGTGCTTCGATTCCTAATTAGCAAAGCCCTGAACAAACAGGCCTTTCCCATACCTTACGGAACTTTAACTGTAAATATTTTAGGAAGCCTAATCCTCGGATTTATTCTGGGGATGGCCCTTAAAAACGACAGCCTGAACAATGCTTCCAATTTTCTTTTAAGCGTAGGCTTTTGTGGTGGCTTCACCACCTTCTCCACTTTTGCATTTGAAAATCAGGCCCTGTTCAGATCTGGCGATTATGTTCATTTTGCCATTTATGCTTTCGGAAGTTTAATTTTAGGCCTCTTGGCCGTTACTTTAGGTGTGTTTTTAACCAAATTCACCTAAGCCTGAAATTCCCATTGAATATTATTCAATTATAAGCACTTTTAAAAATCAACCCCTAAAAAATAGGGGTTGATTTTTATTTATATGTATTTAACATTAAACCACCCCTTTGAATTTAGGGGTGGTTTTTATTTTTTTATATATTTACTCACGTTAAATGAACAATTTATGAAGAAAATTGAAGCCGTTATCAGGAAATCAAAATTTGACGAGGTTAAGAAGGCTCTTCACAAAACAGAAGTGAACTTTTTTAGTTACTGGGATGTTACGGGAGTAGGAAATGAAAAACAAGGCCACGTCTACCGGGGTGTTTCTTATAGCACCAGCGATATACAACGCCGAATGATCTCTGTGGTAGTTTCAGACAACTTTCTGGAAAAAGCAGTTAATGTAATCCTGGAATCTGCCTATACAGGCTCTGTTGGCGATGGGAAAATATTTGTCTCAGACATCCAGGAGGCCTACAGGATAAGAACTAAAGAAAAAGGAACTGACTCCCTAACCTGATAATCTCACAAAAAACTTATACGATGGAAATTCTCACCGTAAATAATATTTGGATGATGATTTGTACCGCTCTGGTATTTTTCATGCATCTGGGTTTTTCCCTGCTGGAAGTAGGCCTGACCCGTCAAAAAAACGCTATTAACATCCTGTTCAAAAACATATTTATTATTTGTACGGGATTAATGATATACGCCATAATAGGCTTTAATCTAATGTACCCGGCTTCCTTTATAGCCGGGGTGATCCCCGACTATTTTACCGGACTTTTTGGGTTAAACCCACCAATAACTAACGGAAGCCTGGACCTTACTTACAATGAAGGATATACCTTCTGGACCGATTTCCTTTTCCAGGGAATGTTCGCTGCCACGGCGGCTACCATTGTTTCCGGGGCAGTCGCCGAAAGGATCAAACTAGGAAGTTTTATGATCTTCTCTGTTATTTACCTTGCAATCGTATACCCTTTAGTGGGTTCTTGGAAGTGGGGAGGCGGTTTCCTTGACACGATGGGCTTTTATGATTTTGCCGGTTCTACCCTGGTTCACTCAGTGGGCGGATGGGCAGCTTTAATTGCCGTATACCTGCTGGGTGCCAGACTCGGGAAATTCGGAAAAGACGGAACCTCCCACGCTATCCCGGGACACAATATACCGCTTGCTACCGCCGGGGTATTAATTCTTTGGCTTGGATGGTTCGGATTTAACGGAGGTTCAGTCCTGTCGGCCGACCCTGCCTTAACTTCAATTACCCTGGTAACCACCTGCCTTGCAGCTGCAGCCGGAGGACTTTCAGCATTCCTTTTCTCTACCTTCAGGTATAAGAATTACGACCTCACAATGTTCCTGAACGGGATCTTGGGTGGACTGGTAGGGATTACCGCCGGGGCCGATCAGATGTCTCCTATGGACGCTGTTATTATTGGCCTTGTGGCCGGGGTATTGATCGTCCTTGCAGTTTCTTTAGTAGATAAGTTTCGCCTTGACGACCCTGTTGGAGCCATCGCTGTTCATCTTGTTTGCGGAATCTGGGGTACCCTGGCTGTTGGTCTCTTCGGAAACCTGGCAGGATGGGAACAGTTCCTTTCTCAATTAGCAGGAGTAACTATAATAGGTGTGTTTTGCAGTTTATCGGCCTTCGTTATTCTTTATGCAATTAAGGCCAGCCTGGGCTTAAGAATGGAGTCAAGAGAAGAAACTGAAGGGCTGGACATACACGAACACGGGATGGATGCCTATGCAGAGTTCGGAATCCCGGAGGAACACTAAGACCAAAGAGATAATTTTTCAACCAATTGATCAGTGCTTATCAAAGGCCTTCACGCCGGCCTCTATTGCGGTATCCAGATCATTCTCCTTGGGTGGGATCGGACAGGAATACCTGCCACTATAAGCACAATAAGGATTATAAGCCTTATTAAAATCCAGAATTACGAAATCACCCTCCGGTATCCTTAAGTCCAAATACCGTCCGCCGGAGTAGGTGGTTTCACCATTGGTATTATCTGTAAACGGCAGGAATAAATAATCGAAATATTCAGGATCTGTCAAAAAGCTCTGATTCTGATACACATTAAGCTTGTATTCCTCACCCTTTATGCTGAAGTAAACTTCTCCGTATTTTACATAAACCGGGGTTCTGTCTGTAGTGGTTGGCATTTTAAAAGGCGACTCTGCAGGTGTTCTTACAAATTCGGCTTTAACAATATAACTGCTGTCTACCTCAAAGAAATCAAGTCCTTTAAAATCTTTTCTATCTTCTTCGGTAAGCGGGGATTCTTCCGGGTCTCTAAATTCTTCATTAAGATGGTTTTGAAAATCCCGGGCACTTTGAGGCTTTTCAGACTCCTGGGCCATTAACAAAGACAGGTTCAATAAAAGTAAAAATGTGAGCAAAGATCTCATTTGGGACTAATTTTTATATTTTAATTTCTCTTCAAAATCTGAAACAGATGCTAAAGATATTTAAATTAAATTTAGCCCTTATTTTAAAAGAATGCTTCAGGAAGTTTACCGGTCTTATATTGGATCATTTTCAGGCTTAAGAAAGGAGGTATGGTTACTGGCGTTGATCACACTCATCAACAGGGCCGGAACTATGGTAATCCCCTTTCTTTCCCTGTACCTCACCAAAGACAAAGGTTTTAGTCTTGAAGAAGTTGGCTGGATACTTAGCATTTTCGGGTTGGGATCTGTTGCAGGCTCGTGGCTTGGAGGCAAGTTTACAGACAGTATAGGGCACTATAAGACAATGGCCGGAAGTTTACTGATATCTTCCATACTATTCATTTTACTCCAATTCCCAACCAGTTTTCTCGGATTCAGTATTGGTATTTTCCTGGTTATGCTTGCTGCCGATGCCTTTAGGCCCGCAGTGTTCGTAGCCATTAGCGCTTACAGCAAACCCGAGAACCGCACGCGCTCGGTTAGCCTTATCAGGCTGGCCATAAATCTTGGATTTTCAGCAGGACCCGCCATTGGAGGCCTTATTATCGCAAAAGCCGGATATGGTGCTCTCTTCTGGGTAGACGGGATCACCTGTTTTATAGCCGGTTTACTCTTGCTACAGCTCTTACACCCGAAAAAAGCCCGGCAAAATCCGCCCATCCTTAACCTCGAGCCCACCGCTACAGCAAAAGACAAGGTTTATATGACATTCCTGGTTGCTCTTATGCTTTTCGGTTTCATATTCATCCAGTATTTCTCTACGATGCCCCTCTTCTATTCCGAAGGCTTTAAGCTTTTGGAATCGGAAATAGGCATCCTGCTTGGGCTTAACGGATTTATGATCTTTCTGTTTGAGATGCCGCTAATCAAGTTTCTGGAAAGCAGAAAGTTCTCAGACCTGCAATATGTAATTGCGGGCTCTGTGCTTACAGGAGTTAGTTTTTTGGTCATCAATTTAAGCCAGTGGACAGGCATTCTGGTAGTTGGAATGTTATTGGTGACCCTGGGAGAAATGATCGCATTTCCATTTTCAAATAGTTTCGCACTAAAAAGATCGGATAAAGGAAAGCAAGGAGCTTATATGGCTCTTTACAGCATAGCCTTTTCCTTAAGCCATATTTTTGGGCACAACACAGGAATGCAGCTTATAGATAATTTCGGGTTCCGATTTACCTGGATGACTATGGCTATTCTTTCCGTAATAGTGTGTGCGCTGCTAATTTGGACAATAAGGCTTCTAAAAAGAGAAACCGAAATCTAATTCAACGCCTCTTCGTAGTACTTGGACTTCCCCAGATATTTAAAGATAAGCTCATTGTATTCTTTACTGAATTTCAGGTCAAGGATCCCGGGAATTTCATACAAAGACTCCATATCCTCATAGCCGGTTTTCAGAAGATCTTCAAGATATAACAATGCGGTTTCATAGTCGCCGTCATTTCCGGAAAGCCTGATGATATTTAAATATGCCTCAGGATCTTCTTTATTAATAACCGTTCGCAAAATACTAACCAGGATTTTGGTGTCAATACTCGCTTTGTTTTCGTGGATAGTATTATAATGATATTGAGAAAGGCTATCTAAAAACCCTTCCAGCCTGTGAGCCATTTCCTGTTGGGCAGGATTACCTTTTTCCTGAAGTTTTTTTAATTGGTCCATCTGATATGCCCACCAGCCAACATTCTCAAAATTTTGAGTTACCAGATCACTTCCCATACTGGAGTAATACAAATCTTTCCGGTAATTCTCCTCTTCCCTGGCTTGCCTGTAATCCCGCTTTTGCTGCCGATAGAGACTGGTACGCCGAAGATTTTTTCTCATTTCCCTGGTCTCATCTTCAAAAGTCTCATATTTTTCTTCTATCTGTTCCAGCTTCTCATAAGCTTTAAGATATCTCTGTTTTCTTCTAAGACTTTCAGCAAATTCCAGTTCGTTCTCATATAGTGCTTTAACATAGGCCGGATCATTTTTTCTTAGCCCTTCTGAAACAGCCCTAAAACTAAGGCCGGATACCGCTGCGTTCATAAAGCCCGCAGACGGCCATTCTTCAGAATTTCCTTCAAAATAATTGAATTCCACCGGGTAGTCTTCCTCTTCATAGATCTTTGTTATTTCAAGAAGTTCAAATTGATCGCTATCCTGATATCCTGAAGCGATACTAAACATATACGGTCTGCTCTTTTCAACAAACTCCGGATTCACCCACGCGGCCCCAATAGCAAGAACTCCTCGTGTTTTTTTATAGACCAGTGGTATTGCGGAGGCAACAATTCCTCCTTCTTCCAGTCCCATCGCGTAAACCTGGTCCAAGTCCACCGGTAGAGCATTAAAAACAGTATTCATCATCCTGGAAGCCTTAGCCAGGTTAGCCTGTAAAGAATCTTCCTTCAAATTTTCATTGGTTGCCACAATTATATAAGACTGATCTTCCGCAACATCTTTCAAAAGCCGGGCCGCTGATTTACCCCTTCCTTCCGGATCGAAAACAAAAATCACGGGCCAATTACTATCCTCCCTGAACTGATGAGGAAGATATATAGCAAAGCTTTCCGACAGGCTGTCGCTTACAGGAATGGAGTCTACAACGCTTCCTTTAGAAAGCCTCATTTCCTGGGCAAACCCAACGAAAAAACAAAATGAAAATAAAATCGAAAATATCCTGGCCCTTTTACTCATAATTTGTCAAGTTATAAAGTAAATATAAGCAATGTTCACAAACTTTAAATTGCAAAAAAAAGAGCTTTTATCTCTCGATAAAAGCTCATCTGGTAGGTTAAGCATATATACTTTAATCTTTTTTTACACGCTGGAGTTTCATTTCAGGTTTAGGAAAGAATAATTTGGCTAATAAGGATACCACCAATAAATCGGCAAATATTAAAAACATTACCCTCACAAATTCAATTCCGTAAAAACTAAGGCCGGTAAATCCTACAAGACCGGTCACAACTGCTAAACTCAAAAACAATACACTGTAATTTCTCATAATCAATCCTAGTTTTTATTCAAAGATAGGTTCAGATTAGACGTATCCTTATTAAGAAAATTACAATTGATGCTACTTTAACTAAAATAAAAAGCAGCTGTTAATAATGCTAAAAATAAAGTGTTGTTTTAACAAAATAAAAGGAATCTACAATTAGCGCTTTTTAAGAATTCATAACATTAATCAGGAAGACTTCTTTTTAACCGGAGCATGCTCTATGACATTTGAGAGGATAATATGCGTTTTGGTTTCCCCGTAAGTAATAAGTTTATCTATAAACACCTCAAGGTGAGACTGGTCATACAGCACCACCTCCATAATTATATTTTCATTCCCTGTAATCCTGTAGCAGTTGATCACTTCTTTAAAGTCTTTCACCTTTTCTAAAAATGGTTTAAGCCTTCCCATAAATGCCCTAAGGGTAATGATAGCTTTTAACTGATGCCCCGTCTTTTGATAAGAAACTTCGGTCTTGTAGCCCCGAATTATCCCTGCATCCTCCATTTTCTTCACCCTTTCTGCCACAGCAGGGGAGGTAAGTCCCACTTCCCGGCCGATATCCGCAAAAGACCTGCGGGCATTTTGCTGAAGCTTTTCAAGAATTGCCCAATTAAGTTCGTCTACCATATTTTTAAAGAAAATGAACAGCTTATCTTTAATTTTAAAGGTAAAAAATAATTTTCACCTTGAAACAAAAAGTCCGGCTATAATTTTTCTGAGTAATTTTATAAGAAATCTTATAACAATGGCAAACCCGTTTCCATCTAACGCATACCATCTTCCGGCTTACCGGAAAGCACTTGAGATCTTCCGGATCTCACGCGCTGTTGCATCTTATTTCGGGGATGATAAACACGTAGTTGAGATGGAACTATCAGCCAGCCATTCCCATCGTTATGCCGGAAATCTAGTTTCCGAATCGCTTCAGCTTGCACCGGGAATTGCCTCAATATTAAGCACCGGAAATTCAGAAGTAAAACTAAGGAAGATCAGAAGAATCAGGAAAGCAGCCAAAAGTCTTCGGCTTTACTGCAAAAAACTGGAATTCTGTGGAGTTAAGGAAGTGGAGTTCGTCAACCTCTTAAGAAAAGAGATCCGTCAGTTTGAATACCTCACTTCCGAATGGGTGAAGCAGATTCAGAAACTACCTTAAAGGGCTAATCCCAAAAAGCCAGTTTAATTCCCTGTATCAGCATATTTGTACCGATTATGGCGATAATAAGTCCCATTATCTTTTCAATTACCACAATCTTGTTCTTCCCGATGAATTTCACGAGATAATCGCTGGAGATAAATGCCAGGTGATTCATAAGCATAATAAGGCCAGCCATAGAAACTATAATGGCCATTTCCAAATACCCGGCATTGGTGGTGTAATTCATCGCCGTCACTATGGTACCGGGTCCCGCAAGGATCGGGATCGCTAATGGAGAAATGGAAATCCCCTCGTTAAAGTTGATCTCTGTCTGATTATCGATACTGGACTCCTGCGCCCTTATCATCTCAAAACCTACAAAGAAGATCAGTATCCCCCCGGTGATCTTAAAGGCAGGGATAGTTATTCCGAATAGGCTGAAAATATACTTCCCCAGGATTATGAAACCGGTAACTATTACAAAGGCAGTAAAAGTGGCCTTCTTGGAGATGAATTTCTTTCTTGGTCTGTTGGCCTGCCTGGTAAGACTAATGAAGATAGGCAGGTTTCCGAACGGATTATTAATCGCGAAAAAACCGGTAAACACCGCTATAGCGAAGAGCCATAGATTTTCCATAGAATTTGATCTTTAAGCGATTAGACAATCTCCTTTTTAATTCGTTTGAATTTGCAAATCTAAACTGATTTTTAATTTCCACCAACAAAGAATTCTGTTTTTAAACACTTTAGCAGTCATTTTAAAGGTCCATAAAAAATCCCAACCGGAATTTTACCGGTCGGGATTTCTTTATTTAAGAACTTTATGTCGCTTCGCACATCGGAATAGGCCCTTCGACGAACTCAGGGCAATCTCTTGAGCAAGGCGATTTCCTGCTTACATATTTCTTCTGTACTGACCTCCAACCTCGAACATAGCAGTTGTGATCTGACCAAGAGAGCATACTTTGGTGGCTTCCATAAGCACCTCGAAGAGGTTCTCATTCTTCACGGCAACATCCTTGATCTTTTCAAGGGCAGCCTCGGCTTTGCTTTCCTTGGCTTTATGCAGCGTGGTTAGGGTCTTGATCTGGTGTTGCTTCTCTTCTTCGGTAGCTCTGATCACCTCTCCAGGGGTTACGGTTGGAGATCCGCTTGAACTCAGGAAGGTATTCACACCAATGATCGGGTAATCTCCGTTATGCTTCAGGGTCTCATAATACAGGCTTTCTTCCTGTATCTTTCCGCGCTGATACATCGTTTCCATCGCACCAAGCACTCCGCCTCTTTCCGTCAGTCTGTCGAATTCGGTAAGCACCGCTTCTTCCACAAGGTCGGTCAGTTCCTCGATAATGAAAGATCCCTGTATAGGATTCTCATTCTTGGCCAGACCAAGCTCTTTATTGATAATAAGCTGAATAGCCATCGCACGTCTAACCGAAGCTTCTGTTGGCGTGGTGATCGCCTCGTCGTAAGCATTGGTGTGCAGTGAATTACAGTTATCGTAGATCGCGTAAAGCGCCTGAAGTGTGGTCCTGATATCATTAAAATCGATCTCCTGCGCGTGAAGCGAACGTCCTGAAGTCTGAATATGATACTTCAGCATCTGGGCTCTCGGGTTGGCTCCATATTTATATTTCAAAGCCTTAGACCAGATCTTACGTGCCACACGGCCAATTACGGCATATTCGGGATCGATCCCGTTAGAGAAGAAGAAGGAAAGGTTAGGCCCGAATTTATTGATATCCATTCCCCTGCTCAGGTAATATTCCACATAAGTGAACCCGTTTGCCAGCGTAAAAGCCAGCTGGGTAATTGGGTTCGCACCTGCTTCGGCAATGTGATATCCTGAAATTGAAACCGAATAAAAGTTCCTTACCTTTTCCCTGATGAAGTATTCCTGTACGTCACCCATAAGGCGAAGCGCGAATTCGGTAGAGAAGATACAGGTGTTCTGCGCCTGGTCTTCCTTAAGAATATCGGCCTGTACTGTACCTCTTACCACGCTTATGGTCTTCTTTTTAATATCTTCATAAACCTCCTTCGGAAGCACCTGATCTCCGGTAACACCAAGCAGCATCAGACCAAGGCCGTCATTCCCTTCCGGAAGTTCACCCCTGTAAACAGGACGATCGATATCCTGATCGTCATAAAGCTCTTTCAGCTTGGCTTCCACCTTATCCTCAAGTCCGTTTTCCTTGATGTATTTCTCACACTGCTGATCTATGGCCGCATTCATAAAGAATCCGAGCAACATTGGCGCAGGTCCGTTAATGGTCATACTCACCGAGGTCTTAGGATCGGCAAGATCGAACCCGGAATACAGTTTCTTGGCATCATCAAGACAGCAGATAGAAACCCCGGCATTACCTATTTTCCCGTAAATATCGGGACGGTGATCAGGATCATTTCCGTAAAGAGTTACCGAATCGAAAGCCGTAGAAAGCCTTTTGGCTGGAAGACCCAGACTCACATAATGGAATCTCCTGTTGGTACGCTCAGGTCCACCTTCCCCGGCGAACATCCTGGTTGGATCCTCACCCTGTCTTTTGAAAGGATACAGTCCTGCTGTATATGGGAACTCTCCGGGTACATTTTCCTGAAGGCACCATTTAAGGATATCTCCCCAGGCTTTATATTTTGGCAAGGCAACTTTTGGGATCTGGGTATGAGAAAGAGACTCGGTATGCGTTTCTATCTTGATCTCCTTATCCCGTACCTTAAAGGAATATATGGGTTCTACATATTTATTCACTTTTTCCTGCCAGCCAAGGATCACTTCCCAATTATAAGGGTCAAGGTCCATTTTTACACGGTCAAATTCAGCGAATAAAAGCTTTAGGAAGTCTTTCTGATCTTCCTCTGCCATCTCTGAAATTCCATCCTGATCCAGGCCGTGTTTATCCAAATACTGAGACTGATCACTGTCCTTATGGATCCCGGCAACCCCTTCTATGGTTTTATAAATTCCATAGAGTCTTTGGGCAATTTCAGACTGTGTCGCTGCTTTTTCATCGTAGCTGCGATTATTCTCCGCAATTTCAGAAAGGTAACGGGTACGTTTCGGCGGGATCACGAAGATCTTTTCGCTCATCTCGCGGGAAACTTCAAAAGTCGAATTAAGATCGGAATTGGTCTTTTCATCGATCTTATCCATAATATTCCTGTAAAGGGTATTCATTCCCGGGTCGTTGAACTGGGAAGCTATAGTTCCAAAAACAGGAAGTTTATCGGCATCTTCGTGCCATAGCTGGTGGTTTCGCTGATATTGTTTTTTCACATCGCGTAGCGCATCCTGAGCTCCTCTTTTATCAAATTTGTTGATCGCTACCAGGTCGGCAAAATCAAGCATATCGATCTTCTCCAGCTGAGTTGCCGCACCAAATTCAGGCGTCATCACGTATAAGGATACATCAGAATGATCAATGATCTCTGTATCGCTCTGGCCGATTCCGGAAGTCTCCAGAATAATTAGATCGTATTCTGAAGCCTTTAAAATATCAACGGCTTCAGCAACATATTTGGATAGCGCAAGGTTGGCCTGGCGGGTTGCCAGAGAACGCATATATACGCGCTTGTTATTGATGGAATTCATACGAATCCTGTCTCCCAACAGGGCTCCGCCGGTCTTTTTCTTGGATGGATCAACCGAAATGATCCCAACATTTTTTTCAGGGAAGTCCACAAGGAATCTGCGGACCAGTTCATCCACAAGGCTGGATTTCCCGGAGCCTCCGGTTCCTGTAATTCCCAGAACAGGGATTCCTGATTTTTCCTTTTTTTCTATTTGTGAGAAGTTCTTCTCAAACTCTTCCCGGTCATTTTCGGCAAGGGAGATAAGCCTGGCAATAGTATTTACGTCTTTCTTTTTCAGGGATTCCTGAAGGCAGTCCTGTTTCGGCAACGCCGGCGTAGGTTCATCCAGCTGCTGGATCATATCATTGATCATACCCTGAAGTCCCATTTCCCGACCATCATCGGGAGAATAGATACGGGTGATGCCGTAATCCATCAATTCCTTGATCTCTTCGGGAAGGATAACTCCTCCTCCGCCTCCAAAGATCTTGATATTACCTGCCCCCTTTTCATTGAGCAGGTCATACATATATTTAAAATATTCATTGTGTCCGCCCTGATAAGAAGTCATCGCGATGGCATCGGCATCTTCCTGGATCGCGCAGTTCACAACCTCATCTACGCTACGATCGTGACCAAGGTGTATCACCTCAACTCCCGTAGCCTGAATTATACGACGCATAATATTAATAGCCGCATCGTGACCGTCGAAAAGGGAAGCGGCGGTTACTATTCTAACTTTATTCTTGGGTTTATAAGGACTTTGTTGTTCCATTTGTAACAATATCAAATTTTAGGGTCTGCAATTTACGAAAATCGCAATGAAATTCCGGGATTTTAATATTATTTCAAGAAGAGGAGGTTGAATTAAAAAGCCGTGAATTTAAGCTCAGAAAAGTTTCTGTTATATTTGAAAAAACTCTTATGAAAAAGATCCTCTTACTTTCTGTTCTTATTTTTTTCACTTCCTGTGCCGAGCTACAGGATATTGCCAGTCAACTCCCGCAAAACGGGTATGGCGTAACCAATGCAGAAATAGCCTCCGGGCTTAGGCAAGCCCTGGATTTTGGTATTGACAAGCAGGTGAGTAAGCTTACCCAAGAGAACGGGTTTTACAATAATGAGCTGGTCAGGATCACCCTGCCTCCGGAACTTCAGAAGGTAGATAAAACTTTAAGGGATGTAGGCCTGGGCTCTTTGGCCGATGAAGGTTTAAAGGTGCTTAACCGTGCAGCCGAAGAAGGTGTTAAGGAAGCTACACCTATCTTCGTAGACGCCGTTAAGGAGATCACTTTTGCGGACGCCCGAAATATCCTGATGGGACCAAATGATGCGGCTACCACTTACCTGAACAATAAAACCGAAGATGAATTATACGCGAAATTCAATCCGGTGATCACCCGTTCTTTGGAAAAGGTTGGCGCAAACAGGGTATGGAGCAATATCATTGAGCGATACAACCAGCTCCCGCTTACCAGCGATGTAAACCCGGACCTGCCGGACTACGTTACCAACGAAGCCCTGGATGGCGTGTTCACTATGATCGCTATTGAAGAAAACCAGATAAGGGAAGATATCTCCTCCAGAACAACCGACCTGCTAAAACGGGTTTTTTCTCTTCAGGACAGGGGCTAAAGCCCCAGACAGCAAGGAATTAATTAAAATTTTAACATAACCAATCCATATCTGATATTTTTTACAACAAGCTTAACTTTAGATTAGCACATCTTACAATAGCCTAACTCTATATTTGTACCGTAGAGAGAATGCAGAAAAGGATATGTTTAAGCTTTTTGAAAATAAAACCAAAGAGGAATGTATGTGCGATAAGTACACTCAGCTTATGCATCGCGCATACAAACTGGCCCTTGTGGATAAGGAGGAGAGCGACAGAGTGAATGCCAAGGCCAAAAAGATCCTTAGAGAATTACGCCGAATGAACTACGACAAGATCGATAGCTGATCCTGTAATTTTTTAAAATAGTCCATAGCGTCTATAAGGCGTGAACCATACCAGCTGAAATACTCCCCATCCACAAATAATACCTTCGAATTCATTTCAGAGAATATTTCCCTATGCTTTTCCCTGAAGGGGAAGGGTTCAGATGACAACAGGAGCAGATCAGGATTTCTTTTCTTCAGTTGATCAACACTAATTTCCGGATACCTTTCTTCCCAAATTACGTTTTCAAAGCCATTAAGTTCAAGCATTTTATCAATAAAGGTATTTACCCCTACGGCCATTAAAGGGCGATTCCAGATGAAATATGCGACCTTTAATTTTGGTCTTTCCTCAACCAGCTTTTTTAATTCTTCCTTTTTCCTTTCAATAGAACTTATAAATGTATCAGCTAAAGGTCCTTTTCCAAAAAGCTTCCCGTATTGTGCTATAAGTTCTTCGGCCTCATCTAAGTTATTGACATCTGAAACGTGAACAGGCGCGATCGTCTCCAGCTCCTCCACCATTTCTTTAGTATTCTCTTCCTTGTTACAAAGAATAATATCCGGCTTCAACTCCTTTATCTTATCCAGGTGAACTTCTTTGGTTCCTCCAACCACTTTTTTGACTTTTCGCAGAGCTTTCGGGTGAACACAGAATTTGGTTATTCCCACAAGTTCCTTCTCCAAACCAAGATCAACAAGTAACTCGGTCTGGCTTGGCACCAGGGAAACGATCCTTTCAGGCCTGGAAGAAAGCATTATTTTTCTACCTAACTGGTCCTGAAATTCCATAAAAAAGAGTTTAGAGTTGTTTCAGCTCTTCAGCCATTTGCTTCTGAAGCACTTCAGCCTTAGCTCCTGCTATTTCAGCGAAATTTGAAGATTCGGAAGCGTAGATGATCTTTCGGGAAGAATTGACCAGCAAGCCTACATCTTTGGTCATCCCGTATTTGCAAACATCCTCGAGTTTCCCGCCCTGGGCACCCACCCCGGGAACCAGAAGAAAACTATTCGGAATGATCTTGCGAATATCGGCAAGAAATTCAGCCTTGGTAGCTCCCACCACGTACATAAGGTTTTCTGAATTCTTCCAGGTTTTAGAAGTCTCCAAGACCTTTTTATAAAGTTCTTTATCTCCCACCTTCTGGGTCTGAAAGTCAAATGCTCCTTCATTGGAAGTTAAAGCCAGAAGAATGGTATGCCTGTTTTGAAATTCAAGGAAAGGCTCTACAGAATCTTTACCCATATAAGGCGCCACGGTAATAGAATCGAAACCGAGATCTTTCAGAAAAGTTTTCGCATACATCCTTGAAGTATTCCCAATATCCCCGCGTTTGGCATCGGCAATAGTAAAGATCTCCGGATACTCCTTGTGGATATAATTCACCGTTTTCTCCAGGGCTTTCCAGCCTTCCAGGCCGTTCGCTTCATAAAAAGCAATATTGGGCTTATAAGCCACACAAAATTTATGGGTGGCATCTATGATCGCTTTATTGAAACTGAAGATAGGATCTTCTTCAGACAGCAGATAAGTCGGGATCCGCTCAAGATCCACATCAAGACCTACGCATAAAAATGATTTTTTCTTATGAATTTGTTCGACCAGTTCGGCAGTTGTCATTAAAGCTGATTTTTCTTTATTACTCAGGCTAAGGTATAAAAAAAAGCTCCTGCCATAAAGCAGGAGCTATTATCTGTTTTAAAATATATCGGAATTTTCTTTGAGCTTTTCGGTGTTTTCCACCAGCTGCAGCTCGTCGATGATCTTCTGAATATCTCCGTTTATGATATTGGAAAGATCATAAAGGGTAAGGTTGATACGGTGATCGGTCACCCTTCCCTGGGAGTAGTTATACGTCCTGATCTTCGCACTACGGTCTCCGCTGGAAACCATCGAGTTCCTTTTCGCGGCATCGGCTTCCATCTTTTTAGCCAGTTCCATTTCATATAATCTGGAACGCAGTACCCTGAAAGCTTTCTCTTTGTTCTTGTGCTGCGATTTCTGATCCTGACATTGAGCTACCAGCCCAGTAGGCTCGTGGGTTAAACGTACGGCCGAATAAGTAGTGTTTACCGACTGACCTCCGGGTCCTGAAGAACAGAAGTAATCTATTCGCACATCTTTCGGATCGATCTCCACATCAAATTCTTCAGCTTCGGGCAATACCATTACTGTTGCGGCAGAAGTATGCACACGACCCTGGGTTTCGGTTTGCGGCACTCGTTGTACACGGTGCACTCCGGCTTCGAACTTTAAGGTCCCATAAACATCCTCTCCCGAAACCTCGAAGATCATCTCTTTAAATCCGCCACTGGTACCTTCGCTAAAATCCACGATCTGGTGCTTCCAGCCTTTGCTTTCTATATATTTGGTATACATACGGTAAAGGTCCCCGGCAAAAATACTGGCCTCGTCCCCGCCGGTACCGGCACGAATCTCCATTACCACGTTCTTTGCGTCCTCGGGGTCTTTAGGCACAAGCATCATCCTGATCTTTTCTTCCAAAGCGGGAAGTTCCTCCTTAGCCTCTTCCAGTTGAAGTTTGGCCATTTCGGTCATCTCAGGATCGCTGCCATCGGCGATGATCTCTTCGGCTTCCTGGATGTTGTTGGTGAGTTCCATATACTTCTCACGCTCCTCCATTAAAGCCTTAAGATCTTTATATTCCTTGTTTAATTCTATATATCGTTTCTGATCGGCAATTATATCCGGTTGAATGATCAGATCATTCACCTCATCAAAACGCTGCTTTACTACATTAAGCTTCTCAATCATATTAACCTCACTGATTTTAAGATAGCAAATTTACGATATTTTGAGGGATTTACAGGAGTCAAAAATCAGAGTTCCCCCATCAAAGGTAAGCAACGACCTTTCTCTTTCTGAACAGAGAAAGCCAACAAGCCTGAAAGCCCGACCAAATAAAAAATCCTGTCCGGATAATGGAATTCTGAAAAGCCCAAATAATAAGCTATAAATGAAGTGATATCAGAAAAAGCCAGACAAAGGCCTGTTTTACCGGAAAGAAATATGGATCAGAAAGATCCTGCTTATGAATAATTAAATTCTCCGAATTCGCTTTTTATGGTGAGTTTCTTTTCTTCTGAAGCTTCTACCCTTCCCACGATCTTCGCATCTACATCAAAAGACTTTGAAATCGTGATGATTTCATCGGCAACTTCTTCATCTACATAAAGCTCCATCCGGTGCCCCATATTAAAGACCTGGTACATTTCTTTCCAGTCGGTCTTGCTCTCTTCCCTTATAAGTTTGAATAAAGGAGGAACTTCGAACATATTGTCTTTAATGATATGCAGGTTCTCTACAAAATGAAGGATCTTGGTCTGGGCGCCACCACTGCAGTGCACCATCCCGTTTATCTCTTTATTGCTGAACTTTGAAAGGATCTTCTTGATCACAGGCGCATAGGTACGCGTTGGAGAAAGCACGAGTTTTCCGGCATCCAGCGGAGCATCTTCCACCTTATCGGTTAGTTTCTTGGTTCCTGAATAGATGAGCTCTTCAGGAATATCATTATCAAAACTCTCAGGATATTTTTCGGCAAGGATTTTAGAGAATACATCGTGGCGTGCAGAAGTCAATCCGTTGCTTCCCATCCCGCCGTTATACTCCTTTTCATAAGACGCCTGCCCGAAAGAAGACAATCCTACGATCACATTGCCGGGTTTGATATTTGAGTTATCTATCACGTCACTGCGTTTCATCCTCGCGGTAACCGTAGAATCTACGATAATGGTTCTTACCAGGTCCCCAACATCGGCAGTTTCTCCACCGGTAGAATGTATCTCCACCCCAAAATCCATTAATTCAGAAATAAGCTCTTCGGTACCGTTGATGATAGCAGAGATCACTTCTCCCGGCACAAGATTTTTATTTCTTCCAATGGTTGAAGAAAGCAGGATCTTATCGGTCGCGCCCACGCACAGCAGGTCATCTATATTCATAATAAGCGCATCCTGGGCGATCCCTTTCCAAACCGAAAGATCTCCAGTCTCTTTCCAGTACATATAAGCCAGGGAAGATTTTGTTCCGGCACCATCGGCGTGCATAATGAGGCAGTAATCATCGTCCCCTGTTAGATGATCTGGAACGATCTTACAAAAAGCTTTTGGAAAAAGTCCTTTATCAACATTTTTGATCGCCTTATGGACATCCTCTTTTCCTGCTGAAACTCCTCTTTGTGCATATCTTTTACTTATTTCCTGGCTCATAAGATAGTTTTAAAGGTCTCAAAGATAATCAGATTTGAAATTTTGGAATAATAAGTGAGCTACATATTTAAACAAAAAAACCACGGAATAATGCTCCGTGGTTCTTTCTTTCTGCAATTCAACAGATTTATCTGGTAAACAGTAATTCTCTGTATTTGGTCAATGGCCAGATCTCATCATCTACCATTAATTCCAGTTTATCGCAATGATATCTAATTTCATCAAAGAAAGGCTTCACATCATTACAGTAAGCAAAAGCTTTCTTCTCAGGATCATCGATCTTATTAGCCACTTTTCTGGCTTCAATCATTTCGTTCACCTTAGAGTTGATGGTTGCAATATGAGCTGAAATATTCTCAAGGATGTTCATCTGCTCCTTTGAGTGCTTCTTGAAATCATCATTGTAAATATGCTTAAGCCCTTCCACATTCTCAATAAGAACGTTCTGGTACTTGATAGCCGTTGGGATAATGTGGTTTCTTGCAATGTCTCCAAGGATACGGCCTTCAATCTGAACCCTCATTGCATACTCTTCAAGTTCGATCTCGTGACGTGCTTCGATCTCCACCTTATTCATTACCCCCATCTCTTTATAAAGATCGATGGTTTTCTTGGCAGTCTGAATTTTCAATGCTTCAGGAGTGGTTCTGTTATTGCTTAAACCACGCTTTTCAGCTTCTTTCTCCCACTCTTCTCCATAGTTATTTCCTTCAAAACGGATCTTCTTAGACTTCTTAATGTAATCTCTAAGTACGTTAAAGATCGCATCGTCTTTCTTCATCTTCTTGCTCTTCACAAGCTTATCTACCTCTTTCTTGAAGTCTTTAAGCTGCTTGGCCACGATCGTGTTCAACACGGTCATTGGGTTAGCACAGTTGGCCGTTGATCCTACCGCTCTGAATTCGAATTTATTTCCGGTGAAGGCGAATGGAGAAGTCCTGTTCCTGTCGGTATTATCCAGAAGGATTTCAGGGATCTTACCTACAACATTCAGTTTAAGGTCGGTTTTTTCCTGTGGAGAAAGTTTCCCGTCGGTCACTTTTTCAAGTTCATCAAGAACCTCGGTTAGCTGAGAACCAATGAAAGCTGAAATAATTGCCGGCGGAGCTTCGTTGGCTCCAAGCCGGTAATCATTAGAAGCGCTGGCAATAGCGGCACGTAATAATTCCTCATTATCATATACTGCTTTAATGGTATTGATAAAGAAGGTCAGGAACTGAAGGTTCTTCATTGGAGTACTTCCAGGCCCTAACAAATTCACACCCGTATCGGTACTAAGCGACCAGTTGTTATGTTTACCACTACCGTTAATTCCTGCAAACGGCTTTTCGTGGAATAATACTTTAAAATGGTGTTTTTCGGCGATCTTGGTCATCACATCCATAATAAGGGAGTTGTGATCTACCGCAAGGTTGGCCTCTTCAAAAATAGGCGCAAGCTCAAACTGGTTAGGGGCAACCTCATTGTGACGGGTTTTTACCGGGATTCCCAGTTTCATACATTCAATTTCCAGTTCACGCATAAAAGCAAGAACTCTTGACGGAATTGAACCAAAATAGTGATCATCCAGTTGCTGACCTTTAGCCGGAGAATGACCTAATAAGGTTCTACCTGAAAGCTGAAGATCGGGACGGGTTGCAGCCAAGGCTGAATCTATAAGGAAATATTCCTGCTCCCAACCCAGGGTTGCATTTACTTTACTTACGTTTTTGTCAAAATATTTAGCCACATCTGTAGCTGCGTGATCTACAGCCTGTAATGCACGAAGAAGCGGAGTTTTATAATCCAGAGC
This sequence comes from Salegentibacter chungangensis, assembly GCF_042678405.1. Taxonomy (NCBI): domain Bacteria; kingdom Pseudomonadati; phylum Bacteroidota; class Flavobacteriia; order Flavobacteriales; family Flavobacteriaceae; genus Salegentibacter; species Salegentibacter chungangensis. The sequence goes on along the minus strand of NZ_JBHTLI010000001.1, from coordinate 1,195,037 downwards.
CTCTCCGGTATAGGAAACGAAAATCGTTGGGATACAAAGGGTAGTTCCCCAGATAAATGCAGGAGAAGTAGGGTCCCAGGCTGTATACCCACGGGCTTCAAAAGTATTTCTAATCCCCCCGCTCGGGAAGCTGGAAGCATCAGGTTCCTGTTGTACCAGCTGGCTACCGCCAAATTTCTCAATGGCTTCACCATCTCCTATGGTTTCAAAAAAGGCATCATGTTTTTCTGCTGTAGTTCCGGTAAGAGGCTGGAACCAGTGGGTGTAGTGAGTCACACCTTTAGCAATAGCCCATTCTTTCATTCCTGTAGAGATGTGATCGGCTACCACACGCTCAATTTTAGCGCCGGTTTTAATGGCATCCATTACATTTTTATACGCCTCCTTTGTAAGGAACTGGCGCATTACTCTTTCATCGAATACGTTTGTACCAAAAAGCTGAGATCTTCTGCTTGGCTCTTCGATTTCCACCGGTTTACGGTTAAAGGTTTCTTTTAAGGCTTCAAATCTTAAAGTTGACATATTGTGTTGTATAGATTTAAAATTTAGAAGCCAAATGTATGTATTTTTATTCACACCCCCTCAAACCGAGGGGTATATTCATAAAAAAATTAACATTATTTAATATCACCCCCTAAATTTAACCCAAAAATGTCAATCCCGTAAAAATAGCGTATGCTGCAAACAATATCGCACCTTTATAACGACTCATTTCATATTTACGGGGTAAAAATGTGAAAGGAATTAACACAAATGCGAAGCCAAGCATCCAAAAAATGTCATTGGTAAGAATTTCCTGTGAATTCACAGAAATAGGACTAATAAGAGCCGTAATCCCTAAAACCGATGCTATGTTGAAGATATTAGAACCAATAAGATTCCCCAAAGAAAGTGCCTTCTCACTCTTAAGGGCTGCGATCACAGAAGCTGCAAGCTCCGGCACACTGGTCCCAACAGCGATCATCGTTACCGAGATCACCCGTTCACTAACGCCCAATGCCGTGGCAAGATCTACGGCGCCGCTCACAAGCAATTCAGATCCTCCCCATAAAGCGCCACCTCCAATAAGCAGCCAGATGGCCATCCTAAAGGCAGAGGTCTTCTTCAAAGACTCATCTACTTCTTCAACAACTATGTCTGACTTATATCTTGCTCTCCTGATAAGGACAACAAGATATAAAGCGATCGCCAGTACAAGAATGAGCCCCTCTATGCGGGAAAGATCTCCGCTGTTCCAAAGGAAATAATACAGGGCCAGCGAAAAGGCCATCATTACGTGCCAGTTAAAAGTATAGAAATCCCTGTCTACAATAAGCGGTGAGATGATCGCGGTAATCCCCAGCACGAGACCTATATTAGCAATATTAGAGCCTATAATATTCCCCAGGGAAATATCAGAAAAACCATTTAGGGCTGCCTGCAGACTCACAAGAAGTTCGGGAGCAGAAGTAGCAAAAGACACCACCGTAAGCCCGATCACCATTCGGGAAATATTAAGCCTGAAAGAAAGTGCGACAGAGGCTCTTACAAGGAATTCTCCGCCAATCACCAATAGTGCAAAACCGGCTAAAATGTAAATTAAACTCATTCAAAAAATTTTGCAGCGAAGATATGAGAAAGATAAGACTTTATTAAAATAGTAGACTTAAAGAATGTTCAAAATACAGGAGTCTAAAAATTCGGTTGAAAGTATGGCAGGATATTCCAGTTTTCAGTTATTCCCTCAATTTCAATATCTTTGAAGGAAACCAACCAATTATGAAAAAGAAATTTTTCAAATTCCTGTCACGCCTTAATAAGAAAGTGCTCCCCAGTTATTCCAAGAAAGGCCTGGACCTTCAAAAAGCCAGTAAGGTTCAAATGGCCATTATTGGCTGGAAACTCTGGGTAACAAAAAACGCGCTGGATTAGCGCGCTAATATTTTAAAAGGGATTCTATCTGATATCCTTTAAGCTTTTCCCGCCCATTCAGGAATTCAAGCTCGACGAGAAAATCACACTGGGCAATTTCACCCCCCATTCTTTCCACCAGTTTACAGGCAGCCAGGGCAGTTCCTCCTGTAGCGAGCACATCGTCATGAATAAGAATTTTCTCTCCTCTTTCAAATGCATCTTCGTGAATCTCAAGAGAATCGGTTCCGTATTCCAGTGCATATTCTTCTTTAATGGTTTTATACGGAAGTTTGCCGGGTTTTCTAAGAGGAATAAAGCCTGCATTCAGCTTTTCGGCCAAGAGAGTTGCGAAAAAGAATCCCCGTGCTTCGATCCCTATTACTTTATCTATTTTAATTCCGTCCAGTTTCTCCAGAAATAATTCTACGGCACGATGCATTGCCTCTGGATCCTGCAGCAAAGGACTTATATCCTTATAGACTACTCCCTCTTTGGGAAAGTCGGGTATATCTCTTACAAACTCCTTTAGATCTTTCATAAGCGCAAGATAAAAAACTGCATAAAATCTAAGCTCAAATTCATAAGGTCATTTTTAGCCCTAATACATAGATTTATTATTTCATTTAACATACAAAACCCGGTTATTTTAAGAGCTTAGAAGCTGGACCACAACTCCGTACAGGGTATTAACCCCGTATTATAGCTTAACAAGCCTGAGAAAGATTATATTTTTTTTAAAAAAAACTTGTCAGAAGATTCTCTAACTTACGGGAAACTGAAAATTTCACAGGACTCCAATGGGCGAAACATTCTACCTCATCTCAGGGACTATACTTCTGGTCCTTCTTATTTACGATTTCTTTTTCACCACCCTTTCGGGAAGTGGAGCCGGCCTGATCTCAAGACCTATAGCCTTCTTCTCTCACTGGATAATTAAACATTCGGCCGCCTTCTTCGGAAGGAGGGTCTACAGTTTTAGCGGAATGTTTGTCAATTTAATGGTACTCGCTGTTTGGATCTTTATCATCTGGATTGGACTCTACTTTATTTTTTCTTCAGATCCTGCCGGCCTCACTAATGGAAGTGGCAGGATCGCGAATTCGGTTGAACGCCTGTATTACACAGGCTATACCCTTTCAACCTTGGGCCTGGGAGATTTCCAGCCCAAGACCTCGTCTTTTAAAATTCTTACGAGCCTTTTCTCCTTTTTCGGGTTTATCTTTTTCACGAGTTCAATGACCTACCTGATCTCAGTATCTGCTGCGGTAACCACTAAACGTTCACTGGCAAGAAGCATTCAGAACCTTGGAAAGACCCCCCAGGAGATCGCCACTACTTTTCTAAACCTTAACCAATCCTACAGTTCACAGCAGATAGCTACCCTGCAGGAACTGATAGACCGGCACGCAGTTAATCACCAGGCATACCCTGTAGTTCATTTTTACAGTCACCGGACTCCTGAAATTTGTCTTAGCATAAACATCACCCGGCTTGATGAAGCGCTAAGTATCCTGCTGAGTTCAAAGGAAGCTGAAAGACTCCATAACGAATTGCGGGTATTGCGCAGGGCTGTGACCCAGTTCCTGAATCATATTGACAAGCATTACTCCCGCTCTATTATAAAAACAGCCACGCACTCCCTTCCCCTCCCTTACCAGGTAAAAGGAGAGGATTCTGAAGAAATGCATTACAGAAGATCTATCCTGGGAGGCCTGCTCCAAAGCGAAAGTTTTACCTGGAAAGATGTGAGCGCCAAGGAAGATGAAGAATAATCTCCGGGATCCAGTTAAAATATCTCAATACAAACACCCGCCGGCCTCGCGGGTATTTTAAGGTAATAAGAGTATTGTTTACAACTTAGAAATTATTTCCTGGGACACAGTCTGCAGGGAATTAAAAAAGAAATTTAAAATGGGCTTTGAGAGTCAGCTTTTCTAGGGAAGCCTGAAGGTATAAAGTATAAGACTGAAATTAAAAGCTTCATAAAATATGGGGGAAATCCCCCATAATAAGAAAGATATATAAATAAAAAAATCCGCAGCTTTCACTGCGGATTTTTTGTTTTTTGTGACCTCGCCAGGATTCAAACCTGGAACCTTCTGAGCCGTAATCAGATGCGCTATTCAGTTGCGCCACGAGGCCTTTATTTACTGCTCTCCCGTAATGGTTAAGCGGCTGCAAATATATTGTTTATTTTAAAATCTGAAAAGAATAGAAAGATTTTTTTCCATCAAATTAATTCGGCGCTCAGTCCGGCGTCAAGAAGTTTGGAACAACGAGGCTTCAGTTCCTCATAAGGACCGGTCTTCACGGTACATTTACCTTTATAATGAACAAGAATAGAACATTGCTCGGCCTGCTCCGGAGTATGGTCACAGGCGTAAATAAGGGTCTCTATAACGTGATCAAACGTATTATGATCGTCATTATACAGAATTATCTCATTCTGTTTTTTCTTTTTGGTATCGGTTACAACCTTCTCTAAAACTTCTTCTTTCGTACTCATCATCATCTGTTTACAGTAGAAACCTAAGGCTTCAAAGATACAAATTCTTTATAAATATTTCAGCGTGAAAATTTTACAGCCACCCAGTTATCCCTTTCAAAATGTTCCACATAATCCAGGCCAAGATCGCGGCAAGCCTTCTCTATTACCGGCAGATCATCCTGATAGAAACCGCTAAGATAAAGGTCTGCTTCAGGCTTCATACTTTGTACATACACCGGAAGGTCCCTTAAAAGAATATTCCGGTTTATATTGACAAGGATCACATCAAAACTTCTTCCTTCCAGCAGTTCTGCCCCGCCTTCATCTACATTAATATGTTCGCAGTTGTTGCGCTCAATATTTTCAAGAGTATTCAAATAACACCAGTTATCAATATCTATGGCGTCTATATTCTTAGCTCCCTTGAGCGCGGTAAGAATGGCCAGCACCCCGGTTCCACAGCCCATATCCAGCACATCTTTTCCTTCCCAGTCATTCTTCAGGATATGCTGAATCATCATATGCGTGGTTGCGTGATGCCCCGTCCCGAAAGACATTTTTGGCTCTATCACTATATCGAACTCCACATCGGGTTGGGGATGGAAAGGCGCTCTCACGCTGCATTTATCATCTACCAGAATAGGACTAAAATTCTTTTCCCACTCCTCATTCCAGTTCACCTGTTCAATTTCTTCAGAAGAATAAGTGATCTCAAATTCTTCAGACTGAAGTATATGCACCCCGGCCAGAAGATCGTCTTCAAATTCTTCCTTCGGAATATAGGCGGTTACCCCGTCTTCCTCTTCCACAAAACTTTCAAAGCCCAGATAACCCAACTCGGCGATAAGAATCTCAGCAGCCGGCTGAAGCGGCTCTATCTGAAACTTAAACTCGAGGTAACTCGTAGCCATAATTAAAAGGAATTAACGATCTCAAGGAAGTCTACGGCCTTCAGACTGGCACCACCAATAAGGCCACCGTCTACGTCTTTCTTCGCGAAGATCTCTTTGGCGTTATTCGGCTTCACACTACCTCCGTAAAGAATAGATACATTTTCAGCAATATCAGCATTGAAATTATCGGCGATATTCTTTCTTATAAAAGCGTGCATTTCCTGCGCCTGTTCAGGAGAAGCGGTCTCCCCGGTACCAATTGCCCAAACCGGCTCATAGGCAAGAATGATGTTTTTCCAGGCCTCAGCAGAAATCTGGTACAGGCTTTCTTTTAGTTGTTTTTCGACTACATCAAAATGTTTATCGCTTTTTCTGTCTTCCAGCTCCTCCCCAAAACAAAAGATCACTTCCATCCCGTTCTCCAGAGCTGCATCTACCTTTTCTTTAAGGATTTCGTTGGTTTCGTGAAAATGTGCACGGCGTTCACTGTGCCCAAGGATCACGGTATTTACACCAATGCTTTTAAGCATAGCAGCTGAGACCTCTCCGGTAAAAGCCCCGTTCTTGCTCTGGTGCATATTCTGGGCGGCCACCTTAACAGGGGTGTCTTTAAGATTCTCGAATGCGGTATAAAGATTTGTAAAAGAAGGCGCCACCATCACGGTCGCTTTTGGTTCTTTTACCATTTGCATCTTAAGCTGACCAAGCAACTCCTGGGTTTCGGCAAGGTCATTATTCATTTTCCAGTTTCCGGCTACTATGTTTTTTCTCATAATTTTCTGATTGTCCCCTAGGGAAATTCTACTTGAATTTTATCCGAAAGCATTGATATTCTTCCGAAGCAATACAAATATATCGATAAGATAACACATAGCCGTCCACAGGAGACCTCATCCTCCTGTTTTTAAGGATTTTTTAAAATAAATTCGGATTGATTTATAATTTGATATCGGAAGCATCGAACCAGTGCTCTTTTTGGGTAATAGTTCCCTTTTCCAGCGTTAAGAATCCGGGGTTAGAGCGAACAATGGTCTTTAAGGCAGTTTCGTCGCTTTGATAGAATTCGAAATCAAGGTCATATTCCTCTATTATGGACTGCTGCCTCTCCTCTCCTGAGGCGGTAAGCCCAATTACCATATAGCCCTTAGAAAGCGCTTCTTCACTCAGCCTTTTTACGGCCACATAGCCGTCGCGTTCAGTAAGCCGAAGATCATAGGCAATTATCAGTAAAACCTTTTCAGCAGAAAGGACATCTGCTGTAATATTCTCTCCGTTCTTCTCTATATAAAAATCGTGGATCGGTGGTTTATAGCCTTCTCTGATCATTCTTGTCTCCACCCCCAGCAGCTCTCCTTTTCCCTGCGGGAAATTTCCGTTATTGGTAATCAGTACCTCTTCGCCATTCTGCTTAAAGCGCCAGTCATACTCATAAACCGCTTCGGGAGCTCCTTCAGGCACACTCATTTTTTCAGAAATATTATTCCCGACCTTATACGGACGGAAATCAAATAAAGGAAGATGCATCAACACCTGGTAACAGAAAAGAAAGGCCAGCATAAAAGCCAGGAAGATGATCCACCGGTGTGAAGCGGGAGCAAAGACAGGCCCGATTAGTTTTCGGTTAAAGACAAGGACCAGAATTAGCAAAAGCAAGATCACGTCCTTATAGAAAGACTGCCAGGGAGTTAAGGGAATGGCGTCTCCAAAGCACCCGCAATCAGTCACTTTATTGAAATAAGCCGAATAGAAAGTTAGAAAAGTAAAAAAGATGATCATTCCCAAAAGGCTCCAGACCGTGAACTTAGGCAGGTAACCAATAAGCAGCATTATGCCCAGGACCATCTCAAAAACTACCAGAAAGATCGCAATAACCAGCGCGAAAGGAGCCAGAAACTCCAGGTCCAGAACCTGTGGACTAAAATACTCCTGCAACTTATAGGAAAAACCAACAGGGTCATTAAGTTTTATAAATCCTGAAAAAATAAATAAAGCTCCTACCAGTATCCTGGCGATTACCACGAGTAGTTTCATATTCTTAGTTTAATTCCCTTATAAAGATAGAATTATTCCTGAGTTTGCTCATTCATAAGGATAAGTGCGAAAATGGAATAATTGATCATATCCTGGTAATTGGCATCTATCCCTTCACTAACAAGGGTTTTACCTTTATTGTCTTCAATTTGCTTTACCCTTAAGAGCTTCTGCATAATAAGGTCGGTAAGCGAGCTGATACGCATCTCGCGCCAGGCCTCCCCATAATCGTGATTCTTATTCTCCATAAGCTGCTTGGTCTCGGCAATCTTCTCATCATACAGAGCAGAAGCTTCCTCAAGGCTGAGATCGGGCTGCTCCACTACTCCCTTCTCCAGCTGAATAAGGGCCATAACCGAATAATTGATAATGCCAATAAATTCTCCGCGTTCATCCTCATCCACTTTTCGCACTTCATTTTCCTGAAGTTTCCTGATGCGCTGTGCTTTTATGAAAATCTGATCGGTAAGTGACGGAAGCCTTAAGATGCGCCAGGCGCTCCCGTAATCTTTCATTTTATTTACAAACAGACTGCGGCACGTTTCCACCACCGCATCATATTGCGTCGAAGTATCCTGCATAAAGAAGTAGTAATTTGCGTAAATTTCGGGCAAATATTCCAAACTGTCAAAGTTATTTTTTCATCCATAAAGCCACAGATTAGTAATGACGATTAATTGCAAAGGCCAGCTTATAGATCTTTCCAGCCCGAAAATAATGGGCATTCTTAATACCACTCCCGATTCATTTTACGAAGGAAGCCGTTCTCAAAATGAAAGCGACCTCCTTAAAAGAGCAGAAAAAATGCTAAAAGAAGGTGCCGATTTTATCGATATTGGCGGGTACAGCAGTCGTCCCGATGCCGAAGAGGTTTCGGTGGAAGAAGAACTACAAAGAGTGGTTCCTGCCATTGAAGCATTAGTGAAAAACTTTCCCGAGATCCTTATTTCTGTGGATACCTTCAGAAGCAAAGTGGCCGATGAGAGCCTGAAAGCAGGAGGGGCTATGGTAAACGATATTGCAGCAGGTAATCTCGACAAGGAAATGATGAATGTGGTAGCCGGACACCAGGTGCCTTATATTATGATGCATATGCGTGGCAACCCGGCTACGATGAAAAAACTGAACCAATATGAAAATATGCTTCAGGAGATCCTTCAGTATTTTTCAGGCAAGATCAGGGAAGCAAGGTCGGCAGGAATTAATGACCTGATGATAGATCCCGGCTTCGGCTTCTCTAAAAATATCGAGCAAAATTTCGAATTACTTTCTAAAGCAGACTTATTTCAAACCTTAGAGCTACCTGTTCTCATAGGCATCAGCAGAAAATCTATGATCTATAAAACCCTGGGGACAAATCCATCAGAAGCCCTTAACGGCACTACGGTCCTGAACAGCATTGCGCTTCAGAAAGGCGCCTCCATTTTAAGGGTTCACGATGTAAAAGAAGCCGTAGAATGTGTGAATTTAGTTTCACGAGTTAAAAAGTAGTTTTATATTTTCTATTTTTACAGAAAACCCATCGAATTTGGATATAATAAACCTACGCATTCTCGATATACTCGATATTGTATTTATAGCAGCCCTGCTTTATTACATCTATAAACTGGTAAAAGGCACCGTTGCTGTAAACATTTTTGTAGGGATCGTTATTATATATCTGGTCTGGAAGCTCACCCAACTACTGCAAATGGAGCTTCTAAGCAGCGTTCTCGGGCAGTTTATAGGAGTGGGGATGTTTGCTTTAATTGTGGTTTTCCAGCAGGAGATAAGGAAATTTCTCCTGATGATTGGTTCTACCAACTTTGCCTATAACGGTAAATTCTTCAAACAGCTTCGTTTCATTAAAGATGATCTTGAAGTCCAAACCGATATTGATGCCATTGTAAAAGCCTGTGAAGTGATGGGCCGAAGTTTTACCGGGGCCCTGATGGTGATCCAGAAAAGCACCAATCTTGACTTTGTAAAGAATTCGGGCGATAAAATGGATATCGAACTCAACCAGCCGATAATTGAAGCCGTTTTCTTTAAGAACAGTCCGTTGCACGACGGAGCAATGATCATAGAAGACAATCGTATCACGGCTACAAGGGTGATTTTACCTGTTTCCAACGACCGTTCCATCCCGTTAAGATTCGGGTTAAGACACCGTGCTGCTGTGGGGATCACCGAAAAAACCGATGCCTTGGCTCTTGTGGTAAGCGAAGAGACCGGGCAAATCTCCTACATTAAGGACGGTGAATTCGTGATGTTCGAGACCAATGAAGAGTTAAAAGAAAGACTTAAGGAAGACCTGCTTTAAGATCTGAGTGATTCTTCAGCCATAAACTGGACTTCATATAATTTCTTATAATAACCATCCTTCTGCTGAAGCAACTGCTCGTGATTTCCAATTTCCACGATCCTTCCGGCATCCATTACAATGATCTTATCGGCCTTCTTAATGGTGGCAAGCCTGTGCGCGATAACAATAGAGGTTCGCCCCTCGGTGATCTTATCTGTCGCATCCTGGATTAGCTGTTCGCTATATGAATCTACCGAAGAGGTGGCCTCATCCAGCACCAGGATACTCGGGTTGCTAACATAAGCTCTCAGGAAAGAGATCAACTGTCGTTGCCCGGAAGAAAGCATCACTCCTCTTTCTTTTACATTATAATGGTATCCATTAGGAAGCGTATTGATAAATTCGTGAATTCCTATCTGTTTCGCTGCCGTGATCACATCCTCTTCGGTAATATCGGGATGGTCCAGCGTGATATTGCTCATAATGGTATCGGCAAACAAAAAGACATTCTGCAGTACCACCGCGATCTGGGATCTCAGTGATTTCAGCTTCACATCTTTAATATCGATATCATCCACCAGGATCTGCCCGCTGTCTATTTCATAAAACCTGTTCAGCAAATTAATGACGGTAGATTTCCCGGCGCCGGTAGCTCCCACGATCGCAACCGTCTCTCCCGGATTTGCTTTAAACGAAACTCCTTTCAGCACCTCCTCATCGTCAACATAACTGAAATGAACATCTTTAAATTCGATCTTTCCGTTAAGTTTTCCTACTTCCCTGCTGCCTTCGTCACTGATAAAAGACCGGGTATCCAGGATTCCGAAGACACGATTGGCAGCAACCATTCCCATTTGCAGGGTATTGAATTTATCGGCGATCTGGCGCAATGGTCTGAAAAGCATCTGTGACAGCTCAATGAACATAATAATCACCCCAAGGCTCAAGGAATCATTCTCTATAGCCCTTAGCCCCCCGAACCACACGATAAGACCTATGGTAATAGAGGTGGACATTTCAGCGATAGGGAAAAATATAGAGTTATACCAAACAGTCTTCACCCAGGCTTTTCTGTGCTTGTCATTAATCCCTTTAAACTTTTCATATTCGGCCTTTTCACGGGTAAAAAGCTGAACGATCTTCATTCCGGTAATACGCTCCTGCACGAAAGTGTTCAAATCGGCAACCTGGTTACGAACATCTTCAAAGGCCACCTTCATCTTTTTCTGAAAAACCCTGGTTGCATATATAATAAAAGGAAGCACCGTTAAAACGAGAAGGGTTAACTGCCAGCTCTTATAGAACATAAACCCGAGCACCACCAGCATCTTCAAAAGATCACTTATGATCATAAAAAGTCCCTGGCTAAAAATACTGGAGATGGTTTCAATATCGCTAACCGCCCTGGTCACCAATCGACCTACGGCTGACTTATCGAAATATTTCATTTTGAACTTGAGCATATGCTCAAAAAGATTCACCCTAAGGTCCCGAACCACTTCCTGCCCCAGCCAGTTGGCATAATAGATAAAGAGGAACTGAGAGATCACCTCGAGCAAAAGCACGCCAAGCATCAGCGCCACATAAAACACAAGACCTTCATTGTCAGACGGCATTATTGCGTCATCTATAGTGACCTGCAAAAGATAAGGGCGCAGCACCGAAAAGAAAGACAGCAACACCGCCGCAACCCCTACAAAATAAAAGGTCCCTTTGTAAGGGTTTGTGTATTTAAGCAATCGCTTAAACAGATTAAAATCGAAAGCATTTCCCGTATTTGACGCCATTTAATTCACTTCTATATTAGGGTATTCAATTTTCGTAAGATAAAGTCCGTGGGCCGGCACCGAAGTACCTGCTTTCCCGCGATCCTGGCTTTTTATAACCTCGTGCATCTCTTCAACCTCTATTTTCCCAAGGCCTATTTCCAGCAAAGTCCCCACTATGGCCCGAACCATATTCCTTAAGAACCTGTCTGCAGTAATGTAAAACACAAGTTTGCCATTTTCTTTTTTCCAGACAGCCTCTTCGATTTTACAATTATAAGTCATCACATCGGTTTTAGACTTTGAAAAACATTTAAAATTGGTATAATTTTTCAGAAAGCCTGCTGCCTTGTTCATTTTTTTTAGATCCGGTTCTCTTTTCAGATAATAAGAATATTCATACTGAAAAGGATCCTTCAAATGATGAATATGATATTCATAGCTTCTGCTGGTTGCATCGAATCTCGCGTGAGCATCAGGCTTAACTTTAAAGATTCGCTTTAAAGCAATGTCCCGGCTCAGCAAAGAATTACACCTGAAGACCAAATGCTCTTCATCAAACTCCTGTTCCAGATCAAAATGAGCATACAACTGTTTGGCGTGCACCCCGGCATCGGTCCTTCCTGCACCCACAATCTCAATCTCTTTTTGCAGGACGGTAGACAATGCCTTTTCTACTGCTTCCTGAACTGAAGGAGCATTTGGCTGAATTTGCCACCCGTGAAAAGCCTTACCAAAATATGCCAGTTCTATGAAATATCTCAACCTAAATTGATTAATTTTACATTCGCGATCTGCAAAGATAAGGCATTTATTATAAGCCTGAAGCCTTCCTTGACACAGGATTTCTAAATGATTTTATAAATAAACCCGATAGTATTTTGAAAAAAATTCTGCTTTTAAGTGACACTCACGGACATATGGACGACCGCATCCTTCATTACGCCAGCCAGTCAGATGAAATATGGCACGCGGGAGACATTGGCACTGTGGCAGTAACCGATGCGCTAAAAAAAATAAAGCCATTAAGGGCTGTTTACGGGAATATAGACGGAACAGAAATCAGAAAGGAGTTTCCGCTCAACCAAAGATTCGACTGTGAAGGGGTTGATGTGTGGATAACCCATATTGGCGGCTATCCCAAGAAATATTCTCCGGCAGTCAGGGAAGAAATCAAGAAGAATCCGCCCCAGTTATTTATTTGTGGGCATTCACATATTCTAAAAGTAATGAACGATGCAGACCTCCAGTTACTACATATGAACCCCGGGGCAGCAGGCAAGCAGGGCTTTCATAAAAAGAGGACTATGCTTCGTTTCAAACTGGACAAGGGAGATATTTCAGAGCTGGAAGTCATTGAACTGGAATAGGAAACATCTAAAAATATAAAAAACCCGAAGTCTTCACTTCGGGTTTTTCACGCACTAATACTACTAAGATGATAGGCTTATCGCAATCGGTCTACAGATTTTACGAGATCTTCGTCCTTTTTAATGGCTTTATTCGCCAACACTAGAAAAACGATAGAAACAATAGGAAGAATCATCCCAATACCCTTCTCTGAGATATCCATCTCTCCAGGTAGTCTTAGAGACCAATAAACAAACACTCCTAGTAAAAAAAAGTTTAATAATATATTGAGACGCCCCAGCACGAACTGAAGCTTTCTGTTCTTGAACATAAATATACTTATTAAAGACAAAGCCGCCGAGCCAAGAAACATGGCAAGGATGGTTAAATGGTCCTGTGCGTATACCTCAACCCCATTAGCATTTTCCCAAAGAGAAAAGGCGAATATGAGTCCGGCACTACAAATAACGGCTATTAATAAGTAGATAGTTTGAATACGTTGTAGCATAGTCAAATCTGAGATTCGCAGACAAAAATAATAGATTCTTTTTAGAAAACAGGTTTAAAAATTAAAATAAAGTCGTATAATTGCAAGTACATTTCGTAACCAATTCAAAACAGGTTACTTAAGACTCCAAATTTTTCGATTCTTCCTCGAGAAGTTTTAAAATCAACCCAAACACAAATTTTTTATTCTTAGTTATTCATGTTTGAAATTTCAGAATTAAAAGCTAAAAAGCTGCCTGAGTTACAGGAAATTGCAAAATCTCTGAACGTTCCTAAATTCAGAAGTCTTAAAAAACTGGACTTGGTATACCAAATTTTAGATTACCAGGCAGCAAACCCTACAAAAGTGAAAGAAGTTCTGACAGAAGAATCTGAAGCAAAGCCACAGGCGAAACCCGAAAGGAAAAGTAAGCCTGCAAAAATTGGCGGCGACAAAAGGCCACCAAAAAGCCAGAAACCAGATTCCAAAAAACCCGAAAGAAAAGACACTTCTCATAAAACGGGGTCGGAAAAACCCAAAGAAACCGATAAAAAGGATTCGAAAGCACCTTCTAAAGACGACAGCAGCAACGCTCCCAAGCAACGCAGCAGTAACAGGGACAACAAAAAAGAGCCTCGTCATAAAAAGGACAGCAACCATAAAAACAACGGGAACCGTGATAACCGCAACCGCTACCGTGAGCCGGATTATGAGTTTGATGCCATAATCGAGAGTGAAGGAGTACTGGATATTATGCAGGACAACTACGGGTTCCTTAGATCTTCAGATTACAACTACCTGACCTCTCCTGATGATATTTATGTGTCTCAGTCACAGATCAGGCTTTTCGGATTAAAGACCGGGGATACCGTATTAGGACAAATTCGTCCGCCAAAAGAAGGTGAAAAATATTTCCCTTTAATCAAGATCAATAAAATTAACGGCCTTGACCCACAGGTGGTTCGCGACCGTGTTTCTTTTGAGCACCTTACCCCTCTTTTCCCTAAAGAAAAGTTCAATATTGCTGAAAAACAAAGCACCATTTCCACACGGATTATGGATATGTTCTCTCCTATCGGGAAAGGACAACGTGGAATGATCGTTTCTCAGCCAAAGACCGGTAAGACCATGTTGCTTAAGGATATTGCAAATGCCATTGCAGCCAATCATCCTGAAGTATACCAGATCGTACTTCTTATAGACGAGCGTCCTGAAGAGGTTACCGATATGCAACGTAACGTAAAAGGGGAAGTAGTTGCTTCTACCTTCGACAAGGAAGCTCACGAACACGTGAGGGTTGCCAATATCGTTCTCGAAAAAGCCAAACGTCTTGTAGAGTGCGGGCACGATGTAGTGATCTTACTCGACTCCATTACAAGACTTGCGCGTGCTTATAACACCGTACAACCTGCCAGTGGTAAGGTGTTAAGTGGTGGTGTAGATGCAAATGCACTTCACAAGCCTAAGAGATTCTTTGGTGCGGCCCGTAACATAGAGAACGGAGGTTCGCTTTCTATTATCGCTACCGCGCTTACCGATACCGGTTCTAAGATGGACGAGGTGATCTTCGAGGAATTTAAAGGAACAGGTAATATGGAGCTTCAGCTGGACAGAAGAATTGCCAACAGAAGAGTATTCCCGGCAATCGATCTTATCTCTTCAAGCACCCGTCGCGACGACCTGCTGCTTGATGAAAACACCATCCAAAGAATGTGGATTATGCGCAAATATCTTGCAGACATGAACCCTGTTGAAGCAATGGAATTCATTAACGACAGGATTAAACAAACCAAGAACAATGAAGAGTTTTTAATCTCTATGAACGGTTAAAACTCTGTTTCCATAAATCAAAAAAACCGGATGCTAACACATCCGGTTTTTTTATTCAATAGCAGCATTAAAAAAGCCCCAAGGTTTCCGATGGGGCTTTTCTTAGAGCGGGAGACCGGGTTCGAACCGGCGACATTCAGCTTGGAAGGCTGACGCTCTACCAACTGAGCTACTCCCGCCTTTGCCCTGCAAATATAGCCCATATGTTTTTCAACTTCCAAAAATTTTACGGGATTTTTTTGACTGAAAATTATGCCTGAAAAAATCTGAATTTAAAATCTTGTTAAATCAGGCCTTTACGGTTTAGAATTCTAATAAAATAGCCCTATTTTTAGCTGACTTAAATAGACCAATAACAAAATTATGAAAGATAAACCCGGAAAGATACAGGACCTTATAGATGCAAAATTCCTTGAAGAACGAAAAGTATTCCTTTGGGGAGAGGTAAACGATAAATCTGCCAAACATGTAATAGACAGACTGCTTTATCTTGATCTTGTAGAGAAAAAGGAAATTCAACTTTTTATAAACAGTCCGGGCGGATATGTTACCGACGGATTTGCTATCTATGACACCCTGCTTTCCCTTAACAGCCCGGTATCGACAGTCTGCACCGGTCTTGCTGCCTCTATGGGATCTATTCTGCTTTCCGCAGGCAATAAAGGACACCGTTTTATACAACCTCACGCCAAAGTGATGATCCATCAACCAAGCGGTGGTGCCAGAGGTCAGGCTTCCAATATCGAAATTCAGGCTACAGAGATCCTGAAGACAAAAGAATTGTCTGCAAAGATCCTTGCCGAAAACTGCGGCCAGCCAGTGGAAAAAGTAATGAAAGACTTTAACCGTGACTACTGGATGAATGCCGAAGAATCTATAGAGTATGGCATAGTAGATGGTATTATAAGTAAATAGTTATGGAAGTTAAGCACAAAGAAAACAACAGCCGGGGGATGTTTTACATTGAAGGGGAAAAAGGCATCATTGCCGAACTCACCTATTCAAAGAAGGAGAACGATGTAATCACCATAGATTATGTAGAGGTTGACGAGAAGCTGGAAGGAGAAGGTCTGGGCACAAAACTCGTGAAAGAAAGCGTAGATTACGCCAGAGGAAATAAACTGAAGATCGACCCTCTTTGTCCTTTTGCAGAAGTTCAGTTCGACCGAAATGCATCTTACGAAGATGTGAAGGTTTCCTGACCTGGCATTATTATCTAACCCGATACTACCAATTCCGGTCTTAAAAATCATTAAATGATCCTGATCAAAAACCTAACAAGGCTATTTCTAATTGCCTCGGTAATGCTTGCCTGCAATGATTCGGAAAAGACAGGAAATAAAAATCCGGTTCAGGGCTCGGAAGCTTCTGAAGTAAGGATAGTAAAAGAACTCACCTCTTCGGGAAAAATAAAAAACCTTCTGGAAAAAGTATCAGATTCAACTTACACCGGAAAACTTGAACTGGATAATTTCAAAGAGGTCTCTGAATTCTATGAAGCTCGTGACAACGAGCCCATCTGGAATGACCCGATACTACGCAAGAGCTTGCTATCTCAAGTAGATTCCGCGAAAAATGAAGGCCTTTTTCCTGAAGATTACCACCGGGAATATCTTTACAATTCCCTGGAGAATATCGGAACCCTTAACATAGAACAGCTAAACGAGCTGGAACTGGGGTTAACAGACGCCTACTTCAGTCTTGCAGGTGACCTGAGCACGGGGAAACTGGACCCTAAAAAGCTATATTCCATCTGGGACATAAAAAGTTACTCCCCTAACCTCTTTAAGCTATTAGACAGCGCTCTCACCAAACAGGATATCCAATGGGCCCTGGACTCAGTTAAGCCAAAGCACCTAGTCTACCAGGGGCTTAAGAAATCCCTGAAAGAATATGAGGTCCTGAAAGACTCAGAGAAAGAGATCACCCGTATCTCTTTAGGGAAACTGGTAAGACCCGGAGAAATCGATCCAAGGATCCCCCGGATAAAAAAAAGACTTCAGGAACTAAACCTGATCAGCACTATAATCAATCCCGACTCCCTAAGCACCACCTATAACCGCAATATAGAAGAAGGAATCAGGACCTTTCAAAAACAAAGCGACCTGGAAATAGATGGAATAATAGGAAACACTACCATTGAAAACCTGAACAAGAATTACGAGGACCGCTACAACCAGATCCTGGCCAACCTGGAGCGCTGGAGATGGCATCCAAGGGATTTTGGGGATCATTACATCATCATCAACATCGCTAATTACCGCCTGCATATCATTAAGGACAAGGATACAGTCGGGACTCATAAAACTATGGTAGGAACGGAAGCCCGTAAGACCCCGGTTTTCTCAAAAGACCTGGGCTATGTAGTATATAATCCTACCTGGACGATCCCTCCTACAATTAAAAAAAGGGATGTCATTCCATCAGCCACAAAAGACCCTTCCTATTTAAAGAAAAAGAAACTGAATGTTTATGACAGAGACGGAAACAAACTAGATCCCTCTACTATAGACTGGAGCTCCCCGGAAGCACTAAGGTACACCTACAGGCAGAATGCAGGAAGCACCAATCCGCTGGGGCGGGTCAAGATCATCTATCCAAACCGGTATATGATCTATTTACACGATACTCCATCTCAGTCCTTATTCAATAAGAATAAAAGAGCCCAGAGTTCGGGCTGTGTGAGAGTAGAGAATGCCATCCCCCTTTCTAAATACTTATTAAGCGACCAGGAAAAATATTCCGAGGAAAAGATCGAGGAAGTTATTGCTTCAGGAAAGACCACTGAAATAAAAATCACCCAGCCGATACAGATTCATCATTTATACTGGACGGCCTGGCGTGAAAAAGGCATCACACACTTCGCCGATGACGTGTACCACCTGGATGAAGAGATCTTTAGTAAATTAAAGAATTAAGCTTCGTAATTAAGGTAAGAAGACTTGTTCTGGTATTTTTTATCGCTTTTATGAATAAAGACCACAGATTTTCCTTTGATCCTATTGATCAGATCTTTAGCGATCCCGTTAGGAACTGCAGGACATCCGTAACTTCTTCCTAAACGCCCATACCTATTTATGAAATTCTTGGTAGCATAATCTGCTCCGTGAATTACCACATAACGCTTTCTGGCATTACTGTTAAAACCTTTCTCCATTCCGTCTATGAACAAAGACAGTCCGTTTTTACCATAGTAGGTCTCTCCGGTCACATAAAACCCAAGAGAACTCTGGTGAGAATTCACCTGATTAGAAAATTTATTGGCGAATTCCACGCCGGTATTCTTTCCGTGAGAAACAAAAGTGTTGAACAGCACCTTTTTATCTTCCATATCCATAATCCACATCCTCTTCTTACTGGAAGACATATCAAAATCTATCACCGTAAGCAGGCGGTTCGCAACGCGACCGGCCTTATCTAATTTGGCATAACCTTTCATCGCCTGCTCGAAAACACTTAATGCAGGCATACTGCTATTAGCCGCTTTAAAATCGCCATAAAGGTTTTTCACCTCTTCTTTAAAACTTAATGGAGCCGGCTTCACAGGAATCTCTGAAGCCGTAATATTGGAATTTGAAGTATTCAGTTTTTCTGTACTGGTAAAAGCAAATGAAAAGATCATTACTGCAGCTACCGTCAGGATTCTGTAATTCATATAATTTCTTTTGTTTAAGATTTTGTTAATCAATTCCAAATGTTATGCCAACATACAAAAATCAAATTATAATCCCCCAAATAGCCTTTAAAAGTTGAAATTTTAACATACAGGGCGGTATATATTGGATTTTCAAGGTTTTAGACACAAACACACAATTCCAAAAACGCCGGAAGTTTCAAATTATTACTTCAGGTTTCTTAAAATTTAATGTTAAATTTTAAGTTTGGATTTAGAAATCATAAGTCCTGTAGATCATCCTGGTAAAACATTTTAGTAAAACATTATAGTCTGGATTTTACTCGGGCAGCAATTTGTTTTTATATTTATCTCAAAATTTTATTTGTCTTATGAATAAGAAGGTGCTTCTAATGATATTAGATGGCTGGGGTATTACTCAAGACCCGAAAGTTTCAGCCATCGCTCAGGCTAAAACTCCCTTTATGGATTCAGTAACCGAAAAATATCCGCACGCCGAATTGCGTACCGACGGAATGAACGTTGGTTTGCCTGAAGGCCAAATGGGGAACAGTGAAGTTGGACATATGAATCTTGGAGCCGGAAGAGTGGTATACCAGGACCTGGTAAAGATCAATCAGGCAGTAAAGAACGATTCATTAAAAGATGAACCCGTTCTCGAGGAAGCCTTTACCTATGCCATAAAAAATAACAAGCCTGTGCATTTTATGGGCTTAGTGAGTGACGGTGGAGTTCATTCCCACATCAATCATTTAAAAGGACTTTTGACCGCAGCAGAAGAATTTGGGGTAAAAGAAAAATACGTTCACGCTTTTACCGATGGCCGTGATGTAGATCCGCATTCCGGAAAAGGCTTTATAAAAGAACTGGGAGAACACCTGGAAAAGACCAACGGAAAACTGGCTTCCATAATTGGAAGGTATTATGCTATGGACCGTGATAAACGCTGGGAAAGGGTGAAAAAGGCCTACGACCTTATCACCAAAGGAGAAGGGTATAAAACCACCAATGCTGTTGAAGCTATAGAAAAAAGCTACGAAAATAACGTAAGCGATGAGTTTATAGAACCTATTGTAATGACCAATGACGCCGGTGAGCCGGTAGCAAAACTTAAGGAGAAGGAAGTAGTGATCTTCTTCAATTTCAGAACAGACCGTGGTCGCCAGTTAACACAGGCATTAACCCAACAGGATTTCCCTGAATATGAAATGAAAAAGATGCCCCTATACTATGTGACCCTCACCAAGTATGATGATAGCTTCGAAAATATAAACGTGGTATTCAAAAAGGACAATATTAAATCTACACTTGGAGAAGTACTTGAGTATACCGGCAAGAAACAGATAAGGATTGCAGAAACGGAAAAATATCCACACGTAACCTTTTTCTTTTCCGGTGGAAGAGAGAAACCGTTTAAAGGAGAAAAGCGCATTATGTGCAATTCCCCAAAAGTTGCCACTTATGACCTTCAGCCCGAAATGAGCGCCGGAGAGATAAAGGACAAGATCATTCCAGAGATCAAGGATCATTCCGCAGACTTTATCTGTCTGAATTTTGCCAATCCGGATATGGTAGGCCACACCGGAGTATTTGAAGCCGCTGTAAAAGCCTGTGAAACGGTGGACTCCTGTGCCAAAGAAGTCGCTGAAACTGCTGTAGACAATGATTATTCGGTAATCATTATTGCAGATCACGGGAACAGTGATGTGATGATTAATCCTGACGGAAGTCCGAATACCGCACATACTACAAACCCGGTTCCGCTCGTTTTAATGGATAAAGACGTGAAAGCAATAAAAAGTGGTAAGTTAGGCAACATCGCTCCGACTATTTTAGAGCTTATGGGTATCGATAAACCCGATTTAATGACCGAAGATTCTTTAATTTAAATTTAATTATGCACAAATTACTCTTGATATTCCTGGCATTAGCACTAGGAGGAAACTCAGATAAGACTAAAGAAATATCAAAAACCACTACCGGGACAAAAATCCAGACCGATATGCTTATCGGGGAATTTGAACCTGAAGAATTGAAGGAAGAACCTTACGCAGGCTGGTTTAATTCGGTTTATGACGACTATACCCCTGAAGAAAAAGCCCTTCAGACAATAGACGAAAATATTTCGGACTATGAAATTACCGTTTTTATGGGAACCTGGTGTGGAGACAGTAAACGTGAAACACCTAAACTGTTGAAGATACTTGAAGAAACCGGATATGATATGGATAAGTTCACCATTATAGGTGTTAACCACAGCAAATCTACGCCGGGAAATATGGAAGAAGAATTTCAGGTGCACAGAGTACCAACTATCATTTTCAGTAAAAACGGAAAAGAAGTAAATAGATTTGTGGAATATGCCCAGCAAAGCCTAGCAAAAGATATTGCCAAAATAGTAAGCGGAAAAGATTATTCTAATTCGTACGCCAAATAAACAGAAAGGCGACTTAATATAAATTAAGCTTAAAACTTCTATTTTTGCACTATGCCCAGATCATTAACCATAGCAGTTGATTTTGATGGAACAATTGTAGATAACAGGTATCCGGAGATCGGAAAACCTAAACTCTTTGCCTTTGAAACCCTGAAGAAACTTCAGGAAGAAGGACACCAATTGATCCTTTGGACGTACAGACACGGACCAGCGTTGGAAGAAGCTGTAGAGTTTTGTGAATCTAAAGGCATAAGTTTTTATGCCGTGAATAAAAGTTATCCTGAAGAGGAGTTTGATCACACAATAAGCAGAAAGATCCTGGCCGATTTTTTTATTGATGACCGTAATATCCAGGGACTTTTAGGATGGGGTGAAATTTATCAGAAACTATCGAATAATAAGCCCAAAAGAATGTCCAAAAAGAAAGGCATTTTAAAATGGTTTTAAAGTAATATTATGATTATACCTAAAACAAGGGAAGAGATTGAACTTATACGAGAGAGCGCACTAATTGTATCGAAAACCCTTGGAATGCTGGCTCCAAAAATAAAACCGGGAGTCACCACCTTAGAACTTGATAAGTATGCGGAAGAATTTATAAGAGACCACGGGGCAGAACCGGGTTTTCTTGGCTTATACGACTTCCCTAATTCATTGTGTATGAGCCCTAATGCCCAGGTTGTACACGGAATTCCGAATGACAAACCTCTGGAAGAAGGAGACATTATCTCCATAGACTGCGGAGCACTTAAGAACGGCTTTTACGGAGATCATGCTTATACTTTTCCTGTTGGCGAAATTGCCCCGGAAACAGCCGAATTACTTAAGGTTACCAAGGAATCTCTTTATGTGGGGATTAGAGAATTCAGACTAGGAAATCGTGTAGGTGATGTAGGATATGCTATCCAAAAATATACCGAAGACCGAGGGTACGGGGTAGTACGGGAATTAGTTGGTCACGGCCTGGGCAGTAAGATGCATGAAGACCCGGAAATGCCGAATTACGGTAAAAGAGGAAGAGGTAAAAAATTCAAAGAAGGAATGGTTGTAGCCATAGAACCTATGATCAATCAGGGAACAAAAAGGATTAAGCAATTAGCTGACGGGTGGACCATCCTGACAGCGGACAACAAACCAAGCGCCCATTTTGAACACGATATTGCACTGGTAGATGGCAAGCCCGAGCTTCTCTCTACCTTTAAATATATTTATGATGCCTTAGGTATCGAATCTGATGAAGAAGAAGAATTTAGAGCAAAAATTTATGATTAAGAGCTATAGACAGGAGCAGTGGAAAACTCTGCACAAAGAGGAATGGGAAGATAGATTTGTCTATAAAATTTCCAACTACGGGAGACTGATAAGTTATCTGAAAAACCCCGAAGGTGAACTGGTAGGAGGTGGTAAACCGGGAAGTTACCATAACTTCGCCGTAAAACTCAAGAACGGAAAGCACAAGACCTATTATGTTCACCGTATGGTCGCAGAACTCTTTTTGAATAAAAAGGAAGACGATAAATACGTGATCCATAAGAACTTCAAAAAAGATGACAACAGGGTTTCAAACCTGGCCTGGACCAACAAGAGAGAATGGGTTAAACATCAGTTCGATAACCCGAATGTAAAAGAGAACAAGAAAAAGCGAAAGCTGAGAAAAGTGGTTTCTTACTCTAAACTCACCTATGCCCAGGCCGTGATCCTGAAGAAAAAACTTCTTGACCCGAATCGAAAAACAAGAATCAAAGTACTAGCCAAGCAATTTGGCGTTTCAGAGATGCAGTTATACCGTATTAAATCGGGTGAAAACTGGGGTGATATTGAAGTATAAATGAAGAAGCTTTTTAAATTCTTTCTTAATGCTCTCCCCCGCCCGCTTTTAATTCGATTAAGTTACTGGGTTCAACCCATCTTTATTTTCAGCCTCCGTGGGAACAGGTATACAGATCCTATAGATGGCCGCAGTTTCTCTAAATTCCTGCCATACGGCTACGAAAACCAGAGAGAAAATGTTCTCTCCCCCTCTACTCTTTCCCTTGAAAGACATCGATTGCTTTGGCTTTACCTTGAAAATGAAACAGATTTTTTTGAGAAGCCCCTAAAAGTACTTCATTTCGCACCAGAGCAGGCTTTCTATAAACGCTTCAGAAAATTAAAGAATCTCGACTACACCACCACTGACCTTAATTCCCCTTTGGCTGATGTAAAGGCCGATATATGTGACCTCCCGTTCGAAGATAATAGTTTCGATTTTATATTATGCAACCACGTTTTGGAACATATTCCTGACGACACGAAGGCAATGCAGGAAATTTACAGGGTTCTTAAACGCAAAGGCACGGCAATTCTTCAGATTCCGCAGGATCTAAACAGAGAAAAGACCTTTGAAGACAACTCTATTACCGACCCTAAAGAAAGAACAAGAATTTTTGGGCAATATGACCACGTAAGGGTTTATGGAAGAGATTATTTCAACAAGTTAAGAAATATAGGTTTTGAGGTCGATGAAGCCGATTACACCAAGGAATTGAGTCCTGCCCAAATTGACAAGTTCCGACTGGCAAAAGGCGAGATTATTCCCGTCTGCTATAAGCCCTGATTTATTCCCGTAATGCCTTCTTAAATCCTTCAGAGGCAAATACCGAAACTTTTTGCTTGTCATCTTCAGCATAGATAAAATATACCTCCACACCATCCAGCTTTTCCAACATTTCTCTGGAACGTTCCAGCCCTAGAGCCATAAACGCGGTAGCATAAGCATCGGCCAGCATACAATTCTCAGCAAGTACAGATGCGCTTAGAAGATTGCTCTTTTCAGCCAGACCAGTCAACGGATTAATGGTGTGAACATATCGGTTACCTGTTGCGGAATCAACCCGAAATTTCCTGTAATTCCCAGAAGTTGCCATAGCCTGATCTTTCAAAGCCAGGATCGCCTGGAATTTACGCTCTCCTTTTTCCTGCCTTGGATCATCTATTGCTACCAACCATTCATCTTGTTTAGCTAAATTTCGCCCTTTGGCCACCAGCTCTCCACCCAATTCAATCAAATAGTTATCTATAGCCTTCGAATCCAGATAACGGGCTATAACATCTATGGTAAAGCCCTTGGCTATTGCATTAAAATCAAGGTATACTTTTGCTGAATCCTTTTTCACCTTATTGTCGCTGCTCAATTGAAGCCTATTAAATCCTACATAGGCCCTAAGTGAATCCAAAGTAGCTTTCTCAGGCTCTTCTAATTGCTTTTCGGGACCAAAACCATAGGCATTGACAAGAATGCCAACAGTAGGATCAAAATACCCGTTGCTTTCTTGGTACACCCTTCTTGAGGCTTCAAAAACTTCCCTAAAGTGATCGTTTACCGTTACTAAGGTATCACCAGCGTTGATCCTGGAAATATCGGACTCCTCCCGATAAGTACTCATTGAAGCATTAATGTCTTCAAAAATGGAATCAAGCGCCTTTTCCATTCCTATCTGCTCTCCAAAATATTTTACCTGATAGGTAGTTCCCAGGGCCTCCCCCCTGTAGACCATTACCTCTTCTTCCGAAGATTTACAGGCCATAAACAGCTGAAAGACGCATAAAAGTACTATTGTTTTTCTCATATTTTAGATTTCCTGCCAGCCATCATAATTAACCACGTAATCATCTTCGGCCGTAATGGGTTGTTCATAATCCTTATTATTGGCAAGACCAACCCCGGCATAAAAAGTACGGGCATTGAATTTAAGCGCGTGTTGCTTTATGCTTTCCAGGAATACAGGATCAAACTCTCTGGGGTTATGGGGATATTCTATGGCCCTGACAATCACAAAATGAAGTTTCTTGTTTTTAAGAGCAACAAACTGCGGGTCCCTTTTTAGCTCACTATTCACCCCTAAGAATTCATAGCCATTAGCCTCGAGGTCCTTCCCCACAATATTCATTGCAAGATTATGTAATTCCTGATCACTTAGTTTTGCCATAGCGCAAAAATAAAAAAATCCCGCCTTTAAAGGCGGGATTTCAATTTATTAATATTATCCTCCGAAATCATCGAACCTGATATTCTCAGGCGGGATTCCGAAATCTTCTCCCATCTTCTGAACAGCCTTGTTCATTAATGGAGGCCCACAGAAATACAATTCTATTTCTTCCGGCTCTTCGTGATGATTCAGATAATTATCTATTACTACCTGGTGAATAAAGCCAACGAATCCGTCTCCTTCATCCTCAAGGCTTTTCTTCTCCTTCCAGTTATCTTCTTCCATAGGTTCAGATAACGCAAGGTAAAACTTAAAGTTCGGGAAATCCTTCTCCAGTGCTCTGAAGTGATCTATGTAGAACAATTCTCTTTTAGAACGCCCACCGTACCAGTAAGTAACTTTTCTTCCTGTTTTAAGGGTTCTGAAAAGGTGATAGAGGTGAGAACGCATTGGGGCCATTCCTGCTCCCCCTCCTACGTACAGCATTTCAGCTTCACTCTGGTTGATGAAGAATTCACCATAAGGCCCAGAAATTGTCACTTTATCTCCCTTTTTCCTTGAGAAAATATAAGAAGAAGCAATACCAGGATTAACGCTTGTCCAGGTGTTTTTAGCTCTATCCCAAGGCGGAGTGGCGATACGCACGTTAAGCATAATCTCACGTCCCTCTGCAGGGTAAGAAGCCATAGAGTAAGCACGTTCTACCGGCTCTGCATTTTTCATTACAAGTGGCCAAAGGTCGAATTTATCCCACTCTGCCTTGAACTTTTCCGGTTCTCCCGGGTGTTCTTCAGGGTGAGCTTCAATATCCATCTCCTTAAACGGCACCTCACATTTAGGAACCTCGATCTGAATATATCCTCCGGCTTTGTAATCCATATCTTCAGGAATCTCCACTACGAATTCCTTGATAAAAGATGCTACGTTATAGTTTCTTACTACGGTAGCTTCCCATTTCTTAATACCAAACACCTCTTCAGGTATCTCGATCTTCATATCTTCTTTCACCTTAACCTGGCAACCAAGACGCCATCCATCGGCAATCTCTTTACGTGTAAAGTGAGGCTCTTCGGTAGGAAGAATGGCTCCTCCTCCTTCTTTAACGATACACTTACACTGGATACAGGTTCCACCTCCACCACAGGCAGAGGGAAGAAATAATTTATTGTCACCTAAAGTAGAAAGAAGAGTTCCTCCCGATCCTACTTCAAGGTTTTTTTCGTTGTTTACGTTTATTGTTACCGGCCCTGATGGAGACAGCTTGGCTTTAGCCCCCAACAGAATGGAAACCAACAATAATATTAAAACTAAAAATACAACTACACTTGCTATTACAACTGTCATAATCTTTCTTTTTCGATTATAATTTAATTCCCATAAAACTCATAAAACCTAAAGCCATAAGACCGGTAATTATAAAAGTAATTCCAAGTCCCTTTAACGGCGCAGGTACGTTTGAATAAGCGATCTTCTCACGGATAGCTGCAATAGCCAGGATAGCAAGGAACCATCCAATTCCACTACCTAATCCGTAGGTGATGGCTTCGCTCATAGCTCCGAAATCCTTTTGCTGCATAAACAAAGAGCCACCAAGAATGGCACAGTTAACCGCAATAAGCGGAAGGAAGATCCCAAGAGCCCCATAAAGAGCCGGTGCGAATTTCTCAACAATCATCTCAACCAGCTGTACCATAGAGGCAATTACCGCAATAAACATAATAAAGCTCAGGAAACTAAGGTCTATACTGGCATATTCAGCACCTAACCAGCTTAAGGCTCCGGGCCTTAAAAGATAAGTATCCAGCAAGTAGTTAATAGGCACGGTGATCGCCAATACAAAGATCACGGCCGCACCAAGCCCAACAGCTGTCTTTACGGTTTTTGACACTGCTAAATAGGAACACATCCCTAAGAAGTAGGCAAAAATCATATTTTCGATGAAAATACTTCTTACAAATAAGTTTACTAATTCCATTTTTTATTTTTTTAAGCTGTTGCGCTATTAATTTTCTTCAATCAGTTTACGGTTACGTGCCCGCTGTACCCAAATAATGATTCCCACCACAATAAGGGCCATTGGCGAGAGCAACATTAAACCGTTGTTTTCATATCCAAAGGCATAAAGTCCTGTAGAATCAGCAAGGGTTGCTCCCTGGTGTCCTAAAACTTCATAACCGAATAATTTCCCTGAACCTAAAAGCTCTCTGAAGAATGCAACAATAATAAGGATAAGTCCGTATCCTGCTGCGTTCCCGATACCATCAAGGAAAGATTTATAAACCCCGTTACCAAGAGCGAAAGCCTCAAGACGTCCCATCACGATACAGTTGGTGATAATAAGACCAATGAAAACCGACAGCTGCTTACTAACATCATAAGCGTAGGCCTTCAGTATCTGGTCTACAAGCACCACTAAAGATGCAACCACCACAAGCTGAACGATAATCCTGATTCGGCTGGGGATTAAATTACGTAACATCGAAATGATCATATTACTAAACGCCATTACCGCCATTACCGCAATAGCCATCACCACTGCGGGCTCAAGCTGAACCGTAATCGCAAGTGCCGAACAGATACCCAGTACCTGTACGGTAATAGGGTTGTTATCGTCTAACGGATCTGATAATAACTTTCTGTTTTTCTTCGACAAGAAATGTTCTTTTTCATCAGAACTAGACAGGAAAAAGATCATTTCTTTTTTCTTTGCTTCCTTTTCTTCGGAAGTATGTGTTTTCTCTTTAGCCATAATTATCGAGTTGCTACTTTAAATCCTTTTTGCTTTTCAAAATAAGGCAGATAATGCTTCAGCCTTTCTGAAATCATATTGGAAACTCCGTCACCGGTAATAGTGGCTCCGGAAATTGCGTCTACCTTATTGTCGTCTTTGTTTGAAGGATCTATATCTCCTTTAACAACAGACACCCCTACAAGGTTTCCGTTGTCGTCAAAGATCTTCTCTTCTTCAAAGCTCTTCTTGAACCAATCCTTGGTGATTTCAGCTCCAAGACCCGGAGTCTCTCCAAGGTGATCGAAGGTTGCACCCTTAACGGTATTCACATCGTCTTTAAGAGAAATATATCCAAAGATCGCGTTCCATAATCCGTTCCCTCTTAAAGGAACTATATAGTACTTTTTCCCCTCAACATCTGCCACGTATAAAGGAAACACCTGCTTCTCTACCGGCTTTTTAAGTTCTTTAGCAAGATCTACACTAAACGCGTCCACATCTTCTGCTACAGAACCATCTTTATTAAGAGCTACCTCTTCGGTAATATATTGGTCATACAACTTCTGCGCCCCGGCCCTGTCGGTTTCAATACCTATGGTAGCAAGGATACTTTGCATTTTCTCCTGGCGCACGTTTTCTTTTTGAGTAGGTTGCAGAGAGGTTGCCGTAAAGGCAAGAACCGCAGCAACAACCACTACAAGGATAATGGCAAACATAAAAGTATAGCCATTACTATTTGTTTTATTTACTGATTTCTCTTCCATAACTAAACTGCTGTTTGAGCGTTTACACTTTTTAATCTTTTCTTTCTTCTCTTCACGTTAGCCTCAACAACATAGTGGTCTATGGTTGGAGCGAACACGTTCATAAGAAGGATCGCAAGCATTACCCCTTCCGGATAAGCCGGGTTGAACACCCTGATCATAATAGAAAGAAATCCGATCAAGAATCCGTAAATCCATTTCCCTCTATAGGTTTGTGCTGCAGAAACCGGGTCGGTTGCCATAAACACAATACCAAAGGCAAGACCACCAACAATCAGGTGATTATACCAGGCGAAATTTGTAAGATCATTTCCTTCAACTCCCATAGCCGGAAGCGCATTAAAGATAAGCCCCATAACTGCGGCTCCTATAAAGGCACTCAGCATAATTCTCCAGCTTCCAACTTTGGTCAATACAAGAAGTAAAGCTCCAAGCAGGATAAATAAAGTTGAAGTCTCAGCTATAGATCCCGGAATAACACCGGTAAACATATTCATTGAATTGTAGGCCACTTCATTTCCTGAAGCCAAAGAACCTAAGATGGTTTCTCCAGAAATCGCATCTACATTGCCTGCTTCACTAACCCAAACTTTATTTCCAGACATAAAGGTAGGATAAGCGAAGAAAGCAAAAGCTCTTGCCGTCAAGGCCGGGTTTAGGATATTCATCCCGGTTCCCCCGAATGCTTCTTTCCCCACGACCACTGCGAAAACAACAGAAACTGCCACCATCCAAAGCGGGATATCTATTGGCATAATCATAGGAATAAGCAATCCTGTTACCAGGTATCCTTCGTTTACTTCGTGACCTCTGAAGATCGCAAAGGCGAATTCAATACCAAGACCAACCACGTAAGAAACCACGATCATCGGTACAATTTTCCAGGCTCCGTGAATAAGGGCATCTATAAAGGACGGCTCCTCACCCAACTGAGTGAAATGCTGGTAACCGGCATTCCACATCCCAAAAATAAGAGCAGGAATTAACGCCAGTACCACAGTGATCATAGTTCTCTTAAGGTCTACAGCATCACGTATATGAGCACCTTTTTTGGTAGTATGATTGGGAGTATACAGGAAAGTATCCAAAGCATTGATTGCCGGAGAAAACTTTTCGTATTTCTTCCCTGGACCAAAAGGCTCTTTTATTTTATCTAATTTTTGTCTAATCCATTCCATAACTTAAACTGCTTTTTAACCTACTTCAGTAATCATTAAATCCAAACCAAGACGAATAATCTCCTGGATCTCCAACTTAGAAGTATTCACATACTCCACAAGCGCGAAATCCTGAGG
The DNA here is from genome assembly GCF_042678405.1 of Salegentibacter chungangensis. Classification (NCBI taxonomy): domain Bacteria; kingdom Pseudomonadati; phylum Bacteroidota; class Flavobacteriia; order Flavobacteriales; family Flavobacteriaceae; genus Salegentibacter; species Salegentibacter chungangensis. The sequence continues at coordinate 1,165,186 of NZ_JBHTLI010000001.1, read as the reverse complement.
AGAAACCTCGTAAATACCAAGGTTTTCCATCTTTTCGATATCTCCGGCAAGGCAGGCTTTAATAAGCTGCATCGGGTAAATATCCATAGGAAGTACTTCTTCCATTTCTCCCGTTACAACCAAAGCACGCTCTTCTCCGTTAAGGTTTGTGGTAGGTTTGTATTTTTTATTCGGAAACAACCAGGACAGGGAAGTTCTGGAGTTTGAGTGAATATTATTGTAGGTAAATGGCAACCAGCCAAACATTCTGTAATTATCTCCTTCCGGAATAAGAGTCACCTCATTGTTGAAGAAACCAACATATTGATTATTGCTAAGTTTCTGTCCTGTAAGCACATTTCCTGAAATGATCCTTACACTATCGGGAGCCTGACCAATAAGATCGCTTACGTTAGCTCCGATTTTGGTAGTGTAATATTTCCTGTTTTCAGCTTCACTTCCGGTAACGGCAACAGTTCTGCTAGCTTCATACCTTCCGGTAAGGAACAAATTACCAATTATCGCCAAATCATCAGGACTAACGGTCCAAACACGCTCTCCCTGATTGATAGGATCTATTTTATGAATCTGAACTCCAACATTTCCTGCCGGGTGTGGCCCGCTTACATTGTGAAGCTCTACTCCTTTCAGGTCCCCAAGAACCTTGGCAGAACTACTATCTACTGAAAGATGAACTTTTCCGGGAGTAAGTTTTTGCAAGGCATAAATACCTTCCTGGATTTCTGCCACCTTATCTTTAAGAATAAAGCCCCAGTCCGGAGCCAAAGGTGCAGTGCTTACTGCTGAAATAAAAATCGCTTTTGGAGTATCTTTAGGATCGGCTACAATATCATAAGGCCTTTGGTTGATAAAAGCTCCGCAACCGCTTTCAAGAATACGGTTTTTAACCGCTTCGGCATCAGAACTTGAAGCATCCATTTTCCCAAAATCCTTATAAGAATCTTCGGGGTCGGCTTCAATGATCACCTCCATTATTTTACGCTTTTCACCTCTCTTAATCTCCTTAAGAGTCCCGCTTACCGGGCTTGTGAAACGTATTTGGTCGGTGTATTTTGAAAAGAAAATTTCATCGCCTGCAAGAAGTTTAGCTCCTTCTTTTACAACCATTTTTGGTACAACAGAATGAAAATCGGGTGGTTTGATTCCAAAGGTTTTAGACCTTGGAGCTTCTACCAGCTCCTTTTCTGCCTCCCCTTCTAATCGTAGAGATAGTCCTCTTTTAATTCGAATGTCTTTTGACATAGGATGGAGTGTATGTTAAAAAGTTTATTTAAAAGTCGTGCAAATTTATGAATTTTCACCTCACTTATCCCAAGAAAACCAAGTTTTTTACGGTCCGAAATTTGTTAAAATGAAATGTTAAAAAAGCTTGTATTAATTTTGTAATTACATTTGAGTTAATCAAAACCCGCTTATGAGAACTTTTTTGCTTTTAATTCTTTTCTTCCAATTCCCTCTTCACTTCCTTGCTCAGGAAGAAAAAGAAGTGCTCCCTCCCAACTACATCAGAAGCATAAAATTTCACGGGGATTCCCTGTTTCAGAATGGTAATCCCATCTTGAGGCTTGGTGAAACCATTAACCTGAGCTTTGACGATATTATTGGTGATGAAGCCAATTATTATTACACCATAGAGCATTTCAACTATGACTGGACCCCCTCACAGCTGGCAAAATCTGAATACCTGAATGGATTTGACGATATAAGAATATTCAATTACCAGAATTCCTATAACACCCTTCAGCCCTATTCTCATTATGAGCTTCAGATCCCCAACGAAGACACAAAAGGGCTGAAGGTTTCCGGGAATTATATGCTGAAGATCTTCAACGAGAATGACGAGCTTGTCTTTTCCAGGAAATTTATGGTCTATGAGAATCTTGCAAGAGTTCCGGTGGAGGTCAAGCGTGCCCGCGACCTGAAATATATAGACACCAGGCAGGTTGTGAATTTTAGTGTGGAGTCACCAAACCTGCTGCTTAAGAATCCTGACCAGACCGTAAATGTGGTGATCATTCAGAATTACAATCTGAAAACCGCCATCAAAAATATCCAGCCGCAGTACACTATTGCCAATGACCTTATCTACAAATATGACCAGGAAACCTCTTTTCCCGGCGGTAACGAGTTTATGCAGTTTGACAATAAAGACCTTAGGGCAACCACTATAGACATTAATTATATTGAAGTGAAAGACCTTTACCATCATTTTTTGTTCCCGGACGCTATTCGGTCCGATGACCCGTACACCTATAATCCGGATCTTAACGGCGGTTTTTTAATAAACAGCATAGGGGCTCAAAACCCGGATATTGAAGCTGAATATATCTGGATGCATTTCAAACTTCAGGATTTTCAAGTTCCCGAGGGGAGCGAAGTCCACCTCTACGGTAATTTCAACAATTATACTTTAGACAACAGCACCAGGCTTTCTTATAACCCTGAAAGCGGCTATTTTGAAACCGGAAGGCTTTTCAAACAGGGCTATTATAATTATAAGTATATTGTACTGAAACAGGACGGCACTATAGACGAAGGTGTTATTAGCGGGAATTTTGACGAGACCGAAAATCAGTACCAGGTGTTGGTTTATTATACCGAAATTGGAGGGCGTTATGACAGGATTATAGGTATAGGCCAGGCCAATTCGAAGAACATAAGAAACTAACCAGGATCAAAACAGATGAAGATCAAACGCTCTTTGATGAAATATCGCGGAGACAGATGTCTCAACTGCGATTATCCATTGGAAATCAGCGACCGCTATTGCCCACGCTGCGGCCAGATGAACAGCACCAAGAAATTAACTTTCGACGATTTTTTTTCGGAATTCTTTTCCGGTCTCTTTGCATACGATTCCCGGCTGCACCGAACACTTAGAGCCCTGCTTTTTAAACCGGGTAAAATATCCAAAGACTACATCCAGGGGAAGCGAATGCGCTATGCCAACCCTTTCAGGTTTTACCTTAGCGCTTCCATTATCTTCTTTTTAATATGGAGCTTCTTAAATCCTTTGGAGTTCGACACCCAGGCCTTTGATAATGTCGCTCCCGAAGTAGCGTATATAAGCCAGGACAGTATTCAAAAACTGCAACCACGACTGGATAAAATAGCAACCGAGGAGGAAGTTCCGGCTTTTCTTGACTCCCTGAAGCTTGCTGCTGAAAAAAAGCAAAAAAGAACTTACAAAGACGTTTATATTACGGAAGCTCACCTGGACACTTTAGGCTTTTTTGAAAAGGAATATAAGAAACTGGATATTTTTTCGAGATTCAACAAAGAGACCTTAATAATGAATGCCAATACGGCAATGGACAGCCTGAAATATTCCCAGACAGGAATAAACCACTGGACTTATAAAAAAGCGGCAGACTGGAACGCTATAAAATCAAACCCGAATATATTCTTCAATTACTTCTTAAGCAAGCTCCCATTTATCATCTTCTTTTACCTGCCGGTCTTTGCAGTCTTTATCTGGTTACTTTATATAAGAAGAGCCTTCAGTTATATGGAACACCTTATTTTTACATTCCACGTACAAACCACTTTCTTTATCCTGTTCGCCCTGGCAGTATTCATAGACTTCTTTTTAAAAGGAGACTGGGGGACAATTATCGCTACCACCATATTTGCTTACTACCTTTACAAAGCAATGCGCAATTTTTACAGGCAGGGACGTGTTAAAACCATTGTAAAGTTCACTCTTTTAAACCTATTATTTTTTATTTTAGCAATAGTTGCAGGGATAATTTCAATCTTTGCCTCTTTCGCAATTTACTAGTGATGATTCAACAAGTAACAAGAGGGATAAGAATTTCGGTAGAAACCAATTTTGAAGGTGCGTTCTATAAGAACTACAAGATGCGCTTTGCCTTCGGTTACCAGATCACTATAGAAAATCAAAGCAACGATTCTGTTCAGCTCACCTCAAGATTCTGGGAAATTAAGGACGCCCTTAACCGGACTGAAATTGTGGAAGGAGAAGGAGTTATCGGAAAGAAACCAGTGCTGAAACCCGGGGAAACCCATTCTTACAGAAGCGGTTGCTTACTCACTGCTCCTTTTGGTGCTATGAGCGGGCACTTTAATATGGTCAACTTTACATCTACCAGAAAGTTCAAGGTTAAGATCCCAACATTTAAATTAAGCGCTCCTTTCGCTATCAACTAGGTTCCATTTTTCTTTAGTCACCTTATGGTCTTTCAGGTTTTCGTACCAAAAGTCTATTTCTGAATTCACACTTTTGATCTGCGTGATACTTTGGGTCTTCAAAAATCCCCGGTCAATAATAAGGTCGGTATTCTTATCTCCCGTTCCCGCATTATGATGAAATTTCAGGATGTTTTCTGCAGTGAGCTCTTTACTCCTTTTAAACTCTTCGAACCAGTCTTTTCTCATACGCTTTGCTGTTTTATCATACAAAGGCGAAGAAGACCAAATATGATCCCTTAGTTCCAGCTGCTTAAAATGCTTTTTTTGGCCGTCCCATACAAGCTGATAAAACTCCAGCCCTTTTTTCCAGTCGACAAGGATCAGCGTAAAAGGCTCGATATCCTGAAAATTATAATTTTCTATAGTATCAACTGCATCCTGAGCTTCCAGCAAGTCGGTCACGATCAAGCCGCGGCTTTTCCTGTAATTATCTTTTCTTTCGTGCTTCTCGAAAGCTCCGTTCATAAGGCAAATCGCATGCTTATATTCACTCACTCCTATCCACGTACCACCGGCGACTTTATCCTGGGGAAAAAGCGCTTTAACGCCATTTAGCGATTTAAACTCCGGAGGCAGGGTTTCACGCCCTACCGCCTCGTCTCTGTTGGACGTTAAAATAAAGGAGTTTTTAAAACCTGATAAAGGCACAAGGCTTATAGTACACATAAAATTTTCTTAAGGATAATTCATAATTTACGAAAAAAGTTAAGCTTTCGTGAATGCGATTTACAGGTCACTCAAAATCACTTAATTTTTTTACCTTTAACATCACAATTTTCAAAAACATTTAAAAACAAAATATTATTATGGGAAAAGGATTTTTTCAAGTTCCTATTGCGGTCAATGAACCCGTAAAAACTTATGCACCGGGAACCCCGGAAAGAGAAGAAGTATTACTTACATACAAAGACCTTTTTAATACGAAGACAGAGGTTCCTTTATATATTGGATCCGAGGAAATTAAAACAGGAGACACAAAAACCATTAATCCTCCTCACGACCATAAACACGAGGTGGGAACTTACCACCTTGCGAAGAAAAAACATGTTGAAAAAGCTATAGAAGAAGCTTTAGAAGCCAGAAAAAAATGGTCTAAGCTAGAATGGGAACAGCGTGCCGCTATTTTCCTTAAAGCTGCCGATCTTATTTCAGGCCCATACCGACAAAAAATGAATGCCGCGACTATGATCGGGCAGTCAAAAAACATTTACCAGGCCGAGATCGATTCAGCCTGTGAGATCTGCGATTTTCTTAGGTTCAATGTTGAGTATATGTCTCAGATTTACAACGACCAGCCGGAATCTTCTGACGGAAACTGGAACCGTGTAGAATACAGACCTCTTGAAGGATTTGTTTACGCGATCACTCCTTTCAACTTTACAGCAATTGCAGGAAACCTTCCGTCAAGTGCTGCGTTAATGGGTAACGTTGCCGTATGGAAACCAAGTGACAGCCAGATGCTTTCCGCACAGGTGATTATGGAAGTATTTAAGGAAGCAGGTCTTCCTGACGGAGTTATCAATATGATTAACGGTGACCCGGAAATGATCACCGATGCCGTACTCGCCAGCCCTGATTTTGCAGGAATTCACTTCACAGGTAGTACCAATGTCTTCAAAGGAATCTGGGAAAAAATAGGTAAGAATATTCACAACTATAAAACTTACCCTAGAATAGTTGGGGAAACAGGAGGAAAAGACTTTATCCTTGCTCACCCGACCGCCAATGCAAAACAAGTAGCCACGGCAATCTCGAGAGGTGCCTTCGAATACCAGGGACAAAAATGTAGTGCTGCTTCCCGTGTTTACATCCCTAAGAGTCTTTGGCCGGAGATCAAGGACTATGTAGTTGAAGACGTAGAATCCTTTAAAATGGGATCTCCTGAAGATATGAACAACTTCATTAATGCAGTTATTCACGAAGGAGCCTTCGATAAACTGGCCGGCTATATTGACAAAGCTAAAAAAGACGACAAGGCCGAGATCGTAGTAGGAGGTAATTATGACAAATCTAAAGGTTACTTTATCGAACCTACCGTTATTCTTACTACAGATCCGCATTATACAACTATGGAAACCGAATTATTTGGTCCGGTTGTCACGGTGTATGTGTATGACGACAAAAATTTTAATGAAAAGAAATGGGCTGACATCTGTGAAATTGTAGATAACACAAGTATTTATGGCCTTACCGGTGCAATTTTATCAGGAGACCGTTATGCAGCTGCTCAGGCTACAGATCTGCTTCAGAATGCTGCCGGTAACTTCTACATCAATGACAAGCCTACAGGAGCTGTTGTTGGACAACAACCATTTGGTGGAGCAAGATCCAGTGGTACAAACGACAAAGCCGGTTCTAAAATGAATCTTATGAGATGGGTCTCAGTAAGATTGATCAAAGAAACTTTTGTTCCTGCAACAGATTACAGGTATCCATTTATGGGCGAATAATCTGCTCAACTAAAATGACAAAAAAAGCCACAGCAATTGCTGTGGCTTTTTTTGTCTTATTATCCAGCTCTCATTCCAGCTCTTCCCATAAGGTCATTATCTGCAAATAACCATTATTAATTTTTAAGCATTAATGCTTTCCGGTATAGCTTTCAAAGCTTTTGAAATTAAAAACTGATAAGATTCCAGGCATTTAAAAATCTTTTTATCGAATAAAAGCACATTTTATCGATTAAAACTCTAGTTTTCAGTAAAATAGACTATTTTTATTTGTTAATCAGCTCTTCCCCAAAGAGATTTCTTGAGCTCTTTACCACTTAGAATTACCCCTACGTACTTGATGAAACCTTAAAATCTTTGCGATTATGGGAATAAAATTACTTGAGCAAAAACTATTCTTTCTGATCTTTATTTTGGCCCTCCTTCCTGAACTTTCGATGGGCCAGTGTACCGATATTGATAGTAATACTACGGTTAGTATTTCTACCAATGACCCCACTACTTTCTGTGAGGGTCAAAGCATAACATTTACCTCTTCACTAACCAATGCCGGAAGCGGAATCAGCTATCAATGGCAAAGAAACAATACCGATATTGGAGGACAAACAGGCACTACCTTTACCTCGACTTCCCTATCCAACAACGATAAGATTCGCTTAAAAATCATTTGCGATGCCGACAATTCGGTCACTAAATTGAGTAATTCAATCACTGTTACTGTTAACCAAAACCGAACGGGAACGGCTACAATTTCGGCTAATCAAACAAATATTTGTCCCGGCGAAACCGTGAACTTTTCTGCTTCACTCACGAATGCCGGAAGCAGCCCGGTTTATGACTGGAAGGTGAACGGAGTGAGCCAGGGTTCAGGAAGTAGCTTTAGCAGTTTAACTCTTAGTGGAGGAGACCAAGTACAACTTTTTGTACAATCCAGCCTTCCCTGTACTCCCAATTTCTCAAGTAACACTATTACTATCACAGAAAAACCAGGTACGCCGGCCCAGCCTGGAGCCATTAGTGGAACTGATGAAGTTTGTCCCGGTGTTTCGGAGACCTACACTGTCTCAACTGTAGCAGATGCTACCGAATATATATGGACTCTCCCCTCCGGCTGGAGCGGATCAAGTTCAACAAATTCGATCACAGTAACCACCGGCAGTTCCGGATCCGGAAATATTAGCGTAGCCGCAAAAAATAGTTGTGGGACAAGTCCTACGTCCACGTTATCGGTCAATGTTAAAGACGGCACCCCGTCACAACCTGGGAATATTACAGGTCCTACAGAGGTTTGTCCGGGAAGCCTTACAACTCCTGTTGAGTATTCCGTAAGCAATGATCCTACTACAACAAGCTACAACTGGACCTTACCTTCAGGATGGAGTTTTGACACCAACAACGGGTCTACAATTACAGTAATCCCTGGAAACTCAGGACAAAATGGAAATATCTCGGTAACCGCTGAAAATGACTGCGGAATAAGCTCTGCTCGCAGTATATCGGTAAGCGTTAAACCCGGCACTCCGGCCACACCAGGTCCTTCTTCCGGACCATCGGAAGTCTGCCCGGGCACATCGGTCACCTATAGCGTTTCACCGGTCTCCAATGCAACAGAATATATCTGGACTTTACCATCAGGATGGACGGGATCAAGTACTACAAACTCTATCACAGTAACCACCGGAACTACCGGAACAGCAGATTTAAGTGTCGCCGCCAAGAACGATTGTGACACCGGTGCCGCTTACACCTGGAATATTACTGTTAAAGATGGTACTCCGGTAAGCTCCGGAAGCATTACACAAACAATTACAAGTGGCAATACGGTAATCTGCCCGGGAGATGAGGTCAAGTATTCCGTTAGTGGACCTGCAGAAGCAACCCAATTCAACTGGACCGTTCCAAACGGCTGGAGCATTACTGCCGGAAGCGGAACGAGCGAAATTACTGTTAATGCAGGAAATTACGGACAAGACGGAAATATAAGCGTTAAGCCGGAAAACTCCTGCGGGATAGGGCCTGAAAGCAATCTTTCAGTTAGTGTTGATCCTCCTGCACCGGAGACGCCCGGAGCAATTGACGGCCCTGTTGAAGTTTGCCAGGGAACAAGCCAAACCTATACGATAGATCCGGTAGAGAACGCCACAGAATATATCTGGAGCCTGCCAGGTGGCTGGTCCGGCAGTAGCACCAGCAACTCGATTACGGTAACTACCGGCCCATCCGGGGATATTTCAGTCGCTGCAAAAAACAATTGCGGAACAAGCGCCCTGGCAAGTTTAAGTGTTACCGGAGTTTCCGGAGCACCTGCTCAACCGGGCAGCATTTCTGGAACAGACAGTAATGGGAACCCGGTAATAAATATTTGTCCGGTTATAAACGGGCTTACCTTTGAAGTAGCTCCGGTAGCTAATGCTGACAGTTATAACTGGGATCTTCCTTCCGGCTGGGTTATTACTAATGGAAGCGACACCGAAAAAATAACCGTGAATGTACCAGCCAATTCAAATTATCCCAACAGTGTTTTTGTAAAGGTTGCAGCGGTGAATATCTGTGGAGAAAGCAGCTTTACAACTTATTATACCGATGTCAATAATACCGAAGGTATTAATATTGGAAATTATGTAGAAGTTAATGCCGGCGAAGATCAAACGGTATGCAGAACACCAAATCCGGTGAGCATTTCAGGAAATATAGATTTCAACGGAGCCAAGCTTAAGATCGTTCCCGAAATTATTAGCGGATCCGGAACCTTTAATAATGTACCTAATGGAAAGGTTGGTAATTTCACATTTCAATATATCCCAAGTAATAATGACATTCAAAATCTCAACGAGGTAATCATTAGAGTTTCTCCGGATGCCACTCCAGGTGGTTCCTGTACCGGTGATTTTTACGATGAAATGAAGATTATCTTTCGTGATGCACCAAGTGCAAGTATTTCCGGAGATGCCACCATTTGTGAAGGAGATGCTTCTCCAATAACATTCACCGGCTCTCCAAATATCCAGGTTACTTATACAATTAACGGAGGAGCTAACCAGAATATTACTTTGGATGCTTCCGGGCAGGCAAGTCTTGACAGCGGAGTTCTGATTAACACTACAACTTTTCAGCTTGTATCAGCAATATATACTGACGACCCTACCTGCTCAGGATCAGTAACGGGTTCAGCCACAATTACGGTGACACCTACTCCTTCTGCAGCAATATCCTATGAAGATGCGTGTACCTCCAGCACAAGCCTGGCAGTAGATTTAACCGGCACCGGAGATTACACAGGTGGCACTTTCTCCGCAGATTCGGGATTAAGTATAGATGCCAGTTCGGGAGAAATCAATCCTTCCCTAAGCACACCGGGCAATTATACCATAATATACACTATTCCTGCGTCCGGAGGTTGTGAAGAAATTGACGTTACTACCGATGTAAATATTATCCAAAAGGTGGTCATTACATCTGAACCTTCTGAGGTGAGAGCCTGTGAAGCCGGAGGTGCACAATTTGAAGTTGCCGCTACAGGAGAAGGTCTTACATACCAATGGTTTAAGAGCAGCGCGACTCCAGGGAACGAGGTTCCAGGTGGTACCGCCAATGTTTTAAATTTGAGCAATCTTGACATTTCTGATGCAGGAGATTATATTGTTGTGGTTAGCGGCACGGCTCCCTGCTCTTCCGTGACCTCGGCCTCCGCAAGTCTTATCATAGACCAAAATATCACTATAGATACCCAACCCGAATCACAGAGCGTTTGCGAAAATGGGGTTGCAAGCATTAGCGTTTCGGCATCAGTTGGCGGAGCTGCTTTAGGTTCAGGTTTCACTTATCAGTGGTTTAAAGGCAGCCCGGGTTCCAGCTCAGCTGTTTCAGGAGGAACCTCTGCAACTCTGAATATAGATCCTGCTAGCCTGGCCGATACAGGGGATTATTATGTAGAAATTACAGGGCCTTCAGATTATGAATGTGAACCTGTTTCTTCATCTTCAGCTTCACTAATTGTAAGACCTACCCCTACGGTAACAATTAGCGGTGATGCTGAAATCTGTAGCGGATCTGATGCAGACATTTCCTTTAGCGATGGAATTCCTAACGGGATAGTAACTTATACCATTAACGGCGACAACACCAACCCATATACTTTCAATCTCGACGCTAACGGGGACGGTACTTTAAATACCGGTGCCCTTTCAGCAACTTCAAATAGTGATACAGATTTTGTATACGCAGTACAATCGGTAGCATATCCGGATGCCCCGGACTGTTCCACCGGAGTGAGCGGATCGGTTACAATTACTGTAGCTCCGGATCCGGTGGTCACCATTGCTTTTCCTGATAATCAAACCGAATTTTGTAATACCTCCTCTCCCGGATTAACCTTCACCCCTACATTGACGGGAACGGGAACTTACGAAGGCGGAACTTTCACTGCAACAGGATTAACTATAGATCCGAATGACGGAAGTATAAATCCCGGCAATGAGAATTCGGGTGATTATACTATAACCTATACAATCCCTGCATTTGGTGGATGTCCTGAAGAAGTGGCCACCTTAGACATCTCCATTTACGAGGAGGTGAAAATTACTTCCCAGCCATTCAACATTGGAATCTGCTCCACTCAGGATGCTGAATTTTCTGTCACAGCTACGGGAGATGACCTTACTTATCAGTGGTATAAGGACGGCAGCGCCATACCCGGAGCTGAATCTCCAGTACTTTCCTTACCAGTAGCTACTTCTGAAGATGCAGGAGAATACTACGTAATGGTATCGGGTACCAATGCCTGCACTCCTACCGAAGCTTCTCAGGTACAGTCTGATATTGTGACATTAAATGTAGATGAGGATATTGTGATCGTAGAACCTGCAGTGGATGTGGTGGTTTGTGAAACAGGAAATGAAACGGTGAGCTTCAGGTTTGTAGTTCACGCCAATGGCGCACCTCTTGATTTTGAGTGGATCGACTCAAACGGAAATCCAATCGCAATTGACGGAACCAGGGTAACAAGCCAAATTCAGTCTCTCAGTAATTATGAAGATTACACGTTTGATGTATATGAAGGAATTCTAACCATTAACAATGTCACAGAGTCTGATGAAGGTTCCTACGCAGTTAAGGTTGACGGATCCCAAAACAATTTTACCTGCCCGGAAGCAATTTCAAATTCTTTCAAACTGGAAGTAAATCCGGTTCCGGATGCTCCGGTGGTAGAAAATGTTCAGTATTGTACAGGTGAAACAGCGGTTGCTTTAACAGCAAACGGCACTAATCTGGAATGGTATGATGAAAATATGAATCCTCTATCCAGTGCCCCTGTTCCGGTTACCGACAGTCCGGCTGAATTCACTTATTATGTCACACAAACGCCTGTTTTTTGTGAAAGTGATCCTGCTATGATCAAAGTCTTTGTTTATGCAAGACCAGATAAACCCACAGTTGATGGAACTACCATAAATTATTGTCTTGGGGAAACAGCTTCTGCCCTAACTGCCACTCCGGAGACTGATGCCACTCTCAACTGGTATGATAGTGCTTCTTCAACTACTCCATTGACCGAAGCTCCGAGCCCGCAGACAACGGCCGCCGGAACTCTTGAATATTGGGTGAGCCAGACAAATATTAATAATTGTGAAGGAGAAAGAGAGAAGATCACTGTAAATATTAATAAACTTCCACTAATTGTTCCTCCGGCTGACGCTACAATTTGTGAGGGAGACACGGTTTCAGCAGAAGTATCTGACACGAATGACTCCGGTAATTCCACCACTTTCCTCTGGGAGGATGCTAACGGAAATAGCTTCACCGGCAGTTCTGCAGATCTTTCTCCAACGGAAACCACAACCTATACCATTACGGCAACCAACTCTGCCGGTTGTATAAATACCGATGAATTTACGATCACGGTAGACCCTCTCCCCGTTGGCGGCACCCTGGACGGACCATCCAGCCTGTGTATCACCAACACCAGCGGAAGTCTTGAGCTTACCGGCCAGGAAGGGAACATCGAGCAATGGGAATACAACAATGCTTCGGTTTCCGCCTGGACTCCAATCGCAAATTCTGCCGGACTTACAACTTTCGATTTTACTGATATGAACCTGCAGGAAGCTACAAGCTTCAGGGTCCTTTTAAGCAGCGGGGTTTGTACCGACGTTTATTCAGCAGAATTTGACATTCAAATAGACCCCGTTCCTGAAGGTGGAGAACTGAATTTTGCAACAGGGGACCGCGTATTTCTCGTATGTGAAAATCCGGGGGCCGGTTATGCAGCACCTCTAAACCTTACCGGAATTATTGGTGAGGTGGTACAATGGCAATACAGGGGTGCTTCTGCCACCAGCTGGTCGACGATTTCAGGCTTTACCGGCCTTAGTCTTTCGGCTAATGAGATCGAAAACTTAAATATCTCCGAGACTACCGTGTTCCGTGTTGAAATAGCCAGCGGGGCCTGTACTCCAAATGTATTTTCAGAAACAGCTATCATCAGTGTGATCCCTTCAGATATTAAACCTAATCCGGTAACAGTAGACCCCGGAGTTGTATGTTTTGGTGAGGAAGTACGTTTAAGTTCTGAAACCGGTTACCAGAGCGGATCTACCATTAATGATGACGGTTATTTCGATAATGCCGGGATAACCAATCACGGATGGAGAGTAAGAAGAAACGGAAGTACAACGGATATCGGGTTTGATACAGATGCGAATAACACGAGGCCTGACAGGTGGAAACGTGCAACTCCTCACCCGTTCACTACCGCAAATCTCACACCGCCCTATAGCTTTTATGATACGGAGTGGGGATCCGGAATTGAGGATGGGAACAAAGGTTTCGCCGTAGTATCGAGCAATAATTCGGCTACTATGGAAACTCCTGTATTCGGCATTTCAGCAACAGACCCCGGAATCCTTACTTTTGACCAGGCATACAACCTTACCCCAGGAGCCTCCATAAGCGTGGAAATCTCAACCGATGGTGGTAACACCTATACAACACTATACTACAAAACTCCTACTGAAACCGACCAGGGAATAACCAGTGATCATTTAGCAGATTTCGGATTGGGAACAATAGACACAAGGCCCGAAAACAAGATCCAAATTGATCTTGGTGATTATGTAGGCTTTAATAACCTCAGAATAAGATTCAGCTATGTAGGAACAAGAATTGGTGATGTCTGGGCGATAGATAATATAGCTATCCCTGAAGGGCCGCAAGGGCTTACGATGGAATGGACAGATTATACTGACCCGGATAACCCTATCCTGATAGGTACTAATAATACAGAAACTTACACTCCAACTTTAATTGGATGGAATAATTTTGAGGTAAGAACAAAAGTAGTTCTTGACTCAAATGGTAATACCTGCTCCAATGTCGAAAATTTCGAAACGATAAGTGTTTATGTATTTGACAACTATACTTCGACAGCCACTGCTATAGAAGATGATTGCGGCGATGATAAAATTCAGCTTAATGGAGTGATCACAGGCGCATATCAGGGTGAAGTAACAGAATTCCCCGAAGATGATGAATCTACCGCATCCTGGGAATTGGTTTCAGGACCGGCAGGATATACTTATTCACCCAGCCACTTCACAAATGATGATCCTTCTATAGAGCCGATCAATGACCCTAATGCTGTATTTACCCCCGGCGTGCCCGGACAATATGTTGTACGATGGAAGATAACCCAGGACCCGGACAGTCCCTGCGAGGTCACTTATGATGATCTTACCTTCGGCGTTCTTGATTGCACGACTCTCGATTTCGATGGAATTGATGATTATGTTGCCATAGAAGATTCTTATTCCGGCGCCCAAAGTATTGAAGCCTGGGTGCGCCCGGAGTCTGAGAATGGTCCCGGAACAGGTAAAGTCGCAACCATACTTGCCGGTGAAGGATATGAATTATACCTGAATGCAGGCGCTAAGCCTGTCTTTAAATGGAGCGGTACACCCATTACCTCTAATAAAAGTTTAGATTTAGATGGAAGATGGTATCACCTGGCAGTCACCTTCGGAGGAGGAACCGCTAAATTATATATTGATGGAATTGAAATTTCCGACTCTAAAGAAACTTCTGGGAGTAGTCAAGGTTCCGGAGGTATTTTCCCATTCCTTATCGGCGCGGGATATGACGACACTACTCAACAGCCAGATAATTATTTTTCCGGATGGATTGAAGAAGTGAGGATATGGAATCAGCCGCTTACAGAAAACCAGATCAGGTTTATGATGAACCAGCGATTGATAGACAACGGTGCCCAAATGGGAGAACTAATTCCTATGGATGTACCGGATGGTCTTGTTTATTCAGATCTTTTGGGCTATTACCGATTAATCTCGTCAAACCCAGACCCGGCAAATCTTGTTGCATTTGATCCTGCTCTTATGCCTAATAATGGACTAACCCCAGACCTGGCTCAAACATCAGAACCCGGAAGAATGCACAATATGGAGACCAATCAGCAAAATACCGCTCCCCTACCATATATTTCTGCAACAGATGGCCAAACCTGGGGAACAGATAATACATGGATTCGGCCAGCAGTCTGGGATCCACCACACAGCACCGGGGTAGACGGAACCCCTATTGAGTGGAATATCGCTCAGGTTTCTCATAATATTGACTCTGGATCGCGGGACATTACTGTCTTAGGTTTATTATCTGATACTCCCGGAAAACTACTTACTATGGCCGCAGGAGGAGCTTTAAATGAGAATAACACCGGACAAATGTTGAGGGTTACAAATTACTTACTCCTTGACGGAAACATAGATCTTGTAGGAGAATCCCAGTTACTTCAGGACCAGGGCAGCCTATTGGCAGAAGCCAGCCAAGGATGGCTAGAACGTGACCAACAGGGAACAAAACGCAGTTACAATTATAACTACTGGTCAAGCCCGGTAAGCCTTCAGGGAGCAGCAAATAATGCAGATTATTCAATAAACCAGGTATTATATGACGGAACGAATTCTGTCAACCCCGGTCCAATTAATTACCAATATCCTTATGCCGCTGCGGATGGTGCCCTTACCTCTCCAATTACCCTCAGCACCTACTGGATGTGGAGATTTAGAGGTACTGCCGATGTGTATGAAGAATGGATCTGGATTGGAGCTAACGGCAATTTGAGAACCGGTGAGGGTTACACAATGAAAGGAACCGAAGGTAGTGCAGCCATTAGTGACCGTCAGAACTATGTCTTTAAAGGTAAACCTCACAATGGGGATTTTACCAGAAACATAGGAATGACTCAAAACTATTTGATAGGGAATCCTTACCCAAGTGCTATGGATGCCGATCTCTTTATATTAGACAATCTCAACTCTGCACAAGTAGCCGGTGCTACTAATACAAGTAATATCTTTAACGGAGCTATCTATTTCTGGGATCATTTTGCAGGGCAAACGCACATTCTAAGAGAATATGTTGGTGGTTATGCCACCTACACCCTTGCAGGAGGGATCCCTGCTATTTCGAATGATGAAAGAATAAATGACAATGATGCAAAAGGAACAAAAGAACCGCAACGATATATTCCAGTTGCTCAGGGCTTCTTTGTGAATACGGGATTAGACGATAACTTAAATAATGGAATAAATGTACAGGGAGGAGATATTGTATTTAAGAATAGTCAAAGAGCAGGGATCAGAGAAGGCGCATCCTCGATATTCCTGATGCACAGATCTCAAAACAGGCAAACGGCAGAACTTGACACCAGAGCCAAAATAAGGCTGAAGTTTCATTCTCCTTTAGGCTACCACAGGCAATTATTAGCTACTGAAGATGAAATCACCACAGATGGTTTTGATCTTGGCTATGATGCCCCTCTAATTGAGAATAATGCTGAAGATATGTACTGGCTGATTGACAGTCAAAAACTTGTGATACAAGCCGTACCGGACTTTGACAAGGATCAAGTTTTACCCCTTGGGCTAAAGGTCAAGGAAAATGGATGGTTCAAAATTCAGATCGATTCCCTCCAAAACTGGCCGGCAAAAAAACAGGTATACTTACGAGATAAAGCCTTAGACAGTGTACATAACCTAACAGAACGATTCTATGATGCAATTGCAGAACCTGGAGATGTGCATAACAGGTTCGAAATCATATTTGCTCCTCAGGTAGAAACTGAACCCGAAGCTCCATTATCAGAGAGTGTAGATCTTAGGTATTACCGTAATACCAGAGAATTGAAGGTATTTAATCCTGATGAACTTGAAATTTCGGAGGTAATGATCTATGACCTCAACGGCAGAATGATCCAGTCATTTGATGATATTGAACAGGCTAAAGAGTTCATTCTTAAAGTTAGACAGTTTAGATCTGCTGTTTATATAGTTAAACTGAAAAGCGAAAAAGGAGTAATAGATAAAAAGTTCATTATGAAGTAGTTCCTACATAAATGTAAGTTTTATCTTACAAAATAGGTGTGTAGAGAATAAATCAAACCTTTCATCCTGTTTTTTAGACACTTAAACCTGTATTTTTTTAAGAAAAACTGCTTTGATTAATTAATAATATGTAATTTTATCCCTGATTTGCAACTACCAATTGCCTATGGGAAAAATTACTCTGCCCAAAATATTCAAAAATTGCCTGGTGTTATTTTTAATATTTTCGGGAACATATTTATCAGCCTCAAACGAATACGCAGCTCCTGCTATAACAGTTGACTCTGCCGTAAATGTTTCCTGTAACGGGGCATCAGACGGTTCGATCTCAATTTCAATTTCCGGAGGTGCTACTCCCTATTCTTATTCCTGGTCAGGTCCTGGCAGTTATTCTTCAACTAATCAGGACATTTCAAATCTCGCTCCGGGAACCTATACTATAACTGTTACCGATAGCAATAATGATCCAGCAGTAAAAGAGATTAATTTAGTTGTCGAGGACAACCTAGATCCAACTATCACCGCTCCTTCAAAAGTAAATGTAAATAATGATCCTGGAGCTTGTAGCGCTTCTGGAGTGACCCTCGGTAATCCAACAACAAGTGATAATTGCGGGGTTAAGCAGGTG